>JAABYT010000056.1:4510-5606 GCA_011775625.1 Gammaproteobacteria bacterium | reverse complement strand
TGGATGCCGAGAACCCGGATGCAAAGCTGGCCGAGGTCCGCAAACTCGTCGAGGGACTGCGGGACCAGCGTTTCCGGCGTCGTGCCGGTATGACCATCGGCCAGATTCAGGAGGTGGCTGCGGCGGTCACCGAGCGTTATCGCAGCGCCGGCTTCATTCTCGCCCAGGCCTTCGTTCCCGCTCAGGAAGTGAAGGACGGCGTGGTCACCATCGAAGTGTTCGAAGGTCGGCTCGGTGCGGTCGTGATCCAGGGCAACGAGATGTACCGCGAGGCGGTTCTCGCCGCGCCGTTTTCTGATCTCATCGATGCGCCGGTCTCGGCCAACAGCATCGAAACGGCCATCCTGCACGCGAGCGATCTACCCGGCGTCAGCGTATTCGGGGTCTTTCAGCCGGGCACCGAGGTCGGCGAGACGGATCTGGTCGTCCGCGTTCAGGACGAGCGCACCTGGCAGGGCAGCTTGCGCGGGGATAATTACGGCACGCGTTTTACCGGAGAGTATCGGGTGTTCGCCGATCTGCAGTGGAACAACCCTACGGGTGTCGGCGATCGCATCTATGGCGCCATTCTGCGACAGTTCGATCCCACCAACGGCCGCTACTGGCAGCTCGAGTACGAGCGCCCCATCGGTCCGCCGGGGACCACCATCGGTATCAGCGCTCAGCGTAACCCCTTCGACGTGGGCGCCGACCTGGCCGCGTTCGGACTGTCTGGCGAATCGGAAATCTTCCGCCTGTACGGGCGTCACTCGCTGATTCGGTCGCGTCAGCGCAACGTTTCCACGATCGTCTCGTGGCGGCGCAGCAACGCCGTCACCAGCGATGCCACCGGTCCCATTTCCGAGGACGATCTTTCGGTGCTCGAGGTCGAGTTCGATTTCGACAGCATCGACAGCCGTGCCCGTGGACTCAATCTGGGCGCGCTGGGATTCACCTTCGGTCTCGGCGATCTGTTGGGAGGCGTCGGTGATGGCAAGGCCGCCGACATCGTCGCCACAACGGGGAGGTGTCCGGGCCGTACCGGCGCAAGCGGTGCGTGTGCCACCAACAACTTCTTCAAGGCTTACGGCAGCTATTCGCGCTTGCAGACGATTGC
>JAABYT010000056.1:1010-4426 GCA_011775625.1 Gammaproteobacteria bacterium | reverse complement strand
TTGCGCGTGTCGTTCTTCACCGATTTCGCCTACGGGCACCTCAACGACGCGCTCGCCAGCGAGCGCGCCACCGCCACCTTCTACGGCTACGGCGCCGGCATAGGATTCGGAATCCCGGGCACGCTGCAGGGGCGGGTTCAATACGCGCGGCCGTTCGCCGGTTCGGTCAACGCCAGCGACGGCGACGAGGACCGCTGGTGGTTCGAGCTTACCTATCAGTTCTGAGGGGTCCGGGACCGCGGTTCTGTGACGGCGCTCACAGTCCCGGGCGGCTCCCGCGGGTTACTTAGTGCAGTTGCCAATCTGATCACGATGGGGTAACTGCGCGCCCGCTGCCGGTGGAGGAGGGAGGGGCGTGTGCGCCCCGTCAGCAATGGCGTGGCGAGGGGTGTCGGGGGCACCCCCGCGCCCCAGGGTACGCCGAATGTTGAACAGACCGATGCCACACGCCCGCCGCGGGCGGCTGCCGCGGACGCCCGTCGCGCGCGTCGGTGTCGTCGGCGTATTGCTGTTGCTGGTGGCGATTCCCTGCACGGTCCCCGCCGGCCCCAGCGGCGGGCAGGTGGTGGCAGGCAGCGGCAGCGTTCAGCGCCCCGACGCCAGCACCACGCTCATCAAGCAGCAATCCCAGGCATTGACCCTCGACTGGACAAGCTTCAACGTGGCCGCCCACGAGCGCGTCCAGTTCCAGCAGCCTTCGTCCTCGGCGGCGGCCCTCAACCGCGTCTTCGATGAGCTGCCGAGCGAGATCCACGGTCGTCTCCAGGCCAACGGTCGCATCTTCATAATGAATCCCAACGGCGTCGTATTCGGTCCCGGCGCGCGGGTCGAGGTGGGCGCGCTGGTGGCTTCGAGCCTGGATATCCAGGTCGACGACTTCATGAGCGGCCACTACCGTTTCGCTGCGCCCGAGGGAGCCGAGCCGGGTCTTGTCGCCAATCGCGGCCTCATCAGTGCCGCCACCGGCGGTGGCGTCACCCTGCTCGGTGGCGCAGTGCGCAACGAGGGCGTCATCGTCGCCGATCTCGGTCATGTCGCACTGGGCGCCGGTCGTGAGGCGCTGGTGGATTTCGACGGCGACGGCCTGATCCGCTTCCAGGTCGACGGCGCGCTGCTGCGGGACGTGAGCGGCGACGGAAGTGCGGTTGCCAACAGCGGCGAGATACGCGCCGACGGTGGCCAGGTGCTTTTGAGCGCCGCCGTTGCCCGCGGCATCTTCGACCGGGCGATCAACAACGAGGGCGTCATCCGCGCCGTCGGCATCGATCGCAGCGCGGGTACGGTGCGACTTTCGGCGATCGGTGGCAGCCTCTCGAACACCGGCACCATCGACGTGTCGGCGTTGGCAGACGGTGAGGCCGGCTCGGTGACGCTGCAGGGCAACGCGGGAGTCGTGCAGGCAGGTCGGGTTCACGCGGACGCGGCGCGGGGCGGGGGCGGCCAGGTGAGCATCGAGAGCAGCGGACTCACGCTGCTCGACACCGGTAGCGAGACCACGGCGCTTGCATCCGAAGGCCGCGGCGGCTCGGTGCAGGTGCTCGGCGACTCGGTGGTGATGCGCAACGCCGCGCGCATCGACGTGTCCGGAGATCTGGGCGGCGGCACGGTGCTGTTGGGTGGTGACCATCAGGGTGCCAACCCGGCCATCGCCAATGCGCGGCTGACGAGGGTCGACGCCGAGGCAAATATCCGCGCCGATGCCATCGGCACCGGCGACGGCGGCCGCATCATCGTCTGGTCCGACGAGCGCACGGATTTTCTCGGGCGCATCGCTGCCCGTGGTGGTCCCGCCGGCGGCGACGGCGGCTTCGCGGAGGTCTCCGGCAAGGCCTCTCTCACTTTCCGCGGCAGCGCCGATCTCCGTGCCGCCGCCGGCAGCCGTGGAACGCTGCTGATCGATCCCGAGGAGCTGGTTATCACTGGGGGCTCGGGGGACGGCGACGACGATGACGATTCGCCCACTAGCCTGCAGGGCAGCAGCGGCGCGAGCGGACCCGGAGAGGTAATTTTTTTCGAGCCCACCCCGAGCGTCGTCTACCAAACCGAGATCGAAGCGCAGAGCGCGCTTTCGGACATCACCCTGCAGGCCGGGCGAAAGGTCTCCACCGCCGGCGAGTTCAATGACGGCGAATTGGTGCTCGCGCAGGACAGCAGTCTCGTCATCGAGACCCGTAACATCGGTGACATTAATGCAGAGAATCTCATCGATTTGACGACGAGCACGGAAGGCGCGGGATTGAAAATCGTCACCTCGGGCAGCGGCACCATCAGCGTGCGGTCCGGCGTCGGGGGCAATCGCCAATCGGAGATACGCCTGCCGAATCTGAACTCCGAGAGCGACATTCAAATCTCGGCCGGCAGTGGCCCGAACTCGTCGGTGATCGTCTTCGGAACCGTGTCGGGAGCCAACGTCGATCTTGAAGCCAACGGCTCGATCACTGTGGAGAGTGGTGGACGCGTCGTCGCCGGCGGCGACGGCACCGCCCTCACCATAGATGCCTCGGGCATTACCATCGGGAATGGCTTCCCCGGGGTGGCGACGGTCGCCAACAGCGGCGCTGGTACGGTTTCGCTCGTGTCCAGCGGTGCGGCCAACATCGTGCTCGGTGAGAGCGCCATCGAGACAGGCGTGGGGCTGTTGTCCCTCGGCTCCGGGGGCAGCATCGTCGCCGTCAATCTCACCGACGTGAGCGACACGGTCAACGAGATCCTCAGCACCGGCACCGTCTCACTGCAGGCGTCCGACGACATCGGCAGCGCCGACGCGCACATCGAGATGGCCGGCGTGACCGATCTGATCGTGGACGTGGGAGAGGGGAACATTTTCCTCTCCGGCTCCGACGGCCTGGGCGGCGCGGGGGCTCCGCTGTCGAGTCTGACGCTCAGCCTGGAGCCGGACGAGGCCGGCCAGTACGTCGTCGGGAACTTCGACGACCAGACCTTTGCGTTCGAGCAGGGTGCGTTCGGCGACGATCTGGTTATTCGCGAGATCACCAGCGCAACGCGCCTCGATTTGACCGTCACGACGCGTGACGATGAAGGCATACGTGTCGGAGGCGGCGCCGGTATACAGTTTGCGGATGGCAGCGTGCGTCTCGATTCCGCAGGCGCGATCAACGAGGCGGTTCCCGACGACACGGTCCAGGTGAGCGCAGAGATCACCACCGACGGTCGGGTGACTCTGGTGGCGAGAAATGGCATCGGCAACGCGGGCATGCTGGATGTCGCGGCAGGGTCGGATGGTGTCTCGTCGCTCGAGGCGGCATCCGCGGCGGGTGCTGTACGCATCAACGGGCTCGATGCGCTGCACGTCGAGGGCAGCGGCATCGACGCTGCCGATGGTGCCAGCTTGATGGCGGCGGGCAATTTGACTGTTGACGCCGATGTCGACACCGGTGCCGGTTCGCTGACGCTGA
>JAABYT010000056.1:0-929 GCA_011775625.1 Gammaproteobacteria bacterium | reverse complement strand
GACACGACGCTGGCTGCCGCGGGTAACGCCATCGGTCGTTTCGCGGCCGTTTCGGGCGGCGACGTGAGTCTCGTCAACGGCGTGGCACTGACGCTCGGTGCCTCGGATGTGACCGGCGATCTGGATATCGAGAACGCGCAGGCGGTGGGTGTGGCCGATCGGGTGGTGGCCGGTGGTCGAGTGCGCCTGGTGAGCGCTGCCGGCGGCATCGACGGAGCGGGCGGACGCATCGAGGCCGGTGGGCTGAATGTCGAAGCGGCCACCGGCATCGGCGGCGGCACGGCGCTCGAGACACAGGTGGCGACGCTGTCGGTGGACAACACCACGTCGGGCGACGTGCGGGTCGTCAACGCGGGCGACGTGGTGCTCGCCGGGCGTTTTCGCAATCAGGCGCGGGGTGGGGCGCTGACGTTGACGGTCGACGACGGCGCCATCGACACGGGCGACGCGGGCGTCTCGAGCAACGCGGGTGCTGTGACGCTCGAGGCCCGCGAGCGCGATCCCGCAAGTGTTGCCGAGGTCAACGTGGGTGCCGGTGGGCTGCGTTCTGCCGGTGGCGACGTCGTGCTGCGTGCGGCGGATGCGATTCGCCTCGGCGGTGCTGTCGAGAGTGGAGCGGGTGCGCTGACGCTGATCTCGGGTGCGGCCATCGAGCAGCTGGCGGGTCGTATTGCCAGTGCCAGCGTGCGCAGCGAATCGGTCGGCGACACGACGCTGGCTGCCGCGGGTAACGCCATCGCGCGGCTTTCGGCCGAAGCCGGCGGCAGCCTCGCCGTGCAGAACGGCGCCCGACTCGCTGTCGACGAAACCGATGTGACGGGCGATCTGCAGATCGACAACGCCCAGGGCATTGATATCGCCGGGACCGCTGTGGTCGGAGGCCGGGTGCGTCTCACGACCGCGGCCGGAAACATCGACGGCGCGGGCGG
>JAABYT010000002.1:57623-59372 GCA_011775625.1 Gammaproteobacteria bacterium | reverse complement strand
CAGAATTCACTCTTGAATCGGTGTGACTTCAAAGCATATCACTTGGGGACGGTGGCTTGTACAAGTTTGGTAATTGCCCGACAGTCGGGGTCTCCGATAGCTGATTACGCCGCCGCTTTCTCCGGCTGAGTGTCCTCCTTGGGGACGATGGGTGGAAGTTTCTTTCGGCCGAGGGCTTCACGCAATGCCTGGGCAGGCGTGCGGCCCTTCAGGCGGTATCCCTGATGGCTCCTTTTGAGATTGTAGAACGCCAGGAACTTGTCCAGGTCGCGCTGGATCTCCTCGGGTGTGATGTACCAGGTGGTGCGCCCGGCGATGCGGAAGCACTCATCGAGGAGCGTGCGATTCATGCGCTCGACGAAGCCATTGGTTCGGGGACTCCTGACCTTGGTGGTGCGATGCTCGATGTCCTCGAGCTGCAGGAACAGCTCGTAGGGGTGGTTATCGGGCCGACCGCAGTATTCCCTCCCATTGTCGGTGAGAACGGCCTTCACCGGCACGCCGAGCGCGTCGTAGAAGGGCAGGACACGGTCGTAGAGCAGGTCCGCCGATGTCACCGGCATTTTCGAGGTATACACCTTGGCGAAGGCGAGCGAGCAGAAGACATCGACGACGACTTGCACATAGACCTTGCCGACGCCCTTGAGGGTTCCCCAGTAGAAGGTGTCCTGATTGAGCAGCTCGCCAGGGGCGTTGGATTCGACGTGGCGCATGCGGAACTCGCAGGAATGGCGCTCGAGGAGCTCCATCTGCTTCTCGGTGAGGACGACGGTGTCGTCTTGGGCATGGGCTTCCAGGCGCATCAAGCGCTTGTAGCGGGTCTCGAGGTCGTGGCGCAGCCACACACCGCGCACCCCGGAGGGGCTGACGTTGACCTCACGCAGGCGCAGCTCGTTGGCGATGCGCTGGGCCCCGTAGGTCGGGAACTCCAGTGACAGCGCGAGGACCTGCTCCTCGACCTCGGGCGCGACCCGGTTGGGATGGGCATTTTTCGGCCCGCGGCGCTGCTCGACCAGGGCGCCCACGCCGCCGACCTGGAAGGCTCGGCGGACCTCGTAGAAGGTGTCGCGGTGATAGCCCATGATTTTGCAGGCCTTGGAGACGTTGCCGAGCTCTTCGGCCAGTTGCAGCAAAGACAGCTTGCGCTTGGTACTCTCTGTAGTCGCGGTCATCGGGTGTTCTCCTAGGTAGATGGTTTGTCTGGCGACTAACAATCTACCGGAGACCCCGGTGCCCGCCCTAATCCTCTGAATCAGGGCGGGGTGTCGGATCAATACTCAACGAGTGCAGGTGGCTCGATATCAGGCTGGCCTGGGGAACCGGGGCTTGCCCGGCTAACCTCTGAGCGGGGGTGAGAGCGTATTTCACAATCTTGCGGCTCGAGAAGAAGCGGCTCAGCTTGCCGCTGCTACTGTCCGTGTACAGCACCACATCGGCGAAGTAGCGCCGAGTGTTGCAGGTTTCCTTCCTTTTAACACTTCCGGGCCTGAGGACGCTGGCCCTCGAGGTCGAAGTTCCTCTATCCGTAATTAGCCATCGCGGCCAATCTCAGCTTGGCGGGCATCGCAGCACCGAGGACGGTCAACATCGTGATGCTCACGGCTCGCTCTCGCACGGATCGATGACCAGCAGATCCACACCTTCCTCGACCAGATCGCCCTCTTCGAATGCGACTGCGGTCACGGTGCCATCGGCGGGTGCGTGGATGGTGTGCTCCATCTTCATGGCTTCGATGACCATCAAAGCCTG
>JAABYT010000002.1:57220-57433 GCA_011775625.1 Gammaproteobacteria bacterium | reverse complement strand
CGACGCGAGCGTCGCGCGCGCCGACGCGCATGACGAGCACGTCGTCGCCGCGGGCGTTGAGCCGCCAGCCGCGCAGGCCGTGCCAGGGTGAATGCGGATCCAGGCTCGCGCTGCCGCTGCGCCTTGCCGCCTCGGCCTGCTCGAGCAGCAGGTACAGGCAGGCGATGGCCGTGGCGATGGTCTCGTCGCCGTCATCCGTTGCAGCGCCCAGCG
>JAABYT010000002.1:56923-57150 GCA_011775625.1 Gammaproteobacteria bacterium | reverse complement strand
ACGCGCTTGAGCAGTCCGAGGTTGGTCGGCAGACCGGCGATGCGGCAGGCGTCGAGCGCCATCTGCAGGCGTTGCACGGCGTCGGCGCGATCCTCCCCGTGCACGACGAGCTTGGCGATCATCGGGTCGTAGTGAATCCCCACCGAATCACCCTCGCGCACGCCGGTGTCGACGCGCAGCCGGCTGTCGGGCGTCGGCAGGCGGAAGCGCCGCAGCCTGCCCGTGGC
>JAABYT010000002.1:55625-56897 GCA_011775625.1 Gammaproteobacteria bacterium | reverse complement strand
GGGCGACGCGTATCTGCCACTCCACCAGGTCGAGATCCAGGATCAGCTCGGTGACCGGGTGCTCGACCTGAAGGCGCGTGTTCATCTCCATGAAAAAGAACTGCTCCGGGCTCGATGCGTCGACGAGAAACTCCACCGTGCCGGCGCCCCGGTAATCGATGGCGCGGGTCAGGGCAACGGCCGTCTCGGCCATCGCCTCGCGAACCTTCTTCGCCAGCCCCGGTGCCGGCGCCTCCTCGACGATTTTCTGATGGCGGCGCTGGATCGAGCAGTCACGATCGAAGAGGCTCGCGACGTTGCCGTGGGCGTCGGCGAAAACCTGCAGCTCCACGTGGCGGGGCCGCGGCAGGTATGTCTCGAGCAGCAGGCGATCGTCGCCGAAGGAGGCGCGCGCCTCGCGGCGCGAGGAGGCGAGCGCCGTCTGCAAAGCGCCCGCCGAATCGACCACGCGCATGCCCTTGCCGCCGCCACCGGCGACGGGCTTGATCAGCACTGGAAAACCGATCTCGTCGGCTGCCCGGGCGAATGCCGCGTCCGATTGGTCCGCGCCGCGATAGCCGGGCAGCACGGGCACACCGACGCCGGCCGCGCGATCGAGCGCGGCGTCCTTGCTGCCCATGAGACGAAGCGCGGCGGGCGGCGGGCCGATGAAGCACACGCCGGCCCCCTCGCAGGCCTCGGCGAAGCCGGCGTCCTCGGCCAGAAATCCGTAGCCCGGGTGCACCGCGTCGGCGCCGCTCGCGCGACAGGCTTCGACAATGGTCGCCGCGTCGAGATAGCTCTCGGCGGCCGGCGGCGGGCCGATGCGAACGGCGTCATCGGCGAGCGCCACGTGCAGCGCCTCCCGGTCCGCGTCCGAGTACACGGCCACGCTGCCGATACCGAGACGCTCGAGCGTGCGCATGATGCGGCAGGCGATCTCGCCGCGATTGGCGATCAGAATCTTACGAAAGCGGGCGCTCAATCAGGGATCCAGTCGGGGCGGCGTTTCTCCAGGAACGCGGCCACGCCCTCGCGGCCCTCCTGGGAGGCGCGCTGCTCGGCGATGCGCTCGGCCACGTCGGCGAGAACGGCCTCGTCGATGGGGCGCTTGGCGACGGCATTGACCAGGCGTTTTGCCGCCGCCATGGCGTGCGGGCCATTCTCGAGCAGCTGCCCGATCAGCGCCTCGACCGTGTCCTCCAGGCCGTCGGCCGGGCTCACCTCGTGAACGAGACCGAGCCGCATGGCGGTGTCCGCGTCGAAGCGCTCGGCGCTCAGGAACAGGCGCCG
>JAABYT010000002.1:55432-55572 GCA_011775625.1 Gammaproteobacteria bacterium | reverse complement strand
AGCTTGACCTCGGAGAGCGAGAAGCGCGCGTGCTCGCCGGCCACCGCGATGTCGCAGCAGGCAATCAGCCCGACGCCGCCGCCGAACGCGTGGCCATGCACGACGGCCACGGTGGGGCGCGGGAAGGTCGCGAGCGTGTG
>JAABYT010000002.1:54634-55383 GCA_011775625.1 Gammaproteobacteria bacterium | reverse complement strand
ACCCCGCGCGCGTCCTCGAGGTTCTGCTCCCGCGAGTAGCCGGCCATGCGCCGCATCCAGTTCAGGTCCGCGCCCGCCGAGAAGCTCTTGCCGCGGCCGACGAGCTTGACCACGCGCACGTCGTCGTTGCCGGCAAGCGCTGTCAGCGCGTCGGTAAGCCGTGCAATGAGCACGTCGTCGAAGGCGTTGTGCACCTCGGGGCGATTGAGAATCAGCGACGCTACGCCGCGCGGGTCGATCTCGGTCAGGACAGGCTCGTTGCTGCTCATGCGCTACATCCTGAAGACGCCAAAGTCGGTCTTCTCTATGGGTGCGTTCAGCGACGCCGAGATGCTCAGGCCCAGCACGTCGCGGGTATCACAAGGATCGATGATGCCGTCGTCCCACAGCCGCGCGCTCGCGTAATAGGGATGTCCCTGGCGCTCGTACTGCTCGCGGATCGGGCGCTTGAATGATTCCTCTTCTTCTGCGCTCCACGCTTCGCCGCGCCGCGCGAGGTTGTCGCTCCGCACCTGCGCGAGCACGTTGGCCGCCTGCTCGCCGCCCATCACCGAGATGCGCGCGTTCGGCCACATCCACAGGAAGCGCGGGCCGTAGGCGCGCCCGCACATGCCGTAGTTGCCGGCGCCGAAGCTGCCGCCGATGATGACGGTGAACTTGGGCACCCGGGCGCAGGAGACGGCGGTGACCATCTTGGCGCCGTCCTTGGCAATGCCGCCGGACTCGTACTTTTTTCCGACCATGAAGCC
>JAABYT010000002.1:53664-54620 GCA_011775625.1 Gammaproteobacteria bacterium | reverse complement strand
CCTTTGAGCGCCGACTCGGAGAACAGAATGCCGTTGTTGGCGACGATGCCCACCGGGTAGCCATGGATGCGGGCGAAGCCGCATACCAGCGTCGCGCCGTACAGATGCTTGAACTCGTCGAAATCCGATGCGTCCACCACGCGCGCGATGACCTCACGAACGTCGTAGGGCACGCGCACGTCGCTCGGGATGATTCCGTAGAGTTCGGCCGGATCGTGGTGTGGCGCCTGCGGTGTCTGCACCGACAGCGTGGGCGCCTTGGGGGCTCCGAGATGGCGCACCGCGCGCCGCGCGATGCCGAGCGCGTCGGCATCGTCCGCCGCCATGTGATCGGTGACGCCGGAGGTGCGGCAGTGCACGTCGGCGCCGCCGAGATCCTCCGCGCTCACCTCCTCGCCGGTCGCCGCCTTCACCAGCGGCGGTCCGCCGAGAAAGATCGTGCCCTCGCCGCGCACGATGATGCTCTCGTCGGACATGGCCGGCACGTAGGCGCCGCCCGCGGTGCACGATCCCATGACCACGGCGATCTGCGGGATGCCCTTGGCCGACATGTTCGCCTGGTTGTAGAAGATGCGGCCGAAGTGCTCGCGATCGGGAAACACCTCGTCCTGATTGGGAAGGTTGGCGCCGCCGGAGTCCACCAGGTAGATGCACGGCAGGCGGTTCTCTTCGGCAATCGCCTGGGCGCGCAGATGCTTCTTGACCGTGATCGGGTAGTAGGTGCCGCCCTTCACCGTGGCGTCGTTGGCGATGACCACGCACTCGCGCCCGGCCACCCGGCCGATGCCGGTGACGATCCCCGCCGCGGGCACGGCGTCGTCGTAGACGCCGTGGGCGGCGAGCTGAGAGAGCTCGAGAAACGGCGATCCCGGGTCGAGCAGCAGACGGATGCGCTCGCGCACCGGCAGCTTGCCCCGCGCCACGTGGCGCTCGCGCGCCGCAGCGCCGCCGCCGCG
>JAABYT010000002.1:48165-53651 GCA_011775625.1 Gammaproteobacteria bacterium | reverse complement strand
CTCGCTTCGCGTGTCGATGCTAGTTTCGAGGATGGGCATGGGCCCTCCCGGGGATCACCAGCCGCCGGTTTGCAGCCACCTGTCCACGTCGTCGAGCCGGTCGTTGCCCCAGAAGGGCTCGCCGTCGACGATGAAGAACGGTGAGCCGAACACACCGCGCGCGATGGCGGCATCGGTTTCCTGACGCAGCCGATCCTTGACCGCCTGATCGTTGAGCGCCGCGCGCGTGGCTTGCGCCGAGGCGCCTGCGATGGTGGCGAGGTCGACGATCACGTCCACCTCGCTGATATTGCGCCCGTCGACGAAAAGCGCCGCGTAGACGCGCCGCGCGAAGTCACGCGCCTGCAGCGGATCGCGATCGGCGAGCCAGTAGAAGACGCGACACGGGACCACGCTCGGCAGCGGGAACGGCGGCGGTGGATCGTTGAAGGCGATGCCGTAGCGGCGCGCCGTGCGCGCGAAGTCCCGGCGCGCGTACTCGCCGATCATGTCGCGCTCGACGAGCGGCGTGCTGCCGGTGAGCTTCATGGCCGCGCCCATGAGGTAGGGGCGCCAGATGACCTCCCGGCCGTGGCGCCCGGCGATGTCGTCGATGCGGCAGCTTCCGAAATAGCCGTACGGCGAGGAGAAATCGAAGTAGAAATCGATGGGTGCGTTGCCGGTCGCGCTCACGACGCTGGCCTCTCGATGGCCATCGCCGTCGCCTCGCCGCCGCCGATGCACAGCGCCGCCACGCCGCGCGGCAGATCGTGCTTCTCCAGCGCCGCGAGCAGCGTCACCAGGATGCGCGCACCGGAGGCGCCGACCGGATGGCCGAGCGCGCATGCGCCGCCGTGAATGTTGACCTTGTCGTGGTGCAGATTCAGATCGCGCATCGCGGCCATGGTGACGACGGCGAACGCCTCGTTGATCTCGAACAGATCCACCTCGGGCGCGGACCAGCCGGTCTTCTCGAGCACCTTGCGAATCGCACCGATGGGCGCGGTGGTGAACCACGCGGGTGCCTGCGCATGGGTGGCGTGAGCGCGTATCTCGGCGCGCACCCGCAGACCGCGCCGCTCGGCTTGCGAGCGGCGCATCATCACCAGCGCCGCGGCGCCGTCGGAGATGGAGCTGGAGTTGGCCGCGGTGACGGTGCCGCCTTCGCGGAAGGCGGGCTTGAGATGCGGAATCTTGTCGAGCCTGGCCTTGCCCGGCTGCTCGTCGACGGTGATCTCGCTTTCGCCTGCGCGGCTGCGCACGGTGACCGGGACGATCTCGCCCTCGAAGCTGCCGTCTTCGATGGCGGTCTGCGCGCGGGTGAGCGACGCGATCGCGAATGCGTCCTGGGCCTCGCGGGTGAACTGGTAGGCTTGCGCGCAGTCCTCGGCGAAGGTGCCCATGAGACCGCCCTTGTCGAAGGGATCCTCGAGACCGTCGATGAACATGTGATCGAGCACGCGGCCGTGACCCATGCGATAGCCGCTGCGGGCCTTCTCGAGCAGATACGGCGCGTTGCTCATGCTCTCCATGCCGCCGGCCACCATGACGTCGTTGCTGCCGGCGCGCAGCAGATCGTGGGCGAGCATGGTCGCCTTCATGCCCGACCCGCACATCTTGTTGATGGTCGTGCAGCCGGTTTCCTCGCCGAGGCCGGCGCCGAAGGCGGCCTGCCGGGCGGGCGCCTGTCCCTGGCCGGCGGGCAGAACGCAGCCCATGATGACTTCCTCGACGTCGGCGTTTTCGATACCCGCGTCGCCGATGGCGCCGGCGATGCTTCTCGCGCCGAGCTCGGCGGCGGTCACGTTGTTGAAGTCGCCCTGGAAGCCGCCCATCGGTGTACGCGCTGCGCCAACGATGACGATCGGGTCGTGGTCGCTCATGGCTTCACTCCTCATCCGGTTTCCTCGAAAAGCTCGCGGCCGATCAGCATGCGCCGGATCTCCGAGGTGCCGGCGCCAATCTCGTAGAGCTTGGCGTCGCGCAGCAGACGGCCGGTGGCGTAGTCGTTGATGTAGCCGTTACCGCCCAGGCACTGGATGGCCTCGAGCGCCATCCAGGTGGCGCGCTCTGCTGCGTAGAGAATCGCGCCGGCGGCGTCCTTGCGAGTCGGCCCGCCGAGATCGCAGGCGCGCGCCACCGCATACACGTAGGCCTTACTGGCGTTCATGGTGGTGTACATATCGGCGAGCTTTCCCTGCATGAGCTGGAACTCGCCGATGGGGCGGTCGAACTGCTTGCGCTCGTGGACATAGGGCACGACGATGTCCATGCACGCCTGCATGATCCCGAGCGGACCGGCGGCGAGCACCACGCGCTCGTAGTCGAGGCCGCTCATCAGCACGTTGACGCCGCGTCCGACCTCGCCGAGCACGTTCTCCTCCGGCACCTCGCAGTCCTCGAAGACCAGCTCGCAGGTGTTGGAGCCGCGCATGCCGAGCTTGTCGAGCTTCTGCGCGGTGGAGAAACCCTCGAAGGTCTTCTCGACGATGAAGGCCGTGATTCCGCGCGCTCCCGCCCCCGCATCGGTCTTCGCGTACACCACCAGCACGTCGGCATCGGGGCCGTTGGTGATCCACATCTTGGTGCCGTTCAGGATGTAGCGATCGCCTTTCTTTGCCGCGGCGAGGCGCATGCCGACCACGTCGGAGCCCGCACCCGGCTCGCTCATGGCCAGCGCACCCACGTGCTCGCCGGATATCAGCCGCGGCAGGTAACGCTGGCGCTGGGCGTCGTTGCCGTTGCGGCGGATCTGGTTGACGCACAGGTTGGAGTGCGCGCCGTAGCTCAAGCCCACCGATGCCGACGCGCGGCTCACTTCCTCCATGGCGACCACGTGCTCGAGATAGCCCATGGCGGCGCCGCCGTACTGCTCTTCGACGGTGATGCCGAGGATCCCCAGATCGCCCATCTTGCGCCACAGGTCATGGGGAAACTCGTTTTGCCGGTCGATATCGGCGGCGCGCGGGGCGATCTCGTCGTCGGCAAAGCGCATGACGGAGTCGCGCAGCATGTCGGCGGTATCACCGAGGGCGAAATCCAGCTCGGGCAGTCGGTTCGCGATCACGATCGGGATTCCATCGCCACGTTGCCGTCAGTCCTCGTCGTTCCTGCCGTGCATGGTCATGAGCGTCTGCAGCAGGGTGGCGCAGAGTGTTTCCCTGCCGTCCTTGCGCACCGTCACATCGGCCCGCGCCACCACCAGCGTGCGGCCCGGTTTGACCACCCGGCCGCGGGCCGTCAGCAGGTCGCCGTCGGCGGGCGCGATCAGATTCAGCTTGTACTCCACTGTGAGCACGCTGGCATCTTCCGGCATCAGGCTGAAGCCTGCATAACCGCCGGCCGAGTCGGCGATGGTGCCGACGACGCCGCCATGGAAGAAGCCGTGCTGCTGACAGAGCGCGTCCTTGAACGGCAGCGTAATCTCGCACAGGCCGGGCTCGATTCGCGACAGCTCGGCGCCGAGCAGCTGCATGATGCGCTGGCGCGCGAAGCTCGCCCGCACCCGCGCCGCGAACCCCGGGTCGGGCGCCGCCAACGCGGCTGCGTCCTGCTCCTCGCTGTGTCCGGCATCGTGCATCGACGCTTGTCCAGAAATCCTAGTTAACGTTTACGTAAACGTCAATCTCCGCTCCCGGCGGATGCGCCACCGTGCCCGGCCGCGAGCAGGTCGGCGGCCCGCTTCTCCAGGCTGTCGAGCTCGTCGAGCACCTGCTCGATGTCATCTTTCTGGGACAGCAGCTCGCTGCGCCGTGCCCGGATCTTCTCGATGAAGCGGCGCAGCTGACCCGCTTCGCCTTCCGGGGCATCGTAGAGCTCGATGAGCTTCTTGATCTCCTTGAGGGAGAAACCCAGCCGCTTGCCGCGCAGGATGAGCTTGAGGCGCACCCGGTCGCGGGGCCCGTAGATGCGGTTCTGGCCGTCACGGGTCGGGCTGAGCAGACCCTGATCCTCGTAGAAGCGGATGGTGCGCGTGGTCACGCCGAACTCGCGCGACAAATCGCCGATGCTGTACAGGACGCTGCTCATGACCTCTCCGGCGGCTGGAACGGTTCGGGCAGCCTACCTTCCTTTTACGTAAACGTAAAGACGAGTCCCCCCGCGCCCGTGGGCGCTACACTCTGGCATGAAGTGGGAACCCCCTTCCGGTCCGCCCCTCTTGACGTTTACGTAAACGTCACTTAGGGTTTCAGGTTGCTGCCGCAGGAGATCCCCATGGCTGAAGCCGCCGTCGCGAAGATCGGAACGTCCGCCAGGCCGGACGCGGCCGCGGCGCGCATCCGCTTCGTCACCGCAGCGAGTCTCTTCGACGGCCACGACGCCGCCATCAACATCATGCGCCGCATCCTCCAGGCGGCCGGCGCCGAGGTGATCCACCTGGGCCACAACCGCTCGGTGGAGGAGGTGGTCACGGCGGCGCTTCAGGAGGACGCGCACGCCATCGCCGTGAGCTCGTACCAGGGTGGCCACGTGGAGTACTTCCGCTACATGGTCGACATGCTGCGCGAGCGGGGCGGCGAACACATCAAGGTTTTCGGCGGCGGCGGCGGCGTCATCGTTCCCGAGGAGATGCGCGCGCTGCACGACTACGGCGTCACCCGCATCTACTCGCCGGCCGACGGTCAGCGCCTCGGCCTGCAGGGAATGATCGACGACATGCTCGGTGCGTGTCGCGCCAGCCGGGAGTATGACGTGGAGGCCGCCATGGAGGCCTCGCACGGCGGCGACTGGCGGGCGCTGGCGAAACTGCTGAGCGCCATCGTCGACCGCGGCCTCAGTCCGGCTCAGCGCCGCCGACTGCGAGCCGGCGACCGCAAGGACGTGCCGGTGGTGGGTATTACCGGGACCGGCGGTGCAGGTAAGTCATCACTCACCGACGAGATCGTTCGCCGCTTCCGCCTCGATCACGGCGATGCTCTGAAGATCGCCATCCTCGCGGTCGACCCCTCGCGGCGCAAGACCGGAGGCGCGCTGCTCGGCGATCGCATCCGCATGAATGCCATCGAGCACTCCAATATCTATATGCGCTCCCTCGCCACCCGCGTCTCCGGGAACGAGGTGCCGGCGCATCTCGAGGACGCCATCGCCGCCGTTCGCCGTGCCGGATTCGATCTGGTGCTGGTGGAGACGTCGGGGATCGGGCAGGGCGACGCCGCCATCGTGCCGCTGGTGGACGTATCCATGTACGTCATGACACCGGAGTTCGGTGCCGCGAGCCAGCTCGAGAAGATCGACATGCTGGATTTTGCCGATCTGGTCGCCATCAACAAGTTCGACCGCAAGGGTGCCGAGGATGCACTGCGCGACGTGAGCAAGCAGATGCAGCGAAATCGCGAGGCGTTCTCGGTGAGCAGCGACGCCATGCCGGTCTACGGAACCGTCGCCTCGCGCTTCAACGATGACGGCGTCACGGCGCTCTACCAGGGCCTGAGCGCGGTGCTCGCCGAGCGGGGCTTCGCGCATCCTTCCGGCGGTCGGCTCGACGTGGTCTCGCGGCGGGCCTCCAG
>JAABYT010000002.1:25518-48157 GCA_011775625.1 Gammaproteobacteria bacterium | reverse complement strand
CCGAGTGCGTGCGCGGCTATCACGACACCGTCGACGAGCAGGTGCATCTCGCCCGCGAGCGTCAGCAGCTGCGGGCGGCGAAACGCATGCTCGAGCAGGAGGGCGCGGATACCGCCGCCCTCGAACGCCTCATCGGCGCGCGCGACGAGGCCATGGATCCGCGCGCCCGCAAGCTTCTCGAGACGTGGCCGGCGCTCAAGGACAGCTACTCGGGGGACGAGCTGGTCTTCAAGGTTCGCGACCGCGAGGTGCGCACGCCGCTCAAGCATACGACGCTCTCGGGAACGGCTATTCCCAAAGTCGCCCTGCCACGCTACGAGGACGACGGCGATCTGCTTCGCTGGTTGCTCGAGGAGAACGTCCCGGGGCGCTTTCCATACACGGCCGGGGTGTTCGAGTTTCGCCGTCAAGGCGAGGATCCCTCGCGCATGTTCGCAGGCGAAGGCGACGCCTTCCGCACCAATCGACGTTTCAAGTACCTCTCTGAGCACGCCGAGGCCAAGCGCCTGTCGACCGCCTTCGATTCCGTGACCCTGTACGGCTTCGATCCGGACCGGCGCCCGGACATTTACGGCAAGGTGGGAAACTCCGGCGTCTCCATCGCTACCCTCGAGGACATGAAGGCGCTCTACGACGGATTCGATCTGTGCGATCCGCGCACTTCGGTATCCATGACCATCAACGGTCCCGCGCCCACCATCCTGGCGATGTTTCTGAACACCGCCATCGATCAGAAGCTCGATGCCATGCGCGCGGAGCTCGGCCGGGAGCCCAGCGACGAGGAAGCGGCGGCACAGAAGGCATGGGTTCTGGAAAACGTTCGCGGCACGGTGCAGGCGGACATCCTCAAGGAGGATCAGGGCCAGAACACCTGCATCTTCTCAACCGAGTTCAGCCTGAAGGTGATGGGCGACATCGTCGAGTACTTCATCGACAAGCGCATCCGGAACTTTTACTCGGTCTCGATCTCCGGTTACCACATCGCCGAGGCCGGCGCCAACCCCATCACCCAGCTGGCACTGACGCTGGCTAACGGTTTCACCTACGTCGAAGCGTATCTCGCGCGCGGCATGCACATCGACGATTTCGCGCCGAACCTGTCGTTCTTCTTCTCTAACGGCATGGAGCCCGAGTACTCCGTGATGGGCCGGGTGGCGCGACGCATCTGGGCCACCGCCATGCGCTTCAAATACGGCGCCAACGCGCGCAGCCAGAAGCTGAAGTACCACATCCAGACCTCCGGTCGCTCGCTGCACGCCCAGGAAATGGACTTCAACGACATTCGCACCACGCTGCAGGCGCTGATTGCCACCTACGACAACTGCAACAGCCTGCACACCAATGCCTACGACGAAGCCGTGACCACGCCGTCGGAGGAATCCGTGCGCCGGGCGCTGGCCGTGCAGCTCATTATTAATAAGGAGTGGGGACTGGCGAAGAACGAGAATCCGAATCAGGGCGCCTTCATCGTCGACGAGCTCACCGATCTCGTCGAGGAGGCGGTCTTGAAGGAGTTCGAGCGGCTCGCCGACCGCGGCGGTGTGCTCGGTGCCATGGAGACCGGCTATCAGCGCGGCAAGATTCAGGACGAGTCCATCTACTACGAGAGCCGCAAGCACGACGGGTCGCTGCCCATCATCGGCGTCAACACGTTTCTCAATCCCGAAGCTCAGGAGCAGCAGACCACGATCGCGCTGGCGCGCTCCAGCGACGAGGAGAAAGCGAGCCAGCTGAAACGACTGGCGGATTTCCAGGCGCGCCACGCCGAAACCGCCCCCTCCGCGCTCAGGCGCCTGCAGGATGCCGCCATCCGCAACGAGAATGTCTTCGAGGTCCTGATGGATGCGGTGCGCTGTTGCTCATTGGGACAGATAACCGAGGCCTTGTTCGAGGTCGGCGGAAAATATCGTCGCTCCATGTAAGGCCGCCTGAGCGGCGTCACATCGAGCGCCTGGTGGGGGAGATTCGAAGCCGCGTTTCGGCTCGCGCCTTCGTCGTACGCTCCTTACGCTACACCCTCACCCCCTGTCCCCGCTCTCTCCCCTTCGGGGAGAGAGCGCTTTGTTGTTTCACGCTGCCTTGAGGCTCTCCCCCTTCGTGGGAGAGCGTTGAGGTTGGGTGGACTCTCCACCGCTCCTTCTCGACACCCTCACCCCCTGTCCCCGCTCTCTCCCCTTCGGGGAGAGAGCGCTTTGTTGTTTCACGNNTCCACCGCTCCTTCTCTACACCCTGTCCCCCTCTCCCATCGAGGGAGAGGGGGGACCCTTCGATTTGCGTCTGGGTGGTCAAGAAGTGTGCGGGCGGGTCGGGTAGAATCGAATGCTATGTGCTTGATATTTGTGGCGTGGCGGAAGCATCCGCGTTACCGGCTGGTGGTGGCGGCCAATCGGGACGAGTTCTATGCGCGCGCGACGGCGCCGGCGGGCTTCTGGGACGAGGCGCCGGGGGTGCTCGCCGGGCGGGATCTCGAGGCCGGCGGCACCTGGCTCGGCGTTTCCCGGGGCGGGCGTTTCGCCGCGCTCACCAACTACCGCGGCGGCGATGTCGCCGGCGCCGGCGCGCCGAGCCGCGGGCACCTGGTGAGCGAGTATCTTCGCGCGCGGCACGCGCCGCAGGCCTATCTCGACAGCCTCGCCGGGCGCGCCGGCGCGTACAACGGCTTCAACCTGCTGGTCGCCGATGGCGACGGCCTGCACTGGTACTCCAACCGTGCCGCCGGACCGCGGGCCCTCGCGCCCGGCATCTACGGCATCAGCAACAGCCTTCTCGACACCCCCTGGCCGAAGCTGGTGCGCGGCAAGACGGCTTTCGCCGAGCTGGTGGACGATGCGCACGTGGACGTGGAGGCCATGTTCGACCTGCTGGCCGATCGGCAGCCCTCGGACGACGCCGACCTGCCCGACACCGGTATCGGTCTCGAACGGGAACGCGCCCTGTCCTCCCTGTTCATCAGCACCCCCGACTACGGCACCCGCTCGTCCACGGTCCTGCTAATCGAAGACACGGGCGACGCCACACTACACGAGCGCACCCACGAGCCTGGGACGACCGCAAGCCAAACGCTAACATACACGTACCCGGTTGAACCCGACCGCGAAGCGGTCTGAGAATAACCCGACCGCGAAGCGATTCGATATGGACTGTATCTTCTGCAAAATCATCGCCGGTGAAATTCCGTGCTTCAAGCTCCACGAGGACGACGAAACCCTCGCCTTCATGGACATCAATCCGGCCAACGAAGGTCACGCGCTGGTGATTCCGAAGGAACATTCGACGGATGTGCACGCCATCTCCGAATCCGCCATCGCGGCGACGGTGTTGACGGCGAAGAAGATCGCCTCGGCGATCCAGGAGACGCTGGGTCCGGATGGCATCAACCTGGTGCAATGCAACGGTCCGGGCGCCGCGCAGTCGGTGCTTCACTTTCACATGCACGTGCTGCCGCGCCGAGAGGGCGACGAGCTCAAGCTCAACTGGGGCTTGAAGCCCGGTGACATGGACGCTATCGGCGCGCTGGCCGAACGCGTCCGCGCAAAGCTCTAGGGAAATCCCGTGAAATTCGACGACATAAAGGTCTGCGTGTTCGACGCGTATGGCACGCTGTTCGACGTTCACGCCGCCGTCGGTCACCACCGAGCGCGGCTCGGCGACAAGGCCGACGCCGTGTCGGCGATGTGGCGCACCAAGCAGCTCGAGTACACCTGGCTGCGCAGTCTCATGGATCGTTACGTGCCGTTCTGGCAGGTCACGGGTGACGCTCTCGACTACGCCTTCGACGCGCACGGCGTCTCCGATCCCTCTCTGCGCGAGGACCTTCTCAATGCGTACATGCAGCTCGACTGCTACCCGGAGGTTCCGGAGGTGCTCGCGTCGCTCAAGGACGCCGGCATGCGCACGGCGATACTCTCCAACGGCTCGCCCGAGATGCTGGACGCCGCGGTCAAGAGCTCGAAGCTCGACACGCTCCTCGACGCGGTGCTCTCGGTCGACGAGCTCGGTATCTTCAAGCCTCATCCAAGCGTCTATCAGCTGGCCGTCGACAGGCTCGGCGTCGCGCCCCGGCAGGTGAGCTTCCAATCCTCCAACGCCTGGGATGCCGCCGCCGCGGCGACCTTCGGCTTTCGCGTCGCGTGGGTCAACCGCTTCGGTCAGTCCGAAGAGAGGCTCCCGGATCGGCCCGACGTGCAGCTGCGCACGCTGAGCGAGCTGCCCGCGGTGGTGCTGTCATGATCCGCGGTCGCCGCGACCGGGCGACCGCATCTTCAAGATGGAAATAAACGGCAAAGCGGCGCTGGTGACGGGGGCGGGCTCGGGGCTCGGCGCCGCCACCGCGCGCATGCTCGCCGAGCGCGGTGCCCGGGTCGCGCTGCTCGACCGCGACGTCGACGCCGCGCGGGCCGAGGCGCAGCGCTTCGGCGGCATCGCCATCGCCTGCGACGTCAGCGACGCGTCGGCCGCCGAGCATGCCGTGGCCGCCGCGCGCGCCGAGCACGGCGACGCCGCAATCCTGGTCAACTGCGCCGGCATCGCGCCGGCCGCGCGCGTCGTCGGGCGCGACGGTCCGATGCCTCTGGAAGTCTTCGACCACGTCATCCAGGTCAACCTGGTGGGAACCTTCAACCTGGTGCGACTCGCCGCCGCCGGCATGCAGAGTCTCGAGCCGGAGGGTGACAGCGGTGAGCGCGGGGTGATCGTCAACACCGCCTCCGTGTCCGCCTTCGAGGGCCAGATTGGCCAGGCCGCCTACAGCGCCTCCAAGGCCGGCGTGGTGGGAATGACCCTGCCCCTCGCCCGAGAGCTCGCCCGTATCGGCGTGCGCGTGATGGCCATCGCTCCCGGCCTCATGAGCACGCCGCTGCTGCACCGCATGCCGCCCGAGGTTCAGCAGAGCCTCGCGGCCCAGGTGCCTTTCCCGGCGCGCCTCGGACGCCCCGAGGAGTACGCCGCGCTGGTCGCCCACATCGTCGAGAATCCGATGCTCAACGGCGAGGTCATCCGCCTCGATGGCGCTATCCGCATGCAGCCGAAGTGATGGCATCCGGGCCCGAGTTGCGGTTAGCATGTGCACTTGTCTGAGCCGCGGGCGGTGGACTCCTGGCGCCCCGGCGGCATGAAACGACGAGCGGATCCGAACAACTAGAACGTCGTCAGGAGCTCTCATCTAGGCAGACACAGTCCGGCTGGCGCGCGCCGCGCGTTGCCGCGCATGGCGTGGCCGGCGGGTGCCGGGTTAAGGAGTGAGGAGATGGTTGAGACAACGCCAGGCGGTGGTGCCCACAGCGCCGCCCTCGATACCTTCCCGAAGCTGCTGCTCGATCGCGCCGAGCGTTACCGTGACGCTCACGCCGCGCGCGAGAAAGAGTTCGGCATCTGGCAGTCATGGACCTGGCACGAGCTCGCCGAAGGCATTCAGGATCTCGCCTGCGGGCTCGCCGAGCTCGGATTTCAGCGCGGCGACAAGATAGCCATCATCGGTGACAACCGTCCGCGTCTTTACGCCTCCATGTGCGCCGCCCAGGCGCTCGGCGGGGTGCCGGTACCCATGTACCAGGACGGGGTCGCCAAGGAGCTGCAGTTCGTGGTCAATCACGCCGAGGTGCGTTTCGCTATCGGCGAGGATCAGGAGCAGGTCGACAAGCTGCTCGAGATCAAGGACGCCTGCCCGCGCTTGGAGACCATCATCTACGACGATCCCCGCGGACTGAGAAAGTACGAGCAGTCCTACCTGTTCTCCTACAAGCAGGTGCAGGAGATGGGACGCGGCCGTCGCGAGAAGGACCCGGGCTTTTTCACCGCTGAGGTCGCAAAGGGCAGCGGCTCCGATACCGCCATCATCCTCTACACCTCCGGCACCACGGGAAATCCCAAGGGTGTCATGCTCAGTCACGACAACATCATCATCACCGCGAGAAACTCGGTGGAGCGTGACGGACTTCGACAGGAAGACGAGGTGCTCGCTTACCTGCCGATGGCGTGGGTGGGGGACAACCTCTTCTCCTTCGGCCAGGCCTACGTGGCGGGATTCTGTGTCAACTGCCCGGAGAGCGGCGCCACGGTCATGCAGGATCTGCGCGAGGTGGGTCCCACGTACTTCTTCGCGCCGCCGGCCATCTACGAGAGCCTTCTGACCAACGTCATGATCCGCATGGAGGACGCCGCCGGCATCAAGCAGAAGATGTTCGGATACTTCATGGCTGTCGCCAAGCGCGTCGGCACTCAGATTCTCGACGGCGAAGCGGTGTCGACGAAAGACCGGCTCCTTTACTGGCTCGGTGGAATCCTCGTCTACGGTCCGCTCAAGAACACCCTCGGTCTCTCGCGCGTGCGTATCGCCTACACCGCCGGCGAGGCCATCGGACCGGATATCTTCGATTTCTACCGATCGCTCGGCATCAATATCAAGCAGCTCTACGGCCAGACGGAGGCCGCCGTCTTCGTGACCATGCAGCCCGACGGAGAGATCAAACCCGACACGGTCGGTACGCCGGCGCCGCAGGTGGAGATCAGGATCGCGGACAACGGCGAGGTCATGTACCGCAGCCCCGGTGTCTTCCAGTGCTATTACAAGAACCCCGAAGCGACGGCCGAGACCAAGACCGAGGACGGGTGGGTTCACACCGGCGATGCCGGATACATCGACGAGGATGGGCATCTCAAAATCATCGACCGCGCGAAGGATGTCGGTAAGCTCAACGACGGCTCGATGTTCGCCCCCAAGTACATCGAGAACAAGATCAAGTTCTTTCCCCAGATCAAGGAAGCCGTCGCCTTCGGCAACGAGCGCGATTACGTCACGCTGTTCATCAATATCGACCTGGATGCGGTCGGCAACTGGGCGGAGAAGCGCAACATTCCCTACGCAAGCTATCAGGAGCTCGCCGCGCGGCCCGAGGTCATCGAGCTCATTCAGGAGAATCTGCGCAAGGTCAACATCGATCTGGCGGCCGATGCCCACCTCTCGGGATCACAGATTCGACGCTTTCTCATCCTTCCCAAGGAGCTCGACGCCGATGACGGCGAGCTCACCCGCACGCTCAAGGTGCGTCGCCGCATCATCGCCGAGCGCTACGCGCCGCTCATCGAAGCGCTCTACTCGGACCAGCGCCGGGTCGCCATGCAGACCCAGGTGACCTTCGAGGACGGCCGCACCGGCACCATCAAGGCCGACGTGGAGCTGCGCAACGTTCCCGGTGTGGCGCCGGTCGCCAAGGCGAGCTGAGGGGGAACACGTCCGTGCCCGGCAGGGACCGCTCGAACGGAGAGACGCTGCTCGAGGTCAACAACGTAAGCCTTGCCTTCGGCGGTGTCAGGGCGCTCGAGAACGTCAGCTTCGACGTGCGCAAGGGCGAGATCCGCGCCATCATCGGGCCGAACGGCGCCGGCAAGAGCTCGATGCTGAACGTCATCAACGGCTTCTACCATCCCCAGGAAGGCGAGATCACCTACAAGGGGCGGACGCGCAAGCAGATGCGCACCCACGATGCCGCGGCCCAGGGTATCGCGCGAACCTTCCAGAATATCGCGCTGTTCAAGGGCATGACGACCCTCGACAACATCATGACCGGGCGCAACCTGAAGATGAAGGTGAATCTGCTTCTGCAGGCGCTTTACTTCGGACCGGCACGGCGCGAGGAGATGGAGCATCGTGCTTTCGTCGAGCGCATCATCGATTTTCTGGAGATCCAGGCGATCCGCAAGACCACGGTGGGCCGGCTGCCTTACGGGCTGCAGAAGCGCGTCGAGCTCGGCCGCGCGCTGGCGGCGGAGCCCGACCTGCTGCTGCTCGACGAGCCCATGGCGGGCATGAACACGGAGGAGAAGGAGGACATGTGCCGCTTCGTCCTCGACGTCAACGAGGAGTTCGGCACCACCATCGTGCTCATCGAGCACGACATGGGGGTGGTCATGGACATCTCCGATCGGGTCGTGGTGCTCGACTACGGCCGCAAGATCGCCGACGGCACGCCCGACGAGGTGCGCACGAACAAAGAGGTGATCGACGCCTACCTCGGCGTTGCCCATGACTGACAGAGAGAAGAAGTAATAACCATGGAAATGCTTCATGCCTTCTTCGTCGCCCCTTTCCAGGAAATGTGGGAGTTCCCCCTATTTCTCGCCGAGGTCGTCATCAACGGACTCCTGACCGGTGTCATGTACTCCCTCGTCGCTCTCGGCTTCGTGCTCATCTTCAAGGCCTCGGGCGTGTTCAACTTCGCCCAGGGCGTGATGGTGCTGTTCGCGGCGCTGACCCTGGTGGGGCTGATGGAGAAGGGCGTTCCGGTGTGGCTCGCGTTGATTCTCACCATGGTGGTGATGGTCGCACTCGCGTTCGCCGTCGAGCGCTTCATGCTGCGGCCGCTGGTGAATCAGGAGCACATCATCCTTTTCATGGCCACCATCGGACTCACGTACTTTCTCGAGGGATTCGGCGAGACGCTCTGGGGAAGCAACGTGAAGCCGCTCGACGTGGGAATACCCAGCGCTTCATTCGACTTTCACGGCTTGCTGCTCAACGAGTTCGACCTTTTCGCCGCGGGTATCGGCGCGGCGCTGGTGGCGGGACTGGCCATCTTCTTCCACAAGACGCCGGTGGGCCGCGCGCTGCGCGCGGTCGCCGACGACCATCAGGCGGCGATGTCCGTCGGCATACCCTTGAGGACCATCTGGATCATCGTCTGGTCGGTGGCCGGCATCGTCGCCATGGTGGCCGGGATCATGTGGGGCGCGAAGAGCGGCGTGCAGTTCTCGCTGTCGCTGATCGCGCTCAAAGCGCTGCCGGTGCTGATCCTCGGCGGCTTCACGTCGGTGCCGGGGGCCATCATCGGCGGACTCATCATCGGTGTCGGCGAGAAAGTCGCCGAGATCTACTGGGGACCGCTGGTGGGCGGCGCCATCGAGAACTGGTTCGCTTACGTCCTGGCGCTGGTGTTCCTGTTTTTCCGTCCGCAGGGACTGTTCGGCGAGAGAATCATCGAGAGGGTTTGAAGAAAAATGCTCTACCGTGAGGCGGGTCAATTCAAGACGAGCTACGCCGGCGATCAGGCGATATTTCCCATCATCCAGGACCGGTGGTTCGTGCTGGCGGTGCTTCTGGTTGCCTACCTGGTCGTTCCCTTCGTCGCCAACGACTATTTCTTCGAGGTCGTGCTGATTCCGTTCCTGGTGTTCAGCATGGCGGCCATCGGGCTGAACCTGCTGCTCGGCTACGCCGGGCAGCTCAGCCTCGGCACCGGCGCATTCATGGGCCTCGGCGCCTTCATGAGCTACAAGCTGCTGACGACGTTTCCGGATCTCAATCTCATCGTCGCCTTCCTGCTTGCCGGCCTGGCGACGGCCGTCGTGGGCCTGCTGTTCGGCATCCCGAGTCTGCGTATCAAGGGCTTTTATCTCGCCGTCTCGACCCTGGCGGCACAGTTCTTACTGGGCTGGATGTTCACCAAGGTGGAGTGGTTCTACAACTACAATCCGTCGGGAACCATTCTGACGCCGCCGCGCGAGATGTTCGGCGTTTTAATCACCAGTCCGAAGGCCGACCCGGCCGTCAAGTACCTGGTGGCGCTCACGCTGGTAGCGGTGTTCGCGCTGGCAGCCAAGAACATCGTCAGAAGTCGCATCGGGCGCTCCTGGATGGCCATTCGCGACATGGACATCGCGGCGGAGATCATCGGCTTCCGGCCCATGCAGACCAAGCTGATGGCCTTCGCTGTGTCGTCGTTTTACTGCGGTGTCGCCGGCGCCATGCTGCTGTGCCTGGATCTCGATGCCGCCGAAGGCGCCGAGGCATTCGGTATCAATATCTCGTTCAACGTCCTGTTCATGGTCATCATCGGTGGCCTCGGCAGCATCCTGGGGTCGTTCCTGGGGGCGGCGTTCATCACTCTGGTGCCGGTCGTTCTGACCAATGCGCCGCAGATGTTCGGCATCGCCATGGCGACCGACATGCAGAAGCATCTGGAGGTCATGATCTTCGGAGGACTGATCGTCTACTTCCTCATCGTCGAGCCCCACGGACTCGCGCGCCTGTGGCAGATCGCGAAGGAGAAGCTGAGAATCTGGCCGTTTCCTTATTAACAAGGGCGGCCCGGATCGCGAACACTTTGCCGTGTTCCCGCTGCATGCTAGAGTCGCGGAGCACGGTGTCATTACCCGTAAAACAAGCATAATCAGGCAGGAGAAATACATGAAAATCAAGAAGTTAGTGCTTTCTCTCCTGGGCGCAACGGTAGCGGCCAGCGGCATCCTCGCCGCCCCGGCCATGGCCGCGGAAGAGCAGTTCTTTCCCATGCTCGTCTACCGCACCGGACCCTACGCGCCCAGCGGCATTCCCGTAGCCAACGGCTTCCGCGACTACTACACGATGCTCAACAAGCGCGACGGCGGTATCAACGGTGTCATGGTCACCTTCGAGGAGTGCGAGACCCAGTACAACACCAAGCTCGGTGTCGAGTGCTACGAGAAGCTCAAGGGCAAGGGCACCCACGGTGCGACGCTCGTCAACCCGTTCAGCACCGGCATCACCTACCAGCTGATCCCGAAGGCGCCGGTCGACAAGGTGCCGATTCTTTCCATGGGATACGGGCGCACCGCGGCCGCCGACGGGAGCGTCTTCCAGTGGATCTACAACTTCCCGACCACCTATTGGAGCCAGGCCTCCGCGTTCATCAACTACGTGGCGCAGCAGGAAGGCGGTCACGACAAGCTGCGCGGCAAGAAGATCGCCCACGTCTACCACAACAGCGCCTATGGCAAGGAAGCGAACCCGACGCTCGGCGTGCTGGCCGAGAAGTACGGCTACAAGCTGACGCTGCTCGCCGTCGACCATCCGGGGCAGGAGCAGAAGGCCACCTGGCTGCAGATCCGCAAGCTGCGGCCCGACTGGGTGTTCATGTCCGGCTGGGGCGTGATGAACCAGGTCGCCGTCAAGGAAGCCGCGGCGGTCAACTATCCGATGGATCGTTTCGTCGGCAACTGGTGGTCCGGCAGTGACGCGGATGTCATTCCGGCCGGCAAGGCTTCCAAGGGCTACAAGTCCGCGGCGCTCCACCATCCCGGTACCAAGTTCCGGGTGCACGACGACATCCTGCAGTACGTCTACAACGGCGACACCGAAGAGGCCAAGAAGAACAACTTCGGCGAGGTGCTCTACAATCGTGCGGTCCTGAACGCGATGTTCGGGTCGGAAGCCGTGCGTACGGCCCAGGCGAAGTTCGGCAAGAAGGCCATGACCGGTGAGCAGGTGCGCTGGGGACTCGAGAACCTCAATCTCACCGAGCAGCGGCTCGATGAGCTCGGCATGAATGGATTCACCCGTCCGGTGAAGATCTCCTGCTCCGACCACGAGAGCGGCGGCCCGATCCTCATCCAGCAGTGGGACGGCCAGAAGTGGAACATCGTCAGCGACTGGATCCCGACCATGCGCGATGTGGTGCGGCCGATGATCGAGAAAGCGGCCTCAGAGTACGCGAAGGAGAACAATATCACTCCACGCAACTGCGGCTGAGCCGGGACCTGACTTGACGTCGAATGGCAGTGGAAAATAAAAACAACTCAACGCCGCTGCTCGCCGTCAACAACATCGAGGTGATCTACGATCACGTCATCCTGGTGTTGAAAGGCGTATCGCTGGAAGTTCCCGAGGGGGGCATCGTTGCCCTCCTCGGGGGCAACGGCGCCGGTAAGACCACCACGCTCAAGGCCATCTCCAATCTGCTCAAGTCCGAGCGCGGCGACATCACCAAGGGATCCATCGAGTTCAAGGGCAAGCGCACCGACAGGCTGAGCGCCACGGAGCTCGTCAGACGCGGCGTCATTCAAGTCATGGAGGGCCGTCGCTGCTTCGAGCACCTGACGGTGGAGGAGAATCTTCTCACCGGCAGCTACACGCGCAGCGACGGCCGCGCGGCTGTCGCTGAAGACCTGGAAAAGGTCTATCACTACTTTCCCCGATTGCGCGAGCGCCGCAGCGCCCAGTCGGGCTACACCTCTGGAGGCGAGCAGCAGATGACCGCCGTCGGGCGCGCCCTCATGGCGCGCCCCTCGGTGATATTGCTCGACGAGCCCTCCATGGGCCTCGCGCCGCAGCTCGTCGAGGAAATCTTCGAGATCGTCGCCCGCCTGAACGAGCAGGAAGGGGTGACCTTTCTTCTCGCCGAGCAGAACACGAACGTGGCGCTGCGTTTTGCCAAGTACGGCTACATTCTCGAGACCGGTCGCGTCGTCATGGACGGCGAGGCCGCGATGCTTTCACAGAACGAGGACGTCAAGGAGTTCTATCTTGGCGTCAGCGGCGAGCACCGCAAGAGCTTTCGCGATGTGAAGCACTACCGTCGGCGCAAGCGCTGGCTGGCGTAATCGACGACAACGTCGAGGACTTCATGTCCGACCACTTTGACGATCTCGAGAGGCGAGCACCGCAGGCGCGCGAGCGCGCGTTGCTCGAGGCTCTGCCCGCGCACATCGAGCATGCGAGACGCCGGGCGCCGGCCTATGGTGCATTGCTGGAGGGCATCGATGCGGGTGCCGTGACCACGCGCGAGGCGCTCGCCGCGCTGCCGCTGACGCGCAAGTCCGATCTCGCCGATCGTCAGGCGAACGATCCTCCTTTCGGCGGCTTCGCTGCCACGGCCACGGCGGAGCTCTCGCGCGTATTCGCATCGCCCGGTCCCATCTTCGAGCCCGAGGCGGCCCGCGAGGACTACTGGCGCACCGCGCGGGCACTGTTCGCCGCGGGCCTGCGCCGCGGCGAGCTGGTGCACAACACCTTCTCCTATCATTTCACGCCGGCGGGGATGATGCTGGAGTCCGGCGCGCGCGCCCTCGGTTGCCCGGTGTTTGCAGCCGGTGTCGGTCAGAGCGAGCTGCAGGTCGAGGCCATTGCGCGGCTGAGACCGTCCTTCTACGTCGGCACGCCGTCGTTTCTCGACATCATCCTCGACAAGGCCGTCGAGCTCGGCGCCGACGTCTCGTCGCTGGCACGGGGGCTGGTCTCGGGCGAGGCATTGCCGCCGAGCCTGCGCGAGCATCTCGCCAGCCGGGGAGTCGCCGTACGTCAGTGCTACGCGACCGCGGACCTGGGTCTGATCGCCTACGAGTCCGAGGCGATGGAGGGCATGATCGTCGACGAGGCAGTGCTGCTCGAGATCGTACGACCGGGCACCGGCGATCCGGTCGCACCCGGCGAGGTCGGCGAGGTGATCGTCACGGTGCTGAACCGGGACTATCCGCTGATTCGCTTCGCCACCGGCGACATGTCCGCCGTCATGGAGGGTACCAGCCCCTGCGGACGCACCAATGTGCGCATCAAGGGATGGATGGGGCGCGCCGACCAGACCACCAAGGTGCGCGGCATGTTCGTGCACCCGTCCCAGGTAGCCGCGGTGCTCGAGCGACACCCGGAGGCGTTGAAAGGACGGCTCGTCGTCGACAGCCGCGACAACCGGGACATCATGACGCTGCACTGCGAAGTTGCGGGATCGCCACCGGAGGCGCTCGCCGAGGCCATGGCCGGCTCGGTGCGCGAGGTGTGCAAGCTGCGCGCCGAGATCGTGTTCGCAGCACCCGGCAGCCTTGCCAACGACGGCAAGGTCATCGACGACGTCCGGACCTACGAGTAGGCTTTCGCGGAATCGATCCCGTGGACTACGCGTCCATCTGCCGTGCCATCGAAGCGAGACACCTGGCGCCACGCGGCGCGTTGCACCCCGGCCCCGGGGACGGCGTGCCGGCCATGGCCGACGGCCGTGCCGCGGGCACGCTCGTGCTGGTGGGCGTGGTCGGTGGCGGCAGCTGGGATGCCTTCCAGGGGTCCGAGGAGGCGCGCGAGAAGCGCGATCCGCTGGACCGCTGGAGCCGCCGGGTCGTCGGCGAGCTGGCCGCGGCGCTGGGCGCCGAGGCCCTGTTCCCTTTCGGCGGAGCGCCGTTCCTGCCTTTCACCCGCTGGGCACGGCGCGCCGAGGCCGTGCACCCGTCCCCCATCGGGCCGCTCATTCATCCCGACTACGGGCTCTGGCACGCCTACCGTGGCGCGCTCGCCTTCGCCGAGAGCATCGAGCTGCCGCCGATGGACACGCGACCCTGTCCCTGCGATACCTGTGTCGACAAGCCCTGTCTCGCGACCTGCCCGGTGAGCGCGTTCTCGCCCCGCGGCTACGACGTGCCGGCCTGTATCGATCACATCGGCGGCCCCGCGGGAGGCGAGTGCCTCGACGGCGGTTGCCTCGCTCGACGCGCCTGTCCGGTGGGGGTAACCTATCAGTACGTTCCGGCGCAAATGAGCTTTCACATGCGCGCTTTCCTGGCCGCCAACCGCGATAACGGCCAGCGGAAATAATTGAAACACCCGTCCTGCAGGCAGAACCCGTACGGACACAATCACCGCGTAGTATCTGCCTGCGACTGTCCCGGGTGATGAGGAAGACAAGCGATGAGCACAGCCCCCGCAGCGGCGAGCAGTAGCGAGTTCGTCGATTTCTGGAACGATATTCTCGTTCCCAAGTTCGTCAAGTACCGCCACATTCTGGTCGGCGGGCTGACCCATCACAGCGAGCGGGTCTTTCCCAGGCTCGAGGTCCGCGAAGGCGACAAGGTCGTCGACGTCGGCTGCGGTTTCGGCGATACCGCGATTCTGCTCGCCAAGCGCGTCGGTCCCAGCGGCTCGGTGCTCGGCATCGACTGCTGTGAAGCGTTTCTCGAGTTTGCGCGCGCCGACGCCGCCGCGGCAGGCGTCACGAACGTCACCTTCGTCGAGGGCGACGTGCAGGGCTACCCCTTCGATTCGACGTACGATTTCTGCTTCGCCCGTTTCGGCACCCAGTTCTTCGAGAACCCGGTGGCGGGATTGAGGAGCATGCGCAACTCGCTCAGGCCCGGCGGCATCATGACCATGATCGTGTGGCGCACCATCGACGACAATCCCTGGCTCGGTATGCCGAGAGAGATCATTCTCCGCCACCTGCCGCCGCCCGGCGAGGATGCCCGAACCTGCGGCCCGGGGCCTTTCTCCATGGCCGATGAGCAGATGGTCACCAAACAGCTCGAGATCGCCGGCTACGACGAGATCGAATTCGAGCGCATCGACGCCCCTCTGATGGTGGGCAACACCGTCGAGGACGCCATCGGCTTTCAGCTCGCCCTGGGGCCTGCCGGTGAGGTGTACCGGGAGGCGGGCGCGGAGGCCGAATCGAAGCACGACGAGATCGTCGCCGCCCTCGCCAACGAGCTCGCGAAGTATGTCACCGACGAAGGCGTGGTCATGCAGTCGAGCTCGTGGAAGGTGCGCGCGCGCAATCCCGCGTGATCGCTCTGCGCGGGTGAGCAGCGAAGCCCCCCGCGTCGTCGTCTGCGGCGCCGGTGTCATCGGCGCATCCATCGCTTACCATCTGGCGCTGCGTGGCGTCGCCTCGACGGTTGTCGAGCGCAGCGAGGTCGCCTGCGCCGCCTCGGGAAAATCGGGCGGATTTCTCGCCCTCGACTGGTGCGATAGCTCGCCGCTCGGGCCGCTGGCGCGCGCGAGCTACGCGATGCACGCCGAGCTCGCGCGTCGCATCGACATCGATTACGGCTACCGGCAAGTGACGACCTTCGGTGTTGCCGCACGCGCCGCCGGCGGTATCGGCGCTGACAACGGTGACGCCGGTGCCGCCTGGCTGGACGGCGCGTGCACGGTATACGCGAGGCTCGGCGGCACCGACACCACGGCGCAGGTGCATCCGCGACGTTTCACCCGGGCGCTCATGGATGAGGCGCAGCGTCTCGGTGCGACCCTGGTCACCGGTTGCGTGGAGGGCGTGGAAGTCACCGGCGCGCCGCCCAGCGTGCGTGGCGTGCGCGTCGACGGCGCCGAGATGCCGGCCGATGCGGTGGTCATCGCCATGGGGCCGTGGACCGACAGCGCTTGCGCCTGGCTGCCGCTTCCCCGCGTCGACGGGCTCAAGGGCTTCAGCGTCACCCTCGAGCCGACCGCGCCCGTTCCGGCGCAGGCGCTGTTCGTCGACTATGTCGACGCGCACGGCGAGCGGCTGTCGCCCGAGATTTTCGCGCGACCCGACGGCCAGGTGTATCTGTGTGGATTGTCCGACGACCAGCCGCTGCCCGACGATCCCGCCGGCGTGTCGGTGGACGCCGACGCGACCGCGATGCTGGCGCGCATTGCCGGACATCTTTCCTCGGCCATGGGCGCTGGCCGCGTGCTCAAGCGTAACGCCTGCTACCGGCCCATCTGCGCCGATGCGCTGCCGATAATGGGTCAGGTCCCCGGCGTCGCCGGGGCCTTCGTCGCCAGCGGCCACAACTGCTGGGGCATTCTCAACGCGCCGGCGAGCGGCGCCGCCATCGCGGAGCTCATCACGGCCGGGGAATCCACTCGCGTCGATCTGCGTCCGTTCACGCCGGCGAGATTTTCCGCCGCCGCGGCGAGCCCCGTGGGCCGCGGCGCCACCCGCCCGCTGCCGGGCTAGGGGTGCGCTGCGTTCACGCCGGCCGCGCGTCGGCGCGCTGCCGGGCGCGGCGTTCGAGCCACAAGCCGAGACAGAAAGCGGTGGCGATGAAGGGTGCGATGAAAAGGTTGACGGCGGTCCAGCCAAACGCGTGCTGGAGGGCACCGGAGCCGAGCGCCGTCAGGGTCACGGTGCCGAACACCATGAAATCGTTGAGCCCCTGAGCGGTCGCCTTCTCGGCGCCCTGGTAGCTCGCGGTGAGCAGCGTGGTGGCGCCGACGAAGAGGAAGTTCCAGCCGAATCCCAGCAGCGCCAGCGCTACGATGAAATTCCATTCCGCCTGACCCTGCAGGTTGACGAGCACGCACGCGAGCTGCAGGAGCGCCCCGGCCATCATGATCCTGAGCGCGCCGAAACGATCGATCAGGTGTCCCGTGAACAACGATGGCACGAACATCGCCAGCACGTGCCATTGAATAACGCTGGCCGTCTGGTCGAAGCTGAGGCCGCACGCGCGCATGGCAAGCGGCGTCGAGGTCATGAGCAGATTCATGACGCCGTAGCCGAGCATGGCGCTCGAAGCCGCTACCAGGAAGCGCGCTCTCCCGGCGAGTCGCGCGAATCCGGCCAGGGTGATGCGCGCGGCGGCGACGTTCGAGCGCGGCATGCGAATGAAGATCAGAACCGCCAGGGAAACCACGTAGATGGCGATCATCGCCGCGTAGCTGCCGGCGAACACATCCGCGGGATAGGCGTCGCGGGTCAGACGCGCCAGGTTGGGCCCTGCGAAGGCGGCGATCAGTCCGCCGGCGATCACCAGCGAAATGGCACGCGCGCGAAACGCCTCGCCGGCGGCGTCGGCGGCAGCGAACCGATACTGCTGACCGAATGCGTTGAACGCGCCCACCAGCACAGAGCCTGCGCAAAAGAGCTCGAAGCGGCGCTCGAAGATCGCCAGCGTGCACAGCGCGCCGCCGAAGATACCCACCATCACGCCGGTCATGAGACCCGTGCGGCGCCCGACGCGGCGCATCCACAGCGCGGCGGGCACGGTCGTCACGGTGGTCGCCAGCCACGTGAGGCCGAAGGGCAGGGTGGCGAGAGCCGGGTTGTCGGCGAGCATCAGTCCCACCAGCGCCGAGGTGGTGATGTTGAGGGTGCTGGCGGTCATCATCAGCGCCTGGCAGATCGCCAGCAGGCTCACGTTGCGCAGCTCGAGGCCGGTTGCCGGGTTCACGTCTGCACGCGCATGCGCGCCCCCGATGGATCGAAAAGCGGCGACAGGGAAACGTCGATGGCGTGCATATGGCCGGCGAGCTCGACCTCGAAGCGGCCGCATTCGACCATCGCCCGAAGCGGCCGATCGCCGTGACGCACGTAACCCATGCCGACGCCGGTGCCGAGGGTGTGGCCGAAGGCGGCCGAGGTGACCTGACCGACGAGCTCACCGTCGCAGACGATGGGCTCGTCACCGAGGATGAAGACCTGCGGGTCGGCAAGCCTGAAGTGAACGAGGCGCCGGCGCAGGCCGCGGGCGCGCTGCTCGAGCAACGCATCGCGCCCGATGAAGGGCACGTCGCTGGCGAGCTTGGTCGCGAACGCGAGACCGGCCTCGAGCGGCGTGTCGTCGGGGGTGACCTCGTGTCCCCACGCCCGCAAGCCCTTCTCGATGCGCAGTGAGGTCAGGGCGTGCGTGCCCGCGTTGCGCAGTCCGAACGCGGACCCGATCTCCATGAGTGCGTCGTAGACAGCGACCGCCATCTCCACCGGAACGTAGAGCTCCCAGCCGAGCTCGCCCGCGTACGACAGGCGTGCCGCCGTCACACTCGCGGTTGCGAGCGCAATCTCGCGGCTGGTGAAGAGCGCAAACGCACCGTTGCCGAGATCCTCGCTGGTGAGCTCCTGCAGCAGGCGCCGCGAAAGCGGCCCCATGACGCTCAGCACCGCGAGGCTGCCGGTGACGTCGACGATGCAGACACGCTCGCGCGGTGAGAGGTGGGTCTCGATCCAGTGCCGGTCGCGTACGGCCTGGGCGGTGCCCGTGACGAGCAGGTAGCGATCCCGCGAGATACGAAACACGGTGAGGTCGCTCTCGAAGCCGCCACGCTCGTTGAGCATGGCGGTGTACACGATGCGGCCCGGCATCACGTCGACATCGTTGGCACACAGTCGTTGCAGGAGACTTTGCGCATCCCTGCCATCGACCAGCAGCTTTGCAAAGGAGGACTGATCGAACAGCGCGACGCGTTCGCGAGCCGCGCGCGACTCGCGCGCCTCGGCATCGAACCAGGCGGGCCGGCCGAATTTCAGCGCCGCGGGCAGCGCATCACCGTCTTCGGCGAACCACGCGGCCCGCTCCCAGCCCATGCGGGTGCCGAACTGGGCGCCGGCCTCGGCGAGACGATCGTGCAGCGCACTCTTGCGCAGCCCGCGCGCCGTGTGCGGCTCTCGTCCCGGGTAGGCGATGGCGTAGTGCAGGGCGAGCGCCTCCGGAATGCGCGCGCGAAGAAATCGCTCATTGGCGTGGAAGGGCGCGAAGCGGCGGATGTCCACCGACCACAGATCGCTCGTCGGTGCGCCCTCGACGATCCACTCCGCCAGCGCCCTGCCCGCGCCGCCGCCGCTGGCGACACCCACCGAGTTCATGCCGCAGCCCACGTAGAAGCCCGCGAGCTCCGGCGCTTCGCCGAGCAGGAAAGCGCCGTCGGGCGTGAAGCTCTCGGGACCGTTGACGAGCATCTTCACCTCGGCGTGCTCCAGCGCCGGTATGCGATGCATGGCGTTCACCATCATCGGCTCGAAGTGTTCCCAGTCCTCGTCGAGGAGCTCGAAGGCGAAGTCTCTTGGCAGATTCTCCAGCGGCAGCGCACGCGCGTGCGGCTCGAAGCAGCCCGCGAGGATGCCGTCGACCTCGTCGCGAATATAGAGATAGCCGTCGTGATCGCTGAGCGTCGGAAGATGGCGTCCGATTCCCTGCATCGGTTTGGTGAGCAGATAGAAGTGCTCGCACGCGAAGAGCGGCACCGACACGCCGGCCATGGCCGCCACCTGTCGGCCCCAGAGGCCGGCGCAGTTGACGACGATCTCGCAGGCGACGTGGCCACGCGCGGTATCGACGCCGCACACCCTGTCGTCTCGAATCCGGAATCCGGTCACAGGGGTGTCCTCGAAGACGCGCGCACCGTGCGACTTCGCGCCCTTGATCAGGGCCGCGCACAGATCGCTCGGGTTCACACGGCCGTCGTCCGGCGAGTACACGGCGCCGACGACGTCGTCGCTGCGCATCATCGGCCACAGCTCGGCGGCCTGCGCCGGCGAGAGCTCGTGGGTCTCGACACCGAAGACTTTCGCGAGCGAGGCCTGTCTGCGAATGTGAGTGAGGCGCTCGGCGTTGGTGGCGATGCTGAGGCTGCCGGTCCGGACCCAGCCGGTCGACTGACCGGTCTCCTGCTCGAGCGTCGCGTAAAGCTCGGTGCTGTAGCGTATCAGCTGGGTGAGATTGTTGGTCGAGCGCAGCTGCCGCACCTGGGCCGCCGAATGCCAGGTGGTGCCGCAGGTGAGCTGCTTTCGCTCGAGCAGGATGGGCTCGCGCACACCCAGCTTCGTCAGGTGATAGAGCGTGCTGCAGCCCATGATGCCGCCACCGATGACGACGGCCCCGGTGTGTGAGGGCAGCGGGTCGTTCATGAGAGATGCCGGACGATGAGCCGGTGCGCGGCTCGTCAGGCGCTCAGTGCCACGCGTGCGCGCTCGGCGGCTTCACCGGCCGCCGCACGGTCGCCTGCCGCGTCGAGCGCCTCGGCATATCGTTTCCAGGTCCAGGCGTTGTCGGGCTTGAGGTGCGCGCGCTCGGCGAGCAGAGCGCGGGCGAGTGCCGGGCGCGGAGCGCGCAACGCCGCGGCGATCAGAATTTGATGAAACAGATCCCGCTGCGCGTGACTGCCGCCGATGGCCTGAAACGAATAACGAATCGGCAGCAGGCGATCGACGACGCTTTCGTAGTCGCCCGCGTACCAGGCGGCAATGGCCCGTGCGAGCTCGAGACCCACCGCCTCGATGACCCCGGCCTCGGTGACACCGGCTTCACCCGCGGCCTGCGCCAGCGAGCGCAGCATGCCCTCGGTGCTGTCGGTGTCGCCGACCGCCGCGACCGCCATCATGAAGTGCATGTCGGGAAAAATCAGTGCGTGTCCATCGATCCGGTTCGCACTGATTTCGGCAAGCTCCTTCCAGCGCCCGGCCACGTTGACGCCACGCTCCTCGAGCCGCCACAGGATGGATGTGGCGTTGCAGATATCGAGATACTCCTCGGTCGGCTCGGCGCGAAACGCGGTGTCGTAGAGCGCCAGCACCTGGTCGTACTCGGCAAGCTCGAGATGAAAAAGCGCGAGATGCCACCACAGGTGAAAGCGAAAGTTATTGACCCGGTCCCAATGAGCTTCGAGCTCGCGCAGCCACGCGATGCCGTCGCGGCGCCGATCCTGCATCTCCATCACGTGGGCGACGGCGTGCACCGCCCACGCGTCGCCTGGATCGAGCTCCACGGCGCGGCGGCCGATGCGCTCGGCGGCGGCGTAGTCGCCGGATTCCTCCAGCCCGAAGGCATACATGCCGAGCACGTTGGCATGACCGGGAATGTCCGCTTGCCAGGCGGGAAGGACGCGCGCGATGGAATCGCGCAGCCGGCGGCTGTCGCCGAGATAGAAGTGAATGAACTGCGACAGCTTGACCGCCAGCATGTCCAGCGGGTGCTCGAGGAGAATCGATTCCCAATGGGTGAGCGCCGACTCCAGATCCCCGGTAATCCACGCGTCGAGCGCCTCGATGTGGTGCCGCTCACGCGCGTCGAGCTCGGCGCCGGCACCGACCTCGCGTGCCTTGGCGAGCGATTGACGGGCCTTCTCGGTGAGCGCCGGAACGCAGAAAAGCTGCATGAAGGCGCCGCGCAGCACGTGGGCCATGGCGAATTCCGGGTCCGATGCGAGGGTGTGCTTGAGCCGCTCGCCCGTCTCGGTGCTGAAGTGCACGTACTCGTTGATGGTTGCGTCGAACTTGTTCACCGCGTCCTGGCTGGCTGCGGTGTAGCTTATTCCGCGCTGGTCCTGGTAACGGCTCATCGATCAGTCGAGTTGCTCGGCTCGTTCCCTCAGCTTGAATTTCTGAATCTTACCGGTCGAGGTTTTCGGCAGCGGCCCGAACACGACCGTCTTGGGCGCCTTGAAATGCGCCATGTTTTCCCGGCAAAAGGCGATAATGTCCTCAGCCGTCATTGCCTCGGCCTCGCCCTTGAGCGTCACGAAAGCGCAGGGCGTTTCGCCCCACTTCTCGTCGCTGCGCGCGACCACCGCGGCCTCGAGCACCGCCGGGTGACGGTAGAGCGCGTCTTCGACCTCGATGGAAGAGATGTTCTCGCCGCCCGATATGATGATGTCCTTGGATCGATCCTTGAGCTGCACGTAGCCGTCGGGATGCACGACACCCAGGTCACCGGAGTGAAACCAGCCGCCTGCGAGTGACGCCTCGGTGGTGGCTGGGTTCTTGAGATAACCCTTCATGACGACGTTACCGCGAAACATCACCTCGCCCATGGTCTGGCCGTCACGGGGCACGGGCGTCATGCTCTCCGGATCCATGACCTCGAGCCCTTCCAACGCGTGATAGCGCACGCCCTGGCGCGACTTGCGCACCGCCTGCTGCTCGATCGGAAGCGCGTTCCACTCGCTCTTCCAGGCGCAGATCACCGATGGTCCGTAGGTCTCGGTGAGGCCATAGACGTGGGTCATGTGAAAGCCGCTCTTCTCCATGCCCTCGATGACCGCCGCCGGCGGAGGTGCCGCCGCGGTCATGACCTCGACGGTGCGATCGAAGCTGCGCCGTTCATCGGCGCTCGCGTTGAGGATCATGCCGAGCACGATGGGCGCGCCACAGAAATGGGTGACACCGCGATCGGCGATGGCATCGAAGATGGCGCCGGCCTCGACCCTGCGCAGGCAGACGTTGGTGCCCGCCATCGCCGCCACCGTCCATGGAAAGCACCAGCCGTTGCAGTGAAACATCGGCAGCGTCCACAGGTACACCGGGTGATGGCGCATGTTCCAGCCGATGGCGTTGCTGAGCGCGTTCAGATACGCGCCGCGGTGATGGTATACGACGCCCTTGGGGTCGCCGGTGGTGCCGGATGTGTAATTGAGCGAGATCGCCTGCCA
>JAABYT010000002.1:10679-25443 GCA_011775625.1 Gammaproteobacteria bacterium | reverse complement strand
GCCACCGTCGTCGAGAACTCGCGGTCCGTGATCAGCACCTTGGCTTCGCAGTGGCGCAGGATGAATGCGATGGTGCGGGCGTCCAGGCGCGTGTTGATGGTGTTCAGCACCGCCCCCAGCATCGGCACCCCGAAGCTCGCCTCGTAGATGGCCGGCACGTTTGGCGCGATAATGGAAACCGTATCGCCGGGTGCGACGCCGCGTCTCGCCAGCGCCGATGCCAGGCGTCGGCAGCGGGCGTACGTTTCGGCCCAGGTGTAGCGCAAATCGCCGTGCACGACCGACGCATAGTCGGGATACACGCCGGCGGTGCGTGCCAGAAAGCTGATTGGGGTCAGCGGCGCGTAGTTCGCGGGTGTCGGCGCCAGCCCCTGCTCGTAGGGATTGTCATCGGAGCGCTGGTGCGACATTTTTCTCGTGTTCTCCGGGTCGCGATGGCCTTGAGCCGGCATCCGCCACGCTAGAGGCAAAGAACCCCGATTACAATACCCCGCGGGCCCCAGGTTCCCGCCGAGGAGACAGCACATGCCGACAGACGAGAGTCCCCCGAACCGCGAGGCGGAGCTGCGCACCGTCGCCATGCCCGCCGATACCAATGCCTACGGGGACATCTTCGGCGGCTGGTTGCTGGCGCAGATGGACCTGGCGGGCGGCAGCTACGCGATGATGCAGGCCCACGGGCGCGTCGCCACCGTCGGCATCGAGGCCATGAGCTTCCACCGCCCTGTGTACGTGGGCGATCAGGTCAGCTGCTTCTGCAGCACCCGCTCGGTGGGCAATACTTCCATTACGGTGCACGTGGAAACCTGGGCGCGCCGCCGACTGCGCGGCCACTTCGGCGAGAGCATCAAGGTGACCGAAGGGAACTTCACGTTCGTGGCGCTCAACGAGGACGGCAGCAAGCGCCCCATGCCGCGGGAAGCGAAGGAGGCCTGACCGAGATGTCACAGCCAATCTGGACGCCCAGCGCCGAGCGCATCGCCGCGGCGGAGATCACGCGCTTCACGACCTTCGTGAGGGAGCGCTGGGGCGTCGAGGCGCCGGATTACCCGTCGCTGCACCGCTGGTCGGTCCAACGCCCGGAGCAGTTCTGGGAAGCCATGTGGGGATTCGGCGAGGTCGTCTGCGACACCATGGGCGAGACGGTGCTCGAGAACGGCGATCGCATGCCCGGGGCACGCTGGTTTCCCGAGGCCTGGCTCAACTACGCGGAGAATCTGCTGCTGCGTCGGGACGACGCTCCCGCCATCGAGTTCCGCGGCGAAGACCGGGTGCGCCGCAGCCTCACCTACGCCGAGCTCTACGACGCGGTGTCCGTGCTCGCGCGGGCGCTCGCCGATGCCGGTGTCGCCCGCGGCGATCGGGTAGCCGCCTATCTGCCCAACATGCCCGAGGCGATCATCGCCATGCTCGCCGCCGCCAGCCTCGGCGCCGTGTGGTCGTCCTGCTCGCCGGATTTCGGCGCGCGCGGCGTCGTCGATCGCTTCGGTCAAATCGGTCCCAGGGTGCTGTTCACCGCCGACGGGTACTTCTACAACGGTAAACGGCACGATTCGCTGCATCGCGTCGCTGAGATCATGAAGGCGCTGCCGAGCGTGGAGCANNGTCACGCTGGAAGCCTTCACCTCGGGGGCCGGGCCCGGGGTTATCCCCTTCGAGCGCCTGCCTTTCGATCACCCCCTGTTCATCATGTACTCCTCGGGCACCACCGGAGTTCCGAAATGCATCGTGCACGGCGCCGGCGGAACGCTCATCCAGCATCTCAAGGAGCACCAGCTCCAGTCCGACATTCGCAGCGGCGATCGTCTCATGTACTTCACCACCTGCGGATGGATGATGTGGAACTGGCTCGCCTCGGCGCTGGCATCGGAGGCCACCTTGCTGCTCTACGATGGCGCGCCTTTCTATCCGGACGGCAACGCCCTTTTCGACTTCGCCGAAGAGACCGGAATGACCCATTTCGGAACCTCGGCCAAGTTCATCGACGCGTTGAAGAAGTCGGGACTCGAGCCGGCGCGCAGCCACTCGCTGGCCACGCTGCGCACGATGCTCTCGACCGGCTCACCGCTTGCGCCGGAGAGCTTCGATTTCGTCTACGAGCACGTCAAGAGCGACTTGTGCCTCTCCTCGATCAGCGGCGGCACCGACATCATCTCGTGCTTCGCCCTCGGCAATCCGACCCTGCCGGTCTACCGGGGCGAGATTCAGTGCATCGGGCTGGGAATGGACGTGGTCGCATTCGACGAGAGCGGCAATGCCGTCACCGGCGCCAAGGGTGAGCTCGTGTGTCGTTCGCCGTTTCCGTCCATGCCCATCGGCTTCTGGAACGACCCCGACGGGGCCAGGTACCAGGCGGCGTACTTCGAGAAGTATCCGGGTGTCTGGTGTCATGGCGACTACGTGGCGATTACCGAGCACGGTGGCATGATCATCTACGGGCGCTCCGACGCCGTTTTGAATCCCGGCGGCGTGCGCATCGGCACCGCCGAGATTTACCGTCAGGTGGAGCAGCTCGACGAGGTCATCGAAGCGCTCGTCATCGGCCAGGACTGGCAGGACGACGTGCGCGTCGTGCTGTTCGTGATTCTTCGCGACGGCATCACGCTCGACGACGCGCTGCGCGAGAAGATAAAGACTCAGATTCGGACCAACGCCACGCCGCGGCACGTGCCTGCCAGAATCGTGCAGGTGACNNATCGTCCACGGCAGAGAGGTCAAGAACAGGGAGGCGCTCGCCAATCCGGAAGCGCTCGAGCTGTACCGCCACATCGCTTCACTGCAGGATTGAGCACCGTTAATGGAAGAGATGAAGACCAAGCCGCTCGATGCGCGACACATGGCTTTGCTCGAAGAGCTGGGCGCGCACGCCACGTCGCATTCGCGGCGCACGCTGCTCGAGCACCTTCGCGGCACGCGCGATCTGCTCGACGAATGGGGCAATCCGCCGCACGTTTGCACCGCCGGTCTGTTTCACAGCATCTACGGCACGTACGTCTTCGACAAGCAGTCCGCCGACATGAGCATGCGCGAGCGAATCGCCGAGGTTCTCGGACGCGACGCGGAGTGGCTCGTTTACGTTTTCTGTGTCACAGACCGCCGCTGCTTCTACGATCATCTGGGTGAGCCGCGGTTGCGGCTGCGCGATGGCGTTCACGATTGCGATCTCGAGCTCGACCGGGAGACGCTGGCAGCGCTCATCGAGATCGAGGTCGCCAATACGGTCGAGCAGATTCCCCGTCGCTCGAGGAGCAAGGCGCTGCGCGCGGTCGAGTTCTACTCGCGCGCCTTCGCGCGCAGCCGCGACTACATCTCGGCGCCCGCGCGCGAGGCGGCGAGCGCCTGCTTCGCGCGGGTCAGGTCTCGAGCAGTCGAGGCATGAGCTCGACCAGGTTGCAGGGACGGGTGCGGTAGTCGAGCTGGGCGGCGATGATGGTGTCCCAGGCCGTTTTGCAGGCGCCGGAGGAGCCCGGAAGGCAGAAGATGTAGGTGGCGTTGGCGACGCCGGCGAGGGCCCGGGACTGCAGGGTGGATGTCTTGATCTCCTCGTAGGAGACGGCGCGGAAGATCTCCCCGAAGCCCTCGATCTCCTTGTCGAGCAGCGGCTGCACCGCTTCCGGTGTGCCATCGCGTCCGGTGACGCCGGTGCCTCCGGTGCTGATGACCACGTTGACGTCGGTATCGGCAATCCAGCCGGAGACGATGGCGCGGATGGCGTAGATATCGTCGGCGACGATGCGTTTCTCAGCCAGGCGATGGCCCGCTGCCTCCAGCCTCGAGACCAGCAGGGCGCCGGATTTGTCGGTGGCTTCGGTGCGCGTATCGGAGATGGTCAGCACGGCGATGTTGAGCGGAATCAGCTCGCGCTCTCTGGTCTGGTCGTTCATGATCGTTTCGGTGATCTCCTGTCAGACGAGCCCGTAGAACGGCTGCACGTCGACTTCGGCGCCCGGCTCGACGGTCTCGCCATCCTCCGGCAGTAGTATGAAGCAGTTCGCGTCGCTCATGGTGTGCAGCAGCCCCGATCCGGTCTTGCCGGTGCTGCGCACCGTGACCCGGCCGTCGGCGTCGCGTTCGAGAATGGCCCGGTAGACTTCCACCCGCCCCGGTTTCTTGCGCAGACGCGACACGCAGGTGGCGCGGATGACGGGGTTTGCAGCCGCTTCGCGGCTGCCCATCATACGCAGCAACGCTGGCTGCACGAACTGGTAGAAGGTCACCATCACAGCGACCGGGTTGCCGGGTAGACCGAAGAACAGCGCATCGCCCACGCGGCCGAACGCCAGCGGCCGGCCCGGCCTGATGGCGATGCGCCAGAAACGCACCTCGCCGAGCTCGCCGAGGGTCTCGGCGATGTAATCGGCTTCACCGGTGGAGGCGCCGCCGGTGCTGATGACGACGTCGGCGGCGGCGCAAGCCTCGCGAAAGGCGTTGCGCACCGCCTCGGCGTCGTCTCGAACGACGCCCATGTCGATGGGCTCGACGCCGAGCCGGGCGAGCATGGCAAAGAGGGTGTAGCGGTTGCTGTCGTAGATCTCTCCGGGCGCGAGCGTCTCGCCCGCGCAGCGAAGCTCGTCACCGGTGGAGAAAAACGCCACGCGCGGACGGCGCAGGACGCGCACCTCACCGATTCCGAGCGATGCGATCAGGCCGAGCTCGGCGGGCATGATGCGCGTGCCGGTGTCGAGCAGGCGTGCACCGAGGGCGATGTCCTCACCCGCTTCGCGCACGTTCTGCCCGGCGCGGTGGCCGCCGCCGATGACAATGAGCTCGCCCTTGGCGTCGGCCTGCTCCTCGACCTGCTCCTTCATGATCACCGTATCGGTGCCGTCGGGCATGACCGCGCCGGTCATGACGCGCACCGCGGAGCCGGGTGCGACCCGGCCTCCGAAGGGCCGGCCGGCCCAGGCGGTGCCGAGCACCCGCAGGCGGCAGGTGCCGTCGCGCGGCAGATCGGTTGAGGCGAGCGCGAAGCCGTCCATGGCCGAGTTGGTGTGCCCGGGCACGTTGACGCTGGAGACGATGGGCTCGGCCAGGATTCTGCCGAGCGCCTCGCGCAGCGTCACCCGCTCCTCGCCCGATACGACCGTGAGCAGCGCGTCGATGCGCGCACGCGCCTCGACCACCGGCAGAAGCTCCGGATCGCCGGTGTAGCAATCGACGGGGGCTTTGCGCTGCGTCTCGCTCATGGCTTGGTGGTGGCGCCGCGCGCTGAATCCGATCGCGGTGCGCGCTCGCGCGTGTCGTGCGCCTGCCCGTCGCTCGGGTGTCCGCGCGTCACGTGGTGGAAGATGAATGCGGCGATGTCCGCCGGACTGTTCAGATCGAGCTGCGGCAAATCGCCCGTGTCCTCGAGGGGCGCGTCGGTCGCCACGGCGACGATGGCTTTGTCGTCGCGGAAAAGCAGCGGGTAGCCCAGGCTCGGCCGATGCAGCTCGATTTTCGGAAAAGCCTCCTCCTTGAAGCCTTCCACGAGGATCAGATCGAGGGCGCCCTGGTCGAGCTCGAGCAGCACCTCGTCGAGTCGCGGCTCGCGTCCGCGCTCCTGCTCGACCACCAGCGCCCAGCGCGAACGCGAAGCGATGAGCATCTGCGCAGCCCCCGACTTGCGCAGCTCGTAGCTGTCCTTGCCGGGGTAATCCACCTCGAAGCTGTGGTGCGCGTGCTTGACCACGCCGACCCGCAGGCCGCGTGCGCCGAGCAGCGGTAACAGCTCTTTCAGAAGCGTGGTCTTGCCGGTGCCGCTCCAGGCGGCGATGCCGACGATGGGCAGGTGCGCGTTGCTCAACATCGCTGGTGCGCGGCGAGCCGCGCCTCGAGACGATCCCGGTCCTCGGGTGTGTTGATGTTCAGGAACATATCCGGCCGGTGGCCGAAGTCGGCGAGCGCCACGCGCCTTTGCGCGTACCAGGTATCGATCTTGCGCCCGCCCGTCGCCAGGTAGTCCATGATAGCGCCGTGCAGCGCGCAGTCGAGGAGCGCGAACACAGGCTGTAAGCGATCGCCGTCGTGGGCAACGCTGATCTCGGCGCGCTCCCCGGCGAGCGCGGCGAAAAGGCACGCGGCCAGATCCGGCGCCAGCAGCGGGGAATCGCAGGGAACCGTGAGGATGTAGGGCGTTTCGGCGCGCTGCATGGCGCTCGCCATGCCGGCCAGCGGTCCCGCGAAGTCGCCTTCGCAATCGGCGACCACGTCGCACCCGCCGAGGGCGGCATAGCGTCGCGCGTTGCGGTTGGCGTTGATGAGCACGGCGCCCACCTGGGGTCTGAGCCGGTCGAGGGCGTGGGCGACCATCGCTTCACCGGCCACGGAGATCAGGCCCTTGTCCTCGCCGCCCATGCGCAGGGCGCGGCCGCCGGCGAGCACCACGCCGGTGATGGCGTCGCGCGGATAGTCCGATGAGATCGGCGCTGCGTCCATGGAAGCTGTCACTGAGGTCGACTCGATCCACCTGCGGAACCCACGAATAGTGCCAGAAACCGCCCTCGCATGCCGGCGCCGCTCGCGCCCCCGGGTCGAGCCACGCAAGAAGGGTGCCACGGCAGCGGGGGTTTTGCAGATTGCGGCGCTTGTGGCATAAACTGGCCGTTCTGACCCGATTTGACCACCAACAAGTGGTGCAATTTGACCCAATGAGGCCGACAGTCCCCGTCAGATTGGACCATTTCCCGGTGCCCCGGTCATCATCCTGCGCCGTGCGCAATCCGTGACCGTGTGAGCCCCCGGGCCTCGCCCCGCGCGGGAGAGCAAGCCAGATGTCCAGCGTCAGCGATGCAACCCAGTGGGCGGAAGCCCTCGCCGAGCAGGCCATCCCCGCCGGCCGCGCGTCGGCCGTGCTGGTCGTCGACGACGAGCCGGGCATGCGCAATTTCCTGCACAAGGCTCTGGCGCCGGAATGCGCGCTGGTGGAGATCGCCGACAGCGCGGAGAGCGCCGAGGCGCTGCGCCGGCGCTACCATTTCGATCTGCTCATCGTCGACATCCGCCTGCCCGGCCGATCCGGGATCGAGTGGCTTCAGGAGCTGCGCAGCGACGACGTCACCACCGACGTCATCGTCATGACCGCCTATGCGGATCTGGAGACCGCCGTCGCGGCGCTGCGCAGCGGCGCGTCGGACTTTCTGCTCAAGCCCTTCCGCATCGAGCAGATGCTGACGGCGGTGCGCCTGTGCCTGGAGCGGCGGCGCATGGCGCGCGAGAATTTCCTGCTCAGGCGCGAGCTTGCGTCGCACGGCATCGAGGGTATCGTCGGCACCAGCGCGGCAATGTCCGAGGTATGCGCGGTCGTACACCGGGTTGCGCCGACCGCGTCCACCGTGCTCATCGAGGGCGAGACCGGCACCGGCAAGGAGCTGGTGGCGCGCGCCATTCACAGTCTGAGCGGGCGCGGCGGACCTTTCGTGCCGGTCAACTGCAGCTCCATCGCGCCGGATCTGCTGGAAAGCGAGCTCTTCGGTCACACCAAGGGCGCATTCACCGGTGCGCACGCGAGTCGCGAGGGTCTGTTCAGCTATGCCCGCGGCGGCACGCTCTTCCTCGACGAGATCTCCGAGATGTCGCTGGCCATGCAGGCCAAGCTGCTGCGTGCGCTCGAGGAAAAAAGCGTGCGCCCGGTCGGCTCCGATCGCGAGGTGCCCGTCGATGCGCGCGTCATCGCGGCCACCAACCGCCAGCTCGATGTCGCGATGAGCAACGGCGCCTTTCGCGAGGATCTTTTCTTTCGCCTCAACGTGCTCGCCATCATGCTGCCGCCGCTGCGCGAGCACAGCGAGGACATCGCAGCGCTCGCCCAGCATTTCTCCACGCTGCTCTCGGGCGAGCTGGGCGTGCAGCCGATCCCTTTCACCCACGAGGACGTCGCGCATTTGCAGGCGTACGCATGGCCGGGCAACGTGAGAGAGCTCAAAAACGTCATCGAGCGTTCCCTGCTGCTCGGAAAGCTGCCGGGGGACTTCCTGGCAGCGGCGGCGCCGGCGGCCGACACCGGCGACGCCGATCGCGCTGCGCCGCTCACGTGGACGCTCGACGAGGTTGAGAAGCACCACATGCTGCGGGTTCTCGAGGCCAACGCTGGCAACAAGACGCGCGCGGCGCGCTCGCTCGGCGTCTCGCGCAAGACCCTCGAGCGCAAGCTCAAAAACTGGAGCGTGGCATGACGCGTGCGTTGACCGACGCGGCCATGCGGGTGTGATTGCGCCATGGCCGCCATGCTGCCCCGGGTCAAGCACACACTCACGAGCAGCCTGCGCTACAAGCTGCTGGTCCTGGTCTTCTTCCCGATTCTGATCATCGCCCTGCTGACGGTGGGCTTCGTCGTCTTCTGGAGTCAGGACTTCAGCTACAACCAGCTGATGCGGCGCGTGCACACGGATCTGAGCGTGACCCACGCGAGCTTTGTGCGATTGCAGCGCCATTACCTCGGGCGTCTCGAAGGTCTGGCCGATTCTCATGCTTTCTACACGGCGTTCTCTAACAAAGACGCCGTGCGCATTCAGGAGCAGCTCGCGGTCATGCGCCTCACGGCCGGCTTCGATTTCATTCGGGTCACCGATCTGCACGGGCGTTGGATCCTGACCGGGCAGCCTTCGCAAGGCGGCACCAGCAAGCTCGGCCCCATGCACCGCCGGGCGGTCACGTGGGGCACGCCGGTTGTGGACATCGCGGTCTACTCCGCGTCAGAGCTCGAGAACGAGGGCGCGGAGCTGGTCGGCAAGGCCCGCGTGCCGATCCTCGAGACACCGCATGCCGCGCCCAGCGAGCGCGGCACCGAGGACCGCGCCCTGGTGATTCGCGCCATCGCGCCGGTGCGCGATCCCCAGGGCACCCTGGTGGCGCTGCTCGACGGCGGCGTCGTGCTGAATAACAGCTTCGGGCTGGTGGATTCCATCCGCGATCTGGTCTACGGGCCGGGCAGCCTGCCCGAGGGCAGCTTCGGAACGGTCACGGTGCTTCTCGACGACGTGCGCATCAGCACCAACGTTCCCGACGATAGCGGCCAGCGCGCCGTCGGCACGCGCGTGTCGGACGCGGTGCGAAGCAGCGTGCTCGACCAGGGCCACACCTGGGTCGACTACGCGTTCGTTGTCAACGACTGGTACATATCGGCCTACGAGCCGATTGTCGACGCCTATGGTAAGCGCGTCGGCATGTTGCACGCCGGTTTCCCGGAAGCCCCCTTCCGGTACGCCTACTACCGTACGCTCGGCGCGGCGCTGGCGTTTCTGCTGCTCGGCATGCTGGTAGCGTCGCTGGTGGTCGCGCGCGGCGCCCGGGTCATTTTCCAGCCCATCGAGGCCATTGCCGCGGTGGTGCGCGATATCCGAAGCGGCAAGGACAGGCGCATCGGAAATCTCGCCCATGACGACGAGATCGGCGAGCTCGCCCGCCAGTTCGACGCGACCCTGAATCTTCTCACGCTTCGAAACGAGGAGATCCGTCAAGCGGCCGAGCGCCTCGAGAGCAAGGTGGAAGAGCGCACCCATGAGCTCAGGGAGAAGAATGAGCGCCTGGAGGACACCATCGCGCAGCTGCAGGCGGCGCGCCAGCAGCTGGTGGCCGCCGAGAAGCTCGCCGCGCTCGGTGAGCTCACCGCGGGCGTCGCCCACGAGATCAACAATCCTATCGCCGTTATTCAGGGCAACATGGAGGTGCTGAGACTTCAGCTCGGCGACGACATCGGGCGCGTGCAGGTGGAGGTGAATCTGATCATGGAGCAGGTCGCGCGCATCCATGCCATCGTCGACAAGCTGTTGCATTACTCGCGGCCTTCGCAGTCCGGTATCGAGCTGCGCGAGGTCGAGCCGAACCGGCTCGTCGATGATACGCTCGTGCTGGTGAAGCATGAAGTCGAAGGCAAGCGCCTGCATGTCGAAACCGACTACCGAGCGTCGGGCACCATCACGATCGATCCACAGGAGCTGCAACAGGTGCTGGTCAACCTGATGGTGAACGCGGTGCACGCGTCGCATACCGGGGGGCTCATCACCATCGGCACCCGCGATCTCGACTCGCACGGCGCAAGCGGCGTGGCCATCACCGTTTGCGACCAGGGTGTCGGTATTCCCAGCGAGCAGCTTTCGCGCGTATTCGATCCCTTTTTCACCACAAAGCGCGTGGGTGGCACGGGACTCGGTCTGTCGGTGAGCTACGGTCTCATCAAGCGTTACGGCGGTGACATCACGGTGACCTCGGAGCCCGCGCGGGGAAGCACCTTCGAGGTGCTGGTGCCCGCGAGACCGATATTCCTCGACGAGGGCATGACCGCATATCCGCTCGCGCACGAGGAGCCCGAGGCAGAGCTCGTGTCCAGCAGGAGGCATTGATGAACGAAGACACTTTCAATCTGCAGATAAGAAAATTCCTGAAAAAAGTCGGCATCACCTCGCAGCGCGAGATCGAATCGGCGGTGCGAAAGGCCATCGACAGTGGCGCGTTGAGCGGCAGCGAGAAGCTGCGTGCCACCGTCACCCTGCGCGTACCCGAGGTCGGTATCGAGCTCGACATCGACGACGACATCGCGCTCGAGTGAGACGAGCGCCCGGCTGCGTCGGCCGCTACCCCTGGCTTGCCCAGACGAGCTTGCCGGCCTCGGTGAGATCGTAGCCGCCGAGCGCGCGCGCGAGCTCCCGGGTCGCAGGGCTCTTGAGCTCGTCGAGCAGGCGCTGGAACAGGGTGCGGAAGTAGATACCGCGGTAGAGGGCGAAATCGAAGGCCTCCCAGCCGATGGGCACGAAGGCGAGTCCCGCCTCCCTGGCGGCCGAGCGGGCTCCCGGCGCCACGTCGGCGGCGCCCATGGCGAGGGCGGCGGCCGCCTCGCGTTCGGAGTTCACGCGTGCCGTCACCTGCAGAGCGTCGGCGCAGGCGCCGTGCCGGGCGAGCACTTCCTGGAAGAAACGCTGCGAGCCGGCGCCGTCCTGGCGCAGCACCCAGGTGTGCCGGGACGCCAGCAGCGCGTCGACGCTGTGCAATTGCGCCGGCACGCTCGGTGACACCAGCAGCCCCTGCTCTCGGCGCAAGCCGCGCACCAGCACCCACTGCTGGTGCTGGGCAAACGCGCTGATGAGCGCCGGGTGGCGCAGGTGACTCTCCTCGGCCGGCCCCCAGTGGATGCCGCAAACGTCCGCGCGCCCCGAAGCGAGCAGCGCCAGCCCCAGGCGGGTTCCGCTCGGCGCGTAGCTGAACAGCGCATGCGCCTGCACCTCCGCGGCCAGATTGCCGAGCACCCGCTGCAGCAGCGCATCACCGCCGCCGGCGAGCACGAGGCGATCGACCAGCACGCCGCCGTGGCTCGACTCGAGCAGCCACTGATCGACGAGCTCGCGGGGGAACAGCCACTTGCCGGTGATCTTGGTGCCCGGGATCTTGCCCTCGCTGGCGAGCGCGTAGACCTTCTTCTCGTTGACCTGCAGGTAGTCGGCCACCTGGCGCACGCTGAGAAAGCGCGGCGCGGCACTCTCGCCGGCCGCGGATGAGGCCGGCTGGCGGCGCAGAGGCGTGGGCTCCTTCGCCATGGCGTGGCCGGCTCAGGCGGCGTGCACCGGGGAGCCCGGCCGGCGCTTGCGCGAGACCGGCGTGCGCGGCGGGCGCGCGTCGAACTCGACCCGATCGGCGCCGTTGTAGACGAGAAAGTGCTTGCCCTTGGCGCGCGCGATCATGACCAGGCCCAGGTCCTGGGCGAGCTCGAGGCCCATGTGCGTGACGCCGGAGCGCGACAGCAGCGCCGGGATGCCCATGTGCGCTACCTTCATCACGATCTCCGAGGTCAGCCGGCCGGTGGTGTAGAAGACCTTGTCCTCGCCGCCCACGCCGTCGAGCCACATGAGACCCGAGATGGCATCCGCCGCGTTGTGCCGGCCGACGTCCTCGATGAAGGTGATGATGTCGGTGTCGCGGCACAGCGCGCAGCCGTGCACGGCGCCGGCGCGCTTGTAGATCTCGTTGTATGCGGCGATCGCCTGGAGCAGCGCATAGATGCGCGACTGCCTGAGCGTCACCTGGGGCACGCGCCGGTCGTAGAGCGCATCCAGGGTGCAGCTGAACACCGTGCCCTGGCCGCAGCCGGTGGTCACCGTGCGCCCCGAGAGCTTCTCCTCCCAGTCGACGATGCCTTTGCCGTCGACCGTGGTCACGCTCACCTGCTCGCGATCCCAGTCCACCTCGACAGCGCGAATGCGCTCGATGTCCTCGATGAGCCGCTGGTTGCGCAGGTAGCCGAGCGTGAGCGCCTCGGGATAGGTGCCGAGCGTCATCAGCGTCACCACCTCGCGATCGTCGACCTTGATGGTGAGGGGGAACTCGCCGGCGATCTCCATGGCGCGCGCCTCGCCCTGCTCGTCGACCGCCTCGACCGCGTGGGTCGGCGCGAGGCCGGCGACGCTCATGCGCGGGCGGTAGGGTTGGCTCGGCTCGGACATGACGGCCTCGGGCCCGGCGTCTGGCTAACCGCCGGTGACGCTCATGTGGCGGGTGATGACCACCTTGCGCGAGAGGTCGAAGTCGTGCCCCTTGGGCTTGATGGCCATGGAATCGACGATCGCCTGGCGCAGGCGCGCATCGTCGCCCGGGTGAGCGCGCAGCACGTGGCGAAGATCCACCGAATGCTCCTGACCCAGGCACAGCAGCAGGCGCCCCTGAACCGTGACGCGCACGCGGTTGCAGGATTCACAGAAGTTGTGGCTGTGCGGCGAGATGAAGCCGACCCGGGAACCGGTGTCCGCCACCTGGAAGTAGCGCGACGGCCCGCCGGTGGTCTCGGTGGTCGGAATGAGCCGATAGCGGGTCTCGATGTCCCGGCGCACCTCGTCGCTCGAGTAGTAGGCGAGGGCCCGATCGTGCTCGTCGACGAGTCCGAGGGGCATTTCCTCGATGAAGCTGATGTCCATGCCGCGCTCGACGACGAAGTCCACCAGGTCCAGGATCTCGTCCTCGTTGCGGTGCTTGAGAATGACGCTGTTCAGCTTGAGCCTGTCGAAGCCCGCCTCCCGCGCCGCCTCGATGCCGCGCAGCACCCGGTGCAAATCGCCGACGCGGGTGAGATTGCGGAAGCGCGCCGCGTCGAGGCTGTCGAGGCTCACGTTGATGCGCTTGACGCCGGCGTCGCGCAGCGGCCCGGCGAGCCGCTCCAGCTGCGATCCGTTGGTGGTGAGCACCAGCTCTTTGAGGCCCGGCAGCCTGGCCGTCTCGCGCACCAGCCAGAGGATGTTCCTGCGCACCAGGGGCTCGCCGCCGGTCAGCCGCAGCTTGGTGACGCCGAGCACGGTGAAGGCGCGCGCAACGGCGTGGATTTCCTCGAGCGTGAGCACCTGGGCGCGCGGCAGGAAGGTCATGTCCTCGCTCATGCAGTACACGCAGCGGAAATCGCAGCGATCGGTGACCGACAGTCGCGCGTACGTGACGTGGCGGTCGAAGCGATCGACGAGCGGCGTCATCGTGTTCTCTGTTGTCGTCACCCTGTCTCGTTCCCCATTGCCCGGCCGCGCCCCCGCGCGATGCGCGCTCCACGCGACCCGTCCCTATGGCGGCTAGTGTAAAGCAAGATACGGGCCCGTTGCCTCGCTGGCTGCCTGGACCGCGGTAGCGCCCGTGGACCGCCCTCGCGCGGCTGTCCGGATGCGACAAATTGTCGCAGTGAGCGCGCGGCTGGTCCAATTTGCGCCAACCTGGCGCCGACTGCAGCGTCGCCTGCCGGACCGGCCGGCGCGCGCGTGCGCGCGCCGGCGTGGTATGTTACTTGCTTTCCGCTTGTGCCCGGTAGCGCAGCGATACGACGCGGGCCTGGAGCCACTGAATGTCCGACACGCAGGGAGCCGACGCCATCCCCACCCAGATCCCGGTCACGGTGGTGGTCGAGTGCCGTCAGGCGCGGGTAGGACAGTGGGTTCAGGACCAGTGGCAGGCCATGGCGGTGGTCGCCGGCGAGGAGGTCATGGCCGACGCGTCCTCGGCGACGCTGCTGCACGAGGATGCCGAGTGCCGGCGCTACCTGTGGAGCGGCCTCGAGCTGAAGCTCTACAAGGATGCCTGCGAGAGCTACTGGTACAACCTGATGAGCGGCAAGCCCTACCTGTTCGTGGTCTGCTACGTCGACGAGGACGAGGACGGCGACGAGCGCCTCGTGCCGGCGCTGGTGACCGCCGATCAGCAGGAGGCCAGCGGGCACATGGAGACCGATGACCACGTGTTCTCGGTGCCGATGCCCGAGCAGGTGCACGAGTGGCTGGAGCGCTTCGTGGTGGCGCACTACGTTCCGGCGCAGAAGAAGAAACGCAAGCGCCGGGAATGGGCGAAGGAATCCGAATATGTCGAAGCGGCCGAGCAAGACCGAAGGCCACGCACCCGTCACTGAGTCCGACGGCGACGACGCGTTTCTGAGCCGCTGGGCGCGGCGCAAACGCGCCGCGCGCACGGGCCGTGACCCGGACGCCGGGCGCTCCCCCTCATCGGTGCCCGGGCCGGCGCACGCGCGCACGCCGCCCGAGGCGCCGGGCACGCCGCCCGAGGAAGAGGCGCACGAGCTCACCGACGCGGACATGCCGCCGGTGGAGAGCATCGACGAGAACACCGACATGAGCGGGTTCTTCTCTTCGAAGGTCAGTCAGCACGTCAAGCGCGCGGCGCTCAGAAAATTCTTCCACAGCCCGGCTTTCAACGTCGTCGACGGCCTCGACGATTACGACGACGACTTCAGGAGCTTCGCGGCCCTCGGCGACATCATCACCTCGGACATGCGCAGCCAGATGGAACGCGAGGCCGAGCAGGCCCGGCAGCG
>JAABYT010000002.1:0-10618 GCA_011775625.1 Gammaproteobacteria bacterium | reverse complement strand
CCGCATCGGGCGAGCCGGGCGTGACCCGCGACCCCGCGGGCGCCGCCGGTGTCGCCGGCGCCGGCAAGCTGCGCCGCAGGGGCGCGGCCGGCGACGACGCGTGAGCGCGGTGGCCCCGACGGGACTGTCCGCGGCGGAGCTGGAGGCGCGCCTCGGCTGCCGGCTTCCGGAGCGCTCCGACGATGGCAAGGCGCGCAACGCGGCGCTCATGGCCGACACCTGGAGCGCGCGCACGCCCACCTCCCTGGTCGCCTACGAGTCGAGCGGGCGCGTCGCCATCATCGCCGATCGCGAGACCGGCGAGACGCTTGCCGAGCGCCTCGGCGACGGCGTGGACTGTACCCTGCTGATCCCCCGCGGCGGCGCTGGTGACGCCGCCGATGACCCCGCCGCTTCGGCCGATGCCGGCACCCGGCGGCACATCCACGCGACCATTGCCGGTGTCACCGGCTATCTCGGCCAGTTCCGCATCAGGGGCCGCGTCGGCGACGAGGAGATCGATGTGGCGCCGTCGCTGCTGACCGCCCACAAGCCGTTCGACATCGTTCTCGATCTGAGCGAGCCCGCGCACATCGCCTTCCAGGTTCTGCCGCCGGGCTATTACGCGCCCGGGACGGATGCGCAGGCCCTCGAGCGCGCCCTGGCGGAGATTCCGGATCTCGTCGGCGAGTTCGAGAAGCCGCGCTACTTCCGCTACGACCCGGATATCTGCGCCCACGGCGCCAGCGGCATCGGCGGTTGCACGCGGTGCATCGACGCCTGCCCCACCGTCGCCATCGCCAGCGCCGGCGATCGCATCGAGGTCAATCCGTACCTCTGTCAGGGCGGCGGCAGCTGCGCCACCGCCTGCCCTTCCGGTGCCATCACCTACGCGTTTCCCCTGGTCGGCGACCTGCTCGCGAGCCTGCGCACGGTGCTCGCCGGCTACCGCGACTGCGGCGGCCGCGACCCGCGTGTGCTCTTCCACGACGGTGAATTCGGACGCGCATGGCTCGCCGAGCACGCCGAGGCGCTGGCGGAGAACGTCATCCCCTGCGAGGTCGAGGAGATCGGCTCGGTGGGCATGGACACGTGGCTGAGCTTACTCGCCTACGGCGCGACGGACGTGAGCCTGCTGCTGTGTGCCTCGACGCCGGCGGCGGTGCGCGCCGAGCTCGAGGCCCAGCGCGGCTTCGCGCAGGCCATTCTCGAGGGCATGGGGCACGGGGCGCGCGGCGTGCGCCTGCTCGAAGGCGGCGATGCGGCGGCCGTCATGCAGGCTCTGCAGGCGGCCCCGGGCGGCGACGCCCTCGAGCCGGCCACCTTTGCGCCCCAGAACGAGAAGCGCACCAACATCCGCCTGGCCGTGGAGCACCTCTACGAGCAGGCCGCGCAGGCGCCGCAGGCGGCGCCGCTGCCCGCCGGCGCCCCCTTCGGCGAGCTGCGCGTGGACGCCGAGAGCTGCACCCTGTGCATGGCCTGCGTGGGGGTGTGCCCGACATCGGCCCTGAGCGACGGCGGCGCCGAGCCGAAGCTCGGCTTCGTCGAGTGGAACTGCGTGCAGTGCGGCCTCTGCGAGCGGGCCTGCCCCGAGGACGCCATCGAACGCAACCCCCGCTTCGTCTACGAGGCGCGCCTTCGCCGCGACATGCGGGTGTTGAACGAGGATGCACCGTTTCACTGCGTCGGCTGCGGCAAGCCCTTCGCCACCACCCGGGTCATCGAGCGCATGCGCGACAAGCTCGCCGGGCATTGGATGTTCCAGAAGCCGGAGGCGGTGAAGCGCCTGGAGATGTGCGAGGACTGCCGGGTCAAGGACATGTTCAAGGACGGCGGCGGCCTGCTCGACGGCTTCGAGGACCGATGAGGGCGGGGCACGGCCGGGCCCTTTTAGGCCATCGACGCCGGGGGTGGGCACATTTGTCGCACCTGTACCCCCTGCCCGGCACGCAGGCGCCGGCGGCGTGGTCGGATTTGCGTCTCTTTGGCGTTATCCCCTCGCCGGATCAGGCACATTTATTGCTTTCGTTACTGAGAATTGGACGCATTACCCGGCACAACACAGACAATGAATGCAGGGGCAGTCGCATCGTCGCTGACGGCGGGCATGGGTGAGGAGGTTTCCAGCGCACCTCTCGGCGAGGGTTTGCGCGCCAACACCTACAGCCTTCTGGGCGCGCTGCTGGCCGCGCCGCCCTCGCACGCCCTGATCGACCTGCTCAAGCGCATCACCCCCGCCGAGGCCGGTGCCGAGGGCGAGCTGGCGCCGGCGTGGGAGGTGCTGCGCCTGGCTGCCGAGCGCGCCAGCGTCGCGTCCCTCGACGACGAGTACCACGAGCTGTTCATCGGCATCGGGCGCGGCGAGCTGGTCCCCTACGGGTCCTGGTACATGACGGGGTTTCTGATGGATCAGCCGCTGGCGGTGCTGCGCCGGGACCTGGCCGAGCTCGGCTTCGCGCGCCAGGAGGACATCAGGGAGCCGGAGGATCATGCGGCGGCGCTGCTCGAGACCATGGGCATGCTGGCCGCCGACAGCGACGTCTCGGTGGAAATCGAGCGGCGCTTTTTCCAGAGCCACATGGGGCCCTGGATGAAGACTTTTTTCCTCGATCTGCAGAAAGCCGAGGCGGCGCGCTTCTACCGCTCGGTGGGTCAGTTCGGGGAGCAATTCATGGAATTCGAACACAAGTATCTGACGATGCTGGTTTGAAAAGGGAACCCCGGTGGGACGCCACCGGTCAGGGACCATCACGCGTGAGGAGTAAACGATGAGCAAGACACCGAAGTTAGCAAGCGGGCGGCGCACCTTTCTCAAGCGCGCGGCCGTCGCGGGCGGTGCCGCTACGGTGGCGGTGGCGGGGGGCGCCGCGGTCGCCGATATCGCGCCGGAATCCGCCGGCGATACCGCCCCTTCAGGGAGTTCCAAGGGTTACCGGATGACGCCGCACATCGAGGCGTACTACCGGTCGGCGCGACGCTGAAGCGCAGGCCCGTCGGATTTGTGACACGAGTACTCGCTCAACTCGAAGGAGAAAAGCGATGAAGTTGATTAGAAAGAATGGTCACGCCGAAGGCGGCGCCAGTGTGGCCGTAGGGATGCCCGGCGAGGCCATCGGCCGACGCACCTTCCTGCGTCGTTCGGGTCTCACCATGGGCGGCGCGGCGGTGGCCGGCATGCTGCCTGCGACCATGATGCGCAAGGCGCACGCCGACAAGTTCGCGCCGAAGGCGGGGGTCGCGACGGAGCTGCGGCGCAGCATCTGCACCCACTGCTCGGTGGGCTGCGGCGTCATCGCCGAGGTGCAGAACGGCGTGTGGACCGGACAGGAGCCGGACTTCGACTCGCCCCTCAACCTCGGTTCCCACTGCTCCAAGGGCGCCTCGGTGCGCGAGCACGGCATGGGCTCGCGGCGGCTGAAGTACCCCATGAAGCTCGAGTCCGGGAAGTGGAAGCGGATCAGCTGGGACACCGCCATCGACGAGATCGGCGATCAGCTGCTGTCCATCCGCGAGCAGTCGGGCCCCGATTCGGTCTACTGGCTGGGCTCGGCCAAGCACAACAACGAGCAGGCCTACCTGTTCCGCAAGTTCGCCGCCTTCTGGGGCACCAACAACATCGACCACCAGGCGCGTATCTGCCACTCCACGACGGTGGCGGGTGTCGCGAACACCTGGGGCTACGGTGCCATGACGAACTCGTACAACGACATGCACAACAGCAAGGCGATGCTGTTCATCGGCAGCAACGCTGCCGAGGCGCATCCGGTCGCCATGCAGCACATCCTGCGTGCCAAGGAGAACGGCTCGAAGATGATCGTCATCGACCCGCGCTTCACGCGCACGGCGGCGCACGCGGATCACTTCGTGCGCATCCGTCCGGGCACCGATGTCGGCATCATGTGGGGCATGCTGTGGCATATCTTCGAGAACAACTGGCAGGACGACGAGTACCTCCGCCAGCGGGTCTACGGCATGGACGAGGTGCGCAAGGAGGTGGCGCGCTGGACACCGGCGGAGACCGAGCGGGTCACCGGCGTCGACGAGGCCACCTGCAAGAGAGCCGCGCAGATCATGGCAGAGAACCGTCCGGGCACCATCGTCTGGTGCATGGGCGGCACCCAGCACACCATCGGCAACAACAACACGCGCTCCTACTGCGCGTTCCAGCTGGCGCTCGGCAACATCGGCAAGACCGGCGGCGGTGCCAACATCTTCCGCGGCCACGACAACGTGCAGGGCGCCACGGACTTCTGCGTGCTGTCGCACTCGCTGCCCGGCTACTACGGCCTGAGCAACGGCTCATGGGGCCACTGGTCGCGCGTCTGGGATGTCGACTTCGACTGGGTGAAGAGCCGCTTCTCCCAGGAAAAGGTCATCGGCGACAACGGCAAGGAAACGATGCCCATGAACTACAAGGGCATCCCGGTGTCGCGCTGGGTGGATGGTGTCATCGAGGACAAGGCCAACATCGGCCAGAAGGACAACATCCGCGCCATGATGCTGTTCGGCCACGCGGTCAACAGTCAGACCCGCGGTGAGGACATGAAGAAGGCCATGGCGAAGCTCGATCTCATGGTCATCATCGATCCCTACCCGACCCACGCGGCGGTCATGAGCGATCGCACCGACAACATCTACCTGCTTCCGGCCTCGACCCAGTTCGAGACCTCCGGCTCGGTAACTGCGTCGAATCGATCGCTGCAGTGGCGCGACAAGATCATCGACCCGGTTTGGGAGTCCCTTCCCGACCACGTCATCATGGCCAAGTTCGCGAAGAAGTTCGGCTTCGACAAGGAGCTGTTCAAGCACATCAAGGTCGTGAACGGCGAGCCGCTCATCGAGGACATCACCCGTGAGTGGAACAAGGGCATGTGGACCATCGGCTACACCGGTCAGAGCCCCGAGCGCCTGAAGGCGCACGCCGCCAACCGCCACACCTTCAACACCACCACGTTGAAGGCCGAGGGCGGCCCGGTGGACGGCGACTACTACGGTCTGCCCTGGCCCTGCTGGGGAACGGCGGAGATGGGACACCCCGGTACCCCGGTGCTCTACGACACGAGCAAGCCGGTCGCCGAAGGTGGACTCAACTTCCGCGCCCGATTCGGCGTGGAGCGCAACGGCGAGACCCTTCTCGCCGAGGGCTCCTACAGCGTCGGCTCGGAGATCAAGGACGGTTATCCGGAGTTCAGCGACAAGGTGCTCAAGCAGCTCGGCTGGTGGGACGACCTCACCGACGAGGAGAAGAAGCTCGCCGAGGGCAAGAACTGGAAGACCGACCTCTCGGGCGGCATCCAGCGGGTTGCCATCAAGCATGGCTGCGCGCCGTTCGGCAACGCCAAGGCCCGGGTGATCGTCTGGACCTTCCCGGATCCGGTTCCGGTGCATCGTGAGCCGCTGTACACGCCGCGTCGCGATCTGCTGTCCGATTACGCGACCTACGAGGATCGCAAGCGCTTCTACCGTCTGCCGACGCGCTACGGTTCGATCCAGGCCAAGGATCACTCCAAGGAGTATCCGCTGATCTTCACCAGCGGACGTCTGGTGGAGTACGAGGGCGGCGGTGAGGAGCAGCGCTCGACCGCCTGGCTCGCCGAGCTCCAGCAGGACATGTTCGTGGAGATCAATCCTGCGGACGCCAACGATCGCGGCTTGAAGGACGGCCAGATGGTCTGGATGGATACCCCGGAGGGTAACCGCATCAAGGCGAAAACCATGGTCACCCAGCGGGTGGCACCGGGGGTCGTCTGGACGCCGTTCCACTTCGGCGGCTGGTACCGGGGCGAGGATCTGCTGGACAAGTATCCGGCCGGCGCCGCGCCCTACGTCCGTGGCGATGCCTGTAACACAGCCATGACCTATGGCTATGACTCCGTGACGCAGATGCAGGAGACCAAGGTCACCCTGTGTCAGGTCACCGCAGCCTGAGGAGGAGATACACCATGGCACGTATGAAATTTCTCTGTGATGCCGAGCGGTGCATCGAATGCAACGGCTGCGTTGTAGCCTGCAAGAACGAGAACGAGGTTCCATGGGGCGTCAATCGGCGCCGCGTGGTGGTGCTCGACGACGGCGTACCGGGGGAGAAATCCATCTCGGTCGCCTGCATGCACTGCACCGACGCTCCGTGTGCAGCCGTCTGCCCGGTGGATTGCTTCTACACCACCGACGACGGCATCGTCCTGCACGACAAGGACCTGTGCATCGGCTGCGGGTATTGCTTCTACGCATGCCCGTTCGGCGCGCCGCAATATCCCCAGAAGGAGGCTTTCGGGGTACGCGGCAAGATGGACAAGTGCACCTTCTGCGCGGGTGGTCCGGGTGAGAACAACTCTGATGAGGAGTACACCAAGTACGGGCGCAACCGCATCGCCGAGGGTAAGCTGCCGCTGTGCGCCGAGTTCTGCGCAACCAAGGCTCTGCTTGGCGGAGACGGTGACATGGTCGCCGACATCTACCGTCAGCGAGTGCTGAAGCGCGGTGGCCGACCGCAGACGTGGGGTTGGGAGACGGCCTACAAAAAGGCCGGCTGACGCCTTAGACTTGGCCAGGGCCCCGCTCCGATGATCGGAGTGGGGCCCGTCGCCGCGTCTGCATCACAACGACAGGAGCGACGCCATGAATAGAAGAGGGGCATTGACCATCGCTGCGCTCGCCGGCACCTCAATCCTGACGGGTTGCTGGGAGTCGGCCGACGTGACCGTGCACGAGCAGGGCAAGTACAAGGGGCGCGGAGACCCGCTGCTAGACGCCAAGAGCACCGCGGAGCGCGAGGCGGTCCTGCAGAAGCGTTTTCAGCTGGTGCAGGCCGACCGCTAGCTTCGAAGTCTTGGCTGCCGCGGCCACGGCGCATGGCCGTTGCCACGGCAGCGTAGAGCTTCATTGAACGAGGCGTTTATGTCAGTACTACTTACGCGCTGTCGAATCCTCGCAGTGGCAGGCATGATCGCCCTGCTGGCTGTGACGGTCGGCTGCTCGCGCTACGAGGGTGATGCGGGCGCGAAGCGAGACCAGCAGCAGTCCGAGGTTCTACAGAATCGCATCAGAACAACACAGGTAGACCGCTAGCACTCCGGCGGCCAGCCACTGCGACGCAACGGATCCGCTCCGAGGCGCGGGCTCCGTAACAACGAGAGACGGAGGAAGGTTTGGACATGGGTACACCCGAAAAAACGACGCGGGCGACGCGCGGGCGGCGATACAGGCGCATCGTCTGGTGGACCGTTGCCATCATACTCGTAGGGGCCGTTGCGCTGCCGCTCGGCAGCTACGTGTACACCGGCTTTCAGCCGGCTTACGCCCAGGCCGTCGAGGACACGAACCCACGCGCCAACTACTGGCGCGCCGTGCGCAGCGGCGACCAGGGCTACACCTCGGTGGTGGGGCAGGAGACCAACGTGCTCGTGCAGAACGGTGGTCAGAACTGGCGTCAGTACCGCAATCGGCTGCTCGCCAACTACGGTGGCTGGGCGCTGTTCGGATTGGCGCTGCTGATACTGCTGTTCTTCGGTTGGCGAGGGCGGGTCAACATCTCCAAGGGCCGCTCCGGGGTGATGATCATGCGCTGGAGCAGCCTGGAGCGGTTCGTGCACTGGTACACGGCCATTCTGTTCGTCATTCTCACCATCACCGGGCTCAGCATGCTGTTCGGGCGCGCCGTGCTCATTCCGCTGCTCGGACCGCGCGGCTTTGCCGCCTGGGCCGACATCGCCATGGGCCTGCACAACGTGCTCGGCCCGGCGTTCTCCATCGGCGTGGTGGTCATGATCCTCATGTGGATTCCGCGCAACCTGCCCCAGAAAGGCGATGGTGAGTGGCTCGCCAAGTTCGGCGGCATGTTCAACGACGACGTCCATCCGCCGTCGGGCCGGGTGAACGCCGGGGAGAAGATCTGGTTTTGGATCATCGCCACCGTCGGCGTCGGGGTCATCGTCACCGGGTTCATCCTGGATTTCCCGAACTACGGTCAGACCAGGGAAACCATGCAGCTCGCCAACATCATCCACGGCGCCCTGGCCCTGGTCTGGGTGGGTGTCTGGTTCGGTCACGCCTACCTCGGCACCATCGGTACCGAGGGCACGCTGGAAGGCATGACCGGCGGCTACGTGGACGCGAACTGGGCCGAGCAGCACCACGACCTGTGGTACGAGGAAGTCCGCCACGGTGGCACGCAGGCGCCTCAGGGGGCCACCGAGCGCGCCAAGCCGGGTCCGGGTGGTGAGCAGCCGGCCTGAGGACACTTTCCTCTGATATGATCGGCGACGCCCTTCCTCCCTGTCGGGAGGAAGGGCGTTTGCTTTTGGACTCCCCATGTCTCTGAACATGAAGCGCTTTCCAGAAGCCGTGCGCACCGCCATGCAGGCGGGCGGCGCGGCGGCCACCTGTGTGCCGGTGCAGCTCGAAGACAGCGACTGGGAGGCAGCGCTTTTCTTCCAGCTCGCCGGCGCCGAGTGCAAAGCGGACCGGCGAGCGCTCAAGCATGCACGAGGTCCGCTGGCCGTCGGCATGGAGACGGATTTGATCGAGACTGAGGCCGGCGCCGTCGTGCTGCTTCGGCCCTGCATCTACACGACACCCGACGACCCCTTCACCTGCGAGATTCTTCTCACCCCGGGGGATGGCGGCGCGCACTTCGAGGTGCTCAAGCTGCTGTCGCGGCAAGCGAGGCTCTCGTGGTTTTTCGGCGACCAGAGCCACTGGATACTGCACTCGCAGCAGCATCCCCTGGACACGGCTCAGCACGAAGGCTTCGATGCGCTGGCACGCGACGCGCTCAAGCACGATACTATGGTGCGCATGTCGAGTCGTTACGACGCGCAGGCGGCCCTTGGCGAGATCGTCAAACACTACGAGCTGCGCGCCGGCGCCCGGCGTGGCGATTATCCGCCGCCAGGCTTGCCGCAGTGACCGTCGAGACCTCGCGAGCCGGAAAAAACTCATGATTTTCAGTTCACTACGTGCGAGTGCGCGGCTCGCCGCGCTGCTTCTGGCGGCCTCGGTCGTGGCCGTGCACGCGCAGCCGGTAGCCAATGAGGAATACCTGAGCGCGCTCGAGCGTGGCGATCTGGACACGGCGGCGCGTCTGGTGCCGTCCGGTGTCGACGTCGACGCGCGCCGCTCCGACGGGAAGACGCTGCTCATTCTCGCCGCCAAGGAAAATGACGTGATCCTCGTGCGCCGCCTGATCGCCGCCGGCGCTAACGTCAACGCCACCACCAACAACGGCGGCACCGCCCTGATGTTTGCCGCGATCCGCGGCGATGTGGAAACGCAGCGGCTGCTGGTCGCCGCCGGCGCCGACGTCGACGCCATCGGCGGCTTCGATTGGACGGCTCTCACGGTGGCGGCGGTCAAGGGCCACACGGCCGCGGTGCGCCAGCTCCTCGCCAGCGGCGCCTCGCCGAATCTCGCGGACATTTACGGCTGGACGCCGCTGATGCGCGCCGTGTATGAGGAGCGCGAGCAGGTGGTGTGGGCGTTACTGGAGCAGGCCGGTATCGACCTCGACCAGAAAAACGACCAGGGCGCGACCGCGCTGCACCTGGCGGCGGTCAAGGGCAACGCGCGTCTCGCGCGCGCGCTGCTCTCAGCCGGCGCGAGTCCCGTGATTCAGGACCGCGAAGGCAGGACCCCGGCGATGCTGGCCGTCTCGGTGGGTCACGCAGAGATGGCGGCGCTGCTCGAGGCACGCGCGACGCACTAGCGCGCGTGCCGCGCCGCTAGCACATCATCTGGGTGCGCGAATACTCGGCCATCGGCACGACCCTGGCCACGCGCCTGGCGGGCTTGCGGACATCCGAGGTGCCGTGCTCCAGGGCCAGACGGAAGGCAAAGATCTCGAAAAATTTCTGGTACATCTCACCGCCGGTGGTGCCGACGGCGTGGATGTGGCCGCTGGCCTCGTCGACTTCCAGCGCGATCGCGGCCAGCGGCTGCGGCGCCGGTCCGCCGAGCACCCGCGCGCCCTCGGCGGGGTCGTAGACGCTCTTCTCCGAGCAGCAGTAAATGACCTGGGAACGCGCGTCGATCTGCTTGTGGGCGTTCTTGAAGCTGACGGTTTCGTGCCGGTAGTTGATGAAGCTGACGCTCTTCGCCGGATGGCTCATCTTGTGCGCGCAGATGGCGCAGAATGCGACCACCGAGCGATCCGGACCGCAGCCGCCCTCCCACAGGTAGCTCGCGCCGGACTCGGTGGTCAACGACGTCGTGGGCGCGGTGGGCTTGCCCAGATTCAACAGGAAGCAGGGCGTGGTCGCGTAGGGGTAGTTGAAGATGTAGCTCTCTCCGACACGCACGTCGTCGACGGTGATCGGGGCGCCCTCTGGGTCGACCAGCAGAACGCGCTCGTAGCGCTTGACCGGACCGATCGCCTCGGCGAGCACCTCCGGATTCGTCCCTACCGCGGCCGCTGCGCTCGCGCACAGCTTGACGAAGCCCCGTCTTTTCATCGTCGTTACCTGCCGTCGTGTCCAGAATGCCGCTGCGACGGGCGTCCGGCTGTGTCAGACTGTAGCCATCGCCGCTCGATGCGACCGGCAGACTTTACATGACTGGAAAATTTCCCGCAAAAGGCCATTGGCAACGGTATGCGGGCGTTGCGCCCACGGTCGTGCTCGTCCTCGCGGGCTGGCTGCTGCCC
>JAABYT010000026.1:111667-112143 GCA_011775625.1 Gammaproteobacteria bacterium | reverse complement strand
ACGGGCGCGTCGCCGACCGTCTCGCGTATCGCCTCGATGGTGCCCTTGCGGCCGAGCTCCTCGAAGTCGTCCATGGTGATGACCCGCATGCCCATGTCATAGGAGCCCTGGATGTCGTCCGCCTCGTAGCGGGTGCCGCGAAGCCCGATCTGCACGGTGCGTGCGGGATCCTGCAGGCCCTCTTCGACCGTGCGTCGAAACGCGGTGGCGTGGTTGACGGTGCTCTCGCCGAGACTGTCAAAGGTGTCGGCATGGGCGTCCACGTGCACCACGGCGAGCGGCGCCCCGGCGTAGCCGCTCTCGCGCATGCCCCGGAAGATCGGCAGCGGGATGGTGTGATCGCCGCCCACGGCCACCGGCGCGGCGCCCTCCGCGGTCGCCTTGGCGACGAATTCCGTGATGTTGTCGATGCTCTTCTCGAGACTCATCATGTTGATCTTGGCGTCGCCGATGTCCGCCACGTTGGCAATTTCGTA
>JAABYT010000026.1:99356-111526 GCA_011775625.1 Gammaproteobacteria bacterium | reverse complement strand
ATGGGCGCCGATTTGGTATACCATTTGCCTGCGACCGCGCCAACACGCGTCCTCTGAGAGCGTGGGCGGACCAACCAGAACAACGAAATTGGCCGGCCAGCCGCGATAACCGTTGCTTCGAGCCCTGCCGAAGCGCAATGGGCCTGGCCGTTTGACATGAAAACAATCTGACGGAGGAGGAACAGAATGACTGTTCGAAAGCTAATCATATCGGCCGTCTCGCTGATGGCCCTGGCGGGATTCCTGTTACCGATGCACGCGCATGCGGTCAACATCCCGTGTAAGACCGCCAAGCTCATCGTGCCGTGGAAGGCGGGCGGTGGCACCCACGTGATCTTCTCCATCTTCGAGAAGACCATCCAGGAGCTGGACGTCACGCCCAAGGTGAAAGTGGTGACGATTCCCGGCCAGGGCGGCAACAAGGGCGCCAAGGAAGCGCAAAGGGCGAAGCCCGACGGCTGCACGCTGTTCGCCATCCACCAGAGCGCCATCACCAGCTACCTGAACGGTCGCATCGACTTCGCCTTCGAAGCCTTCGACACCGTTGCGCTCCTGACTTCAACGCCGGACATCGTCGGCGCTTCGGGCAAGGTGCCGTGGAACAGCTTCGATGACCTCAAGAAGGCGGCCATGGCCGCGCCCGACACCATCAAGACGGGCGCAACGTTCGGCTCCACCAGCCAGTTCATGTGGCTGATTCTCGAAGATCTGACCGGCATGAAATTCAGCTACGTGCCCTACGATGGAACCCGCGAGCGCATGACAGCGATTCTCTCCGGCGCCATCCAGCTCGGCACCATCAACGTCGCCTCGGGGCGCAAGTACATCGAGTCCGGTGAGCTCAAGGCATTCGCCATCGCCGCCGACAAGCGTTCCAAGCACCTGCCGGACCTGCCGACCCTGAAGGAGCTCGGCGTGCCGCTCGTCTACGCGCTCAAGCGTGGCATCGTCGCGCCCAAGGGCACGCCCCCGGACGTCATCGAGCACTGGTCGCAGATCTTCAAGAAGGCTGCCGAGAACCCGGCGCTCATGAAGCAGATGGACGCCAAGGGCACGGACGTGGAGTGGGTCGGCCCCGCAGACTACAAAGCCTGGGCCAAGGAGACCTACGACGCCCACGAGAAGGTCGCCATCAAGATCGGCATGTACAAGAAATAACTGCCGCCGACGTTAATCGAGCGGGGTGACCCGGGGCCGTCGTCGGTCCCGGGCACCCCGTAACACCACCGGGACGGAACCCCATCGCCTCATGGGTCGATTGAATCGCGATACCTACGTCGCCGTTTTCCTGCTCGTTGTCTGCGGCGTGCTTTTCTGGGCGAGCTTCGATATCCGACAACCGGACTACGGCACGCTCATGCCTTCGACCTGGCCGCGCATCGTTCTGGCGGTGCTCTCACTGCTGTCGCTGATCTACCTGCTGCAATCGCTTCGGGTGAAGCCCGAAGAAGACGAGAAACCCACGGAAGCCCCGCGCGAGCCCGGTATCGGAGGCTGGTTCGCCTACTGGCGCAATCCGATCCTCTGCTTCGTGATGTTCCTCCTCTACCTGGTCGCGCTGCCGGTGCTCGGCATGCTCATCGGCAGCATGACCTTCGTTTTCGTGCTGATGGGCCTGCTCGGCGGCTGGAGCCCGCGCCGCCTGCTGGTGCACGCCGTCGTGACCGTCTGCACCGTTGGCGCCATGTGGGCGCTGTTCACGTTCGGACTCGGGGTCATGCTTCCGACAGGGATGATCTTCAATCCCTTCGGCTGATCGAGCGCTGGCATGATCGTCGAAAACGTTCTCGCGGCTTTCTCCGAAATCCTGACCATAAAGACGCTCGCGCTGATGATGGTCGGCGTCGCCGGCGGGCTCATGGCAGGCGCCATCCCCGGCTTCACCATCGCCATGGCGGTGGTGCTCACCCTGCCGTTCACCTTCGGCATGCCGCCCTCGCAGGGACTGGCGACCATGGTCGCGGTGCTCGTCGGCGGGCTCTCGGGAGGGCTCATGGCCGGCATCCTGACCGGCATTCCGGGAACACCGTCCTCGGTGGCCACCACCTTCGACGGCTTTCCCATGGCGCGCAAGGGCAGGCCGGGGCTCGCCCTCGGACTCGGCGTGTGGTCGTCTTTCTTCGGCGGCATGATCAGCGCCGTCCTGCTGGTCACGCTCGCGCCCCAGCTGGCGCGCATCGGGCTCGAGTTCCAGCCCTGGGACTACTTCATGCTGGTGATGTTCGCGCTGACCATCACCGCGAGCCTCGCCGGCAGGAATCTCGTCAAGGGCCTCATCGCCGGCGCCATCGGACTGCTGGTGCGTACCGTCGGCGAGGACGAGGCCATCGGCATGGCGCGATTCAACTTCGGCAGCGACTCGCTGCTGCAGGGATTCGACTTCATCGCCGTCCTGATTGGCCTGTTCGCTTTCAGCCAGCTGCTGACCGACGTGCGTGACCGCGAGGCGGCCAGAAAATCTCTCAGCGACCGCGGCTCCATTCAGGCGAGAATCGAGCACCGGCTCGCGATACGCGAGATCGCCAAGCGCTGGGTCGTCGTCATCCGCTCATCCATCATCGGCGTGTTTACGGGCATCCTGCCGGGCGCAGGCGGCTCGGTGGCCAACATCCTCGCCTACGATCAGGCCAAGAAGGCCTCCAGCGAGCCCGAGAAGTTCGGCACCGGGAAGCCCGAGGGCATCATCGCCCCCGAGAGCTCGAACAACGCGGTGGAGGGCGGCGCGCTCATCGTGCTGATGGCGCTCGGCATCCCCGGCGACGTCACCACGGCGGTCATGCTCGGTGCGCTTCTCATCCACGACGTCGTGCCGAGCCCGACCTTCATCCGCGACGAGCCGGTGCTCGCCTACTCGATCTTCATCGCCTTTTTCATCGCGAACTTCATGATGATTTTCATGCAGTCGTTCATGCTGCGGATATTCGTGCTGGTCACCCGCATTCGCATGTACATGCTGGCCTGCGTCATCCTGGGCTTCTGCGGCATCGGCGTTTTTGCCCTCAACAACGTCGAGTTCGACCTTTGGACACTGCTCTGGTTCGGCATCCTCGGCTTCATCATGCGCCAGTTCGGCTTCCCGCTGGCGCCGATGATTCTCGGCGTGGTGCTCGGAAACATTGCCGAGCTGAATCTGTCGAGAGCGATGGCCATCACGACGGACCTGACGCCGTTCTTCACCCGGCCGTGGTCGCTGTTCTTCCTTCTGGTGGCGCTGTTCTCGGCGGCATTTCCCGTTTTCCAGGCCCACCGGGGCAGGAAGGTATGGACGCTCTTCTACCTGCCGAGCGCCTGCTTCGCCGTTTCGATACCGCTGTTCCTGATGGGCGGCGTTCCCCGTCCGGTGATCGGCGTGCTGGTGGTGCTCTTCGGAGCGCACCTGCTGTGGAAACGCTGGAAATCGGGCTGGAAGCTCGACCCGCGGGAGAGCGAGGCGCACACGCTGAGCGAGGGCTGACGGGCATCGGGGCCCGTTGAGCCCGGCGGCGGGCCCACAGCGTCCCTCGAGCGCCCGCTGATCGCCGCGCACCGGCCATCGCCGAGCGCGGCGCTGCAACGGGTGGGGGCGCGGATTATCATCGCGCCTCGTGGGAAACATCGTCGCGGGCCGGTCAGGGCAGGGGCGCCCGACGCGTCCGTCTGTCGAGGATGGTCGAAGTGCGCACCCTGGAGAATCTCTGGCGGGCAGCCGGATGCGCGGCCGAAGCGCTCGAGAACGTCGCCGTCACGGGCGCCGATCCGGTGTTGCCGTCGCCGTTCAGAATCGGCGAGGCCGCCGCCGCCACCATCGGCGCGACGGCGCTCGCCGCCGCAGAGCTGTGGCGACTGAGGACGGGCCGCGCCCAGCGCGTGCGCGTGGACACGCGCACCGCGGCGATGACCTTCAGGAGCGAGCGCCACCTGCGCATCGACGGCGAGCGGCCGCCGCCTATCTGGGACGACATCGCCGGCTTCCATGCCACCGGCGACGGCCGCTGGGTGCAGCTGCACACCAATTTCCCTCACCACCGCCAGCGCGCCCTCGAGGTGCTCCAGTGTCCGGGTCAGCGGGCATCGGTCGCGCAGGCGATCCGCGGCTGGAAGGGCGAGGCCCTGGAGGAGGCGCTGATCGCGGCGGGCACCTGCGCCGCCTTCGTGCGCACCCCGCAAGAGTGGCAGGCGCATCCCCAGCACGCGGCCGTGGCGTCCCTGCCGACGTTCGAGATCCTGCCCATCGGGGAAAGCCCCGCGGAGCCCCTGGCAAGCGCCGAGCGCCCGCTCGCGGGGGTGCGCGTTCTCGACCTGACCCGCATCGTCGCCGGTCCGGTGGCCGCCCGGGCGCTCGCCGCCCACGGCGCCGACGTGCTGCAGGTGAGCGCGCCGCACCTGCCGAACATCGAGCGGCTGGTCATCGACACCGGATTCGGCAAGCGCGCCACGAGCCTCGATCTGCGTGAAACGCGGGATCGGCAGACCCTCGAGGCGCTCATCCGCGACGCCGACGTGTTCGTGCAGGCTTACCGGCCGGGGGCCCTGGACGCGCTCGGCCTCTCGCCGGAGGCGGTCGCCGCCATCCGGCCCGGCATCGTCTACGTGACCCTGTCGGCCTGGGGCCACCGGGGGCCGTGGCGCCTGCGCCGCGGCTACGACAGCCTGGTGCAATCGGCCAGCGGGATCGCCTGGGAGTGCGGGCGGGAAGGGCGTCCGGGACGCCTTCCCGCTCAGGCCCAGGACCATGCCAGCGGCTATCTGGCCGCCTTCGGCGCTCTGGCGGCGCTCGCGCGGCGGTTCAACGGCGGCGGCAGCCATCTGGTGCGCGTGTCGCTCGCCCAGACCGGACACTGGCTGAAGGGCCTCGGGCGCATCCGGGAGACAGGGCTGGAGGATCCCGACAACGCCGATATCGCCGATCTGATGCAGACCACGGCGACGCCGTTCGGCGTCATCGAGCATCTCGGGCCCGCNNGGCACGCACGCGCCCGCGTGGTGGTAAACACCGCGACGATAAAGGATGTTTGTCTCAGACAGCTTCGGGGAAAGTTGCCTAACCCGTTCTTTTCAATCAATAGTTGCGGGAGACTTAAGGTTGATTCTAGGTTGGCGGGGCGGCTGTCCAGGCAGGCTGACCTGTGTATGATTTAACATAATATACATTATACGAACTGAACTGTTTCCGGCTCCGGAGCCGTCTTCGACGCCCGCGCACCCCCCGATGGCAGACCCCCCCGCCGCTCGGCGCCGGAATCGGGCGCCCGGGCACCGCGTCGATCAGCTCACCGGTTCGAATACGGAAAACGTGAACGGTCCCGCCGGCGTGAAGAAAATGTACTCGTCCTTCTCAGTCCGGCTTCCATCACGATTGCGGTAAATGGCCACGCAGAAGTCCGGGAAGTCGTACCAGGGATCGCAGAGAAGATCGTTCTCTATTCGACTGGGTCCCTCACGAAAATACGTAAGCCAGTGCTGCTCGGTGATCTGCGCGTTTCCATCGCGCCTGATTTCCAGCTCGTCTTCGAGCCCGCCTTGACCGCGATCCATGCCGACCGTGGTCTTAGCGGACACGAGAGCGCTTATCTCGCCGGTGCTCAGCCGGTCGCTTTCCGAGACCGCGAAATAGGGCTTGGGTGACTCTCTCAGACCGGCCTCGAGCAGGCTGGCGGCGAATCGCTCTGCGGTCTCGCGTTTCTCGAAGGGCCAATAGAACATGGTCCAGTTGAGCGTCGTATACGTCAGCAGTCCGCGCAGATACGTCTTGAGGGCGACACGCGCCTCGTCGATTCGCCCGAGCTCGACCAGGGCTGCGGCCTGGATCGCCGCGTAGCGGGTCTGCGCCGGATTGTGCTTGCGAGCGATTGCAACGTTCGACAGGGCCTCCTCGAGATTCCCCATGGTGTAAAAAGCCATTCCCTTCAGGAACAGCTTCTCGGCCGGCAGATTCGGGTCGAGATGGACCGATTCTTCTGCCAGTTTGATCGCTTCCTCGGGACTGCCCGAGTAGATCAGGCTCTCGATCAGCACGTCGTAGGCCACCGGATCGTTGGGGCCGAGCGCGACGGCCTCCCTCGCCTCCTGTATGGCTTCGTCGAACCGCCGGGTTCGCTGCAGCGTGCGCGCCCTCAGGCTGTGAACCTGCGACAGCGGCGCATCGCGGGCGCGCTCCAGATAATTCCACGCGATGACGTCGGCCGCGTAACTGGTGTCGTCTTGACCGGTATCGAGCCCGACCAGCCTGTTGAAGGTCACATCGAGGCTGTTGTCCCAGTAGGTCTGGGCCAGAGCGGCATAGGCTCTGGCGTAGGCCGGATCGAGCGCCAAAGCGCGCTCGAAGAAATCGACGGCTTGCGCGGCGTCCTCGGGTGTTCTTCTCAGCAGGTGTTCCCAGCCGCGCAGGAAAGCGTCGTATGCGGCGATATTTTTCGTGTCCCGTCCGATTTTCGTCTTCTCCTCCGCGGGCGACAGCTCGACCTCGAGCGCGGCGACAATCCTCGCCGTCACCTTGTCCTGCAGATTGAATACGTCGGCAACTCGGCCATCGTAGCGCTCCGCCCACAGATGTCCGCCCGTCGTGGCGTCGATGAGCTGCGCATTGATGCGCACGTTCTCGCCGACACGGCGCACACTGCCCTCGAGCACGTAACGCACCCCCAGGTCCCTGGCGACGTCTTGAACCTTGGTGTGCTTGCCCTTGTAGGTAAAGACCGAATTTCGCGCGATTACGAATAAGCCCGAGATCTTGGAAAGATCGGTGATGAGATCGTCGGTCATCCCGTCGGTGAAGTACTCCTGATCGGGATCGGCGCTCATGTTGGCGAACGGCAATACCGCGATGGAAGGCCTGTCGGTGGGCAAGGCGGGCGCTTGCCGACCGGTGCCGGATTCGGCCGGTTCTCGCCATTGCTGCCAGATTGCAAAGCCGATGCCGGTTACGAGCAATAGGGCCGCAATCGCGGCGATGCCTGATCGACGCGCTGACGGTCGAGGCTCGGAGACAGAAGGCTCGCCCGGTTTCGAGGCTATCCGATAGGCGCGAACCGGTTGCGTGATGTTCTTGACCGACTGCTCGCCCAGGAACTCGTACGCGAGCTCCAGCTTGTCGCCGATTGCGGTGCGCACCGACTCGGATATGCAGATTCCACCGGGCTCGGCGAGACTCTCCAGTCGGGCGGCGACATTCACCCCGTCACCGTAGATGTCGTCGCGGTCCTCGATGACGTCACCCAGATTGACGCCGATGCGGAACTGGATCTTGCGATCGTCGGGCTGGTTCTGGTTGAGGGCTCCGAGGGCTCTCTGGATATGAGCCGCACAGGAAAGCGCATCGATCGCCGCCTCGAACATGGCGAGCGCGGCGTCGCCGGCGTAGTGCACGACGCGACCGCGATGGTCCTCGACCGCACTGGTGATCAGGTCGAGATAAGTGCTGAGCCTGCGGTGTGTCGCGTCCTCGTCCGCGCCGGTCAGGCGAGCGTAGCCGACCACATCTGCATAGAGAACGGCGGCGAGCTTGCGGGGAAGTCGCTCCGAATCATGCACGGTGACTCGTCCCCCTGCATCGAGATGCCGTGCGCCAAACGTGACATGGAACCCTTCGCCTGTCGGCGCCGGAGCTACGATTTGCCGCGTCCGACGGGAGCGATATTCGCATGATCACCAGCCATGCGGACTCGAGCACTCAGGGTTCGGCGCGCGATAGTGCCGGGTCCAGCTCTAAAGACAATACTGCATTTCCGTGAAGCGGTCGCGTAGCGCAGTTACCGCCTCGCGCCAGTGGCCTTCCGGCGCCGATGGATCGCCTCTCAGAATCTCGGCGAGCAGCGCCGCGAGCTCGGCGAAATCGGCTTCGCGCATGCCATAGCGCGTCATCTCGGGCGTGCCCATGCGAACGCCGCTCGAGGCGGCGAAGCTCGGGTCGTCGTAGAACGCCTGCGGATTGGTGATGACATTGTTCTGCTCGAGAAGATCCGCGGCCCACTCGCCGCGCGCCCGCGCGACGCGCAGCAGCACCTGGTGGGTCTCGGTGAAGTCGTTCGCCCGGTCGCCCTCGACGACGAGATCCTGGTCATCCAGGGCGCGCGCGAAGGCCTTGGCATTGGCGATGACCTGGCGCGGGTAGTCGTCTTTGAAGGCGAGCATCTCGTAGGTGGCGCCGAGCAGCCCCAGCTGGGTGCCGAGATGGTGGTTGCTCACGTGCCCGGGGAACGTGCGGGATTCCACGTGACGCCAGAAGCCCTCGAACGCAGCGCCCGGCTCGATGTTGCTCAGAATCACGCCGCGCTGGGGTCCGAAGAACGTCTTGTGGGTCGAGCCGGTGACGACATCGGCGCCCTCCTCCAGCGGCGCCTGGAAATACCTGCCCAGCAGGCCCAGCACGTGCGCACCGTCGTACATGATAAGCGGACGCGCGGGGTTGTCGGCGCCGAACTCGGCGTGCACGAATTCGGCGATCTCGCGCACCGGCTCGGTGTGAATGATGACGCTTCGCCCGAAGACGATGAGCTCCGGGCGCACCTCGGCGATCAGCGCCTTGGTCGCCTCCACGTCGATGCGGTACGGATTGTCCGCGCGGAACGGAAAATGGGAAACGGCCGGTCGTCCGGTGGTCGGGTCGAGGGCAACGTAGTTCTTCAGTGCCCCACCGATCTGCGCGCTCAGATGTCCGCCCTTGTTGAGATCGTGCACCAGCACGCGGCGCAGCAGCTCGGCGGGCTTGCCGCCGCGGAAACGATTCTTGAACTGCTTGAGGGCGTCGTAGACCGTGTCGTTGGCCATCTGGCCGCTGATGACACGGGTCTCCGCCTGGGAGCACTCGAAGAAGCTTCTCAGCGCCGCCTTGAGCTCTTCCTCCTTCTCCATGATGAAGGCGGTGCCCTTGTAATACCGCACATCGGCGGCACCCGGGCCAAGCGCCTTGAGGCGGTTGTGCTCGTTGTAGCGCGACGACGGATCGGCAATGCACAGCGCGTCCACGAAAGCCGAGGCGCACTGCTCGGAAGGGATCAGATTGATGCAGCGGCTCCTTCTCCACTCGGTGTTCGCGCGTGCGTCGGCCGCCAGGGCCGCGGCCATCTCCGCCGCCATCTCCGGCACCGCGCACGAGGGCGCCGGCGCCGCGGCAAAACCCGTATAGGTGCGTGCAAAGGGCGCCGATGGCCACATGTGGCGTTCGACGAGCTCGGCCTCGAACGCGTTGCCGCGATCGTCGTGCACCTCGAGCACGACGGGCCTGTCGGTGCGGTAGTGCAGATCCGAATTGATGAGTGCGAGACCGATGGGGCGAAGGTCGTGCTCGTCGCTGGGCGTCGCGGTGATGCCCTCACCGTAGAACTGGGTGTACGGCACGCTGGTCCCCGAGGTGACGTAGCCGACCTCCTTGCCGTCGTGGCTCACGCGGTAGCCGGCGCGAAGCGGCCGGCGGCCGTGGAACACCGCGATGGGTTGGACGACGCGTGGCAGCACCCGTTCGCCCACCGGTGCGTCGAGCTCCCCGCGTTTTATCTGCACGAACTCGTGGCGCTGGCGCTCGAGGGCCTCCCGGCCGAGGTAATCGACATCGCCATCGTGACGCACCGCGAAGCGCGCCAGATCGTTGGCGAATATCGGTATCTCGTGATGCTCGGGATCGTCGCCGAGCTCGTGGCCGTACAGTGGCAGTCCCGCTTCCAGGCGCAGCGAATCGCGTGCGCCGAGACCCACGGGCAGCGCGCCGAGCTCGATGAGCTTCTCCCAAAGCGCGAGCGTGTACTCACGGGGTGGAAAAAGCTCGAAGCCAATGGCCTCTCCCGTATAGCCCGTGCGCGCGACGATGACCGGATACCCGTCGAGGGTCACCGACGTCAGCCAGTTACGCTTGCTCTCGGGCAGCACGGCCTTGTCGACGATCTGCTCGAGCAGGGTGGTCGAATCGGGTCCCTGCAGGGAGATCATGCCGAGCTCCTCGCTCGCGTTCTCCAGGCTCACGTCGGGGCGGTGGTTGTGGGTAACGAGCCACTCCCAGTCCTTTTCGCGGTTGCCGGCATTCACCACCAGCAGGTAGTCGTCTTCGGCGAGCTTGTAGAGATAGGCATCGTCGACCGCGCCGCCGGTCTCGGTGGCGATGAAAGTGTACTGGGCCTGACCGACCTCGAGCGCCCGCGCGCTGTTGGTCAAAACACCCATGAGATATTCTTCTGCGCCCTTGCCGCGCACCCGGAAACGGCCCATGTGCGAGACATCGAAAAGCCCGCAGCTGCGCCGGGTGGCGAGATGCTCGCGGATGATGCCGGTCTTGTATTGCACCGGCATGTCCCATCCGCCGAAAGGAACCATCTTGCCCCCGTGTGCCACGTGCCAGTCGTGGAGCACGGTCTCCTTGAGCGGGCTGCTTGTATCGTTCGCCATCATCTCCATCCGTTTGGTTGGCGCCGGGCGTCGCGACCGCGGGTCCACAGTATATCCGACCATACGGCCGATGGCCGGGCCAGTCGTGCACCGGCGATGGCGACAGGCGCCGGGATCGGGCTCAGGTGCTTCGCTCGCGGGGATTGAAGAACTGTGGCGGCGGTAGCGGTGGCTTGAGAGGCATCTGGGGTGGGCGGATGATTTTCACGTTCATATCGCCCAGGTTGTCGAAAGATTCACGCGAGAACGGGTTCGATATGACCACGGCAGCGCCGTCGCGAATCGCCTCGTCGACGAGGTTCTGCAGCTTCTCGGCGAGCTGCCGCTGCCAGGGCAGCACGTAGTAGCGAGGCTCCAGGGAGTCGTCCAGGCGCAGCCACAGATAGATCGCCTCGCCTTCGCGCACGCTCACACCGAGCAGCGTGGCCTCGTCGACATGGCGCTTGAACCACTCGTGGTGCATGGGCTTGGGCTGGCTCAACAGCTCCGTGACGGTCAGGTAGCCGATAGGTATCAGGAGCGCCGTCAGGATGACCGCCGAGGTGCGAATACTGAGCCGGCGCTGCGACCATATGCCAATGGTCGCGAGCAGCGCGGCGACGGTGAGCAGAGCGACGAATCCGAAAAACAGCTCCTTCACGACCGTGCTCTCGCTAGTGTCCCGTGACGAGCCGGCGTCTCAGCGTGGTGACGCTCCCCGGCACCAGATCCCCGTCCGCGGTCAGTCGGAAACGAAACGCGGTCTCCTCCTGATTGCGGCGCTGCAGCTCAACACTGGTCTCGAGAATCTGGCGCAGACTGTCGTACTTGGACTTGACGCTCACGATCACTCGGACCGGCACGACCACACCGGCGGGCACCTTGCCGTACATGTGCACGTTGACCGTGTACTCGCCGGCAATGATGCCGCGACTGTAGGAGACCTCGTAGTTGCGCCCGCTTGCGTCGCCCTCCAAGCCGAGATCGTCGCGCAGCAGGTTGAAGTGCGGGCTGCCCTGGTTCCAGAAGCCGACCGGGATGTCGTTCGGCGCCTGCACCCAGAGATCGACATCCACGGGCAACTCGTCGGGCCAGTGCATCTCCACGACCACGTTTCCCGGTGGCGTGTACTCCTCAACCTCCTCCTGGGTCTTGCTGATGTGCGGCAGGAGCATGATCACCATGGCAACGAAGCCGATGAGCGCCAGCATGAGCACGTCGCGAAACACGGTGCCCGAAGAGTCGCTTTCAAAGTCTTCAAACGCCCACACGGCGCTCACCGAGCTCGACGATCGCATTGAACAGGTCCGAGGTGCCGCTCGCCAGCATGCGGTGATTGATCATCAGCCAGACATGCAGGACGGCGCCGACCAGAGTCGTATACAGCGCGATGGACATGCCGGCGACGAGGGTGCCGACCATCGATGCCACGTCATCGACCCGCGTGCTCGCCTCGGGGTCGACTCCCGACAGCGCGACGATAAAACCGATGACGGTACCGACCAGGCCGAGAAAGACGAGACTTTCGGCGGTATGCCGGACGATCGCGATCTCACCTCCCAGCCGATTACGCAGCAGACCCGCGCTGATGGTGCGGCTATCGCCGGAACGCCCGGAGATGCTGTCCAGGTACCAGCCTGCACGCGTCCGGTTTGCCGGCGCGCCCTCCTCCACGGCATTGAGCTCGTGGTTGATGCGCCAGATTCGAGTCGTGCACAAGAGTAGTCCGAAGAGGAAAACAGCGCAGATGGCGAGGGTCATCCACGCCGTGTAGCCGAGCAACGCACCGTCGAGCCAACCCTGCAGGTAGACGGCCGTCAGAAGGCCGGCCGCAACGA
>JAABYT010000026.1:78044-99327 GCA_011775625.1 Gammaproteobacteria bacterium | reverse complement strand
CCGCAGCCAACTCGACCTCCCCGGCGAATGGGAACGAGAAGCATGCTAGCACCACCGCCGCGCGCCGCTCCATAGCTCCCGACAGGCTTGCCGGGGCATCGTTTGTCCGTCCAGCCGGCGCCCATTGGGTGGAATTGGGAGGACCGTCACACGGTGGCGGCTCGTTTGTGACGACGTTCCTCACCGCCCGTATCAAGCGCTCTTGTTACGCACCCGATAACGGTACGGACGTAATCATTGTATTGCGAAAACAACCGACACCATTCATTCGGGGAGAGAGATCATGACGACGCGCGTCAGGAAGATATTGATTGCGGCGCTGCTCGGTGCCGGAGTCGTCTTTTCACCACCGGCGCTCGCCGATGTCGATCTGTCGTTCGGCATCTACGCACCCGATCGGCGCGTGAAAATGATCTGGCAGTGCCCGGCGCTGGTTGACGCCATGGAAGCGCGCATGAGCCGCGTGCTCGACGAGCCCGTTGCGATCGATGTCGAGATCAACCAGAGCTACGACGATGGGGTCGACGACGTGATCGCCGGGCTGGTGGATTTCGCGCGTTTCCCCAACGTGGACCAGGGGTGGGTTATCCATCCCGACGTCCCCGAGCCGGTCATCGAGGCCTGGCGCAGGGCGTTCGCATCGCTCAACCTCGAGCGCCTGCCCCTTCTGCTCAACCCGAACCTGTTCGTCGAGGGCGGCCAGGGCCACTGCTACGAGCTCGAGCGCCTCGCGGCCAGCGAGCGCACGCTCGGCGCACTCCAGTTCTAGCGCCTTCACGCATTCCGAGTCGGGCCGAGTCGGGTGATTGCCGGGTAGCACGCCGCGCGCGCCCTGCCCCGGCCTACATGGTGTGGGTCTGTCGCTCTGACTTGAGGGCGGCGGCCAGATAATTCTCGACCTTGTTCCTGGTCTGACCTTTGTCGAGCTCGCTGAACTGCACGCCGATGCCGGCGGTGCGGTTGCCCTGCGCGCCGTTCGGCGTCACCCAGACGATGCGTCCGGCGATGGGCAGCTTTTCCTTCTCGTCCATGAGCGTGAGAAGCATGAACACCTCGTCGCCCAGCCGATACGACTTGCTGGTGGGAATGAACAGGCCGCCGTTTTTCACGAATGGCATGTAAGACGCGTAAAGCGCGCTCTTGTCCCTGATGGTCAGGGAAAGAATGCCTGGCTTTGGTGCCGCCATACTCCAGCTCCTCGGTTGTCCCGCTTGCCTCGTTACCGGCTCAAGCGCCGTCCTGCCGCCACGCGATGGCGATGCTCTCCAACGTCAGCTGCTCGTTGAAATTGAGCTGCCCCAGGGCCGCCCGCCGGGCTTCGACGATGAGGTCGAAGAGGCGAAACAATCGTATCAAGTCTAGCCCGAGGGCCAGATGCTGCATAGCGGCGCCGCGGTCCGAATGGGTCAAACTGTGCGCTGACCGGCCATTTTTCAGGCGTACCAGATCACAGACCAGGGACTGCAGCCAGTGCAGCGCATCCAGCAGCCCCAGGTCGCGCCAGCGCTCGGCAGCCTCCACCGGGTCGCGTGCGCCGGAGACGAGCCCCTCGAGGTCCTCGAGAACCGCCTCACGGGCCTCGAGTCCGCCGCCGGTGGCGAGCACGCGGGCACTCAGGGGCGCCCCGTGCGCCAGACGCAGCGCGGTATCCGCCGCCTCGTCGTCGAGGCCGAGCCAGGGCCGCGCCACGGCGGCCGGCGGCGTCGGAAAATCCACCATCTGGCAGCGGCTGCGGATGGTTGCCGGCAGGGCCGCGGCGCGGTGGGAAACCAGAACGAACAGGGTATCGCCCGGAGGCTCCTCGAGGGTCTTGAGCAGCGTGTTGGCCGCGGCGCGGGTGAGGCGCTCGGCAGGCGCCACCAGCACCGCCTTGCGGCCTCCGTATTGGGCCGTGAGGCCGACGCGGCCGATCAGCTCGCGAACTTGATCGATACCGATCTGAGCCTTGCCGTCGGGAGGCTCGAGCGCGTGCAGGTCCGGGTGGGTGTCGGCGGCGATCAGACGGCAGCTGCGACAGGTCCCGCAGGGATCGACGTCGAACGCATCGCGCTCGCACAGCAGCGCGGTCACCAGGCGGCGTGCGAACTCGAGCTTGCCGACCCCCTCCGGACCGCGCAGAAGCAGCGCGTGGGGCAGACGTGCGCCGCTCTGCATGGCGGCGATACGGCCCCACTGATGCGCATGCCACGCAAGCCGCTCGGCGTTCACAGCAGCGCCTCGACGGCCGCAAGCACCTCGCGGCTCACCACGTCCACCGGCGAGCGCGCATCGATACGCCGGAACCGTCCCGGCTCGGCCGCGGCGCGCGCGAGATACGCGTCCCGGATCCGCTCGAAGAACGCCGCGTCCTCGCGCTCGAAGCGATCCGGCTCACCGCGTTCGGCGATGCGTGCCATGCCCGAGGCAACCGGCACATCGAGCAGCAGCGTGAGGTCCGGTCGCAGGCCGCCCTGCACCCATTGCTCCAGGACCGCGATGCGTGCCGGGTCGGCGCCGCGTCCACCGCCCTGGTAGGCGAAGGTGGCGTCGGTGAAGCGATCGGAGAGNNAGCGCGGGCTCGATAACGGCATGCAGATGCTCCGCGCGCGCGGCGAACACGAGCAGCAGCTCGGCGTCGGTGGACATGCCGCGGTTGGCCGGGTCGAGCAGCAGCCGCCGCACCGACTCGCCGAGCGGCGTACCGCCGGGCTCGCGCGTCACGACCACCTCGATGCCTCTGGTGTCTAGAAAGTCACGAATGACGTCCATCTGAGTCGACTTTCCGGCCCCCTCGATGCCTTCCATGGTGATGAAACGGCCGCGCTCAGCCACCTGAGCTCCGGCGGCGCTTCTGATAGCGGTCCACGGCCCGCTGGTGCTCCTCGTAGGTGGCGGAGAAATGATGACTGCCGTCACCCTTGGAGACGAAGAACAGCGCCCCGTCCGCCTGGGGATGCATCACCGCCTCGATGGCGGCAGCTCCGGGCATGGCGATGGGTGTCGGCGGCAGCCCTCGGCGAACGTAGGTGTTGTAGGGTGTATCGGTGCGCAGATCGCGGCGCCGCAGATTGCCGTCGAAGGCGTCACCCATGCCGTAGATAACCGTCGGATCGGTCTCGAGTCGCATGCCTTTTTTCAGACGCTCGACGAATACGCCGGCGATGCGCGGACGCTCTCGCGGCTCACCGGTCTCCTTCTCGACGATGGAAGCGAGCGTCAGCGCCTCGTCGGAATTCTTGAAAGGAAGGCCCTCGTCGCGCTCGGCCCAGGCATCCGCGAGATAACCGTCCATGGCCGCGTAAGCGCGGCGCAGAAACTCGACATCCGTGGTGCCGCGTGGGAAGTGATACGTGTCGGCGAAGAAGCGCCCCTCGGGATGCACACCGGGGTAGCCGATGCGCGACATGATGACGTCCGCGCTCGCGCCCGCAAGGGTGTGCTCGAGCCGCTCGTCGGCATCGATAACGGCCATCATCTGCTCGAACGTCCACCCTTCCACGAGGGTGAGCGCGTGTTGCACGACGCGCCCTGCGACCAGCTGATCGAGCAGGGCGATGGCGCTGGTGCCGGCCTCGATAAGGTATTCGCCCGCCTTGATGGCGCCCGCCTGGCCGCTCCAGCGTGCATAGACGACCAGAGAGCGCGGATGGGCGAGTACGCCGGCTGCGGCCAGATCCCGGGAAACGCCGCTGAGCCCGGCACCCGCGGGCAGCACGTACGTGTATCCGCCTGCCGGGACCGCCAGCGGTTCGTTGAGTGCGCGGCGTTGCTCGATGACGAGCCAGGCGGCCGCGCCGGCGAGCACCAGCAGCGCGGCAGCCGCGCCGGCGAGCAGGCGACGCACGCGTGGGCGTGGGCTGCGCTCGGCTGTCTGCGATTCAGTCACGTGTCATGGCTCCGCTCTCCACCAGCAGGCTCTGCAGCGTATGCGCGAGCGGCCCGATCTCGATGGCCTGCCCCTGCAGACGGTTTATCGGCCAGATGCCGATGAGACTGTTGGTGAGAAAGCACTCGTCGGCTGACGACAGCTCGTCGACGCTCATCGCGCCGACGCGTGGCTCGATGCCCTCGAGCGTCGCGGCCGATTCGAGCACAAGCTCGCGCATGATACCCGCCACGCCACACGCTGACAGGTCCGGTGTCGTGAGCACCCGGCCGTGGCGCATGAACACGTTACTCATGACGCCCTCGATGACGCGGCCGTCTTCGTCGAGCATGATCCCCTCGGCGCATCCGCTCGCGTCCTCCTCGCTGCGTGCGAGCACCTGCTCGAGTCGATTGAGGTGCTTGATTCCCGCAAGCCGCGCGTTACGCCCGAGGCGCGTGCCGCAAACGCGTACCGCGACGCCGCGGCTGCGGGCCGAAGCGGGGTAGGCAGGCCACGGGTAACGCGCCACGATGCGCGTCGGGGAAGCGCCCTCCCCCGGGGCGTAGCCCCGTCCGCCGACCCCGCGGGTCACCATGATCTTCAATACGCCCCGCTCCACGCCATCACAGATACGTGCACACTCCTCTTCCAGTGTCGCGGCTGCCGGCGGTGCGATGGCAAGCCGTCGACAGCCCTCACCGAGACGGCGAATGTGCCGATCGAGACACAGCGCCCGAGCGGTGTCGACGGCGACCGTCTCGAACACCCCGTCACCGAAGTGTAGACCACGGTCCTGGGCGGAAATCTCCTCGCGCACCTCGCCGTTCACGAGCATCATCTCAACAACCCCGCCAGCGCCGAGAGGGGGCCGCGCGCCTTCTGGCGCGTCTCGTCGAGCTCGCGTTGCGGAACAGAGTCGGCCACGATGCCCGCACCGGCGCGTATCTCGACATAATCGCCTTCGAGATTAATGGTGCGAATGAGAATGTTCGAGTCACCGCTGCCGTCTCGGTTGAAGTAGGCAAACGCGCCTGTGTACGGTCCGCGCGGCACGCCCTCGAGCTCGGCGATGATCTGCATGCAGCGCACCTTCGGACAGCCCGTGATGGTGCCGCCGGGAAAGACGGCTTTTATGACCTGCGAGGGCGTGACGCCCTGGCGCAATCGTCCGCGAACGTTGGAGACAATATGGTGCACGTGCGTGTAGGACTCGAGCGCCATGAGCTCGTTGACCTCGACACTGCCGATCTCGCACACGCGGCCTAGATCGTTGCGCTCGAGATCGATGAGCATGATGTGCTCGGCGCGCTCCTTCGGGTGCGCGAGCAGCGCCTGCGACAGTGCCCGGTCCTCGCGCGCGTCGGCATTTCTCGGATAAGTGCCCGCGATGGGGCGGGTCTCCACGGCTCCGTCACGCACGCACACCAGGCGCTCCGGCGACGAGCTCGCGACGGCACGGTCCGCGAACACCGCGAGTCCCGCGAACGGCGCCGGGTTCGCCGCGCGCAGGCGCGCATAGACGGTGGCCGGATCGACCCCTTCGGCGAGCTGGCCGCGCCATGCGCGCGAAAGATTGACCTGAAACACGTCGCCGTCGCGGATGTAGTGCTTGGCCCGCTCGACGCCGTCTAGAAACTGCTCCGGCGGATCTTCGACCATTTCCGACGCTGGCCGCGCCGCGGCGCCGGCGACGACGCCCTCGCCGCTCAACGCCCGGCGCACGTCCCGCTCCATCTCGTCGAGGCAATGCAGGCGCTCCGATTCCGCCACCAGAATCGTGTCGCCTTGATCGTGATCGCGAATCACCGCCGCCGGTATGCGATACGCATCCGCCACGCTCCGATCGGCACGGTCCATGTGCGGATGCACGCTCGGCTCGGTCTGCGCCACCAGCTCGTAGCCGAGATAAACGAACCATCCGCCGAAGAACGGCAGCGCAGGCGCGCGATCGAGCGGCGCCCCGACGCGGGCCATCCACTCGTCGAGATGATCGAGAAAGTCACGCTGCCCGTGATGCAGACCATCGAAGGTGAGCTGCCCCCCGGGGCTCAGCGCGAGCCGCTCCCCGGGATACGCGAAAAGGAGATCGTAGCGGGCGCGCTCGCTACCTCGGTCGACGCTCTCGAGCAGAAACGGATAGCGCGCCGGATTCAGGCGGTGCACGGCGAGCAGATCGGGGCGGAGCGCCAGGCGTCGCCATCGGCAATCGCCAGTGGACGAATCGTTCAATGTCGGACGGACTCCCGGCCGCGCGGAGAACACACACGCGCGTTACTCTACACGCTTGAACACGAGAGTGCCGTTCGTGCCTCCGAATCCGAAGGAGTTCGACATACTGACGGCGATGGGCATTTCCCGGGCCTCGTTGGGCACGTAATCCAGATCGCACTCCTCGTCGGGCTCCTCCAGGTTGATGGTCGGCGGCGCCACACCGTCGCGAATGGCGAGCACGCTGAACACCGCTTCGACACCGCCGGCGGCGCCGAGAAGATGACCGATCATCGATTTGGTCGAGCTGACCGCGACCTTGCGCGCATGGTCACCGAGCGCGGCCTTGACTGCGCGCGTCTCGACCACGTCGCCGGCCGGCGTCGAGGTGCCGTGGGCGTTGATGTAGTCGACCTCGTCGGGGTTCATGCGTGCATCGGCCATGGCGAGCGCCATGCAGCGGCGCGCGCCATCGCCGTCGTCCGGCGGCAGCGTGATGTGGTAGGCGTCACTGCTCATGCCGAATCCGGCTAACTCGGCGTAAATATTCGCACCGCGTGACTTCGCGTACTCGTACTCCTCGAGCACCATCACGCCAGCGCCGTCACCGAGCACGAATCCGTCGCGCTCCTTGTCCCACGGCCGGCTGGCGCGCTCGGGCTCGTCGTTGCGCGTGGACAGCGCCCGCGCGGACGCAAAGCCGCCCAGGCCTGTCGGCGACGTCGCCATCTCCGAGCCGCCGGCGATCATGACATCCACGTCTCCCCGCTCGATCATGCGCGCCGCATCCCCGATGTTGTGGGTTCCCGTGGAGCACGCGGTGACGATGCCGTAATTCGGACCCTTGATGCCGTACTGGATGGAAAGGTTGCCGGCGATCATGTTGATGATGTTGCTCGGCACGAAGAACGGCGAGATCTTGCGGGGACCTCCCTTGAGGAAGTTGTCGTAGCCCTTCTCGATACCGGGCAGGCCTCCGATGCCGGAACCGATGGCGATGCCGATGCGCTCGGCATTGGCGTCGGTCACTTCGACGCCAGCGTCCTCGATAGCCTGCATGGCCGCCGCGATCCCGTAGTGAATAAACGGGTCCGTCTTGCGCGCCTCCTTCGGCGACATGTAGGGCGAGAGGTCGAAATCTCGAATCGAGCCGCCGATGCGGCTCGAAAACGCGGAAGTATCGAAATGCTCGATGAGCCCGATGCCGCTCTTGCCTTCGAGGATATTCCGCCAGGCCTCCTCGACGGTGTGACCGACGGGCGTGATTACGCCGAGGCCGGTAATGACTATGCGCCGCATGCGCTCATCACCTCTTTCGAAAAAGAAAAGGCCGCCATCAGTGCCATCGATGGCCGGCCTTTTCGATGAGAATGCCCGGTGCTGTGCTATTTAACGTGGGCGTTGATATAGTCCATCGCCTGCTGAACAGTGGTGATCTTCTCCGCCTCCTCGTCAGGGATCTCGCAGTTGAACTCCTCCTCGAGAGCCATGACGAGTTCTACCGTATCCAGCGAGTCGGCGCCGAGATCATCAACGAAGGAAGACTCCCCGGAAACCTCTTCCTCCTTGACGCCAAGCTGCTCCACGACAATCTGCTTGACGCGTTCTTCAACGGTACTCATATCGGATGTTCCCTCCCCAGACGATGGAGCGCTGCTCGTTTCGCGCCTAGTTTAGTTAAAAGGCACCAACATGCAAGAATACTTTGGACCGTGTCCACAGCCACGTGTGTTTCACAACCCTTGCGAGGTCCTGCACCGCTGCGCCGATAAGTCTCTGAACCGCGTGGATTTCCGCGCATCGCCCCGGCCCCGGCTCGTTCGTCGCAGCCGTCAGCCCATGTACATGCCGCCGTTGACGTGCAGCGTCTCGCCCGTGATATAGGCAGCCCCCGGTGACGCCAGAAACAGCACGGCCGAGGCGACTTCCTCGGGCATGCCGAGGCGTTTCATCGGGATTCCGGCCAGCAGCTGCTCGCGCTGCTTGTCGGGGATCTCCGCGGTCATGTCGGTGGCGATGAAACCCGGGGCGACCGCATTGACCGTAATGTTGCGACCCGCGAGCTCGCGCGCGAGCGCCCGGGTGAAGCCGATGATACCCGCCTTGGCGGCAGCGTAATTCGACTGCCCCGGATTGCCGGTCGCGCCGACGACGGAGGTTATATTTATGATGCGTCCCCGGCGCGCTTTCATCAGGTGGCGCACGCTTGCCCGGCACACGCGGTACAGCGAGGTCAGGTCGGTATTGAGCACTGCCTCCCACTCGTCCTCGCTCATGCGTGCGAGCAGGTTGTCGCGCGTGATTCCGGCGTTGTTGACGAGGATGGTGGGATTGCGCGAATCGCTCTCGAGACGCTCGAACAGCGCGCTCACCGAAGCGCTGTCGGAAACGTCCAGCGTCGCTCCGAACCCCTGGATATCGGCTTCGCCGAATGCCTGGCCAATGCGCTCGGCGCCCGCGTCGGTGGTTGCCGTGCCCACCACGAACGCGCCCTGTTCGCCGAGCGCCCTGGCAATCGCCATGCCAATGCCGCGGCTTGCGCCGGTGACCAGCGCAATATCTTGTTCGAGGGTCATACGAGCTCCCTGATCTCCGTCAACGCCTGCTCCAGACTCGTGCTGTCGTGCACGGCCAACGTCTTGAGGCCTCGATCGATGCGTTTGCCGAGGCCGGTGAGCACGCGCCCCGGGCCGGGCTCGACCAGCACGCTCGCGCCGCGCCCGGCGAGCGCCCGAACCGATTCGACCCAGCGCACGGGTCTCGTCAGCTGATCGGCCAACGCGCCGCGGATGGCCGCCGGGTCGTCGTGAGCTTCGTTGTCGGCATTGTGAATCACGGGGAAAGCCGGCGCGTCGATGGAGGTCGCGTCGAGCTTGGCCACCAGGCGCTCGCGCGCCGGCTCCATCAGCTCGCAGTGCACGGGCACGCTCATCGGCAGCTTGATCGCGCGTTTGGCGCCCGCCTCGCTGGCCATCGCGATGGCCTTCTCCACCGCGCCCGCATGGCCGGCGATGACCACCTGGCCCGGAGCGTTGAAGTTGACAGCAGAGACGACGCTGCCCGACTCGCGGTCCGACGCCGACGCGCACACCTCGAGCACTCTGGCATCGTCGAGTCCGAGCAGGGCGGCGATGGCGCCCTGCCCTTCGGGAACCGCCTCCTGCATGAAGCGCCCGCGCGCCGCGACCAACGAAACCGCGTCGGCGAACGCGAGGCTGTCTGCGCACACGAGCGCCGAGTATTCCCCGAGACTGTGCCCCGCGGCGAGCGTCGGCGTTGGTCCGCCCGCTCTTCGCCACACGCGGGCGACGGCGACACCGGCGGCGAGCATGGCGGGCTGCGTCTGCTCGGTGGCGTTGAGCCTCGCCTCGGGGCCGTCCTGGGTGAGCGCCCAAAGATCGTAGCCGAGCACCTCCGAGGCCTCGGCGAAGGTCTCCTCGACCTGCGGATGGTCATTGGCAAGATCCGCCAGCATGCCGATTGACTGCGAACCCTGTCCCGGAAAAGTAAACGCGAGCGACATCTTCGCCTCGTTGCTCAATATCGAATCAACGCCGAGCCCCACGTGAACCCGCCGCCGAACGCTTCCAGCAAAATATTGTCTCCGCGCTTGACGCGGCCGTCGCGGACAGCGACATCGAGCGCCAGAGGCACCGAAGCCGCCGAGGTATTGCCATGCTCGGCCACGGTCACGACGACACGCTCGGCCGGAATGTCGAGCTTTCGCGCCGTCGCCTCGATGATGCGGATATTGGCCTGATGTGGAATCAGCCAGTCGATGTCCGAGGGCTGCATGCCGTTGGCGTCGAGCGCCTCGGTGACGATGCGGCGCAGCGTGCGCACCGCGATCTTGAATACTTCGTTGCCGCGCATCTTGGTGTAGGCATGGCCTTGGGCGATTTCGCCGCCACCGAGTGGAACGCCGCCCTCGACGTAGAGCAGATCCTCGTAGCGCCCGTCGGCGTGCAGATGGGTCGAGTAAATTCCCGGCTCTTCGCCCGCCTCGAGCACCACGGCGCCGGCCCCGTCTCCGAAAAGAATGCACGTCTGCCGATCCGACCAGTCGAGCAGGCGTGAATGGGTATCGGCACCGACCACGAGAGCGCGCTTGACCTCGCCGGTCTTGATGAACTTGTCCGCAACGCCGAGCGCATAGATGAAGCCGGTGCAAACCGCCTGGACGTCGAAAGCAGTGCAGCCGGCCGCGCCGAGCCGCGCCTGCAGGCGGCAGGCCGTAGCGGGATAGATTTTGTCCGGGGTGGTCGTGCCGACCACGATCAGCTCGAGCTCGGCCGGGTCGACGCCGGCGCTCTCGAGCGCGGCGCGCGCGGCGCGCTCTGCGAGATCGCAGGTGGATTCACCATCGGCGACGATGTGCCGCCGTTCGATACCGGTGCGCTCGCGGATCCACTCGTCGCTCGTGTCGACGAGTGACTCGAGCTCGGCGTTGGTCATGACCCGCTCGGGAAGATAGCTGCCGGTGGCAAGGATACGCGAATAGCTCACACGGCCTCCGCCGTGGCAAGTACGGACTCGAGATGCTGACTGATGCGCTCGGGAACGTTCTTGCGGATTTCCTCGCACGCCTCCCTGATGGCGCGCGAGAACGCGACCACGTCTGCGCCACCGTGACTCTTGATGACGATTCCCCTCAGCCCCACGAAGCTCGCGCCATTGTACTCGCGGGGATCGATTCGCAGCCGGATCATTCGCAGCACGGGGAGCGCGATGAGGCCCACTACCCGGCTCCACAAGGTTCGACGGAACTCACTGCGGATGAAGTGCCCAATCATCGAAGCGACGCCCTCGCTCGACTTGAGCGCCACGTTACCGACGAAGCCGTCACACACGACGACGTTTGCCCTGCCCTTGTAGATGTCGTCGCCCTCGACGAAACCGACGTAGTGCAGGTCGCTCGCGGCGAGCAGCTGGGCCGCTTCCTTGACGCTCTCGTTACCCTTGATTTCTTCCTGCCCGATGTTGAGAAGCCCGACCGAAGGACGCGGGATATTGTCGACTGCGCTCACCAGCACCGAGCCCATGACAGCAAACTGGAACAGTTGCTCGGGGGTGGAGTCCACGTTTGCACCCAGGTCCAGCACGTGCGTGTGGCCGGTCACCGACGGAAGTGCCGCGATGATTGCCGGCCGATCGATGCCGGGCAGGGTCTTCAGCACGAAACGGGCCGTCGCCATGAGCGCGCCGGTGTTACCCGCGCTCACGCAGGCGTGCGCCTCACCACGTTTGACGAGATCGATGGCGACACGCATGGACGAGTCCTTCTTGTTGCGCAGCGCCTGGGAAGGCAGCTCGTCCATGCGCACCTGCTGGGAGGCGTGCACCACCGAAATTCGGTTGGAGGGGGGGCGAGCCTGGCGCGCGATTTCCCGCTCGAGGATGCTCTTATCACCCACCAGGATCAGGGTCAGCTCCGGCTGCTCGTCGAGGACTCGAAACGCCGCCGGAACGACCACCGAAGGTCCGTGGTCGCCGCCCATCGCATCCAGTGCGACGGTCAGGTCCAAGGCTTACTCGTCCTTGGCCGGTACCACCTTACGCCCGCGGTAGAATCCGTCGGCGCTCACGTGATGACGCCGGTGGGTCTCGCCGCTGGTCGGCTCGATGGACAGTGTCGGGGCCGCAAGGGCATCGTGCGCGCGCCGCATGTCCCGCCGGGACTTCGATTTTCGTCGTTGCTGAACAGCCATGGCTACTCCTGGTTTGTCTCGAGTGACTGTGTCCTCGAGTGCGGCGAGCCGGACCACCGGTCCCCCGCCGACGCCGCACGCATTGTAGCGTGTTCCGCCCGCCGCCACGACGGTCTCACAGCGGCTAGGACGATTCCCGAGACTTCCATGATTTTAGAATCGAAAATGGATTTTCTCTGCCAGACCCTCTGGATTCGGCCCCGTTCGCGTCCGCCGCATCGGCGCCGGCCGGCATCTCGCACGCCCCGGGCGGATGCCGGGAGAAGCTCGGCAGCCCCAGCAGCAATTCGTCCTCGATCAGCGCAGTCAGCGAGATTCCCTCGTCGGGCACTTTCAACGGCTCGTAATCCGCGTCGAGGCCCGCGATTTCGCCATCCTCGTGCACCAGGGCGAGACTCACCGGGCACGCAACCTCGACCTCCATGGGCTCGAGACAGCGCTGGCAGCGCATGACGAGCCCCGCCTCGATGCGCCCGAGCACCCGCGCCTGCCCCTGGTCATCGAAGCCGAAGTGCAGCTCGAAACGCGCCTCGTCGCAGGGCCGGCAGAGCAGCTCCCCGAGCCGGGGCATGCGTGTGGTCGGGATGCTTCCTCGCAGCGTCTCACCGCCTCGGGCGAGGCGAAACGGGTGGATGAGCTCCGGCAGGGCCTTCGACATAAGCGGCGCATGGTAAAGATTGCGCAAGCGGCGTGTCAAAGGGCCCAGGGGGCGGCTCTGGCCCGAGCCCCGTGCATCGGGTAGCCTCGCCCATCCCGAACAGCAGCGCGGCGCCACCGACCCGATGACCCGCATCGTTCTCGCTTCCACCTCTGCGTACCGCCGCGAGCTTCTCGCCCGGCTCGGCATCGCCTTCGACGTGGTCGACCCGGCGGTGGACGAGACGCCGCTGCCCGGCGAGGACCCCGCCGCGCTGGTCGCCCGCCTGGCTCGAGCCAAGGCCCGCAGCGGCGCACGCGACGCGCACGGCGCCCTGGTTATCGGGTCCGATCAGGTGGCCGTGCTCGACGGCGAGATCCTCGGTAAACCGGGAGACGCCGACACCAACCGCCGCCAGCTCGAACGCGCCGCCGGCCGGCGGGTGCAGTTCCTGACCGGTGTTTGCCTGCTGGCGAGCACGAGCGGCCGCGAGCAGGTGGAGGTGGTGCCTTTCGCGGTCTATTTTCGCGCGCTGAGTCGAGAGCAGATTGCCGCATACGTGGATCGCGAGCGCGCCTTCGACTGCGCCGGCGGCTTTCGCTGCGAAGGCCTCGGCATCGCGCTCTTCGAGCGCATGGAGGGGGACGATCCGAGCGCGCTTATTGGGCTGCCCCTGCAGCGCCTGACCCGGATGCTCGAGAAAGAGGGCGTCGACGTGCTACTGCAGACGCGTGCCGCTGACGCCTAGCTGCGAAATCAGGTTTTCCGCCAGCGACGCACTGAAGCGTCTCAACAGCTGCTCCAGGTAGGAGCGTCCCGGCGTGAAATCGACGATACGCTCGGCGCCGATGACCTCGCGGGCCACGTAGTCGCTGCTGCCGAGCTCGTCGACGAGTCCGAGCGAAACGCTCCTCTCACCGGTCCAGACCAGGCCGCTGAATACGGATTCGTCGCTGGACAGCCGATCGCCGCGCCCGCGGCGCACCGCGTCGATGAACTGCTGGTGGATCTCTCCGAGCATGTTCTCGACGTGTTCCACCTCTTCGGGCTTGGTGGGCGAGAAGGGGTCGAGAAACCCCTTGCGGTCGCCGGCGGTGAGAAGCCGCCTTTCGACGCCGATCTTCTCCATCGCGTCGACAAACCCGAAACCGTTCATGAGCACTCCGATGGATCCGACAATGCTCGACTGGTTGGCGAAGATTTTGTCCGCCGAGGCCGCCGCGTAGTAGCCGCCGGAGGCGCCGATGTCGGCGATGACGGCATAGAGCGGAGTGCCGGGAAATTCGTCGCGCAGGCGCAGCACCTCGTCGTTGATGTAGGCGGCCTGCACCGGGCTTCCGCCCGGGCTGTTGATACGCAGTATCACGCCCTTGGTGTTCTCGTCCTCGAATGCCGCTTTGAGCCCGGAGACGATGACATCGGCGCTCGCATCCGATCCCTCGCTGATGACGCCGCGCACCTCCACGAGAGCGGTGTGCGGCTGGTCGGTCTCGGCCTCGAACAAGTCTCCCGGCAGGTAGATGACGAGCAGCAACAGAAGGTAAGCCAGCAGGGAGAATTTGAAAGCCAGGTTCCAGCGCCGCGCACGGCGTTGCTCGGCGAGCGACGCGAAGGCGAGACGGTTGAGGAGATCGCGCTCCCAGCGACTTTCATCCGCCGCCGGGGCGGCCGAGGAAGTCGCCGGTGTCGGCGTAGCCTGTTCGGTATCGGACATCGGGGTGTGCTCGGAGAATCAGTTGCGCACTTGGTCTGCGAGCCAGCCCGGCAGCTCGGCAATGGTCTCCAGCAGGGCCAGCGGATCAAAGTCTAGCAAACGCTCTGGGGTGTGCACGCCGGAAGCGACCGCGATGCTGGCGACACCGGCGTTGCGGGCCATTTCCAGGTCGAACGCCGTGTCGCCGATCATGAGGGTCTCGCCGGCGTCGACGTCGAGCTCCTCGATAATGTCCACGAGCATCTGCGGATGCGGCTTCGAGGGCGCCTCATCGGCCGATCGCGTGGTGCTGAAAAGCCGCTCCAGTCCGTGAACGGCCATATCCCTGTCGAGCCCGCGACGGCCCTTTCCGGTCGCCACGGCGAGCCGGTAGCGCTGCGCGGCGAGCCCCTGCAGGGCGGCCTTGGCGCCCGGGAACAACGGCACGGGGGTGCCGGCGTTGCTGAGGTAGTGCTCCCGGTAACAGGCGATGAAGCGCGCCTCCTCACTCCGCGGCACCTCCGGAAACAACGCTTGCCAGGCCTCGCTCATGGCAAGTCCGATGATCTCGCGGATGGCCTCGGTGCTGCGCGGCGGCAGCCCCAACGCCTCGATGGTCGTGTGCGCCGCGGCCACGATGCGCTGCTCGGAATCGGCGAGCGTGCCGTCCCAGTCGAAAACCAGGAGCCGGTAGCGGCTGACTTCCGGGCGCCCCGACACGGCTTCAGGCTCCGCTCTCGAGGCCGAGGCTGTCGAGGGACGCCCGCAGCTCCGCCGGCAGAGGGGCTTCGATGCTGAGCTGCCGGCCGTCGCCGGGATTCTCGAAGCGCAGGCCGGCGGCGTGCAGGAACAGCCGGCGAAGGCCGTGCTCGCGCATGCGCCGGTTGAAGCTTTTGTCGCCGTACTTGCCGTCCCCGGCGACCGGGTGGCCGACGGACGCCGCGTGCACGCGAATCTGGTGCGTGCGCCCGGTGAACGGCAGCGCCTCCATGAGGCTCGCGCTGCGACTCACGGCGAGGGGCACGAAGCGCGTGCGCCCGGCCTTGCCCGAGGCATCGACGCCCACCATCCGCTCACCCGAACGCAGCACGCTGCGTGTGAGCCCTGCATCGACCTCGCGCGCACCGCCGCGCCAGTGGCCCTTGACCAGCACGAGATAGCGCTTCTTGACGCTGCGCCGGCGAAACGCCGCATGCAGCGCGGTCAGCACCGCGCGCCGCTTGGCGATCATCAGGCAACCCGAGGTTTCCCGATCCAGGCGGTGCACGAGCTCCAGGTACTGACGCGGCCCACGCGCTGCACGCAGCGCCTCGATGACGCCGTGACTGCGGCCGCTGCCGCCGTGCACCGCCACCCCGCTGGGCTTGTCGATGACGATGAGGCCGGGATCCTCGAACAGGATGCGCTCCTCGACGAGCGTCTGCAGCGAGGGCGGCGCGGCGCGCGCGCGCGGCGCCGTATCCGTTCGCAGCGGCGGAATACGCACCACATCGCCGCATTTGAGCCGGTAGTGCTGGCGGATACGCCCTTTGTTGACGCGCACTTCGCCGCGCCTGAGGATGCGGTAGATGCGCGTTCGCGGCAGACCTTTGAGGCGGCCGATGAGGAAGTTGTCGATGCGCTGGCCGGCGTGGTGCTCGTCGATGACGACCTCGCGGGCCGGGCTTGCGCTCTCGGGGCGGGCGCTGACGCTGTCGGTATGCATCGGAGCGATGATACCAGTTTGCCCGCCCCTACCAACATTGCTATAGTGACCTGTCGCCGATGGCGTGGACGAAAGGCCGGCGCGCGGCCCGCTAGAGAGAAGTCGGCATCCGGTCGACTGTGACGCGCCCCGCCCACTCCCCCAAGCGGCACGTATTATTGATGCACGGCGCTCTTACGCCAGCGGCGGAGCGGCGTTACAGGTAGAGAACGAAGCGAACTCCCGTGCCTGCGCGTCTCGAAGAGGCGACGCAGGTACCCAAGTCCGCGCAGACCGAGAGGCGACGAGACGCTCCGGTACGACGTGCGCGGACAGCCGCCGATCGCGGCAAGACGGCTGCTCCCGCCCGCGCGGTATCGCGACCCGCGGGTCCGTTGAGGACCAAGAGGAGCAACCGGTCCGGTCGCGGTCGACCATCGACGTTGATGCCGCAGCCTGCCCCGAGCAGATGCCGGCGCCGCGTCGCTCGCTGCCTGTCACGCCCCCTCCCACCGCCTGCGATGCGGTTCCACCGCGCGCCGCGGACCGCGGCTCCAGTGGCCGTTGTCCGCGACGAGCGCCGTGCCCTGACAGGTGAATTTTGCATGAAACGAATGCTGATAAACGCGACCCAGGCCGAAGAGCTGCGGGTCGCCATGGTCGACGGCCAGTATCTGTACGATCTGGACATCGAGGTTGCGGCGCAGGCCCAGAAGAAAGCCAGCGTCTACAAGGGAAAAATCACGCGCGTCGAGCCGAGCCTCGAGGCGGCCTTCGTCGATTACGGCGCCGAGCGGCACGGCTTCCTGCCCTTCAAGGAGGTGGCCCGGGAGTACTTCGCCGACAGGCAGGGTGAGGGTGACGGATCGGGGGGCCGCGCAAGCATCCAGGATGCGCTCGGCGAGGGCCAGGAGCTCATCGTGCAGGTCGAGAAGGAGGAGCGTGGCACCAAGGGCGCCGCGCTCACGACCTTCCCGAGTCTTGCCGGGCGCTATCTGGTGCTGATGCCGAACAATCCCCGTGCGGGCGGCATCTCGCGGCGCGTGGAAGGCGACGAGCGCAGCGATCTGCGCGAGGTCCTGAGCAGTCTCGACGTGCCGCCGGGTATGGGGCTCATCGTACGCACGGCCGGCGTCGGCAAGTCGACTGAGGAGCTGCAGTGGGATCTGGACTACCTGCTGAAGCTCTGGAGCGCCATCGAAAGCGCCGCCCGAGAGCGCCCCGCGCCGATGCTCATCTACCAGGACAGCAACGTCATCATCCGCGCCATCCGCGACTACTTCCGCCAGGACATCGGCGAAATCCTGATCGACGAGAAAAAGGTCTATGACGAGGCCTGCGACTTCATGCGCCAGGTGATGCCGGAGAACCTCGGCAAGGTCAAGCTCTACCAGAGCAACGTGCCGCTGTTCTCCCGCTACCAGATCGAAGGCCAGATCGAGGCCGCCTTCGGCCATTCGGTGCGTCTGCCGTCCGGTGGCTCACTGGTCATCGACCACACCGAGGCGCTGGTGAGCGTCGACATCAACTCGGCGCGGGCCACCAAGGGCGCGGATATCGAGGAAACCGCGCTGTCGACCAATCTCGAGGCCGCCGACGAGGTGGCTCGCCAGCTGAGATTGCGCGATATCGGCGGGCTCATCGTCATCGATTTCATCGACATGACGCCGGCGCGCAACCAACGCGAGGTCGAGGAACGGCTGCGCGAGGCGCTCAAGCGCGACCGTGCCCGCGTTCAGGTCGGTCGTATTTCGCGCTTCGGCCTGCTGGAAATGTCGCGCCAGCGCCTGCGGCCGTCGCTCGGCGACTCGAGCCAGATGGTGTGCCCGACGTGCAACGGCCGTGGCCACGTGCGCGGTCCCGAGTCACTTGCACTCTCCATTCTGCGCGTGGTGGAAGAAGAGGCCATGAAAGAGAAGACCGGCAAGATTCTCGCCCGCCTTCCCCTCGACGTGGCCACCTTCCTGCTCAACGAGAAGCGCGAGAACGTGCACGGCATCGAGCAACGCTGCAACGTGCGCATCATTATGGTGCCCGCGCCCGATATGACGGCCGGCGCTTACCAGATCGAGCGCATCCGCGACGACGACCAGGCGCACGACGCCAACCGCCAGCCCAGCTACGAGTTTTCGCAGTCGCCGGAGACGCTTCCGGATTTCGTCGAGACCAGCCGCCGCGCGAGCCCGGAGCAGCCGGCCGTGCGCAGCGTCGCGCCGCCCTCCCCCGCGCCGCCACCGCCGACAGCGCAGCCGACGGGTGGCGGTTGGCTGAAGCGATTGTGGTCGACGCTGTTCGGCGCCCCGGCCAAGCCCGCGACGGCGCGCGGCCGAGGCACGCGCGCGGAGAGCCCGCGCAGCAGCCGCAGCGGACGCGGCCGTGCGCCGGCGACGGATCGCCAGCGTGAGCAACAGCGGCGTCAGGGCGGCGATCGGCGCCGCTCGGGCAGTCGCGGCAGCACCGCACAAGCCGAACGACGCGGCCGCGGCGCCGGGCGCGACGAGTCGGCCCGGCGCCCCACAGCATCCCAGGGCGCTGCGAAGCAGGAAAAGGACAGCGCCCGGGCCAAGGCGAGCGAAAAGGACAGCGCGCGGACCAAGGCGAGCGAAAAGGACAGCGCCCGGGCCAAGGCAAGCGAAAAGGACAGCGCGCGGGCCAAGGCGAGCGCAAAGGAGCGGGAGAAGGATGCCGACGCGGCGGATACCCGTCAGGGATCCGGGCAGGGCCAGCGCAGCGGGTCGAGACGCGGCCGGCGCGGTGGCCGCGGGCGTGGCCGCGGCGGCTCGCCCGAGAAACGCACCGAGGCCAAATCCGGCGCCGACGAAAGCCAGGCGCAGCCGGCGCAGCAGACATCCGAGCAAGACTCGCGAGAAACCCCGACCCATGCGCCCGGCGCGACGGCGGAGAACCCGCGCGCGGTGGCTCCGGCGGCGGCGCTTGCCCAGGTTCCGCAAAGCCCGCCTTCCGAGCCCGAGAAGCCCCCGGCAGCAGCCGCCGGGGCCGCGGCAGAGCATGTTCCGGCGCCGCCCGTCTCGTTCGGCCCCCCGGCCGAGCCTCCCCCGGCACCTGCGGCAAAGCCCGCCGAGCCGCGGGAGGAGGCGGGCTCGACGGGCGAGCGCAGCGCTCACGAGAGCAGCAGCGAGAGCGGCTCCCAGGGCGGGCGCCCCTGAAGGCGAGGCGCTCGCGCAGAGCCGCGCGCGCTTACGGCTCGTCGCGCACCAGGGTGACGAAAGCCGCCGCGTACTCGTCCTCGTCGGAGATGCTCAGAAAGCTCTCGGTAATGCCACGCTCGTCGAAAAGCTCCTGAACACGGCCGCTGCACACGAGAAAGGGCTTACCGAGCGCGTCTTTGCGCACCTCCATGTGATTCCATTGAATGCCCATGCGCAGGCCGGTGCCGAGGGCCTTGAGCAGCGCCTCCTTGGCCGCAAAGTGCTTGGCGAGGAATGCAGCTCGGCGCCGGCTGGCATCGAACGCTGCCAGCTCGAGGTCGCTCAGAATGCGTTCGGCAAAGCGTCGGCCGTGCCTTTCGATAGCCGCCTGCATGCGGGAAATTCTGACCAGATCGATGCCGACGCCGAAGATCACGGGAATGCCCTCGTCTCAGCGCGCGTCCTGGACGGGACTGCCCGGACGGAACAGTCTGCGGGTCGCGAGCGGCTTGTCGCCGAGATGACCGCGCAGCACGGCGCGCATCAGCTGCTTGGCTTCGTCGAGAACGCGCTCGTCGTCGAGCCGCTCGCGCGCGAGCGCCAGCAGCGTCTCGCCCGTCACGCGCAAACCCTGGCGGTCGCCATTCTGCACGAACACCGGTCCCCGATCGGCAACATAGCAATAGGCGGCCCCGCCCCGGATGGGCTCGCCGGAATCGATGTCGCGGTCGAGCACCAAGCCGTATCCGATGGACTCCAACATCTGCTTCTCGAAGACCCGCAGCACCGCCTCGGTGCGCGCGCCGGCGCCGAACGACGCGATGGCGGCGCGGTAGTGATCGAACAGCTCCGGATGCGGGTCGAAACGGTGCAGCAGCCGCATGAGCAGCTCATTCATGTAAAAGCCGCTGAAAAGCGCGCGGCCAGCGAAAGCGCGCATGTACCCGTCAGGCTCGGCAGCGGTGAGCAGACCGAGCTCACCGCTACCCGACCATGAGAGCAGAAGCGGGCGAAACGGCTGCAGAAGACCGCGCAGGTCCGAGCGCGGCCGGCGCGCGCCTTTGGCGATGACGCCGAGTCTCCCGGAATCACGGCCGAATACCTCGACGATGAGGCTGGTTTCCCGGTACGGGCGATGATGGAGCACAAAGCACGGCTCGAGATCGATTCGCTTCACGTCGCTGTACCGCTCAGTCCACGTAGCCGAGGCGCTGCAGCGCCTGCTCGTCGTTGGACCACCCCTCTTTGACCTTCACCCAAAGCTCCAGGAAAACCTTCTGCCCGAACAGTGCCTGCATGTCCCGGCGCGCGTCGCTGCCGACGGCCTTGAGCACCCTCCCCTGGCGCCCGATGACGATACCCTTCTGACTGCTGCGCTCGACCCAGATGACCACGCCGATCTTGAGCAAGTCGTTCTCGCGCTCGAAGGCTTCGGTTTCCACGCTGAGCCTGTAGGGGAGCTCCTGACCCAGGCGGTCGGTGAGCTTCTCGCGCACCAGCTCGGCCGCCAGAAAGCGCTCGCTTCGATCGGTGAATTGCTCCTCGTCGTAGAGCGCCTCGCGCACCGGTAATGCTCTGATGATGAGCTCCTCGAGACGCTCGCAGTTGGTTCCGTGCAGGGCGGAAATGGGCACCACTTCCATGAACTCGCGGCGCTCGGCGAGTGTGTCGATAAACGGTAGCAGCGTCTGCTTGTCGGCGATCCGGTCGATCTTGTTGACGACCGCGATGATGGGCGCCTCGGCCTGGGCAAGCCTGGCAAGCACGTGCTCGTCGCCATCCGTCCAACGATCCGCCTCGACGAGAAACAGAATGACGTCGACACCGACGAGCGCGCCCGTCGCGGCCCGATTCATGTAACGATTGAGGGCACGTCCCGCGCGCGCGTGCAGCCCCGGTGTGTCGACATAGATTATCTGCGCGCCGGGGCTGCTCTTGATGCCGAGCAGCCGATGTCGGGTGGTCTGCGCCTTTCGCGAGGTAATGCTGAATTTGTGGCCGACCAGGTGATTGACCAGGGTCGACTTGCCGACGTTGGGCCGACCGATGATGGCCACGTAGCCGCAGCGATGGGTGATGGTTTCGGCCTCGGCGTCGCTCATGGGCATAGCCTGCACCGTTCAGGCATTGCCGTCCAATTCCTCCAGCGCCCTTCTGGCTGCTTCCTGCTCCGCCTTGCGCCGGCTCGGGCCGCTGCCCGTCACCGCGTGCGCCATGCCCTCCACCTGGCACTCGACGGTAAAGCTCTGATCGTGAGCCGCGCCCTCGCGTTTGATCACCGTATAGCGGGGAAGCGGGCGGCCCCGTCCCTGCAGCGTTTCCTGAAGGCGCGTTTTGGCGTCCTTCAGGCCGACTTC
>JAABYT010000026.1:77822-78007 GCA_011775625.1 Gammaproteobacteria bacterium | reverse complement strand
CCCGAGTCCAGGTAAATCGCGCCGATGACCGCCTCGAAGGCATCGGCAAGAATGGAATCACGGCCACGCCCGCCGCTTTTCAGCTCACCTGGACCAAGACGCAGAATTTCGCCCACCTGAAGCTCGCGCGCGATGGCTGCCAGCGTCTCGCGACGCACCAGATGTGCGCGCAAACGTGTCAGACG
>JAABYT010000026.1:69578-77711 GCA_011775625.1 Gammaproteobacteria bacterium | reverse complement strand
CAGAATCTTCGAACTCGTATCCGAGCCGTCGCTGCAGGCGCTGCTCCGCGTCACTCACGCGAGCCACACCGGCGAATGACGCGGCAAAGGGTATCGAAGAGGCCGCCCCTCCCGCGGCGGGAGGGGCTCGTTGGCGCACGGCAGCGGGATTCGGAGAAAGACAATGCGCGCTATCAATACCCGAACAGCACAGCCGGTCGGGCCTCTCGGTATTAGCTGTTTACGTTCTTGTCGAACTCGGCCACCAGGTACAGGTTGCCGATGAGCGGCGTCTCCACCCGATAAAAGATGTGGATTTGCGTTTTGTTCTTTTCTTTGGTGACCCTCATCGATTCTTTGTAATTGCTGTAGTTCACAGCGTCGACAGCATCGATGTCCAAACGCTTCAACATCGATTGGACGACGTCGTTGCGACTTTGCTGGTCTACGTCCGGATCGCTTATCACGGTATTCATGATCTTGTCGATCTTCCAGCTGTCCATGTAGATGGGGATCAGCTTCAGGCCGATGACCGATGCAAATCCCAGTATCGCTACCAGGGCCACCAATCCCAGGAAGCTGAGGCCTCGTTGACGTTTTCTGAAACTCATCGCCGAATTTCTCCTGTAAACACGATCCCCGCCTCCTCAGTCGATCGCATCAATCAATACCCATGCCGATGCGCTCCCAGTCGATACCGTTGCCGAAATCCCAGTTCATCCAAATGGTAAAAGCCTTACCAATCAGAAGTTCATCGGCAACCGTTCCCCAGTAGCGACTGTCGCGGCTGTTGTCCCGATTGTCACCGAGCACGAAGTAGTGCCCCTCCGGAACGACCGTCTTTCCGTCGATGGAGGGGTAACCCGCCTGGATGAGAATCGGGTGAATTTTGTCTACCAGCGTCTCCTGCTTGAGGGTGGCTCCGGTCATGCTGGCCCCCGAGCCGTGCCCGGTGTAGGTTCCGATAAGGCGCTGATCCGCCTGCTGTCCATTGATGTATAGGACCTTATTGTAGTAGGCGATCCGGTCTCCTGGCAGGCCGACCACACGCTTGATGAAGGGGGTCGAGGGGTCCTCCGGGAAGCGGAAAACCACCACATCGCCGCGCTCGGGCTTGGAAATCTCGATGATCTTGCGGTCCGAGACGGGCAGCCGAATCCCGTAGACGAACTTGTTGACCAGGATGAAATCGCCCACCAGCAGAGTCGGCATCATCGAGCCCGAAGGGATACGGAATGGCTCGATGAGGAACGAGCGCAGCAGCAAAACGATGAGAAATACCGGAAAGAAAGAGCGCGCGTACTCGACGATTTTCGGCGCCGGCGCGGGCTCCCGGGCCGCATCGCCCTCGCCCTCCTCGCCTACTTCGGGCACGGCGCGGCGACGGCGGCGCGCGAGGACCAGCGCGTCGAGGGCCCAGATGAAGCCGCTGGCCAGCACCAGCAGCACCATAATCGTGGGGAAATCGAGCCTCACCGGTTCTTACCCACGTGCAGCACGGCGAGGAAGGCTTCCTGGGGAATTTCCACGCTGCCGAGCTGCTTCATGCGTTTCTTTCCTGCCTTCTGCTTCTCGAGCAGCTTCCGCTTGCGGGTCACGTCCCCCCCGTAGCACTTTGCCGTTACGTTCTTGCGCAATGCCTTCACCGTATGCCTGGAAATGATCTGAGAACCGATGGCTGCCTGTATCGCGATCTCGAACATCTGGCGCGGAATCAGCTCCTTCAGCTTCTCGGTGAGCTCGCGACCCCGGGTCCGCGCCTGGCTCGCATGCACGATCACGGACAGCGCATCCACACGCTCCCCGTTGATTAGTATATCGAGCTTTACCAGGTCCGACTTTTGATAGCGTACGAAATGGTAGTCGAGTGATGCAAAGCCGCGGCTCAGGGATTTCAGCCGATCGAAGAAATCCATGACCACCTCGCTCATGGGAATCTCGTAGCCGAGGCTTACCTGGCGGCCCGTGTAGTGGAGGCGCGTCTGCACGCCGCGCCGCTCGACACACAGGCTGATGATGTTGCCCAGATAAGCGTCCGGGACCAGGATATCGGCCTGTACGATGGGCTCGCGGGTCTCGGCAATCTCGTTGCTGGGCGGGAGCTTGGCCGGATTGTCCACATGAAGCGTCTCGCCGGCGTTGGTCACGACCTCGTAGACTACCGTCGGCGCGCTCGTGATGAGATCGAGGCCGTACTCGCGTTCCAGCCGCTCCTGGACGATCTCCATGTGCAGCATGCCGAGAAATCCACAGCGAAAGCCGAACCCGAGCGCCCCGGACGACTCGGGCTCGTAGTGCAGCGAGGCGTCGTTCAGACGCAGCTTCGCAAGAGCCTCGCGAAAGGCCTCGAAGTCGTTGGAATCGGTTGGGAACATTCCGGCGTACACCTGGGGCCGCACTTCCTTGAACCCCGGCAATGGCCGCGCCGCCGGACGCCTCTCCAGCGTCAACGTGTCGCCTACGGGGGCGCCCTCGATGTCCTTGATACCGGCGACGACGAATCCGACCTCTCCGGCGCCGAGCGCGTTCTTGTCCTGCGGCTTCGGCGTGAAAATGCCCAGCTTGTCGATCTGGTGTGTGCGGCCGGTGGACATGACGCGGACCTTGGCGCCAAGCTCCAGCCGGCCCGCAACGACCCGCACGAGCGACACCACCCCGAGATAGTTGTCGAACCAGGAGTCGATGATGAGTGCCTGCAGCGGGCCGTCGGCATCGCCGCGCGGCGGCGGGATGCGCGCAACCAGGGCTTCGAGCAGATCCGCGACGCCCTCGCCGGTCTTGGCGCTGACCAGCAGCGCATCGTGGGCATCGAGGCCGATGATGTCCTCGATCTCGTGCACCACCCGCTGCGGGTCGGCGCTCGGTAGATCGATCTTGTTGAGCACGGGCAACACCTCGAGCCCCTGGTCGAGAGCCGTGTAGCAGTTGGCGACGCTCTGTGCCTCCACGCCCTGTGCGGCATCAACCACCAGCAGCGCTCCTTCGCAGGCCGCCAGCGAGCGGGACACCTCGTAGGCGAAGTCCACGTGCCCCGGCGTATCGATGAAATTCAGCTGGTACTGCCTTCCGTCGCGCGCGCGGTAGTTGAGACTCACGCTCTGGGCCTTGATGGTGATCCCGCGCTCGCGCTCCAAATCCATCGAATCGAGCACCTGGTTGGCCATCTCGCGATCGCTCAGCCCGCCGCAAATCTGAATGAAACGGTCGGCGAGCGTGGACTTGCCATGATCGATGTGGGCGATGATGGAGAAATTTCGTATGTGATCCATCGACTGCGGTCGCAGACTATACGGGAGTGGAGCTCGCAGTGACGGGCCCGCCCGGGCGCAGGGCGGACACTGGCGCCGGGGCGCCCCGGCCCCGCCTGCACGCTCGGCTGCTCAGTCCTCGGTCTTCAGGGCCAGAAAAATGGGATTGCCCTGCCGTTGCACCAGGATCGAAACGGCCTTGCCAGCGGGGAGCTCGGAGGCGAGGCGTTTGAACTGAGCGCTGCTCTCGACCTTGACACCGTTCAACATCAGCACGACGTCACCCTCGCGGATGCCGGCGCTGCGCGCCGGCCCGTCGCCGACCTCGCTCACCAGAACACCGTGATCCTTGACCTCCATCTTTTTGCGTTGTTCGTCGGTGAGGTCCGTGACTGCGAGCCCGAGCTTGTTGTCCTCGGCGGTCTCGGGCTCCTTGCGGGTTGCCTCCGCCACCTGCTGCTCCTCGGGCAGCTCGGCGGTCACCACGTAGAGCGTCTCGGCCTTGCCGTTACGCAGCACCTCGACCGGCACCCGCGTGCCGACACGCGTGCGCCCGACGATGGGAGGCAGATCCGAGGAACGATTCACCGCCTGCTCGTTGAACGAGAGCACGACGTCGCCAACCTGGAAACCGGCGCTCTCGGCCGGGCTCTCGGGGAGCACCTTGGCGATGAGTGCGCCGCCGGGCTTCTCCATGCCGAACGACTCGGCGAGCTCGCGGGTGACATCCTGGATGAGCACGCCCAGCCAGCCGCGCGATACCCGCCCCTTCTCCTGGAGCTGCTCGGCCACATCCATTGCAACGTCGATGGGAATGGCGAAGGACAAGCCCATGAATCCGCCGGTACGGCTGAATATCTGCGAGTTGACGCCGACCACCTCACCGTCGAGATTGAACAGGGGACCGCCCGAGTTGCCGGGATTGATGGCCACGTCGGTCTGGATGAAAGGCACGTAGTTCTCGCGCGGCAGGCTGCGTCCCTTGGCGCTGACGATGCCGGCGGTGACCGAGTAATCGAAGCCGAACGGCGAGCCGATCGCGAGCACCCATTCACCGACCTTGAGGTCGTAGCCGACGCCGAGACGCACGGTCGGCAGATTCTCGGCATCGATCTTGAGCAGGGCGATGTCGCTGCGATCGTCGGTGCCGATGACCTTCGCTTTGAACTCGCGACGGTCGCTCAGACGCACGACGACCTCGTCGGCATTCTTCACCACGTGATTGTTGGAGATGATGTAGCCGTCGGATGAGATGATGAAACCGGAGCCGAGGGATTGGGTGTCGAACTCCTCGATCTCGCCTTCACCGAAGAAGCGCCGGAAGAACTCGTTGAAAGGGCTGTCCTTGGGCAGGTCCGGGATCTCGAATCCCTTGGGAAGCTGCGGCCGCGCACCGGATGTCTGCTTCTGGGTCGTGCTGATGTTGACCACCGCCGTTCGGTGCTCGGCCACCAGCTCGGTGAAATCCGGCAGGTTGCGCGACGCAGCGGCGCTCGCCGACGCGAGTCCGAGCAGCACCACCACGGTGCCGATGGTGCGCAGCGCTTCATTCAACTTCTTCATCAAACCTCCGCTCTGGGGCGTCTTTGCGGCGGCTCCGGGCGGCCATGCCGCGCCAGCCGCCAGCCGTAAGCGAAACATTATAACAGGCTTCCTGGCGCCGGCGGTCGCCGCGCCGCGCGCAGGCGCCGGCGCACTCACGGGCGCATGATGGACAGGGCCACGCGCTCCACGGTGGCGCCCGGCACCTCTCCGACCACCGTCACCTGGAAGCCTTTCACCATGCTGCCGTAGGCGTTCAGCGCGCCCATGCTCGACGGGCCGTCGAGCGGCCGCGCGGTCGAGTCGAGGCGCTCGATGAACACCGAGAGCGACGCGAGGCCGTCGGAGAACACCATGTGCTCTACGGGCTCACGACCCTCCACGATGGGATTATGCGCATGATCGTGCAACTCGAAACCGTCCGGCAGCCATTCCGGAGACCACTGCGACGCACCCGGCGATTGCGGGCTCGAACTCGGCGCGGGCGCCTCGTCCCGGTACCAGGTGTACCCCGCACCGGATATCTCCGGCTCGAGCAGCTCATCGGAGATCGTCGCCGGCAGCTCGATGTTTGTGTACACGATCTGCTCGACGATGGCATCGTGCTCGTCGATGAGCTCTGACTTGAGCAGCAGCCCGGTATCGCGATCCATCCAAAGCCGATAGCCGTAGCGGAACCGGTCGAGGGGCGCCACCGCCACGAGCTCGGTGTGCCGCCCCGCGATGCGTTCGCCTTTCTGAACGCTCATGGCGTAGTAGCGCTGGAAGCGGCGATCGGATTCGAACAGCTTCGAGTGAGGGAACGTGCGCGGCCGGCTCTTGGCCACCACCACGGAGTGACTGTCGGGAAGGATGCAGGTCACTCGCTCGCGGTCCCGCAGCACCTCGCGGGCAGCACCGCTCAGCGCGACCAGACGTTCACGCTCGCCGTCCGATCCGAATCGGTGAATGATGCGCATGGACTGAATGGTGGCGCCGTTGCGATACACGAAGGTGCCGTCGTAGTTCAGCGTTTGCGCCGCCTTCGCCATGCGATCGAGATGGCGTTGCGGCAGGTTGCTCGGCTCGCTGCCGAGCCCGGTGGTGCTGAACACAGCGCACACCAGCCCGCTCAGCGCCGCAAGCCACGCACGCGGCGCCACGCCATCGCCAAGCAGCCCGTCGCCCGCGCGGTGAGGGACAGGCTCAGCGCTGACCGGTGGAGTCATAGCCGACGATTCTGGCGTAGGGATGCATGCCCTTCATCGCACCACCCAAGTATTCGCTGTGATTGAGGAAATAACCGTTGAGACGCTGGGCCACCGCCGGCTCGCTGGTGCTCCACTGCAGGCGTTGAAGAGCGGCCGGCGGCGACTGCCCCTGAACGAGTGGCGCCGAGGCGGGTATTGCCGCCGCTGAGCGCCCTGGGGACGCCGGCCCACCCGCGGCGACTCGTTCAGCCGGCACCGCCGCGAGCTCGGGCGTTGTCTCCGGCGGTCCCATGCTGCGCACCCCAAGCACCGCGACGGCCGCCACCGAGGCCGCCAGGGCAACGCCCGCGAGCGGTCTGAGCGCGGTCCGCCATCGCGGCACCTCCCGCAGTATGCGCGGAAAGTGTACCGGCTCGTCGGCAAGCACGCCTCGCATCCGCTCGCGCAGCTCGTCGCCGGCATCCGGATAGATCTTGTGGCGCAGCACGTCGCGAACCAGGTGGTAACGCGACCAGCTGACGCGCAGCGCTTGGTTGTCGAGCAACCCATCGATGGTTTCGCGAGCCGATTGCGGCTGCAGCTCGCCGTCCATCAGCGCTGACAGGTTCTCCTTAGATTTGTCGCTCATGGTTTGTTCACCTAAACAAATCCACTCCCCCGGCTCAGCCGAGCAGTGGCTCCAGGCGTTTGTTGATCGCTTCCCGGGCTCTGAAGATTCGCGAACGAACCGTGCCGACAGGACAGTCCATGACCTCGGCGATCTCCTCGTAGCTTAGACCCTCGAGCTCCCTCAAGGTGATCGCGGTTTTCAGATCCTGGGGTAAATCTTCGATAGCGCCGATGATGGTTTGCTCGATCTCGGCTCGCATGAGCAGCCGTTCGGGAGTCGCGTAATCCTTTAGCTCGGACTCGCCATCGAACTGCTCCGCGTCGGAGGAGTCGACCGTGCTCTCCGGCAGCCGGCGCGACTGGGCCACCAGATAGTTCTTGGCAGTGTTTATCGCGATGCGGTACAGCCATGTGTAGAACGCACTGTCTCCACGGAACTTCGGTATCGCCCGATAGGCCTTGAGAAAAGACTCCTGAGCAACATCGAGCGCCTCGGAGTGGTCGCGTACATAGCGGGAAATCAGCTTGACCAGCTTGTGCTGATACTTCAGGACAAGAAGGTCAAAGGCCGCCTTGTCACCTCGCTGCACCCGCTCCACGAGCACCCGATCAGGAGCATCCTCGGCCATTCGGGCCGTCCCCTTTTCCGAGTCCGGCGTTCCCTGCCTAGTGTCGTAGACCAGGGTCTCCGGATATAGTTCGCGATCGTACCGGTCGGCGTCACCATTTTTGTGGACTGGTTCAGGTTCCAGCGCCCCCGGCGGTATTCGAGGGGCGCATTATCGCCACAACCCGGACCCGTCGCCAGCATGGGCCGGAGTCGAGGCCCGCATGTCCGAGCAGCACACCAGCGACGTACTCGTCATCGGCGGCGGCCTCGCCGGCCTCGCTCTTGCTCTCAAGCTCGCCGACGACATGGACGTCACGGTGCTCAACAAGGGCTTCTTTCCGGAGAGCAATTCCTACTACGCCCAGGGTGGCATGTCGGCGGTGTTGAGCGACGAGGACTCGTTCGATTCACATGTCGCCGACACCATCGAAGCCGGCGCCGGACTGTGTCATCCCTCCACCGTGCGCTTCGTGGTCGAACGTGCGCCGGCCTGTGTGGACTGGCTATGCGGGCTCGGCGTGCGTTTCACGCGCGTCGACGATGCGCGCGAGGAGTCGCCCTTCGACCTGACCAAGGAGGGTGGCCACAGCCATCGGCGCGTGGTGCACGTCGCCGACGCCACCGGGCGCGCGATCTGCGAGGCCCTGGTCACCCGCGCGCGCGCGCACCCGCGCATACGCATGCTGGAGTCCCATCTGGCGGTGGATTTGATCACCGCGCGCAAGCACGGGCTTGGCGACGACCGCTGCCTCGGCGCTTACGTCTTCGACCGCATCAGCCTGCGGGTACGGGTATTCCGCGCGCGCGCCGTGGTGCTCGCCACCGGAGGGGCCGGCAAGGTGTACCTCTACACCAGCAATCCGGATATCGCCACCGGCGACGGCATCGCCATGGCCTGGCGGGCCGGCTGCCGGGTTGCCAACATGGAGTTCATCCAGTTCCATCCGACCTGCCT
>JAABYT010000026.1:52042-69560 GCA_011775625.1 Gammaproteobacteria bacterium | reverse complement strand
CTTCCCGACGGCACGGCCTTCATGAAAGACTTCGACGCGCGTGGCGAGCTCGCGCCCCGCGACATCGTGGCGCGGGCCATCGATCACGAGATGAAGCGCCTCGGTATCGATTGCGTCTACCTCGACATTTCCCACCAGTCGGAAGCCTTCATCCGGTCACGTTTCCCGAACGTGCACGCCCGCTGCCTGGAGCTCGGATTCGATCTCGCGCGCGAGCCGGTACCGGTGGTGCCGGCCGCGCACTACGTTTGCGGTGGCGTCAGCACCGACATGCACGGGCGCACCGACATCAACGGCCTCTACGCCATCGGGGAGAGCGCCTTCACGGGGCTGCACGGCGCCAATCGTCTGGCCAGCAACTCGCTGCTCGAATGCCTGGTATTCGCGCAGTCGGCGAGCGAGCACGTACGCGCGCATATCGGTGATCTGCCCATACCACCGATCCTCGCCGAGTGGGACGAGAGCCGCGTGACCGACTCCGACGAGGAGGTCGTCGTCTCCCACAACTGGGACGAGCTGCGCCGCTTCATGTGGGACTACGTCGGCATCGTGCGCACCAGCAAGCGCCTCGAGAGGGCCCGGCGCCGTGCCGAGCTCCTGCTCGCCGAGATTGACGAGTACTACGGCAATTTCCGCGTCACAAACGACCTCATCGAGCTCAGGAATCTCGCCGTGGTCGGCAATCTGATCATCGAATCGGCGCTCTCGAGAGGCGAGAGCCGTGGACTGCATTACACCCGCGACTATCCCGAGCCGGACACCGAAATGCCCCCCGCCGACACCATTCTGGCACCGAGCCGGCCCGGCTGAACGGGGCGAGGCGAGCGCTAAGCGCGGGTCACGGGAAACGCCATGACCGCATCGAGACGCGTCTCGCCGGCAGCGATCATGAACAGGCGATCGAGCCCGACGGCGACGCCGGCACAGTCGGGCAGGCCGTGCTCGAGGGCGGCAAGCAGTCGCTCGTCCGGCGGCATCGGCTCGAGATCGCGACGCCGGCGCGTGCCCGCGTCCTCGCCGAAGCGCCGGCGCTGCTCCGCGGCTTCGTTGAGCTCGTGATAGCCGTTGGCGATCTCGATACCGCCCACGAACACTTCGAAGCGCTCCGCCACCGCCGGCTCGCCCGCGCGCACCTTGGCAAGCGCCGCCTGGCTCGCCGGGTAGTCGTATACATGGACACGTCCGGTGCCCAGGCGCGGCTGCACCAGGTGGCTGAACAGGAACTCGAGCAACGCATCCCGGTCGAAGCGCCCGCCGAGCGCGTCGTTCAAGCCCGCGCGTGCCGCCAGTGCGGCCAGCGCCTGCGTGTCGAGCTCGAAGGGATCCGTTGCGGCGTGCTCGATAAAGGCCTCGCGATAGCTCAGACGACGCACCGGCGCCGGCGCGAGCAGCCGATCGAGCAAGGCGTCCATCTCGTCCATGAGCGCGTGGTGATCGAAGCCCGGCCGGTACCACTCGAGCAGAGTGAACTCGGGATTGTGCAGCCGCCCGCTCTCGCCATCGCGAAAGGCCCTGCATATCTGGTAGATGGGACCGCTGCCTGCGGCGAGCAGGCGCTTCATGGCAAACTCCGGCGAGGTCTGCAGATACAGTCGTCGCGCGGCGGCGAGCACGTGACAGGTGGTCGAAAGACTGCTGATATTGGCGTCGCTCGCCCCGGCAGCCGCCATCACCGGCGTCTCCACTTCCAGCACGTCGCGCTCGGCGAAGAACTCCCGGATGACTCGCAGCAGCTGCGCGCGCAGGCGCAACGCCTGCAGGCTGGCGGTGGGACGCCAGTCGTCGCGATCCTCGCTGCTGTCCGCCGCGCTCACTCCTTCACGCGCGACACGTACTCGCCGGTGCGCGTGTCGATCTTGATGAGCTCGCCCTCCTCGACGAACAACGGCACCTTGATAGTGGCGCCGGTCTCCACCGTCGCCGGCTTTGTCGCACCGCTCGCGGTATCGCCGCGCAGCCCCGGATCGGTCTCGGTAACCTTGAGGTTCACGAAATTCGGCGGCACCACGAGTATCGGCGCACCGTTCCAGAGTGTGACCGTGCACACGTCCTGCTCTTTCAGCCAGTTGGCGGCGTCGCCGACCGTCTCCCCGCTCGCCGTGTACTGCTCGAAGCTCGCCTCGTCCATGAAATGCCATTCCGAGCCGTCGTTGTAGAGATATTGGAGGGACATCTCCACCACGTCGGCGGCTTCCACCGACTCGCCGGACTTGAAGGTGCGCTCGATGACCCGGCCGGTCTTCAGGTTGCGCAGCTTGACCCGGTTGAAGGCCTGGCCCTTGCCGGGCTTGACGAACTCGTTCTCGATGATCGAGCAGGGATCGTTGTCGATCATGACCTTGAGGCCGCTCTTGAACTCGTTGGTGCTGTAGCTTGCCATAATAATTCTCTAAAATCAGTAGATTAAGGCATTAATCTAAAGTGACGCATCATTCCAACCGGGGGCCTGCTAAAGTTCTCGGGGCGGCCGCCGATATACCCCCTGAACGGATTTACCCCCCTCCTCCTCCCTAATCCGTTCATTGGGCCGAGGCCGGTGGTCTCGGCTTTTTTTTTGTCAGTCGCCCGCCACCAGCCGCTCGACCCGCTGCAGACCGCGCGGCAGCTTACGGCCGCGCCGGCCCCGCCCGACCCGATAGTGCTCGAGATCGGCGGCTTTGAGGGTCACGTGCCGCTTGCCCGCATGCACCGTCAGCTGCCCGCCGTCGGGCACCACCGCCATGGCAACCACGTACTCCTCGCGCGCCTTGAGCCGCGCCGGTGGGATGCCGACGATCTTGAGCCCTTTACCGCGCCCGAGCAGGGGCAGCTCCCCGAGCTCGGTGACCAGCAGATACCCGGCCGAGGTCACGGCCGCCACCCAGCCGTCGTCATTGTCGCCCACGGCCTGAGGCGGCAGCACCCCGGCGTTGTTCGGCCGCGTGAGCACCGCCTTGCCGGCCTTGTTCTTCGCGTACAGATCGCCGAGCCGTGCGACGAAGCCGTAGCCTGCATCCGAGGCAAGCAGGTAGCGATCGTCCGGATCGCCGATCATGACCCCCGCGAAGACCGCGCCGGACGGCGGCTTCACGCGGCCCGAGAGCGGCTCGCCCTGACCGCGCGCCGAGGGCAGTGTGTGCGCCGGCAACGTGTAGGCGCGGCCGGTCGAGTCCAGGAACACGGCCGACTGGTTGCTGCGGCCCCAGTCGGCCGCCTTGAACGCGTCGCCCGACTTGTAGCCGAGCGAGAGCGGATCGATATCGTGCCCCTTGGCCGCACGCACCCAGCCGCGCTCGGAGAGCACCACCGTGATCGCCTCCGAGGGCACCATGGCGGTCTGGTCGATGGCCAGCGCGGCCTCGCGCTCTTTGATGGGTGAGCGGCGCTCATCGCCGTACTTCTCGGCATCGGCGATGATCTCGTCGCGAATGAGTCTTTTCAGACGGCGTCGATCCTTGAGGGTCTTCTCGAGCGACTCGCGCTCCTCGGCGAGCTCGTCCTGCTCGCCCCGGATGCGCATCTCTTCGAGCTTGGCAAGATGACGCAGCCTCAGGTCGAGGATCGCGTTGGCTTGCACGTCGCTCAACCCGAAACGCTTCATCAGCACCGCTTTCGGCTCGTCCTCGTTGCGAATGATGGCAATCACTTCGTCGATGTTGAGAAACGCGACCAGGTAACCCTCGAGCACGTGCAGACGCGCCTGCACCTTCTCGAGACGATGCTCGAGGCGCCTGCGCACCGTATCGGTGCGGAACGACAGCCATTCGACGAGCAGATCGCGCAGATTTTTCAGCTGCGGCCTGCCGTTGACGCCGATGACGTTCATGTTGACGCGGTAGCTGCGCTCGAGGTCGGTGGTGGCGAACAGGTGCGACATGAGCTGATCCACGTCGACGCGACTCGAGCGCGGCACGATCACCAGCCGCGTGGGATTCTCGTGGTCGGACTCGTCTCGCAGATCTTCGATGAGCGGAAGCTTCTTCGCCATCATCTGCGCGGCGATCTGCTCGAGCACTCGCGCGCCGCTCACCTGATAGGGCAGCGCGGTGACGACGATATTGCCGTCCTCGCACTCGTAGCAGGCACGCATGCGCAGTGAGCCGTGACCCGCCTTGTACATCGCCCTGATGTCCTTGAGAGGGGTAATGATCTCCGCGTCTGTCGGGAAATCAGGGCCCTTGATGTGCTTGCAGACGTCCGCATGCGTCGCCTTCGGATCCTCGAGCAGGCGCACACAGGCGGCGGCCACCTCGCGCAGATTGTGCGGTGGCACGTCGGTCGCCATGCCGACGGCGATTCCGGCGGCACCGTTGAGCAGCACGTGGGGCAGACGCGCAGGCAGCATGGCGGGCTCATCGAGCGTGCCGTCGAAGTTCGGCACCCAGTCCACGGTGCCTTCACCGAGCTCGGCGAGCAGCACCTGCGCGAAGCCCGTGAGCCGTGCTTCGGTGTAACGCATGGCGGCGAAGGATTTCGGGTCGTCTGCCGAACCCCAATTGCCCTGCCCATCTATCAGCGGGTAGCGGAACGAGAACGGCTGCGCCATCAGCACCATGGCCTCGTAGCAGGCACTCTCGCCGTGGGGATGAAACTTGCCGAGAACGTCGCCCACGGTGCGCGCCGACTTCTTGTACTTGGCGCCGGCGTTGAGGCCGAGCTCCGACATGGCGTAGACGATACGCCGCTGCACCGGCTTCAAACCATCGCCGATGTGGGGCAGTGCCCGATCGAGAATGACGTACATGGAATAGTCCAGGTACGCCTTCTCCGTGTAGTCCTTGAGAGGAATGCGTTCGACTTCTTCGAAAATTTGCTCACTCATGGGATCACTCTCAAACTTCGGCAAGGTCGCCTTTGCTCTCCAGCCAAGACTTGCGATCGGTGGCGCGCTTCTTGGCGAGCAGCATGTCCATGATCTGGTGGGTGCCGTCACCGGCCTCGGTGGTGAGCTGAACGAGCCGCCGTGTGGCCGGGTCTATGGTGGTCTCTCGCAGCTGCAGCGGGTTCATCTCACCGAGGCCCTTGAAACGCTGCACGCTGACCCGCCCCTTGCGCTTCTCCGCAGCGATACGGTCGAGCGTGCCCTTTTTCTCGTCGTCGTCGAGGGCATAGAAAACCTCCTTGCCGATGTCGATGCGGTAGAGCGGCGGCATGGCGACGTAGACGTGCCCCTGCTCCACCAGCGCCGTGAAATGGCGCATGAACAGCGCGCACAGCAACGCACCGATGTGCGCGCCGTCGGAGTCGGCATCGGCAAGGATGCAGATCTTGCCGTAACGCAGCCCCTCGAGATTGTGGCTTCCCGGATCGACGCCGATGGCCACCGAGATGTCGTGGACTTCCTGGGAGCCGAGCACCTCGGCAGGCTCCACCTCCCAGGTGTTCAGAATCTTGCCGCGCAGCGGCATGACGGCCTGAAACTCACGGTCCCGGGCCTGCTTGGCCGACCCGCCCGCCGAATCGCCCTCGACCAGGAAAAGCTCCGTACGCGCCGCGTCCTGGGAGGAGCAGTCGGAGAGCTTTCCCGGCAGCGCCGGGCCGCTCACGACTTTCTTGCGCACCACTTTCTTGCGGCTGCGCAGGCGCTGCTGCGCATTGCGGATGGCGAGCTCGGCAATGCGGTCGCCGGACTCCGGATGCTGGTTGAGCCACAGGCTGAAGGCGTCCTTGGTGACACCCGAAACAAACGCCGCGCATTCCCGGGACGAGAGCCGATCCTTGGTCTGGCCGGTGAACTGAGGGTCGGTGACCTTCACGGAGAGCACGTAGCTCAGGCGCTCCCAAACGTCGTCCGGGGCGAGCTTCACCCCCCGCGGCAGGAGATTGCGAAACTCGCAGTACTCGCGCAGCGCCTCCAGCAACCCGGTGCGAAAACCGTTGAGGTGCGTGCCGCCCTGCGAGGTGGGAATGAGGTTGACGTAGCTCTCCTGCGGCCCCTCGCCGCCCTCCGGCAGCCATACGGCAGCCCAGTCGGCGGCCTCGGCGTTGCCCTCGAAGCTGCCGAGAAACGGCTCCTCGGGGACGCGCGCAAGGCCCTCCAGCGCATCGAGCAGATAATCGGCGAGACCGTCCTCGTAGAACCACTCCTCGCGCTCGCCGCTCGACTCGTCCTCGAAGCGCACCGCCAGGCCCGGGCACAGCACCGCCTTCGCGCGCAGCGCGTGCTTGAGCCTCGGCACGGAAAACTTGGGCGAATCAAAATAGCGCGGATCCGGCCAGAAACGGATCGAGGTGCCGGTGTTGCGCTTGCCGACGCTCCCCACCACCTCGAGATCGCTCTTTTTCTCGCCGCCGGCGAAGGCCATGTTGTATTCCTGTCCGCCGCGCCGGATCCAAACCTCGAGATTCTTGGAGAGCGCGTTCACCACCGACACGCCGACACCGTGCAGCCCGCCGGAAAAACGGTAGTTCTTGTCGGAGAATTTACCGCCCGCGTGCAGCCGCGTGAGGATCAGCTCGACCCCGGTGATGCGCTCTTCCGGATGCACGTCGACCGGCATACCGCGGCCGTTGTCACTGACGCTCAAGCTGCCGTCCTTGTGCAGCGTGACATCGAGCCTGGTCGCGAAACCCGCGATGGCCTCGTCGACACCGTTGTCGATGACCTCGAGCGCGAGATGGTTGGGACGCGCCGTATCGGTGTACATGCCGGGGCGTTTCCGCACCGGCTCGAGGCCCGTCAATACTTCGATGTCGGAAGCGTCGTAGCCTTGATTCATTGCCGGCTAGTTACTGGAAGGGGGTACCTTGGGAACGATCCGGGGTCGCCGCGGGTCGTGCATCACCAGTCGCTCGAGAACGGTGTCGCCGTCGACCGCCCAACCGTTCTCGTCACACACGTAGATTTCCACCAGGGACTTACGATAGCCCATGGCACCGGGGGTGTAGAAATACGTCCAACGCGGCTCTGCCATGCGTGCAAATCGTCCGTCTCTGGTGCCGAAGGCGAACATCTTGACCTCCATTGTCGCGCAACGGATGCCCTCGTAGATGATGTTGCTCGTGCCCGTGGGGGGTTGGATGATGACCGTGTAGCGCAGCACCTCATCGGCGCCCAATGATACGGAGTTGACGTCGATGTAATAGCGGTAGTCGGGATCCCCCGTGTAGGCGCGAAACGGGATGAGATCCCGAGCGCTCGGAAAGTCCGGCAGCGGGATCTGACTTTCCTGCCAGGGCGCGGGCTCCTCGGAGGGCTCACGGATTTCAGCGGGCGTCAGGTCGTCGGGCTTGTTGGGATTGTCGGCACTGTCATCGGTCGCGTGTGCAGCGGCCGTGACCAGCAGCGCCACAGCCAGCGACGCAAGCCAGCAGCGCGGTTTGAAAGAGTGAATCAACGGCAGACGTCGCGGGTCATGCATCGGCGACCAAGTGTAACCCGCATTGCCGGCGACGTGACGTATCCCGAAGACCCGCACCGGTGCTCGGGGCTATCTCACAGATCACTTGAATTTGGATAATAAAAGTATTGATAAACAATAAGATAGTATAATATTTTAATCTTGTTTATCAATCAATGTCCGCCGCCAGCGCAGCCCGCAGCGGCTCGGCGAGCGGATCGCAGCCGAATTGGTAGCGCGGATGGTCGATGCCGATGGCGATCGCTGCGCCGGCTTTGATCGCTCGACACGACGCCTCGTCGAGCTCGAAGCGCAGAAAATGCACCGCGGAGGTTTTCTCCTCGGTGGCACGGTCGAGATCCTCGTCGGCAACCGCCCATACGGGCTCCCCATCGCCGATGCGAATCCACACGCGCTCCTCGATCCCCGTGAGCTCGGCGAGCGCTCTGCGGCGCTCCTGCACATCCGGGTACTCGAGCATGAAGGTCGCCTTGAGATTGCTGCCGTCCGGAATGAGCGGATTGTAGGCGCTCAGCTCCTCCTCGATCCCGTCGGCCTCGAATATGCGCTCGATGCGCAGCATCTCCTGCACCTGGTATTGAATCGTGCGCCGGTCCTCGAAATACAGCGTTGCATGAGAGCCGATGGTGACCTGCCGGTTCTTCTTGTGTTCGAGGATCTCGGCACGAAAGCGCGCGCGCACCTCGGCGTAGTCCTCGAGGCTGTACAGATCGGCACGTGTCAGCGGTTTCATGGACGTCAGATCCCGTATGCCCTGCGCAGCAGCTTGAACGGCGGCTCGGCCTTCGAGCCGTCGCCGAGCCCGTGCTCGATGTGGCTCGCCGCCAGGACGCAGTCACTCGTGTAGTGGTCGGGCTTCGCGTCGGAGACGCGCTTCGCCACCGGACGCACCAGCTTCATGGCGATGTCGTGGAACTTCTTCTTCACGGCGTAGGTGCCATCGTGGGCCGAGCAACGCTCGATGGCGGTGACGCGGGTATCCGGGACGAGCTCCAGAACCTCCTTGGTCTTCAAGCCGATATTCTGCACCCGCTGGTGACAGGCCACGTGATAGGCGACATGACCGAGAGGCGCGGCGAAGTCGGTGCGCAGCTCTCCCGCCCTGTGACGCAGGATAAGATATTCGAACGGGTCGAATATTGCATCACGCACCTTCGCGACACCGGCATCGTCGGGAAACATGAGCGGCAGCTCCTGCTTGAACATGAGCACGCACGAAGGAATCGGCGCGACGATGTCGAAGCCCTGATCGACGAAATTGGCAAGACGCGGCACGTTGTGCTGGCGGACGCGATCGACCGCTTCGAGATCCCCGAGCTCGAGCTTGGGCATTCCGCAGCAGCGCGCATCGTCACACAGCACCACGAAGATGGCATTGTGCTCGAATACCGCTACCAGGTCCTCGCCGAGGGCAGGCTCGTTGTAGTTTCCGTAGCAGGTACCGAAAAGCACCACCTTGCCGCGCGTCGCCTCCGTCGCTTTGACATCCGTCGTTGCGCTGCGGTGTCCGCGCATGCGCTTTCGCAGCGTGTCGCTGTGGTACTCGGGCACGCGCGCCTTGCGATCCACACCGAGGCTCTTCTCCAGCAGCACGCGCGCCGCCGGCATCCTGATGGCGGCGTTCACTACCGGTGCCGCAACCGGGATGCTGGCGAGAGCGCCGACGGCGTCGGTGGAGCTGAGAATGCGATCCCGGGTGCGCACCTTGCCCTTGCGGTTGGCAAATGCCTTCGCGCGCAGCATCAGGTGTGGAAAGTCCACGTTCCACTCGTGCGGTGGCACGTAGGGACACTTGGTCATGAAGCACATGTCGCACAGATAGCAGTGCTCCACCACCTTCCAGTAATCGGTCTTCGCGACGCCGTCGAGCTCCATCGACTCGGACTCGTCGATGAGATCGAAAAGCGTCGGGAATGCGTGGCACAGATTGAAGCAGCGCCGGCACCCGTGGCAGATGTCGAAGACACGCTCGAGCTCGGCGAACAGGGCCTGCTCGTCGTAAAAATCGCGGCCGCGCCAATCGAGCGGGTGGCGCTTCGGCGCCTCGAGACTGCCTTCCCGGGGTATCTGGTTGCTCACTTCGTCCCTGCCGATACAGACGGGCGGCGCCCCGCTGGGGGCGCCGCCCGATCCGGGGTCCCTGGTCAGCCGTCGAGGCTGTCGAGCGCCTTCTGGAAGCGGTTCGCGTGTGACCGCTCGGCCTTCGCGAGGGTCTCGAACCAGTCGGCGATCTCGTCGAAGCCCTCGTCGCGGGCGGTCTTGGCCATGCCCGGGTACATGTCGGTGTACTCGTGGGTCTCGCCGGCGATCGCGGCCTTGAGGTTGTCGCCGGTACCGCCGATGGGCAGGCCCGTGGCCGGATCACCGACCGTCTCGAGGTACTCCAGATGGCCGTGGGCGTGGCCGGTCTCGCCCTCGGCGGTGGAACGGAACACGGCGGAGACGTCGTTGTAGCCCTCGACATCGGCCTTATTGGCGAAGTAAAGATAACGGCGATTCGCCTGCGACTCGCCTGCGAACGCGTCCTTGAGATTCTGTTCGGTCTTGCTGCCTTTGAGCACCATCACGTGACTCCAAAATTCATGTGGCGGAAGGTTGCGGTCACCGCGCGGCGACCCCCTCGAAACGAATTTAGACTCGGTCTAAAATTTACGTAAAAAGTATATCGGGTGGCCGCAAAGAGTCAACCGCTGCAGGTCGTTACGCGCCTGGCGGCGTTAATTGACCGGCCTGCAGTGCTGCGGTAGCTTAGCGCCCACCTGACGGGGGCAGACGGTGGCACGCAAGAAACAGGAGGTCGATTTCGAGGCCGCCCTGGAAGAGCTCGAAGCGCTCGTCGAGCGCATGGAGGAAGGTGAGCTCAGCCTCGAGGAATCGCTGAAGACGTACGAGCGCGGTATCGCGCTCAGCCGCGCCTGTCAGAAGTCCCTGGATGCCGCCGAACAGCGCATCCAAATCTTGAGCGAGAAGGAAGGTAGCGCCGAAACCCGGGATTTCGAACCCGATGAGGACTAGCCCGCCTCGGAGCAGGCAGCGCCCCGAGCGCATCGACCACCGTCCGACGCCAGCGCCGCTTCCCACGAACTGACATGCAAGCCGATACCGTCGCTGATTACGCGATCGACCTGGGCGGCTACCGTGGGCGCGCCAATCGCGCCCTCGAGGCCTGCCTGCCAGCCGCCGGGCGCGAACCCGCCGGGCTTCACGAGGCCATGCGCTACGCGGTGCTCGACGGCGGCAAACGCGTGCGCGCCACCCTCGTCTACGCCACCGGCGAGGCGGTCGGCGCCGAACCGGCGCTGCTCGACGCGCCCGCCTGCGCCGTGGAGCTCATTCACGCCTACTCGCTGGTTCACGATGATCTGCCGGCGATGGACAACGACGACCTGCGGCGCGGCAAGCCCACCTGCCACCGTGCCTTCGGCGAAGCCACCGCGCTGCTCGCCGGCGACGCGCTTCAAACCCTTGCCTTCGAGGTTCTGGCCGAGGGCGCGGGCGGTGCGCCGCGCGGCATGGAGATGGTGAGCACGCTGGCGCGCGCCAGCGGCTCACTCGGCATGGCCGGCGGCCAGGCCATCGACCTCGCCGCGGTCGGGCGCGCGCTCAGCCTCGACGCGCTCGAGGATATGCACCGTCGCAAGACCGGAGCGCTGATTCGCGCCAGCGTGCGGCTCGGCGCTCTGTGCGCGAGCGGCGTGAGCGCGGCGCAGCTCGAGCAGCTCGACGGCTACGCCGCCTGCATCGGCCTCGCCTTCCAGGTGCGCGACGACATCCTCGACGTGGAGGCCGATACCGAGACGCTGGGCAAAACCCAGGGCGCCGACATCGCTCTCGACAAGCCAACCTATCCGTCGCTGCTGGGACTCGATGCGGCCAAGAAAAAAGCGCGCGAGCTGCACGAACGCGCCATCGCCGAGCTCGCCGACTTCGATGCGCGGGCCGATGCATTGCGGGGCCTCTCGGCCTTCATCGTCAACCGCCCCAGCTGAGCGCGGCCGGGGCCGCGGCCCCAAATTGGCGTTGATCGGGCCATAGCGGGTACCATGGCGCGCTATGAAAGCACCCGGGAAAGCGCTTCCCTTCGTGCGTGAGCGAGCTCGTCAACGACGAGCGAATGAGCCGAGGATGATATGCCCATGAATCCAACGACCGTTGCCGTTGCCGATGTCGAAGAGACCCGCGGCATGGAAGACGTTCAGTCGCGCGCCGACACGCGCCGTATCCCCATCGACAAAGTGGGTATCAAGGGCATTCGCCACCCGGTGCGGGTGCGCGATCGAAGCGGCGGCGAGCAGCACACCATCGCCACCTTCGACATGTTCGTCACCCTTCCCCACGACTTCAAAGGCACCCATATGTCGCGGTTCGTCGAGGTGCTCAACAACCACGAGTACGAGATTACCGTGCAGTCCTTCCGGGTCATGCTCAGCGAAATGACGACCCTGCTCGAAGCGCAGTCCGGCTTCATTCAGATGACCTTCCCGTACTTCATCGAGAAGGCCGCGCCGGTGAGCGGCGTGAGGAGCCTCATGGACTACGAGGTGACCCTCACCGGCACCGTCGACGACGACGGCCCGGTGATGCGCGTGAAAGTGGTGGTGCCGGTGACGAGCCTCTGCCCGTGCTCCAAGGCGATCTCCGATTACGGCGCCCACAATCAGCGTTCTCACGTCACCGTGGAGGCCCGCACCGACGTTTTCGTATGGGTCGAGGAGCTCATCGACATCGTCGAGTCCGAGGCGTCCTGCGAGCTCTACGGCCTGCTCAAGCGGCCCGACGAGAAGTACGTCACCGAGCGGGCCTACGACAATCCCAAATTCGTCGAGGACGTGGTGCGCGACGTAGCGCAGCGGCTGAACGAGGACGAGCGCATTCTCGCCTACACGGTCGAGTCGGAGAACTTCGAGTCGATCCACAACCATTCCGCGTACGCACGGGTCGAGGTCGACAAGCGCGATCAAGACGCCTGAAGCGCGCCACCGCGCTCACAGAAACAGGGTCAGCACCCCCGTGTAGCCGTACAGGCGGTCGTGGGCGATCTCGCCGTTGCCGAAGAATCCCACCAGAGGAACGTCACCGAGGGCGTCACGGATACGCGTGAGCTCCTCGGAGTTCGCACCGAACAGGTTCGGCCCGCGCGCGAGACACGTGTAGTAGACACCGCCCCGCGGTGCACCGCCGGCGGCTTTCTCGATCTCGGCGAGCATGCGTGTCATGTCCTCGCTGGCAGCCTCGGCGTCGCGGCGGCAGAACATCAGCCGATCGCCCTCTTCCACGCGCGCGGCGACGGCCAGCGCGCGGCTCTGCTCATCGATGCCGGCGAGATTGCGCACCAGGTAGTCGCCGGTGTCCGAGCCCTTCACGGGCAGACCCGCGAACACCCGGGCGCCGAGCCGCGCGGGATCGGCGGCGAGCGCCTCGCCGATGTCGGCGTAGAGGACATCCAGCGCCGCAAGGCCATCGAGCTCGAACAGGACATTGCCCCGGCAACGCGTGATGGCGCGGCGCGGGCCGATGGGCGTGCATCCCTGGGTGAGGCGCGTGGCCACCCTGACATCGGGGGCGAAAAGCACCCCGGACAGCCCTCCGCAGGTGACGCCGTCGGCGAGCTGGGGATGAGCGCCGCGCGAGCTGGTCAGCCCACCGACCAGGTAGCCGCCGTCCATGCGTGCGCAAAGCGCCGGGATCAGGCTGTCGAGCTGCGCGTTGTGGGGGTCGGCGTGCACCACCGCGAAGCGCGCCCCGCTGCGCTCGCACCAGTCGCCGTGAGCGGCCTCGAAGCCGCGCAGATCGTCGACGATTGCGGGGAACACGCGGAACCCGTGCGCCGGAAAGCGGCCCACGAGCACGCCGAGGGCGGCCTCGCCGAAATACTCGACACCGCCGGCACAGATACCGACACCGACGCTGCCCACCCAGTGCTCGACGCCGGTGGCTTCGCGCAGACGCGCCTCGATGTCGCCCAGGTGCAGCGCGAAGGCGTCGCTGGCGTACACGAAACCCAGGTTGGCGCCGTCGCAAGCGCCGAGGGAGGCGAGACACGCGTCGGTTGCGACCCGCCAGTCGGAGTGGGCGGCATGGGCGGCGCGCATGGAGTTCTCGACCATGCCGGCATCGTAGCGCCGTGGGACGCTGGCCGGTAGCGCGAGCGGCTCAGCCCATGTGAATCAGAATCAGCACCACGCCGCCGAGCACGGCGGACACCACCAGGCCGGCGGCCAGGCTGCCGAGCAGGCAGTGCCAGAGGCCGTTCACGACCACCTGCGTGGTCCTTTGTGAGGTCATCTCGTTTCCCATGGTCNNNNCCGGGCGGGCACGGCCGGACAACTTCCGGGCGCAATTCTGGCGAAATCATGGAAATCGGGCCGTCGGGCTTTCAGCCTGTCAGGATTGCAGTAAATTTGTCCGTAGCAGCTTCTAATACTGTAGTACGTCCTTTTTCAGGCTTCCTTGAGCGCTCGGAGCCGGCCAGCTACCCGGGGAGAGACATGGGCAGAAAAATCGCTATCGTCGAGGACGAAGAGGCCATTCGGGAGAACTACGCGACGGCGTTCCGCCGCCAGGGCTACGACGTGCGCACCTACGTGGATCGACCGGGAGCGCTGGAGGCCTTCGAGGAGCGCTTGCCGGACCTGGCCATCGTCGATGTCGGGCTCGGCGACGAGGCCGAGGGCGGATTCGAGCTGTGCCGTCAGCTGCGCGGCATCTCCGCAAGCCTGCCGATCATCTTCCTGACGGCCCGCGACAGCGACCTGGACACCATCTCCGGGCTGCGCCTCGGTGCCGACGACTACCTCAGCAAGACCGTCAGCCTGCCGCACCTGCTGGCGCGGGTGGCGGCCCTGCTGCGGCGCGTGGAGGCGCTGAAATCGCCTCCCGACGCGGCCCAGGTGCTCGAGCGGGGACACCTGGAGCTCGACCTGGATCGCATGTCGAGCGCCTGGCGCGGCACGCCGGTGCCGCTCACCGTCACCGAGTTCTGGATCGTGCACGCCCTGGTGCGGTTCCCGGGCCACGTGAAAACCCGCGACCAGCTCATGCAGGAGGCCAACGTGGTCGTCGACGACAGCACCATCACCTCACATATCAAGCGGGTGCGCCGCAAATTTCAGGCCATCGACCCTGAATTCGACTGCATCGACACGGTCTACGCCATGGGTTACCGCTGGACCTGCGCGGCCTAGCGCCGCCGTGCAGCCGATGGGGGCGCCGGCCTGAAACTCACGATCCGCACCAAGGTGCTTCTGGTCGCAGCGCTGCTGCTGGCCATCCCCTACGTCGGCTACCAGTTCGTGCGCGAGATGGAAAACCACCTGCGCGACGGCCTCGAGCAATCCGTCCTCGGCGCCGCCCAGGCCCTGGCAGGCGCGCTGCACGACCGCGCGGATCTGATTGCGCAGCCGCCCTCGGGCGCCCTGGGCGCCCCGGGACTGCGCGACATCTACGCCCATCCGCTGCCCTTCGACATGCAGATCGACGGCTACCAGGAGGATTGGGGCGCGCACCTGGAGCAGCTCGAGCCCCTCGGCGCAGACCAGGGAGCCGACGCCCAGGCGCGCTTCGTGGCCGGCAAGCGCGGCACCTATCTGTACCTGCTGGTGACGGTGCGCGACGCGCGCATCGTCTACCGCGGCCTGGAAGTGAGCGCACGGCCGGCGAGCGACTATGTCAAGGTGCTCACCACGGGCGGTGGCGAGGCGCCGCGCGCGTTCTACTTCCACACCATCTCGCCGGGGTGGGTGCCGGTCTACCGGACCACCGGCGCCCGCGCCGTCGAGCCGTCGCGGCTGCGCCAGGAAAGCCGTATCCGCGCCGAGTGGCGTGAGACCGCGGACGGCTACGTGGTCGAGGCGCGCGTGCCGATGGCGCTGCTCGGCGATCGCCTCGGCATCGAGGTCGGCGACGTGGACGACCCGCAGGCACGCGGCGGACCCCTGCGGCTATCCACCTCGGGCGCCGGGCCTCTCGCAGAGCCCGGCCACCTGGTGCTGCCTTCCGAAGGCATCGAGGCGCTCATCAAGAGCCTCGGCCGCACCCCCGGGCGGCGCATCTGGGTCGTGGATGCCGCGCAGCGCGTGCTCGCGCGCGGCGGCAGCCTCGAGCGCGAAGGCGAGCCGACCCCGATCAATCCCCTGTTCGGACTCGTGTTGCGGCCGCCGCCGGCGGAGATGTTCGAGGAGCAGCCGATCCTGGCACGCTTCGACGGCCCGGAGGTCAGCGCCGCGCTGGCCGGGCGCGCCACCAGCCACTGGCGCAGCACCCGCCACCCCGACACCTACGTGGTCTCCGCGGCGCACCCCATTTGGAACGATGCCAGCGTCGTCGGCGCGGTGGTCGCCGAGGAAACGACCCTCGGCATCCAGACAGTGCGCCGGCAGGCGCTCGCCAACCTGTTCAATACGACCCTCGTGGTGTGCTTGTTCGGTGCGCTCGTGCTGCTCGCCTTTGCCACCCGCATCAGCGTGCGGCTGAGGCGGCTGCGCGACGAAGCCGCCGCCGCCATCGATCCTCACGGCCGCGTCGTCGGCGCCCTCAGCGCGTCCCGGGCCGGCGACGAGATCGGTGACCTGGCGCGCGACTTCTCCGCCATGATGGCGCGCCTGCGCGAGTACAACCACTACCTGGAGCAGCTCGCCAGGCGGCTCTCCCACGAGCTCAGAACCCCGATCACCGTGGTGCGCTCATCGCTCGAGGCCATGGAGCTCGACCATGAGGCCGGTGACCCGAGCGCCTACCTCGGCCGTGCCCGCGACGGCCTTCGGCGTCTCGATGCCATCATCTCGCGCATGAGCGAGGCCACACGCCTCGAGCAGGCGCTGCAGGAAGCGGAGCCGGAGCGCTTCGATCTCGGCGAGGTGGTGGCCGCATCGGTGGAGTCCTACCGCACGGTCTGGCCGGGCCAGGCGTTTGCCTGCCGCGCCCCGGCGCAGCCGTGCCCGCTGCTCGGCATGCCCGACCTGGTGGTGCAGATGCTCGACAAGCTGGTGGCCAACGCCGTGGACTTCTGCACGCCGAACAGCACCATCGACGTCTGCGTGGCTCGCAGCGGCGACGCCGTCGTGCTCGAGGTGTGCAACGAGGGGCCGCCCCTGCCGGAAGCGATGTCCGACAGGCTGTTCCAGTCGATGGTTTCCATTCGCGAGGACAAAGGCCACGATATCCCGCATCTCGGGCTCGGCCTCTACATCGTGCGCCTCATCGCAGAGGCCCACGATGCACGCGCGCGCGCGCTCGACCGCGCGGACGGCAAGGGCGTGTGCATGCAGATCACCTTCCCTGCCTGCACCCAAGCCTAGCCGTCGGTGTCCGCCCGCTTACCAGACTCCCACAAGGCATCCATCTCTTCGAGGCTCGCATCCTCGAGCGCCCTGCCCTGGGCGCGGATTCCGGACTCGACGAAACGGAAGCGCTGGTCGAATTTTGCGTTGGCAGCACGCAGCGCACTGTCCGCTTCCACGCCCAGGTGGCGCGCGAGATTGACGCAGCTGAACAGCAAATCGCCGAGCTCCTCCACAGCCCTTTCGTGCCCGGCGCCATGGCTTAGCGCGGCCTCGAGCTCGTCCAGCTCCTCGCGCAGCTTCGGCAGAACCTCTTGCGCATTACCCCAGTCGAACCCGCACGAGGCGGCGGCGCGCTGCAGCTGCGCGGCGTGCTCGAGCGCCGGGCGCCCGCCGCGCACGCCGTCGAGCACGCTTTGACCGGTCTCGCGCGCCCTGGACGCGCGCTCGGCCCTCTTGTGCGCCTCCCAGGCGCGGGATTGCTCCTCGGCCGAGCCGATGCGCTCGTCACCGAAAACGTGGGGATGGCGCCGCTCCATCTTGTCGCTGATGGCGTCGGCCACGTCGCCGAAGTCGAAAGCGCCCTGCTCCTCGGCCATGCGCGCGTGAAACACCACCTGGAAGAGCAAATCGCCGAGCTCCTCGCGCAGCCAACGCATATCGTTTGCAGCGATGGCATCGGCCACCTCGTAGGCCTCCTCGATGGTGTACGGAGCGATGCTCGCGAAGTTCTGCTCGCGATCCCACGGGCATCCGTCGACGGGATCTCTCAGCGCAGCCATGATCCTGAGCAGTCGTTCGATCGACGTCACCGTTCGTCACCTTCCAATACCCGCGGGGCGGCGTTCATCGAGGAACCGCATTCTACCAAGCGGCCGCGCCTCGACACGCCCCATTCCC
>JAABYT010000026.1:48901-51998 GCA_011775625.1 Gammaproteobacteria bacterium | reverse complement strand
TCGGCACATCCGCTTCTGCCGGACCCGTCCAGGGTTGGCGAGGCACGCTCTCGATGCAGCGTCGCGTAGGGATTCGGCTATGGTCACGAGACGACGCCTGATGCGAAACGTCACCGGGCCTTCGCTGGCAGCGGTCCTGCTCGCCTGCGCCATCGTCGCGCCCGTGCACGCCATCACGCTTGCGCCCGACACGGGCTACGCGGCCAATCAGCGCGTCGCTGACGATCGCTGGTACCTCATCGAGCAGCGCGCGCGGTTCCTGCAAGCCGAAGAGGCGCTCGAGCACCGCGATATGCAGCGCTTCGCGCGCCTGCGCGACGGGCTCGTCGATTATCCGCTCCATCCGTACCTGGAATTTGCCGATCTCACACGACGCTTGAACACGGCGAAAGCCGAGGAGCTCGAGGCGTTTCTCGAGCGCTACGCCGAGACGCCGCTCGCCTGGCAACTGCGCCACAAGTGGCTGAGCCTGCTCGCACGCCGCGGTCGCTGGGACACGTTCCTCGACGTGTACGTGCCCTCTAGCAAGGCCGCCATGCGCTGCCAGTGGCTGCGCGCGCTGATCAATACCGATCGCGCCGATGATGCCATGCCCCACGTGCAGGCGCTGTGGCTGGCAGGCCGATCCCGGCCACCGGCGTGCGATCCGGTCTTCGAGGCCTGGCGGCGCGGGGGCCACCTGACGCGCGATATCGTCTGGAAGCGCATTGCACTCGCGATTCGCGCGGGGCGTCCGTCACTCGCGTCCTATCTCACACGCTACCTGGACGCGGCAGAACGCCCGCTCGCCGAGGCCTGGCTCGGGGTCCGCAAGGTACCCACCGAGGTCGTAAACGTTGCCCGTCTCGACGCTGATGCCGACATCGTCGAAGCCATTCTGGTCTATGGCATCGAACGCCTGGCGCGCCGCGATCCGGACCAGGCGGCGGACATCTGGCACAAGCTTCGCACGCGCTTCGCCTTCTCCGCATCGGCGGTGGGCACCGTGCATCGACGCATCGGACTTTCCTACGCCTACGCCCACGAGCCGCAGGCGCTCTACTGGCTGAATGCCATCCCGGAGCCGGCGATGGATGATCGCGCGAGGGAATGGCGCATTCTCAGCTCGATGAATCACGGCGAATGGCCGCAGGCGCTCGAGCATCTTCTCGAGGTCGGCACGACCGGGGCTGGCGGGGAGCCAACGTCGCAACGATGGCGTTACTGGACGGCGCGCGCCCTGGAGGCGATGGCCTGGCATGACGACGCAGATTCGATCTACGCCGAGCTCGCCCGTGATCGGAGCTACTACGGTTTTCTTGCCGCCGACAGGATCGGCTGGAAATATCAGCTCAACCACCGCAGTCTCGAGTACAGCGAAAACGAGCTGCGACGGCTCGCCGCCGAGCCGGGCGCGCTGCGCGCACGCGAGCTCTACAGCCTCGGTCGCAGCATCGCAGCACGCCGGGAGTGGCACACGTTCACGCGGGGCATGAACGACGAGCAGCTCGCGCGGGCGGCGAAGCTCGCACATCGCTGGGGCTGGCACGGGCGTGCCATCATCACCGTTGGGCGCACACCGCATCTCGACGATCTCGAGATGCGCTTCCCGCTCGCCTATCACGATCGCGTCATCGAGCAGGCCGAGGCACGCCGCCTCGACCCCGCGTGGATGTACGCCATCGTGCGACAGGAGAGCGCATTCATCCCGGATGCACGCTCTCCTGCGGGCGCGCTCGGGCTGATGCAGATCATGCCGGGAACGGGTCGCAAGATCGCCCGCACTCTCAACAAGCCGCTGCAAAATCGTACCGAGCTGCTCGATGCCGATGTCAGCCTCGAGTTCGGCAGCACCTACCTGCGCATCCTGCTCGACGACCTGGACGAGCACCCGGTACTTGCAGCCGCCGCTTACAATGCGGGACCCCACCGCGTCGAGCGCTGGCGACCGGCGGAGCAGAACATGTCCGCCGACCTGTGGATCGAGAAGGTGCCCTACGGCGAGACACGGGAGTACCTGCGGCGCGTGCTCGCCTATACGACGATCTACGAGCAGCGACTGGGACGCGAACCGGTGCGACTGAGCGAGCGCCTGGCGCCGATTCCCGCACGCGCCACACGACTTGCCCGCGCCGAGATGGACGGCAAGAACCTGTCGGAATGATTTCCAGCCGGCAGGCCGCCGGCGGCGAGTGACCCGGAGGGATGATGCGCGCTCAGCGCGTAGGCAGGCGAGAGAGATCCTGCGTGGGTCTAGCCGTGCAGTTGAGGAATATGTGGCCCTGATTGGTGCAAAATTTGAGCCACTTGTAGAGGAAGCGATTCATTTCCCAGCGACGATCGAGCTCGGGCATGCGGCCCCGGATCCAGGAATGTACTTTTCGGGTGCGTTTGCGCCGACAGTGACTGACGAGCTCCGCGGCGCGGACATCGTGATACACGCAGACGCGCGCATTGGGCTCCAGGGCAAATTCACCCTCGTCTTCGAATCGATACGTCAGAAACAGCGTCGTGGTGTACTTGAAGCGCTCTTCCACGGTTGCGTAGAGATTCAGCGCGCCCGCGACCTGTGATACGAGCGTACCCTCGAGATCTTCCAAATCCGGCAACAGGCGCATCACACGAAGGTAATTGCCCTCGTAGAGATCGATGAGCGCAGGCAGATCCCGATGCCTGTATCGTTCGAGGTGCCCTGTCTTCAGCAGTTCCATAGTGGCAACATAGTAACACAGCTTTCGAAAAATCAACGGCCGATCGCGCATGGTCGCCTGTGACCGGAGTCACACGGACGACGTCATGTCGGCTTTATCCACAGCGGCATCGACTCGATCAAGCAGAACATGCCATATTGACTTTTCGTCGATTTCTGCTCTAAGCGTGGTACGATCATCGGCCATAGAGTCGAGACAAATCCTGCATCGTTGTGCGCAGGTGGATTCTCGCACCGAGGACTGAGCACGTGACCTTGACACCGTCGAACATGATCGCGCTGGGCACAAGGGCGCCCGACTTTCGACTCCCCGACACCGACGGCAAGCTGGTCTCGCTCGCCGATTTCGAATCCATGAAGGGACTGCTGGTCGTTTTCATGTGCAACCACTGCCCCTACGTCAAGCAT
>JAABYT010000026.1:19516-48891 GCA_011775625.1 Gammaproteobacteria bacterium | reverse complement strand
GTCGGCATCAATTCCAACGACGCCAGCGCCTATCCCGCCGACAGCCCCGCAAAGATGCGTGAAGAGGTCGAGAGCGCCGGCTACTGCTTCCCCTATCTGCACGACGAATCCCAGGATGTCGCGAAAAGATATCAGGCCGCGTGCACGCCGGATTTCTTTCTTTTCGACGGCTCCATGCGCCTGGTTTACCGAGGGCAGTTCGACGACAGCCGCCCGGGAAACGACATCGAGGTAACGGGCAAAGACCTTCAAGCTGCGGTCGATGCCCTCTTGAGCGGCCAGCCGCCGCTTCCGGATCAGAAAGCGAGTATTGGCTGCAACATCAAGTGGATGCCGAATAACGAGCCCGGCTAGCCGAGAGCGCACAGCCCTCCTCGACGCCACCAGTTGTTGCGGATTCCACGGGACCGCGTGCTCGCTGCGCTTCAGTGCGTTGAATGGCCGTATTCCCGAGAACCAGCATATCCATTTTTGTTCGCAGGAAACATGCGAGCGCCTCCTCGGGCCGGCAGACTATGGGTTCATTCTCGTTGAATGACGTGTTGAGCACGATCGGCACTCCGGTCAAGTTCTCGAACGCTTTTATGAGTCTGTAGTAAAGGGGATTATGCTTTTCTGTGACCGTCTGCAGGCGGCCGCTTCCATCCACATGAGTCACGGCAGGTATGGTCGAGCGTTTCCATTCCTTGATCGAAAAAACCTTCATCATGAATGGCACATCATCATCCCGCTCGAACCAGTCACATACTCGCTCTCTCAAAATCGACGGGGCAAACGGGCGGAACGATTCGCGGCGTTTAATCTTCAAATTGAGGATGTCTTTCATGTCGGCCCGGCGCGGATCACATAGGATGGAACGATTTCCGAGCGCTCTCGGCCCCCACTCCATGCGACCTTGGAACCAGCCGACTACCAGCCCGTCTGCAATCGCCTGTGCCACCATTTCGCACAGCGCATCTTCGTTCTCGACCTTCTCGACACTGAAGTTAGTCGAATCCAGATCCTGCCGTCTCGGTTCCAGCGCGGCGGCAATGGAGTCGTCATCGAACCCTGGTCCCCAGAAGGCGTGCGGCATCTGCCCGCGAGCGGGGCTGCGTCCGGCAATCTCAGTTGCGGCAACGAAGGCCGCGCCTATCGCGCCACCGGCATCGCCTGCAGCGCTCTGCACGTAGACACGCTCGAACGGTGTGTACTCGGCTATGCGGCCGTTCGCCACCGAGTTCATTGCACATCCGCCCGCGAGCACCAGATTCGTGCAGCGATGTCTGCTGTATGCCGCATTTAGAAAATCGAAGAATATCTCCTCGTACACGGCCTGCACCGACCGTGCAATGTCCTTGTGACGTTGCTCCAGATCTTCGTCGGCTTTGCGCGAGGGACCGAGCAGTTTCTCGAGCTCGGGTGTGAAGAGCCGTCCGAACTCGGGAGCGCCGTCTGACCAGGCGTAACTGATCTCCTTCTGCCCGTGACGGAAGTAGTCGAGATTGAGAACATATTTGCCGCTCTCCCCCGTTTCGACAATGTCGCGGATCGCATCGCGATACCTCGGGCGACCGTAAGGTGCGAGCCCCATCACCTTGTACTCGTCGCCATAGGCGGGGAAGCCGAGGTATTGCGTCATGGCTTGGTAGAACACGCCCATGGAGTGTGGAAACCACACATGATCGACGACCTCGATGCTGCCATCGACGGCGTAACCCCACGCGCCGCTCGCGAAATCACCAAACCCGTCGATGGAAACCGCAATCGCTTCTTCCCATGGTCCTGCGAAGTATGCCGACGCCAGATGAGCGAGATGATGCTCTACGTGATGAACGCGATCGGAGAATCGTCTCCCGGGAAACACGCTTGCCAGCCGTTCCCCGATGCCCGATCGATGCATACGGGTCCTGAGCTTGCCGAGCAGCAACGACAAGCTGGGTCCGTCGCGCAACGTGTACCACAGCTTCCGGCCCAGGTTCGCCCTCGGGTCCGAGTTGATTGCAACGTGAACGATTTCATCCGGATCGATCTCGGCCGCGGACAGGCAGTATCGAATCGACTCCGATGGAAAGCCCGCCCAGTGCTTGATGCGACGAAACCGTTCCTCCTCGGCACAGGCGATCAATCTGCCATCGACGAGGACACAGGCCGATGAATCCGCGTGATAGGCATTTATACCGAGAATGACGCTCATCGCGTGAAATCTATCCCTTCACTTTCGCCCAGAGAGATCGCTGAATCAGCCATTCCGCGACCAGTCGCTGCCAGATATATTTCCACCCCCTGATCCCGTCCCGCCACAGACCTTTTCCCATCAGGAGATACAGCGGCGCCCCCAGCACGACCAGCAACGGTATTCGTCGCATCTTGCCGCTGAATGGCAGGGCGCTCCATGGCGACTTGTCCAATTTCTCTGCCTCGAGATGCGCGTAACGCTGCTGATTCGCATACCAGCGCGTCCATGTCTTGCGGTCGTCGTGATAAATCGGATGAACTAGCGATCGGGTTGACCCTTCCAGCACGATCCTCTGAGTGTGACCGTCCTGAACGTAACGCGCCCCTTTCGCTCGAAACAGCACCGTGTGCGGCGGATACAGCGATGCCCTCAAGGGGAGTCCGTCGATGCAGTAGATGAAGCGTGCATCATAACCTGCGACTTCGTCTTCGGCCGCGAGCTCGCCGAGCTCGTCGATCAGCTCGTCGCTCAGGACATAGTCGGCATCGAGAGCAAGCACCCATTCGCCCAGTCGGGATGCGTGCTCGAGCCCGAAATTCCACTGCTGTGCAAGAGAGTCAAAGGCGCGCTTGTGAAATTCCACATGCTGAAACCCGGCGGCGATCGCCTCAGTCCGGTCGTCGCTGAAGCTGTCGACCACCACCACGCGCGTCGCCCACTCGAGCTTGGAGAGGACCCGCGAGAGATTGCGCTCCTCGTTGAAGGTCAGGATGAGAGGAACGATGCGCTCACGCACGCTTTTCGACAATGCTCTCGTATCCAGCGACCATCTGCCGCGCAATTCCGGACCAGGCATAGCTGCTCGACGCGAGCCGCCGGCCGCTCGAACCCATCTCGAGTCGTCGTTCCCTATCACGCAGCAGTTCCGTCACTGCCGCGGCGAAGCAAGCCGGATCTCCGGCAGCAACGACGCCTGCATTCGATGCGGAGACCGACTCCGCGATGCCGATCTCGGGAGTGACAACGACCGGACAACCCATCAGCATCGCCTCCAGAACGGCAATGCCGAAATTCTCCGAGTAGGAAGGCAGCACGAACAGCGCCGCCTGACGAAGAAGCCGCCACTTCTCCTCGCCCTCCACCATTCCGATAAAGCGGATTCTTTCTGCCACACCGATGTCGTCCGCAAGCCGCTCGAGCCGTCCCTGATACGACTCCTCGTCGTTCCCGGCAATGACGAGCTTGACCTCGGGGACCAGCTTCCAGGCTCGAATGAGGCGATCCAGGCCTTTCTTCCAGTTGATGCGTCCGAGAAACAACACGAATTCTCCATCGTTATCCTCCCTCGAGGACTCACGCAACGATTCGGTTGTCGGCCCAGCGACACCGTTCGGGATCACCAACGCGGAGCGTATGCCGAGCCCGAGTCGGTGTACCTCGTCGAGCTCCTTGCGGGTAGTGACGTGGACAGCCGTTGCGGACGCGAGCGTGTGCTGCTCGATTGCTCGAATCCAGATTTTTTTCGCCAGTGTGCTCTTTCTAGCAATCAAATCCTTAACGAGCATGCCGCGCGGCGAGACGACATAGGGAACGCCGCACTTCTCAGCGATCCTGGCGGCGGCCCACGTCGGCCAGAGAAAAACCGAATGCAGATGAACCAGGTCGAAGCCGGGGATCTCTCGAGAAAGCGCCTCTTTCATGGGAGGCGACCAGTAGAGCCTGCGCAAAAACCGACTTGGAAAGTAACGGACTGTCACCCCATCGATGCTTACCGGTTCGCCGAGGGGCACATTGCTGTCACCGGCCCCATCGACATTGGTGGTAAAGACGTGCACATCGTGACCCAGGAATGCCAGCGCCGCGCACAAACCGTGAACGGATCTGATCGGACCGCCGTAGCGCACGGCCGGGAGGTAGGTGGGCACGACGTTGAGTATTCTCATGTGTCGACTGCCATGATGCTCAACGAAGCACGGCTTCGACCGCCTGCATCGTCCCCGAAACCGCATTTTCCACGGTGTAGTTACGCAAGACGTGCTCTCTCGCTCGTTCTCCCATGGCCTGCAGACGCTCGGGATCTTTCGCCATCGACAGTAGGACGTGTGAAAGATCGCCGACCGCACCGAATTCGAACCTCTCTCCGGTCTCGCCGCGTTTGATCAAATCCGGTCCACACCCGACCCTGTCGCTGACAATGGCGGGCAGCCCGCACACCATCGCCTCGTTCACGACCAGACCCCAGGTCTCGTCATAGTCGGATGAGAGAACGAGGCAGTCGGCTGCGGCATAGGCGCCCGTGATCTCCGTTTGATTCATGAATCCGGCAAATGTGACCGGCAGATTGTGCTCGGCGACGAACTGCCTTGCAGCGTCCATGAGTTCCCCGGTTCCGACCACAAGAAGATGTAGCTTCGGATTCTGCAGAACCGCCTCTCTCATCGCGGTCAGCTGATCGAGGATTCGCTTCTTCCGAGTCAGCTTACCGACGTAAAGGTAACAGATGGAATCCTCCGGAATGTTCCAGCGGGCTCTCATGGCATTCCGCTCTTTTCTGTGCGATCTCGCCTGCTCGATCAACCGCTGGTTCTCGACGAAATACGGACAAGAAAACAGCTTTGAGTCCGGAATTCCGTAGCCAGCGTAAAAGCGATAGTTCGACTCCCCTATCACCAGAAACGCGTCGTAACGTGACAGCAGAGATCGATGCATGAATCGCACCGTCTGCTTTCTCGGTTTCATCGCGCTCGATTCCCCTCGGACTAATCGGGGAATATTCAGTCGCATGCAGGACCAGAGCGCCTGGAGTAGCGGAAGTCCCTGCCAGCCGGTAAGGATAAGAACATCTGGCCGATCGCGCCGCAGAACATCCGTCATGTTGCTGACACTGCTGGCAAAGAAACCGTCGACTCCCGGATTGCTCTTTGCATTGTTCAGCAACTCCCATTTGTAGCCTTCGTACATGGGAACATCCCAGCTGAACGGGTGGTCGAATCCGACACCCTGTCGCTGGTCATCCGGCTGGCAGGCATAGTAGACCTTGATGTCGAAACCAGGTTGGCCAGCCAGCGCCCTGAACCACGGGATATGGTATTGGATAGGGTGAGTCGCGACGATTGCGAGCTTTGTCAAGAAACGCGGTCCTACGAGGTCGAATGCCCGATACGAACGCCGGAAGACGCCATGTCACGATCAAGTTGCCGAATTTCCATGAAGCCCAGTCGCAACGCGACCTCGGAAGCCGCGATAGAAAATCCGAACACCCATCCCAGTATCAATAGAACGAAAAGATCGCCGAAAATCTGGGTTGCCACGATGAAGACCGGCACGTTAGCCGCGAGGAATGCCACGAGCCCAAAGAAAAACGGCACAACGGGATTGTCGAGTCGACTCACCTGGGTGACGAGCCGCCACAGGTAGATCAAGATTGCGCCAATAATCCATACGATGAGCACAAGCCCCGGCACGCCCAACTCCGCCACGATCTTTCCAAGTCCCCCTTCGCCGGCCCCGCCAAAACGTTGACTGCCGCCGCCGAAGTGTTGCCCCCCCTGGCTCGCAACACCGACGCCGCCCCCGAAAAATCCATGTTTCTCTACCGCCCATTGCACGCTGCCGAGACCGAGCTTGGCGAATCTGTCTTCAGCTTCACTGAAGACCGTCACGCTTCGTTCCAGATAGACGTCGAATCGGTGTGCCTGGCGCGCCGAGCTGTCCGTTATCGTGAAGGTTCCGATTACACCGAGCAGAATGGCCATGATGGCTCCAATGAGCGCCATTCTTCCGAGCCTGCGAGTAAATACCAGCAGCATCGCTGCGTAGAGCCCTGAGAAAATCAGCACTTCCATCAACATCTTTCGGCGACCCGTGAGCAGACCGGCCGACACGAGCAGCACGATCAAAAGCGCGACCAGGATCTTGGGCCAGCGTACGACGCCGGAGACCGCGAGCACGAGCACCAGACTGATCGCTGCTGCCGCGTGCCACGCCGCACCTTCAGTGCTGCGCAGAAACCCGGGGTACGACTCCAGTATGCCGCCGGGAACGTGAATCTTTACGCCGGTTCCAACCTCTTCGAGAAGCCCCGAATCGACCCCCAGAATCGAAAGGAAAATACCTCCGAGCATCAACGATGCGAAGAGAACGTAGAATTTCAAGAAGTGCACCGCACTCTGCACGCGCAGACCATAGTAATAAGCGACGAGGAATCCTGGAATCGGCGCGAGATACGAAAGAAGTCCGATTCCGATCAGGGCCAGATTGTCATAGTGATAGAAGGAAATTGCCGACTGGAACAACAACCAGATCAGAAAAAGCGTCAAAGGCGTTCTCACTGGTCCCCGGAGGATCGCGATGTCTGTAAAGCGGACCAGACCATGCTGACGGACGAAGCCGACGGCCACCGCGAAAACGAACACGCCGACGAGAACGACGAAATAGATCGGCTGATCCGGGGTCACCTTCCTCACGGTGTCAGCAAGAAATCCGACTGCTACGCACACCAACATTCCGCTTCGCCAATCCGATACGCACAGTGCCAGCCCGAATATTGCAGCCATTACAAGCAGAGGGACCATCTCAGACAGATATTTCCTCGTTCATTTATTTCGGATTTCGCATGCCGACGTATTTCGGACCTCGAATAGACAGCCACCAGGCCCACACCATCCCCGAAAGCTCTGCGATCAGCGTTACAGGAATCCACCAGGGTCGGGAGAGATGGTGACGTGTGCGCACCGCAGAGATCGGACCCTGCACAAAGCGGCTGAATCGATTGGTCAATCGTTTTGTTGTTATCAGATAGTAGTATCTGCCCACCGAGTGGGCGGGCTTGAGTGACCTCAGATGATGGCCGAAGCTTCTGGTTCCTCCCGAATCGGCTTTCAGGTGGAACACACTGGCTGCAGGCTCAAACAGGATCCGGTACCCGCGCGCCAACAAGCGATCAGCAAACTCCGCCTCGTACCGGTAGGCAACCGCAACGAAATTCTCGTCGAACCCTCCGACTTCCAGTGCGGCATTCCGTTCGATGGAGAAATTGCCTCCGGCAAACCGCTCGACCAGACGTCGGCTGGCGGAATTGAATCGGAACGCATCCGGATCTTCGACACGGCCATCATGCCAGGCACTCTCCCACTCACCCAACTCGCGTTCCCACTGTTGCACCACGCGACCGGCAACACACGCGACATTCCCGGCATCATGTGCTGCAGCGTGCTCGCGCACGAGCTCCGACGTTACCCGAATGTCGTCATCGAGAAACAGCACGAAATCGCACTTCGCTGCCATCAGAGCGTGATTCATGGCTTTCGGAATGGACGGCTTCGACAGTCGGTGCCACACGATGTGGCCATTCGATTGAAGTTTCTCGAGCGTCGCCATGGTCTCTGCCAGATGACGCGGAGTTTGGTCGACAACTAGAATTTCCTTCGCGGGATATTGCAACGCCAGGAGCTGCTCCAGCGTATCCAGAAGGACGCCCTCCCGCTGATAGGTGGGAATTGCTATCGAGATGTCAGGCAATGCAGGAAAGATTCAATAAGTGCCGAGCTGTATCTGGACGGCTCTCACGATTGCCTTCAAGTGAAGCGGATTCTTCTTCAACGCTTCAATCAGATAGTGCCTGGCGCGGCCCGGGTCCTGCCCTCGGAGACAGCTGGCCAGGAAATAATAGAAGTCGGCATCNNTCGAGCTGCTCTGCGTCATTCCCGTCAGACGCTCGTGCTCGCATGCACTCGGCGATAACCTTCTTTGCCGCCATCTGCTGCGTGCGGTTTTCACTGCTGATTGTCCCGAGCCCAAAGGAAGTCTCGTAAAGCACATCCTGGATGACCTCGTGTCTGCCGAGTTCGGCAAGGCGCGTCCACAGGTCCAAATCCTGCGCCACTTTGAACTGGGAGCGATAACCGCCCGCACGCACATAGTGCTCCTTGCGAAACATGGTGCATCCATGGCAGGAAGGACCATGCAGTCTCGCCGGGTTCGTTGTTCTCAGGGCCGCGTCAGCCTCGGCGCTCGACTCCTGCACCTCGTACAGGAACTCGCCATCGGGTCCGAAAAATCGCGTTCCGCAGGATACGAGCGAGAGCTTCGAATCCGCCGACAGCTCGGCGAGCTGCTTTTCGAGCCTGCCCGGCAAGGATATATCGCCGACATCCTGCCGCGCGATGTACTCGCCAACGGCCTCGCCACAGCCCGTGATCAGCGCATCGGTCAATCCTCGATGCTCTCGACTGAGCAGTCTCAGTCGATTGTCCTTGCGCGCGTACTCAACGAGGACATCTCCAGAGCCGTCCGTCGAGCCGTCATCCACGACGATGAATTCGAGCTCTACGCCAGATTGACTGAGCACGCTGTCCACCGACGCCCGCAGTTCGCAAAGACCGTTGTGCACACACATGACGACGGAAACTGTTGCTTCTCTCACGGATCTCAGATCTGTTTTCTCGACATCATGAATCGCTCAGCGGATATCGGCATCGTCGAATCAGACGAGATTTCTGATTCGGTCCAGATGTTCACTGGCCTTGCCCATTACCCGCCAGCCGACCACTCTTGCCCCCGCTCCGTATACCAGATAGTCGAGACCCGCCCAGTGGTGAGAGCTGGATGACTCGCGGGATAACTCGAACAATCGTCTGGACGCGTCGACGAGTCCGGCGGCTCCACATTGCCTGCTCAGAAGGAACAGCTCGCGGGAGAAGTGCTGCATCTCCGGAACAGCCGGCTCGATTCCGGCCGCAACGGCGTGTCGGTGAATCATCTCGTGCGCCCTGGCCCTGCTCGCCAGCTTGCTCGGATCGGCGACGCCGTTGTCACTTGCTCTTCCCTCTTGGTGGCCGCGTACCTCCAGCAAGGTTTCCGGGACGAAGTGCAGCTCAATACCCCGTGCACCGACACGGCAATCATATTCCCAGTCTTCTTCGTTCGTGAGATCGCTCCACGGTCCGACCGATTCGACGACCGAGCGGCGATAGAGCGGCGTCGATGTCGCCCACCATCTGCTGAGTAACATGGACGGAAACAACGTTCTGATGGTTTCACCGGTGCGTTTCCACGCGTCGGTGACTACGTTTCCTGTCGGATCGCGATATCGGGTCTTGCAGTAGCTGATTCCGCAGTCTGGATTACGGCGAAGATCGTTCACCTGCAACTCGAACTTGTCGCGGAGCAACAGGTCATCGCTGTCCAGATACTGCACGAACTCACCGGTCACGGCCCTTCTACCGGATTCCCGGGCAAGACCCGGGCCGCAATTGGCCATGTGCAGCACCTTCACGAGCTCGCCATTTTGCCTCTGAATATCATCGGCCACGCTCGGGGTCTCGTCCGTGGAACCGTCATCCACGATGACGATCTCGATGGGGCGGTAGCTCTGGCCGAGCACGCTCTCGACAGCCTCTCGAAGCATTCGCGGGCGATTGAATACAGGGATGATCGTGCTGACGAGTTCTTTACGAAGCACTCGAAAGACACCTTAGATGAGATAGATAAGGCGTTTTCACACGGCGAAAACTATTTGCGGGGCGCCGACTTGGACACCGACAATAGGGCCGCAATGTGTTCTATCGGTCCGATAGTCGACATCGCGCCATAGTTCTCGACGCCGTTTTTATGGCGTATTGCATTCTCTTTTTGCAGCTCATTCCCCAAGCGCAGCATCGCTAGATACGTACATGCGTACACTTCTCTCATCTATGCGCGTTCCCTGATTTCGTTATCCGCACCGCCCCACTCGACAAAACCCGCATCGAAGCCTTCAACCTCGAAGAAGGTGTCACGATCCATTCCGGAACTGGCCCACCTTCGAGTTTGTGAACCACTGCATCGGACCGCGAATAAAATATCGACTGTGACCATCCAACGAGATGGTGCCTGGTCGGAGCGAAGTCAGGAAATGGCTAGTGCCGGCTGCTGATGGACCACTGGATCAACGGCGCAATGATTCCAAGTCGATTCTTTTCGATTCCATAACCTTTTCCGGTGATGTTCATTTCCAGTGACACTTCTTCCAATACTCGAGCATGGTCATGACAGAATTCCCGCACTTGCACCGTGACGGAATATCTTCCCGGAACGAGGAGATTTGACGGCAGCTTGCACATTTCCTCGTATTCCTGTTTCGTCACGGTCTCTCTAATCGGCATGGAATCTCTGTCCCAAGAGCTGAAAATGACGTTGCTTTGTGCGTCGATCACCCTGACCACGATCGCAAAGTCACCGTTTCCGGGCGGCGATCTGAATCGAATCGATACGTGAGCACATTCATCGTGGGCGATTGTGTCCACGGCATCTCCACGTGCGTCCTCCACCCACACGGATCTGAGGATGCCGCCATCATCAGAAGCGCCCCCATTCGCCTTCCACCTCGCTTGCCCCTTACCTCGCAACGAAAAATACTGCGTCATTACTTCCTGTACGTCCCCGTATTTTTCGATTCGACCCTTTTCAAGGCACACAGCCTTGGAGCAAAGCGATCTGACGGCGTTCATGTCGTGGCTGACAAAGACTATGGTTCTTCCCTCCTGTCCGACAGCGCGCAGCCTGTTCATACAGCGCCTCTGGAACTCCGCATCGCCGACTGCAAGCACCTCATCGACCAAAAGGATATCGGAATCGAGATGCGCGGCAACCGCAAACGCCAGTCGAACGGTCATCCCTGTTGAGTAACGTTTAATGGGGGTGTCGAGAAAGCGTTCTACACCAGAGAATTCCACGATCTCATCAAAGCGCTTTCGTATGTCGCTCTTGCTCATGCCGAGGACCGCACCGTTCACAAAGATGTTCTCTCGACCCGAAAGCTCCGGATGAAAGCCGGTGCCCACTTCCAGGAGACTCGCTACTCGCCCCCTGAAGTGAACGGCCCCCTCCGTCGGTGCGGTGACACGACTGAGGATTTTCAATAATGTGCTTTTCCCGGAACCATTCGCGCCGATCAAACCGACCACTTCACCATCGTCGATATCCAGAGACACGTTTCGCAAGGCCCAGAGTGTCTCCTGGCGCTTGGATCGACCCTGGATTTCCCGAAAACGTCGCAGTGGCTGCATGAGCGCGTCGCTGATCATGTCCCGAAAGGTCTGCCCCTGAACAAGACCACGGTCGAGAGAATAGCGTTTCGACAGAGATTCGATTTTTACTGCCAGCCGACTCATCGAATATCTACGTCAGATTACGTCGGCGAATTTTCGCTCGACACTACGAAAATACATTGATCCGGCCATCAAGAGCGCGACGGAAATAGAGAACGATACACCCAGCGCAAACCAATCGATCGCCCCCCCGAGAATTGCCGAGCGAAATCCTTCGATGTAGCCGGTCATGGGATTAATGAGAATTATCCAGCGATAATCTTCAGGGATAAAACTAGTGCCGTACACCACCGGACTCAGAAACATCCAAATCTGCACAGCAAAGGGAATGACAAAACGAAGATCCCGGTATGAAACCGTCAGGGCCGAAAGAAGAGTACCGACACCCAACGCACAAAGAATCACGCCGAACATCACCAGGGGCATCATCAGCAGTTGAAACGTCCAGGAAACATCGAATATCACCATCAGCACGAGCAGCACAGCCGTGGAAAACATGAAGTCCACGAAGCTCACTCCAATGGACGACATTGGAATGATTATTCTCGGGAAATAAATCTTGTTGACGAGCTGCGACGAAATCACCAGCGAATTTGCCGAGCTTGTAATTGCATTGGCGAAGAACATCCAAGGCAGAAGCGCAGCGAAGACGAAAATCGGGTATGGATATTCGCCGGAGGGGATCTTGGCGAGGCGGCCGAAGATTATGGTGAAAATAATCATTGTTAGCAGGGGCTGAAACACCGCCCAGGCGGCACCGATCACCGTCTGCTTGTAGCGGACACGTATGTCCTTCAATGTCAGCGTCAGCAGCAGCTCACGGTATGCCCAAACCTCGCGCAGATCGACGACACGCCAACCCGTCTGCGGACGAATCGAGGTCCAGGCTGAGTCATTCAACATTTCGTCCACTCTGCTTGAAGACGAAGCCCTGTCTCTCATGCTGTACGGACTCCACCCGTCGCCCGTAGAATTTGAAAAAATGTCAGTTTCAACTCGCCAACCCGGCCAGGACTTTCGTCATGTCCGCGACGCAGGCGTCAAATGCCCTACGGGAGAATCTGCTGCTTGCCGGTTCGGCACTTCCCCGCGGAGAGCCCAGAATGTCGACAATCGCTCCAGCGAGCTCATCGGCATCGCAGGTATATCCCAATTGTGATCCGGACAATGCGTCGATACTGCCACCGGAATTCAAACCAAGCGCCCGACATCCACAAGCCATCGCTTCCAGGAAGACGATCCCGAAACCCTCGCCTTCGCTAGGCATGACAAAAAGATCAGCAATCCGATAGAGCGAGACCAAATCACTGCCTTCCACGGAGCCGAGAAATCGGACGTGCTGCTCGACCGTCAGACTTTTCGTGAGCGCTTCCAATCTTGGTCGATCGTCCCCATCACCGACCACCAGGTAAACAGTATCCGGCTCGCGCTCGAGAATCCGCGGCAAGGCATAAATCACTCTGTCTTGGCCTTTGTATGCCTCGTTAGAAGCCATTCTCCCGACGGTGAGAAGAACCCTCTTTCCAGTCAGTTCCATGCGTGCCTTCAGATCGACTGGAGCATTTCCAGGGTTGAAGTTCTCGCTGACAGCAGTTGGAAGCACTTTGACCCGATGTGGGCTAATGGTCGACCAGCTCAGAAACCGGGAACGAGTGAAGCGACTGACAACGCTTATCAAACCCGTTGAGGTCAGCGCCCGTCGAATCAGCGGTCCCGGCTTCGACCAGGCCTCCACGCCATGCAGTTGCAGCCAGGTTTTCGCCCCTGTCATGCTCGCTACGAGGAAAGCCAACGGCATCAAGTGAATATGTCCACACAGGATGACGTCATCAGGACCGAGATCCTTCGCCTTGCTGAGTGCTGCCGCGACATAACCGGGCTTTCCAAGCCTCGGGCAATGCTGCGTGACCCGCTCGGGCAATCCATTCACCGGTGATTGTCGACGGACCAGAAGCTCTATTTGCTCGATGGAGTCGAGCTCGGCGAGAGCAGTAACCCAGTCACGATTGAACTTCTGGATTCCGCCCAGCGCACCGAATGCTTCGGTCATTAATGCGAGAACGCGCATCCATCACCAAAATGCTGATTGATCGATCGCGCCCAGCGTCGTGACCAGTGCTCTGTCGCCTTCGGAGTTTTCGATTCGATACCGCACTTACTTATCCAATTTTCGACCGGCGTCTCGAACCCGGACTTCTGACGTGTCAACATCGCCTTCGGCAGAAGTGAGCTGACCTTTGCAATTTCCGCCTTCGACGTCGGTCTCCCATGTCGAAATACCTGACGTTGGAGTACCGGGTCCACAAAGGGAACTCGGACCTCGAGTGAATGGGCCATCGACGCCCAGTCGGCATCTCTGAGCAACTGGTTGCGCATGTAGCAGCTCTGCTCCAATACGGAAATCCTTGCACCTGGAGTGTCGGCGTTGCGATAACCGGATCGCTCGAGATTTTCGAGCGGATCCAGTCGTTTGAGCCCTTCCCTGGCGAGTTCCCGGCCGACCAAGTCGGGCAACTCCCAGGGCATGAACAGACCCCGCTTGAGCAGATACAAACCGGCCAGTGAGCCGCCGTACTCGAGCATACCGACTGCTTTGGCATTGATTCCGGTAAGAGGTCGAAGGGGCGCCAAGATACCTCTCAGCATAGATCCGAGACCGGGTATTTTTCCGGCAAAGCGCGTCTTGCGATACCAGTTCGGAAGCACACGAAATGTCGGATAGCCGGCCGAGATTTCATCACCGCCGAGGCCGGAGACAGCTACTTTCAATCCAATTTCCGCACACGCTTTGCTCGCGAACCAGATATTGATGCCGTCAATTGTTGGTTGATCCATTGCATGGAGGATCTTCGGTAGATCCTGTTCGAACTCCTCCCGTGACACGAGACGCGTTGTATGTTGAGTATTGAAAGCCGATGCCACTTCCTCAGCGAGTGGCACTTCATCGGCACTCGTTCCTCGGAACTCTTCAAATCCAACTGTCACGGTTTTAATTGGCGTCGTGGCGCACTTCGACATCATGGCAACGAGAACACTGGAGTCGAGGCCTGATGACAGGAAAGCACCAACCGGGACGTCGGCGACCATGTGGTGCCGAACGCTGTCTTCAATCGCCTCGGAGAGCGAGTCATCGGTTGAGCGGGCACTGTCACACTCGTACAGCGAAGGCAAATCAAAGTATTTTCGGGGCGCGCCGATACCGGATCGGTCTACCCAGACATAGGTACCCGCGGGCACAGCCCTGATCTCGCGCCACAAGGTAAACGGCTCGGGCACACTGCCAAATAACAGGAATCCGACGTGACCAGCCGGCTCGGGATCGTCCGAAATCTGTCCAATCGCCCTCAACGCCTTTACCTGAGAAGCCACGCGACAGGTCCACCCGTCATCGGCGTAGTACAGTGGTTTGATGCCAAAGGGATCACGCGCCAACAGCATTCGCCGTTCCAATGTATCCCAGATCGCCAGTGCGTACATGCCACGCAGATGGTTGAACATGTCGGTGCCGTATCGGCGGAACATTTCCAGAACAACCTCGGTATCCGAATCAGTGGCAAACCGGGTTCCCGCGCTCTCGAGCCCGGCCCTGAGACTCTTGTAGTTGTAAATTTCGCCGTTGTAGCTGATCACGTATCGGCCGCACTGGCTGGTCATCGGCTGCGCAGCTTGTTTCGACAGGTCAATAATCGACAATCGACGATGTCCCAGGCCGACCCGGTTGTCTTCCGAGTACCACTCGCCATCATCGTCAGGCCCGCGACTTTGCATTCGATCACGAATTGCGCGCAGCTCACTGCGCTCGATGTCCTCGGCCGCGTAGTGATAGGAGTAGATTGCCGCTACGCCACAGATAAGCTCATCTCCGTCGACGGCGTTGATTCGAAGCTTTGACGCAGGCTGCCGGCAACCATTCCGACTCCGAGCAATGCGAAGAAGTAGCTCGCATTGGCAGGAATTTGTAAATTGAAATCGACCAGACCATGAACCATGAGCGAGGTACAGCCTGCGATTGCGGCGAACAATGCGCCGCGTGAGAGCGGGTCGTGCCGCTTCCAAAAGGCACGTATCAAATATAAAAAAATCAGGGTTAAGGCGGACAAGAGTAACGCAAATCCGAGAACCCCCTGTTCGCCCAGGGTCTCGAGAAAATCATTGTGCGCATGATCATAAAAATAAGTACCGAATCTGCCGTCTTTGTACGTTGGAAACACCCAACGGTAGGTGCCTACTCCGGTACCCACAACCGCGTTATCGCCGATCATCCGATAGCTCAGCTCGCGCAGCTCGCCGCGTTGACTGGAGAGTCCGGTGGACTGCAGTCGCTCGTAGATCTCTCCGGAGCCGAGCCATAAAATCCCGATCACTGCGGCTGTTACAACCAGGACACCTACCCGCAATTCCGAGGCCCGGGCACCTTTTCTCAGCACCGCAATGGCAATCGCGACGGTTATGCCAATCGCAAGGGCACCTATGCCACCCCGCGAGTTCGTCAGGATCAGCGCGGCCGCCATCACCAGGATACAAAACGCGACCATGCCGCGTGGAGATTGCAGAAAACCGAAAATCATGCGCGCAATTCCGCGAGCGCCGGTGCGGATTTCGCTTTCGCGTGGCAGACTCATATACAGTCCCATCGCGGCTGGGATCGCCATCTCCAGCAATCCGGCAAAATGATTTTGATTGACATAGGTGCCGGAAATCGTGACCTGTGCATGACCCGGATTCCAAAGTCCCAATTGATCATCAGAGAAGTAAACCAGCAAGCCGTAAACGGCTTCCACGAATCCGACGCAAACCACCACGACCAGCAGGGTTCTCAATCGGAATGCCGTCGTCGTCACCGCCATTACGATGAACAACACAGCGACTGCACCGCACTGTCTGATTAATCCGGAAAGCGTGGCGCCTCTATCCAGCGTGAGATAGGCTGCTGCGGACTGGTTGACATTCGGGACTTCCCCGTAAAGATCGTGCAGCTCGCCCCCGATCATTCCCGCCGATCCGACGGAGATCGGGAGAAGTTGGATGAGTGGATATACGCACCAAATAGCAAGGACGACCACTGGGATGCGTGCATCGAGAATTGCGTGGGGCACCTTGAAAGGCCTGAAAGCATATGAAGCTGTCCATACCGCCAGCATGAACAAAATACCCGCGTCCAGAATCGCAACGGACCATCCACGGGCACTGCCCACGGGGATCGGCGCCCACGCGAGCAGGATTAGTGTCAGGATGTAAATCCACCGATGACGAGGATTTGCGTGGAGATTGCTCGCCTCGGGAATCGAAAGGCCGCGCGTAAAGTGCCTCAAATCAACGCAGCCTCGTGTGCCGTCGGACGTTCTCGAGCGTTGATATCTGCGCGTGGGTTTTCAGCATCGGGGCAAGCTCGTCGAGCCATTCAAAGTGTGCTGCGAAACGCACAAGTTCATTCGTCATTGAATCCAGCTCAATCGACCTTCGAATACTTTCCTTGACAAGCATGCGCAGAGGGTCCGGTAACTCGTCCCAGGTCGCCATGCCAATCCAGGCAACCTTGCGCTGAACTCCAGGTTCCCACGGCGCAAGCACAATGGCGTTCTCCAGGGCGAGCAGAAAATTCGCATCCTGACTTCCTAAAAGAAACTGATTCTCCGCGTAGTGCGCCCAGGCATATCCCCAGGTTGGCCGCTTGCCGATAGCCTCTGCATAAAGTTCCGCAGCCCGTTCTCTGTGAAGTCCGTAATCCGTCGCCCTTGCCTCGGGGTGCCAGAACAACCACTCCATCAGGCGCCCCAGGTTCGCACTGTGATCGGCATCGATTGGATTCAATCGGCGCGCCAGGTTCACCCGTGCAAAAGCACGATTCCATTGCTCGAGATTGCTGACATGCCCTTGCTTCTCCCACTCGCGCATCCACACGCCGGCACTCGTTTCCGCCAGGTCGGCCACTCCAAAAGCTATGGCCAGCCCACCGAGCGACAGTGAAAACGTCGCCACGACGCACGCAGCCAGTCTGCGAAAAGTAAAATTGAGAGTGTCCGTCAACGGAGTTTTGGCGGTCGCCGTTGGTGTCGACGTCCGTCAGTCAAACGCCTGTCTGCGCTTGATAAGCGTAGTAGCCTTTGTAAGTGGTCGCGTATCGGCGTGCATAGCTACGCATTTTACGTATGTCTACCTGCTGCATGACGACACCCACAGGCTCGACCCGTGCAGACTGGAGACGACCGAGAGCCTCTCTAGCGATCTCGCAAGTAGTGTCGTCGGATTTGATGGTCAATATAATCGAATCAACCATGCGGGCCAGAACGATTGCATCGCTCACGGGAAGCAACGGAGCGCCGTCAAAAATAACGTAGTCGAAACTGTTTCGAAGCTTCAATAACTCATCATTGCATCGCTTCGACGACACGATCTCCAATGGATTCGGTGGCACCGTGCCCGCCACAAGCAGAAAAAGGTTCTCCGCATCGACATCCGCGACGATCGCCTCCTTGGATGAACAGGCACCCGAGAGCATGTCCGTAAATCCCGGGTGATCTCTCTGCCCAACGATCTCACGCAATCGACCTCTCCTCAGATCCGCATCGATCAACAGCGTGCGGCCCCGCCTGCTGAATGCTAATGCCAGGTTGTAGGCGAGGGTTGTTTTCCCTTCGCCGGGAATGGCTGAGGTAACCAGCACAACCTTCGATGGCGTGTCGATATGAGAAAACAATATCGAAGTGCGGATATCGTTTATGGCCTCTGAGAATGCCGAATGCGGATCCGCTACTACGTAACGCTCGATCTGTATTTTCTTCGCCGGAGAAACTCGGAGTCTTGGCAGAACGCCGATCACCGGTAGATTCAGCTTTTCTTCCACCTCTTCTTTCGTACGGAACGTATTGTTCGTATGCTCACGCAGGAATGAAATCAGCACGCCGATTCCAAGCCCAATAATCACGGCTACGAGAACCATCTGCTTCCGATCCGGTTTGAAAGGTGTGCTAGGAATAATTGCCCTGTCGATAATCCGGGCATTGGAAACGTCGTACTCGTCCGCGACATCCGATTCTTTAAATCGGGCAAGATAAGTCTCATACAATGTCCGATTTGCTTGGACATCCTGCTCGAGCTGCTTGAGTTGAAATGCCTTGCCACTTATCTCGCGCATCTCGAGTTGCTGCTCGTCTATCATTCGGCGGAACTGCCTTTCCTGCGTGGCAGCCAGCTCAAACTCCCTCCTTGCTGCGTCAACTGCTTTTTTAACTTCCGTACGAAGCCGGCGCGTGGCTTCCTCCAAATCCACCCGAGCGGCAATCATCTTCGGGTGTTTGTGGCCATAGCGCTCTGACAACTCCGCAACTCGTTTTTCCTGTATCACTGCCTCACGATGCGCCTCGAGAACTGTGATCGTATCCGCTATACCCGAAATTGCCTCGTAGCCACTGCCCCGGTCGGCCGCGGATTTGATCTGGACGTAACGGGTTTCCGCTTCTCCTCGTCGGGACTGGGCCTTGATCAACTCCGCCGTTAAGGTGCCGAGCTTGGCACTAATGATTTGTTCTCGTTTCTCGGAATCGACGAGACCTTCACTAGCCTGAAACGCTTGAAGCGCTTCTTCTGATTCGACAACCTTTCGACGCAGCTCTTCGATTCGATGCCCCAACCAGGACGTTGCCTGCTGTACGCTGGTGGAACGTGACTCTCTGCCGAACTCGATGTAGGCCTCGGCGAACGCGTTTGCCATCTCGGCTGCCGTCCGAGGATCTTGGGAGACATAGCTGACGATCAGCACCTCGCTCTCCGTGCCCCCCGAAACCGACAAACCGGAAAGAGCTCTGCGCACCAACGCCGCATGGCGCTCTCCCTCTTCCAGGGGCGCCGGTTGCGAGGTTCGAAACTCTTCCGGCAACCAGGATTTTGCCGAGTCCAGCCATTCGCGAACCTGTGCCGTTATCGCTGAACCCGAGCCGATCTCCGCCGAATCCACTTCGAATTCGTCGGCGCCTCCGGCTCTTTCCGCATTCAATCGATTGACCACGCGCTCTGCGACGGCGCTGCTTTTGATAATGTCTGATTGAGTTTGAAAGAACAGCCAGTATGTTGGAGCAGCTTCGAATTGCTGTGCAGTGGAGTATGTCGGCAGATTCAATTTCACCCACAAGCGCGCCTGCGCCTTGTAAATAGAGGTCGTGGCTGCCGCACTGATCGTCCCGATGATGCCGGCAATCAGGGCAATGCCCAGAATACTCCATTTGTAACGCTTGATTACCCGCCAATAGTCGAGCAGAGACAAGGTGTTCTGCTCTGCCCTATCCGACATGAAAAACTTTTCATTGCCGAAATCCACAGAGGCAAGTCTTGGGGCTTCGCGCCGCAAACGGAGATCGCTGGGTTGCATGTCTCTCTCGGAGATCAGAAGAAGCTTTCCCCGACCGTGATGATGTCACCCGGCCGAATGGCCGTATTGACGCTCACGGCTTCGAGTGCATTATCTGGATCCGATTCCCGAATCAATGAAATCTTGCTCTCTGATGCGCGTTCGGTGTATCCACCTGCGAGCGCTACGGCTTTAGCTACCGTCAGACCGTCTACGAACGTATAGCCCCCGGGGCGGGTAACCTCACCCTTGATGTAGTAAAGGCGGTAGCTGTCAATGCTGACGGTGACGCTGGGCTTTTTGAGGTAGCCGTCAAGTAATTTTCTCAGCACGAGATTCTGCAGCTCCTGCGATGTGGATCCTGCCACGTGAAGATCGCCGAGCAATGGATACGAGATCGTACCGTCGGCTTTGACGCGCACATCGTTGACGCTCAGGTCCGGTTCTTGATAGACGGTGATGGATATTCGATCGCCGGTGTCCACACGATAGGCTGACAGCCCGGACTGGGTGTCGCTCCGGCGAGCGCTTTCCCGCTCAATCGGCGCATTCTGGGAAAGCTGCAGCGCACCTGCCGTGTCGGGTCTGGACACGTCCCCTGCAAGAGCCGGGCTGACGAGCAGCAGCCACACGCCCATCGCGACACTCAATAAATGGGTTTCGACTGTTTTCACGAGGTGAGTCAGACGCTCCGCATGAGCCGGATCCGTGCTACCGCGGGGATCGTGGGACGGGGCCTTCTAGCACTTTAGTCGAATTCTCCTCGCCTCCAACGTCGAGGATTACCATTCCTTGAGCACCATCACATTCCGCAGCCGGATGGTGGAGAATATTTTTGTTCCTTATTTCCAACGCTAGAAGCCGTGATAAAGCCCGGTGGTCAGCTTCAGCAGCACCGTATTGTCGTCGTAGTCGATTCCGGGGATATTCGAGCGGCGATTCTCGTAACGGTACTCGGCGCTGACGTCGAGCCAGCGGTTCAGTTCGTAGCTGAGCTCGATGCCGAAGACGACGTAGTCGTCGTCTCTGCCCGTGTCGTATTGGGCGATCGTGTAATCGACGCCCGTGCCCATGACGAGACTTTCCGTAAAACCGTGCCGCCACGCGACTCCGAACGTATCAGCAAGGAAGCTCCCGATGCCTCCGGACGCATCTTCCTGGGATCTCCTCCTCGTAAACAGGGTCACCTTGCTGTACGTCCTCGGCTCCCAGAAGACCCGCACGAGCCAGTTGAAATTGGTGCCGCTCGGCTGCGTCGGACTTTCGAAATCCTGAATGAGTGTTCCGACGAGAACCTCACCGGACGTCTTTGCGGTCGCCTCCCAGCCAATTCCTCCGAGCAGATCGAATTCCGTTCGATCCAGCGTGTTGCTCGGATCGAGATGGTTGATAACAGCATAGCCACCGTCACCGATTACCCAGAAACGCGGCGAGATACGATAACGGGCCCGCAGTCGATAGTCCTGACGGTCAAAGTCACGGTCGGATTGATTGTTATTCGTGTATCGAATGCCCGAGAACGCCAATGCAGGAATGATTTGCGCGCGCGAAATCGTTCGCCCGATCACGAGCTCGGCACCTGCACGATGCGACCGCCAGGTATCCAGTTCGGGCGAGCAGACAATGCACGTTCCGGGGGCGCCGCGCGGATCGTGGCCCCAGAGCATCTCGCCGTCGATGTTAAAATCGAGCTTGCGCGTGACATCGAAGGATGCGTCGCCGAACAGACGGTGGTCGTTGAAGTCCTCGTCGGAAAACTCGAAGTGTCTGACGTAATCGCCGTTGTAGCCGAGGCGATACCGGTGCCGGTCCAGGCCACCGTTAAAGACCAGCGAAGGTCGAATCGACCAGAAGAAATCGTCGTCGGTGTTGGATTCGGTGCGGAATACATTGTCATCGTACCCGTTTCCCACCGAGAGACGCAGCTCAATGCCCCGCGTCGGTCTCGACTCCGCTCCGGCTTCGTTGATACCGGTCCCAGGCCCGGTTTGCACGCTGCCTATCGCGCTAGGGTTCGTGTCGTTCTCCCCCGTGACCCGCATATCGACTCCCTGCACCGGTTGCCGTGGTGTTTGCGCCCACGCGAAATTGGCCGACATCAAGGCAATAGCTACCGCAAGCCGGGCTCCAACCAGCTGTTTTTTGGCGTTCCTCGCCAACATTCGAGGCTTCAACAAACGTGAAGCTTCATAGGGGTTTGGCCTTCGCGTTCGCGCGTGATCGGATCGTCTTCTGCATCACTCGAAAGACTCAGTCGACGCACCACGTCGTGCCAAATCCGTGACCGCGCGGGCACACCGCGTCCGTTGCCGCCTGCACCCGTTGGCAGTCAAACAGCCCCTCCTTACGAAACAGATCCCTCCCTAATTAAGGCAAATTCTCTTTTTTGAGCGTATGTCATTGTCTTNNGTCGGAGGACATCCTCGAGGCACCGGCGACCGATTACGGATGTACTGCTGCTCGAGATGCTGTGCCAGCGTCCACGCTCTTGCGGAGTTCAGAAAGGCGTCGAGGAGACGCCCCCGCCCGTCCCGCTCACGGGCACCAGGGGTGGGGGCACGGTGAGCGGGCCGGTTGCGCTCGCCAGCACCGCCGAATCCGCCGGATTCGGCGCTCCGGGCTCGGCAAGCACTGCCGCCGACAGCTGGGGCGGCAGCGCCCGCGGGGCGCTGTCCGATGGCAGCGCCACCAGGGCCTCGCCCTCCGGCGGGAACATGCGCGGACGAATGGCGGTGTCTGGGATGCCGTCGGCCTCGGCGTAGCGCTTCAGCTCCAGACAGCGGCACAGGTAGCCGATGAAGCCGCGGCTCTCTGGATCAGCTGCGTTTCGCTCGAGCCAGCTACCGACGTCGGGCGGCATGGGAATGGGCTGGACGATGACCGGTGAGCCGCTGCTCGCTGTCTCGTCACGCAGGGCACGGGAGAGGTCGACGATGTCGCCCGCCCCGACACGCCCGAGCACGATCGGGTCGGCGCCGTCCCGCGCGGAATACCCGGCCACGTCCTGATGGCCGCTGAATCCGCAAATGACGCCGCCAGGATGACGCCGGAAGGCCGCGATTTCCACCACCGCCGGGTGGCCGTCACCTTGACTATCCGTGCTCGGCGTGAGGACACCGCGATTCGCCTCGATGCGGTAGTCGGTGCCCGGTGCGAACGCAAAGCGTCCGCCACCTTCGGCGATCCTGATGCGATAGGCGCCGTCGTCGCCGCGCACCAGGCTCATCCGCGAGCTCGGACACAGGTACACGCTGTTTTCGCTATCCAGGCGCAGGACCGCCATATCGCCGGGGCCGGTGCTCACCACCTCGCCGCCGAGATACGCGTAGCTGCCGTTCTCGACCGGGATTCGCACCCCGTTCCAGTCGACCAGCGCCGTTCCGGCCGTGTAGAGGACGCCCGCCATAACGGCGTTGCCGGTTCGGGCGGCACCGCCGCCCGTGGCCGCCCCTTCGACGGCTCCGACGGCGTCTCGCCGAGCGCCGCCAGCGTCGTCGCGTCCGACGCCTCGTCGCCCGACAAGAGGTAGGCGCCCACCGCCGCGGGGCCGCTGAAAATCAGCGCCAGCAGCACCAGGCCGGCAAGTGTCTCTCGGGCTCTGCTCATGAATTAATATTCTAACTTCGCGTTCGGAGCGAATTAGCGAAGTGGGTCACGGTTCCCACCATCTGGCGCCTCGAGGACCGGCTCGGCGCCGGCAATCGGCGCGGCCAGCCCCCGGGCGTGCCGTGGAGGCCTCGGCGGATAAAAAGCCGCGGGACGCGTCTCAGACCAGGCGGCGCAGCCGCCGCCAGTCGAAGTGCGGACCCGGGTCGGTTTTGCGCCCCGGCGCGATGTCGCAGTGGCCGACAACGCGATCGGCATCGATGCCGGGCCATGCCCGCATCAGCAGCCGCAGCAGGTCGGCCAGCCGGGCATACTGGTGCGCCTCGAAGGGCTGCCAGTCGCAGCCTTCGAGCTCGATGCCGATGGAGAAGTCGTTGCAGCACGCGCGTCCCCGGAAGCACGATTCGCCCGCGTGCCAGGCGCGTTTGGTGAACGGCACGAACTGGGTGAGCGCGCCGTCGCGGGCAATCAGCGCGTGCGCGGAGACCCGCAGCGGTGCGATCTCCGCAAATGACCCGTGCGCCGAGGCATCCAGGCGATTGCAGAACAGCGCCTCCACGTGCGGCGTGCCGTACTCGCCTTCGGGCAGGCTGATGCTGTGCACGACCACCAGCTCCGGTTGGCTCCCCGGCGGGCGCTCGTCGAAGTTCGGCGACGGCACCCGGCGCACGCCTTCGAGCCACGCGTTCTCGGCATCGAGCTTCAGCGGCTCGCTGTTGACGCTCACGACGACACTCCATGGGCCGCCCGGCACCTGTGACGCCGGCGACGGTCCAACTGGCTTGAATGGTCTAAGTTTGACGCCATGTTAAGGCTTATCGCCACATCCACGCGCCTTTTTGACATCCGCGAGCACCGCCATGACTGATCCGAAGGAGACCACGCCCAACACGGGACGCATCGGCTTCGCGATGACCGTGCTCGCCTGGATCGTGGTGCTCGGCCTTCTGAGCGCGCTGTTCGGCGGCTGGATGGAACATCTGAACAACCCCAACCAGCAGGTGACCACGCAGATGCGCGCCGACGGCGTGCGCGAGGTGGTCCTGAGGCAGAACCGTGCCGGCCACTACGTGGCCACCGGCGCCATCAACGGCCACAAGGTCACCTTCCTGCTCGACACGGGCGCGACATCGGTGTCGGTGCCTGGGAAGGTGGCCAGGCGCCTCGGTCTGAGGCGCGGCGCGCCGGTGCAGGCGAACACCGCCAACGGCGTCATCACGACCTATTCGACGCGTCTCGACCAGGTACGGCTCGGCGACATCGAGCTCAACAACGTGCGTGCCGACATCAATCCGCACATGCGCACCGACGACGTGCTTCTCGGCATGAGCTTCCTGCGCCAGCTGGAGTTCACGCAGCGGGACCGAGAGCTTACTATCCGGCAATAGGCGCTAAGCGGCCGAGGCCTCGCGGATGACGGGTACATTCCAATGAACGATCGTGCAACACCTCCGCGCGCCGACGAGGTGACCGCCGTCGTGCGACGAGCGCTCGAGGAGGACGTCGGCAGCGGCGACGTGACAGCCCGCCTGGTGGCGCCGGACGCGGCCATTTCCGCCGCGGTGATCTGCCGCGAGGCGGCGGTGCTGTGCGGCGCGGCCTGGTTCGAAGAGGTATTTCGGCAGCTCGATCCGCACATTGCGGTGCGCTGGCGCGCCGCCGACGGCGACGCCCTCGAGGCGGGCGACGTGATCTGCCACGTCACCGGACCGGCGGCCGCGGTCCTCACCGGCGAGCGTTCCGCGCTCAACTTCCTGCAGCTGCTGTCGGGCACCGCGACGACGGCGCGCCGCTACGCACGGGCCGTCGAGGGCAGCGGCACGCGCGTGATCGACACGCGCAAGACCCTGCCGGGCCTTCGCAGCGCACAGAAGTATGCGGTGCGCTGCGGCGGCTGTCACAACCATCGCCAGGGTCTCTACGACGCCGTCCTGATCAAAGACAACCATATCGCCCACGCGGGCTCCATCGCCAAGGTGGTGGCCGCCGCGCGGCGCGACAATCCGGGCCTGACGGTGGAGGTGGAGGTGGAGAGCCTCGCCCAGCTCGACGAGGCCCTGCAGGCGGGCGCCGACATCGTCATGCTGGACAACTTCCATCGCGACGACATTCGCGAGGCCGTCGGGCGCGCCCGCGGGCGCGCCAGGCTGGAGATCTCCGGGAACGTGGAAATCGACGACCTGCCGTCGCTCGCCGAGACCGGCGTGGATTACATCTCGGTCGGCGCCATGACCAAGCACGTGCGCGCCATCGATTTTTCCATGGACTTCGAGAGCGACGAGCGCCCGGGCTAGTCGGCCCAGTTGGCGAGAAAATCCGTGTAGGCGAGGCGAATCCCCTCTTCGAGGGGCGTGCGATGACGCCATCCCAGGCCGTGCATCAGCGAAACATCGAGCAGCTTGCGCGGCGTGCCGTCGGCGCGGCTTCGATCCCAGACCACCTCGCCCTCGAACCCGACGACCGCGGCGACGCGCGCGACGAGCTCGGCGATGCTCAGATCCTCGCCGCTGCCGACGTTGATGAGCGGCGCCCGCTCGCCGCTGAAAAGCCCCGCCAACCGGGCCTCGTCCAGCGCGAGCACGAACAGCACGGCGTCGCCCAGGTCGTCGCTGTAGAGGTGCTCCCTGCGCGGTGTGCCGCTGCCCCAGGCCTGGATCTGCGCCAGGCCCGCCACCTTCGCCTCGTGGCACTTGCGGATCAGCGCCGGGAGCACGTGGGAGCGTTCCAGGTCGTAGTTGTCGCCGGGCCCGTAGAGGTTGCTCGGCATCAGCGCCAGGTAGCGGGTGCCGTACTGGCGGTTGTACGACCAGCACATCTCCACCCCGGCGATCTTGGCCACGGCATAGGGCCGGTTGGTGGCCTCCAGCGGCCCGGTGAGCAGGTAATCCTCGCGAATCGGCTGCGGGCATTCGCGCGGGTAGATGCACGAGGAGCCGAGAAACACGAGCCGACGCACCCCCGCGCGCCAGGCGTTGTGGATCACGTTCGACTGGATCGCCAGGTTCTCGTGGATGAACTCGGCGGGAAAGGCGTTGTTGGCGGCGATGCCGCCGACCTTGGCGGCGCACAGCACCACGATCTCCGGGTGCTCGGCGGCGAAGAACTGCGCCACCGCGTGCGCATCGGTGAGCTCGAGCTCGGCGTGGGTCCGGGTGAGGAGCGTGCGGCAACCCTGCCCCTCGAGCGCCCGCATGACCGCCGATCCCACCAGCCCCCGGTGGCCCGCCACGTAGATGCGCGCGTCCCGGACGGCGGCGGGCAGCGCCGCGCGGCCGGATGCCCCGGCGTCACTCATGGTGGTCGAAGGTCTTGAAGCCGTGGTCGCGGGAATGCTTGTCGCGCCGCGCGAGCATCAGGTCCTCGCGCACCATCTCGGCGACCAGCTCGGCGAACGCCACGCGCGGCTGCCAACCGAGCTGGCGGCGTGCCTTGCTCGCGTCGCCGAGCAGCGCGTCCACCTCGGTGGGCCGCAAATAGCGCGGATCCACCCAGACGACCTCATCGCCGGGCGCGCAGGCCGGCGCGAGCCCGTCGACGGACCTGACCTGCTCGACGATGGCCTTCTCGTCGACGCCCTCGCCCTCGAAACGCAGCTCGATGCCGGCCTCGGCGAACGCACGCTGGACGAACTCGCGCACCGAGTGCTGCTCGCCGGTGGCGATGACGTAGTCCTCGGGCGCCTCCTGCTGCAGCATCAGCCACTGGGCCTCGACGAAATCCCGCGCATGCCCCCAGTCGCGGCGCGCGTCGAGATTGCCGAGGTAGAGCCGATCCTGCAGCCCCAGCGCGATGCGCGCGACGGCGCGGGTGATCTTGCGCGTGACGAAGGTCTCGCCGCGGATCGGCGATTCGTGGTTGAAAAGGATGCCGTTGCAGGCGTAGAGCCCGTAAGCCTCCCGGTAGTTGACCGTGATCCAGTAGGCGTAGAGCTTCGCGACCCCGTAGGGCGAGCGGGGATAGAAGGGCGTGGTCTCCGTCTGCGGCGTCTCCTGAACCTTGCCGTAGAGCTCCGAGGTCGATGCCTGGTAGAAACGCGTGCTCTGCTCGAGCCCGAGGATGCGGATGGACTCGAGAATGCGCAGGGCCCCGAGCGCGTCGGCGTTGGCGGTGTACTCGGGGGTCTCGAACGAGACCGCCACGTGGCTCTGGGCGGCGAGGTTGTAGATCTCGTCGGGCCTGACCGCCTGAATCACGCGCAGCAGATTGGTGGCGTCGGTGGTGTCGCCGTAGTGCAGCACGAAGTGAAGATTGGATTCGTGCGGGTCCTGGTAGAGATGGTCGATGCGGTCGGTGTTGAACAGCGACGCCCGCCGCTTGATGCCGTGCACCTCGTAGCCCTTGCCGAGCAGGAACTCGGCCAGATAGGCGCCGTCCTGCCCGGTGACGCCGGTGATGAGTGCGGATTTGCTCATGGCCTCCTCGATGCCTGCCGCTGCGGCACGGTTAAGACGGGGCTCGAACTGGCATTTTCAAGCCCTTGAAGTTTTCTAATTATCAGTTAGTTAAAGAAGAGTTCGCGAGTAATTTATCAAAATATTCCACGGTCCGCGCGAGGCCCTCGTCGAGACCCACCCGCGGCGCCCAGCCCAGGTGCTTGCTGGCGAGACCGATATCGGGGCGGCGCTGGGTCGGGTCGTCGGGCGGCGCCGGCTGGTGGACGATGGGCGAGCGCGAGCCCGTCATCGCCACGATGCGCTCGGCGAGCTCGCGGACGCTGAGCTCGGCCGGGTTGCCGAGGTTGACCGGCCCGGTGAGGGCGGGCTCACTCGCCATCAGCCGCAGCAAGCCATCGATCAGGTCGTCGACGTAGCAGAAAGAGCGCGTCTGCGTGCCGTCACCGTAGACGCTGATGGGCGCATTGCCGAGGGCCTGGACGATGAAGTTCGACACCACGCGCCCGTCGTTGGGATGCATGCGCGGCCCGTAGGTATTGAAGATGCGCGCCACCTTGATGGGCAGCCCGTGCTGGCGGTGGTAGTCGAAGAACAGGGTCTCGGCACAGCGCTTGCCCTCGTCGTAGCAGGCTCTCGGGCCGACGGGATTGACGCGCCCCCAGTAGGATTCCGGCTGCGGGTGCACCTCGGGGTCGCCATACACCTCGCTGGTGGAAGCCTGCAGGATGGTCGCGCGCACGCGCTTGGCGAGCCCGAGCATGTTGATGGCGCCGTGCACGCTGGTTTTGGTGGTCTGCACCGGATCGAACTGGTAGTGCACGGGCGACGCCGGGCACGCCAGATTGAAGATCTCGTCCACCTCGACGTAGAGGGGAAACGTGATGTCGTGGCGCATGAGCTCGAAGTGCGGGCTGTCGCGCAGCGCGAGCACGTTCTCCTTGGTGCCGGTGTAGAAATTGTCGACGCACAGCACGTCGTGGCCGAGCGCATGCAGGCGCTCGCAGAGGTGCGATCCGAGAAAGCCGGCGCCGCCGGTGACGAGAACGCGTTTACGCTGTCTTTTCATGCCTGACTCCGAGCGCCGCCGGAACCGGGCGCCGCCCCCTGAAGAGTAGCATCGCAGGGCCTCGCGGCCGACCGGCGACGGCGTCCGACCCTGTTATTCGAGCCCGGGATGGCCGATACATTGAAACAGGATGGGCGCGCCCGGGGGGCCGGCGCCCCGCCCCCCGGGACCCGACCCGCGCCACGGGCTGTCCACGGCACGCCCGGCCCCGGCAGTTTCGTCCGCACCGCGGATGGGTAGAATGTAACCACGCGAGAGCACAGGGCATCCGACTCCACCCCATGGCCTCTGCCACCGACCAGTTCGCCACCGCCGTGCGCCGCTTGATCCCGATCAACGGCCTGCCCGAACAGCATCAGGAGGAGATCCTGCGCAAGGGCAAGGTGGTCAGGTACCGCAAGGGCCGTTACGTGTTCAAGCAGGGTGACAGGGACAATTTTTCTTTCTTCGTCATCCAGGGCGAGCTCGAGCTGATGGCCGACGGGCAGCTGGTCAAGCAGGTCAGCTCCGACACGCCCGACGCACGCCACGCGCTCGCCCAGCTGCAGCCCCGGCAGCTCTCGGCCCGGGCCAGGACGCCGCTGCAGATATTCAAGATCGATCGCGTGGTGCTCGACCGTCTGCTGGCCGACGATCGCTTCGACGACGAGGCCAGCCAGGTGGAGGTGGTCGAGCTCGAGGAGGACGGCAGCGGCGACTGGATGACCCGCATGCTCGG
>JAABYT010000026.1:16417-19504 GCA_011775625.1 Gammaproteobacteria bacterium | reverse complement strand
CCCGCGCCGGCGAGGTCGTCATCGAGCAGGGCGCGGGGGGCGACTACTACTACGTCATTCAGAGCGGCCGCTGCCTGGTGACGCGCAAGTCGGCCACCAACGGCGAGGTGACGAAGCTCGCGGAGCTCGGCGAAGGCGATGGATTCGGCGAGGAGGCGCTGGTGTCGGACTCGCGACGCAACGCCACCGTGACCATGCTCAGCGACGGTCAGCTGATGCGGCTCGCGAAGAGCGCGTTCAACGAGCTCATCAGGGAACCGACGCTGGTCTCGGTGAGCTACAACCAGGCGCTGGGACTCGTCGACGAAGGCGCCATCTGGCTGGACGTGCGCTTCCCCGACGAGCACCAGGCGACCGGCATCCCGGGAAGCACCAACCTGCCGCTCAATGCCCTGCGCAGCAAGATGCGTAGCCTCGATGCGGAGAAGCGCTACGTCGTTTACTGCGACACCGGTGGGCGAAGCTCCGCGGGCGCTTTTCTGCTCGCCCAGCGCGGCTTCGACGCCTGCTACCTGGCGGGCGGATTGATGCACAGCCCCAACGGCGCGGGCGCCAAGGATACGGCGTCCACCAAGTCGCAGGCGCGAAAGCCGGCCATTACCGTGCCCGATCGACGCAATAGCAGCGCACCGCCGACGCGGCGCGCCGCGCATGCGCCGCGCGACCGGCGCAGCACAGAGCTCGCCGCCGGCCACGCGCAGCGCATGGCCCAGGAGCTTGCGGCGGTCAAGCGCGAGCTCGAGCAGGCGCTCAAGCTCAAGTCCGAGGCCGAGGACGCGCGCCAGGCGGTCGAGCGCGCCATGAAGGAACGCCTGCGCAGGGAACACGAGAAAATCGAAGCCGACGCGCTGCAGGCCAAGAAGGCGATCGAGGAGAGCCAGCGTCTGAAGAAGGAGATCCTGAAAATCCGCCAAGCGGCGGAAAAAGAGGAGAACGCCAGGGCCGGCCGCCAGCGCGACTTCGATCGCAACACGGCCGACAGCGAGAAGCGCCTCTTCGAGGAGAAAAAGCGTCTCGAAGCCGATTTCCAGAAAACCGCCAAGGCACTCGCCGATCTCGAGCAGGAGCGCAAGCGCGCCGAGGCGAAGCTGCGCGAGGAGATGGCCGCGCTCGAGAAGCGCACCGAGGAAACGCAGCGTCGACTCGCTACGGCGGAGAAGCAGAAGGCGGAGGCGGAAAACGCGCGCCGCGCCGCCGAGGAGGCCATGGAGGATTCCCTGCGAACGACCCGTGCCCAGCTCGAAGCCGACGCCAAGCTTCAAAAGGAGGCCGCGGTCGAGCTCGCACGGCTGAAGAAAGAGGTCGAGGAGGCCCGCAGCGCGATGGAGCTCGAGCGCAATCGCAAACGCATGCGTGAAGACGAGCTGCGCAACTTCAGACAGGAGACCGAGACCAGGCTTCAGCAGGAAGAGAAGCGTCTCAAGGCCGAGCAGACCCGGCACGAGGAGAACCTCGCCAGGCTTGCGAAGATGAGAGAGTCGGCCGAGCGCGAGATCCGCGAGGAACGCGAGGCGCTAAAGCGCGCCTCTGAGGAGGCTTCCAAGCGCTTGGCGCAAGCGCAGCAGCTCGAGCAGGAGCTCGAGTCGGCGCGCCGAGAGACCGAGAGCAGCGTCCAGCGCAAGCGCGAGGAGCTGCGCGCGCTCGAAGAGCGTTTGCGCGCCGACGAGAAAAAGATGATGCAGCGTGTTCAGGACACGCTTTCCGTGGAACGCCAGAAGCTCGAGGCGGAGCTTGCCGGCAGCCGTGAGGCGCTGGCGCGTGCACAGAAGCAGGCGCGCGAGGCCGCCGAGGCCGAGCGACGCGCCGCCGAGCAGGAAGCCGAGCGCGTCATCGCCGAATACAAAAACGCGCACCAGAGCGTGCTCGCGGGCGAGCTCGAGAAGCTGAGAGCCCAGCGCATGCAGCTCGAGGCGGAGGCCGAGCGCGCGCAGCGCACGCTCGCCGAAGCCCAGCGCATCCAGCGCGAGGCCCAGAAAAACCAGAAGAACGCCCAGAGAGAGCTGGAGAAGCTGCGCTCGAGCGAGAAGCGCTCGGGACAGGAGAAGGCCAAGCTCACCGCGCGCATACACGAGCTCGAAGAGCAGTTCAGCCGCGCCTCCCACGAGTTCGAAGCCACGGAACGCGCCAGGCAGGTGGCCGAAGCGGCGCGCGATGCGACCGCTGCAGAGCTCGAACGCCAGCAGGAGGAAGAGGATCGCCTGCTCGACGACAGGCAGCGCATCATCGGCCCGGATAAGCTTGCCGAGCTGAAACGCATGCGTGACCGGCTCGTCGGCGATTCCCAGGGCGGGAAACGAAGGAAAAAGGCCTGATGCTCGACCTTCTGGTCCGACGCGCGAATCTCGCCGACGGCCGACGTGAAGTGGATATCGCGTGTCGCGATGGACGCATCGTCGAGGTCGCGCCGGGCATCGACGCCGCGCAATCGGCCGAGCTGATCGACGCCGACGGCTGCCTCGTGACGCCGCCCTTCGTCGACAGTCACTTCCACCTGGACTCGACGCTTTCCTACGGCCGGCCGCGGATCAACCGCTCGGGAACCCTGATCGAAGGCATCGCGCTTTGGGGCGAGTTCGCCGAACATCTGTCCGCCGACGACGTCAAAGCGCGGGCGCGGGCACTGTGCCACTGGGCCATCGCGCGCGGCAACCTGGCGATACGCAGCCACGTCGATGTCTCCAACCCCGAGCTCGTGGCGGTGCGCGCACTCCTCGAGCTTCGCGAGGAGCTTGCGCCCTGGCTCGATCTGCAGCTGGTCGCCTTTCCCCAGGAAGGTTACCTGCGCAATCCCCGCGCCCGCCAAGCCCTCGCTGCGGCGCTCGATCTGGGCGTGGACGTGGTCGGCGGCATCCCGCACTTCGAGCGCACCATGGCCGAAGGGGCCCGCTCGGTGACCCTGCTCTGCGAGCTCGCCGCCGAGCGCGGTCTGCCCGTGGACATGCACTGCGACGAGTCCGACGATCCGGCCTCGCGGCACATCGAGACGCTCGCCTGCGAGACCACCCGCCTCGGCATGCAGGGGCGCGTCACCGGCTCGCACCTCACCTCCATGCACGCGATGGACAATTACTACGTCTCGAAGCTCCT
>JAABYT010000026.1:8201-16377 GCA_011775625.1 Gammaproteobacteria bacterium | reverse complement strand
CGGCATCAACGTCTCCTTCGGCCACGATTGCGTCATGGATCCCTGGTACGCGCTCGGAACCCACGACATGCTCGAGGTCGCGCACATGGGCCTGCATGTCGCGCACATGACCGGTGTCGACGAGATGCGCGCGTGCTTCGACGCGGTGACCGGAAACGGCGCGCGTACGCTGGGGCTGGATGGTTACGGGCTCGAGCCCGGCTGCAACGCCGACATGGTGATCCTGCAGGCGGCGGATGCCATCGAGGCGCTGCGCACGCGCCCACCGCGGCTGCAGGTGATCCGCCGCGGCCGCATCATCGCCAGCACGCCGCGGTCAAAGGCGACGCTCACTCTCGGCGAGGAATCCATCGAGGTCGACTTCGCCGCGCCGTCCTTATCGGAGTGAAGCGGGCGAGCTCAGCCCGCCTCGAAGCGAACGCGCCGCCCTACTCCGCCGCCATCGCCGGCAGATCGCCGATGCGCTCGGCATCGGCCTTGAGCACGCGTGCGGCTTCTTCCAGCCCGAGGCTCTCCTGTCCTTTACGCCCCAGGCGCCGGATGGATACGCTGCGCTCCTCCACCTCGCGCTTGCCGACCGCGATCAGCACCGGCACCTTCTGCACGCTGTGCTCGCGCACCTTGTAGTTGATCTTCTCGTTGCGAAGATCGACCTCCACGCGCAACCCGCCGGCGCGCAAGACCTGCGCAACCTCGCGCGCGTAGTCGTCGCCGTCGGACGTGATGGTCGCGACCACCACCTGCAGCGGCGCCAGCCACATGGGCAGCCGGCCGGCGTAGTGCTCGATGAGAATACCCGCGAAGCGCTCCAGCGAGCCGAACAGCGCCCGGTGCAGCATCACCGGTGTGTGCTTGTTGCCATCCTCGCCGATGTAGTGAGCACCGAGTCGCTCGGGCAGATTGAGATCCACCTGAAGCGTGCCGCACTGCCAGTCCCGGCCGATGGCGTCGCGCAGCACGAACTCGAGCTTCGGCCCGTAGAACGCGCCCTCGCCGGGATTGAGCGTGTAGTCGAGGCCGCTCGACTCGATCGCGGCGCGCAGCGCCGCCTCGGACTTGTCCCAGATGTCGTCGGAGCCGACGCGCTTCTCGGGCCTGTCGGCGAACTTGATGTGCACGTCCTCGAAGCCGAAGTCGCGGTAGATGCTGAGAATCAGCTTGCACACCGCGATGCACTCGTCGGTGATCTGATCCAGCGTGCAGAAAATGTGCGCGTCGTCCTGGGCAAAGGCGCGCACCCGTAACAGCCCGTGCAGCGCGCCCGAGGGCTCGTAACGGTGCACCTTGCCGAACTCCGACATGCGAACCGGCAGCTCCCGATAGCTGCGAATGCCGTGCTTGAACACCTGCACGCATCCGGGACAGTTCATGGGCTTGAGCGCGTACACCCGCTCGTCGGGCGTCTCGGTGGTGTACATGTGCTCGCCGAAGGTTTCCCAGTGCCCGGACTGCTCCCAGAGACTTCGGTCCATGATGTCGGGCGTGTTGATCTCCAGGTAACCGGCTTCCTGCTGGCGCCGGCGCATGTAATCGACCAGGCTCAGGAACAGCGTCCAGCCCTTGGGATGCCAGAAGACCGCGCCCGGCGCCTCCTCCTGGAAGTGAAAGAGGCCCATCTCGCGCCCGAGACGTCGGTGATCGCGCCGCTCGGCCTCCTCGAGCTGGTGCAGATAGGCTTTGAGCTCCTTGTCACTCGGCCAGGCGGTGCCGTAGATCCGCTGCAGCATGGCGTTGCGCGAATCGCCGCGCCAGTAGGCGCCGGCCACCTTGGTCAGCTTGAAAGCGGTGCCCAGTCGGCCTGTGGAAGGCAGGTGGGGACCGCGGCAGAGATCGATGAACCCGCCCTGGCGATAAAGCGTGATGGCCTCACCGGCGGGGATGTCCTCGATGATCTCGGCCTTGTAGGCCTCGCCCTGCTCGCGGAAGAAACGCGCTGCCTCGTCGCGATCCCAGACTTCGCGGGTGATGGTCTCGTTGCGGGCGACGATCTCGCGCATGCGCGCCTCGATGCGCTCGAGATCCTCGGGCGTGAAGGGGTGCTCGCGGGCGAAGTCGTAGTAGAAACCGTTCTCGATCGCCGGCCCGATGGTGACCTGGGTCTCCGGATACAGCTCCTTCACCGCCTCGGCCATGACGTGGGCGGCGTCGTGGCGCAGGAGCTCGAGCCCGTCGGGCTCGGCGGCGGTGACAATGGCGACCTCGGCGTCGTCCTCGACGAGCGTGCCGAGGTCCCTGAGCTCACCGTCGATGCGCACGGCGAGCGCATCCTTGGCGAGACGCTTACCGATGTCGGCAGCGATCTCGGCGCCGGTCAACGGCGCCGCGTAGCTTCGCATCGAGCCATCGGGCAGACGGATATCAGGCATCGTCCAATCATCCTGCAGCGGCACATCCCGGCGCGCCACCAGACAAAAAGAGGTAATGGTAAACGCACTCAAAGGGCGAGACAATTTACACGCCGGGCTCGGCGCCCGGCAGGTGTTGGCTGCCAGGAGGGGATCCCATGGATATCTCAGAGAAAGTCATCATCATTACCGGGGCCGCCCGGGGCCTCGGGCAGACCTATGCGCGGCGTTTCGCCGAGCTCGGCGCCCACCTCGTGATCTGCGACACGCGCAGCTGCGAGGAGACCGCTTCCATCTGCAGGGATCTGGACGCCGAGATCGTCGCCATCGACACCGACGTCACCGACGCCGACAGCACCAAGGCCATGGCCGATCATGCCGTCGAGCAGTTCGGCGGCATCGACGTTCTGGTCAACAACGCGGCGCTGTTCGGCAGTCTCGGCTTCGCCCCCTTCGACAAGCTCGACGAGCAGGAGTGGGACGCCACCATGAACGTCAACGTCAAGGGCATCTGGAACTGCTGTCGCGCGGTCGTGCCCCACATGCGCCACACCGGCGGCGGCTCCATCGTCAACATCAGCTCGCTCGCGGCGATCTACGGCATGCCTAACGGCCTGCACTACACCACGTCGAAGGCCGCCGTCATCGGTCTCACCCGCGGACTCGCCCGGGAGGTGGGCCGCTTCAACATCCGCGTCAACGCCGTGGCGCCCAACGTCGTCGACACCGAGGCCGCCGGCGAGTTCTTCGGCGACAAGAAGGAAAAGCTCATGGAAGCGACGACGGCGCAGATGGCGCTGCGCAAGCCGGTCGAGCCCGACGATCTTTTCGGCACGATACTGTATCTGGCGAGCGATCAGAGCTCGCGCACCACCGGGCAGACCATCATGGTCGACGGCGGCACGGTGTTTCTGTAAAGGCCGGCAAAACTTCAAGGATCGCCGACTCTGTTCAGCGCTCCTCGTTTACACCCTCACCCCTGTCCCCTCTCCCATCGAGGGAGAGGGGAACCCTTCGTTCTGCATTGAAGATTCGGCTGGACGTGGTGAGGACCAACCGCCACCGTTGAGAACGCGCTAGGCGGCGCGTTTGAGCTCGATCTTCCAGCGGTTGTCGTCGAGGCTGTGCTCGGTGGCGTAGCTGGGATCGAAGCCGTCTTCGCCCCAGCTGCTCGCGAGCGTCTCGTCCATCAGGAAATCGCGGTGGGTCGCCACCGCCGCCTCGACCGCATCGCTGCCGGTGACGCGCAACACGATGCGATCCGAGACCTCGAGCCCGGCCTGCTTGCGCGCTTCCTGAATGGTGCGCACCAGCTCGCGCGCCAGCCCCTCCTCGAGCAGCGCGTCATCGAGGCGCGTGTCGAGCCCGACCAGGTAACCGCCCTCCTCGGCGCACGCGTAGCCCTCGGCGGCGACGCTCTCCACCAGCACGTCCTCGGCCTCGAAAGCGATGGTCTCGCCATCGACATCGAGCTCGAAGCCCTGACCGGCCGTGGCCGACGAGGCGATGCGCGCCGCGTCTGCTTCGGCGAGCGCCGCACGGATGGCGGGAATGCGCTTGCCGTAGCGCTTGCCGATGCGCGGCAGATTGGGCTTCAGGCGGTAGCTGACGAGCGCCGCGTCGGCGGCGACGAGCTCGAGCGACTTGACGTTGAGCTCCTCGAGAATCTGCTCCCGGTGCGCCTGCACGGCCGCGGCCGCGGCTTCGTCGGGCACCCGCACCAGCAGGCGCGCGAGCGGCTGGCGCACGCGCAGGCGCGTGTCGTTGCGCGCCGCGCGCCCGAGCCCGACGACCCGCTGCACGACGTCGAACTGCTCGATGAGGGCACGGTTGCGCTTGGCGGCATCCGCCACCGGCCAGTCGGCCATGTGTACGCTCATGGGCGCGCCCGCGTCCACCGCGCGCACCAGGTTCTGATACATGGCCTCGGAGAGGAACGGCATGAGCGGCGCCATCAGCCGATGCACCACGTGCAGGCACTCGAAGAGCGTCAGATAGGCCGCCTGCTTGTCCTCGCCGGCGGCCGCCTTCCAGAAGCGCCGGCGATTGCGCCGCACGTACCAGTTGCTCAGCTGGTCGACGAACGATTCGATGGCCTCACCGGCAGCGCGCGCGTCGTAGCGCTCCATCGCTTCGGTGACGGTATCGGTGGTGTGATGAAGCAGCGCGAGAATCCAGCGATCGATCTCCGGGCGTTTCTCCAGCGCCACGTCCTTCGACAGGTCGACCGCATCGAGGCGCGCGTAGAGGACGAAAAAGCCGTAAGTGTTCCACAGCGTGTTGATGAACGTGCTGGCGACCTCGCGAACGAGCTCCACCGAGATACGCTTTTGAACCTCGGGCGCGATGCGCGCCGCCAGGTACCAGCGCAGCGCGTCGGCACCCACCGTGTCGAAGACGTCGTAGGGGTCGACGATGTTGCCGAGCGACTTGGACATCTTCTTGCCGTCCTTGTCGACGATGTGGGCGAGACACACGCAGTTACGGAAGGCGACGCTGTCGGAGACCAGGGTGGCAATGGCGTGCAGGGTGTAGAACCAGCCGCGCGTCTGATCGATGGCTTCGCAGATGTAATCCGCCGGAAAACGCTCCTCGAAAAGCGCCTTGTTCTCGAACGGATAGTGCCACTGGGCATAGGACATGGCGCCCGAATCGAACCAGCAGTCGATGACCTCGGGCACGCGCCGGTAGGTGCGCCCGTTGTCGGGGTGCACGAAGGTCACCTCGTCGACCGCGGGCCGGTGCAGATCCAAATCGCGCAGCGATTCTCCGGTCAGCTTCTCGAGCTCTGCCAGCGAGCCGATGCACACGAAGTCCCCTTCGCCGTCGGTCCACACCGGCAGAGGCGTGCCCCAGAAGCGCTCGCGCGAGAGCGCCCAGTCCACGTTGTGCTCGAGCCAGTTCCCGAAACGGCCGTCGCGGATGCTCTCGGGCACCCAGTTGATGGTCTTGTTGAGCGCGACCATGCGATCGCGGAAGTCGGTGGTGCGGATGTACCAGGCGTTCTTCGCGTAGTACAGGAGCGGATCGCCGGTGCGCCACCCGTGCGGGTAGTTGTGCCGGTAGCTCTCGGCGCGATAGAGCAGACCGCGCTCGCGCAGCAGCTCGATGAGAACGGGGTCGGCCTCTTTGAAGAACCTGCCCGCTACCGGCGCCACCTGCGGCAGGAAATAGCCGTCGAGGCCGACGCCGTGCACCACCGGCAGCCCGTGCTTCTGCCCGAGAGCCAGGTCGTCGACACCGTAGGCCGGCGCGATGTGCACGATGCCGGTGCCGTCCTCGGTGGTGACGAAGTCCGCGGCGTGCACGCGGCAGATGTCACCCTCCGCCGGCAGGTAGTCGAACAGGCGTTGGTAGCGCAGACCGACGAGCTCGGCGCCCTTGACGACCTTGATCGTCTTGTAGGGAGTGTCGTGCAGCACGCTTTCGAGCAGATCCTGCGCGAGGATCAGCGTCTCGCCGCCGCTCTCGACCCAGGCATAGTCCAGATCCGGGTGCACCGCGAGAGCCATGTTCGAAGGCAGGGTCCACGGCGTCGTCGTCCAGACCAGGAATGACGCCGCGGCATCGTCTTCGAGGCGGAAGCGCACGGTGACCGACGGATCGTCCACTTCCTTGTAGCCGAGCGCCACCTCGTGGGAGGAAAGCGTCGCGCCGATGCGCGGATCGTAAGGCACCACCTTGTAGCCCTGATAGATGAGCCCCTTGTCCCAGATGACCTTGAGCAGCCACCAGACCGACTCGATATAGTCGTTTTCGAGGGTGTAATAGGCGTCATCCATGTTCACCCAGAAGCCCATGCGCTCGGTCATCGCCTCCCAGTCGCCGATGTAGCGCATCACCGACTCGCGGCAGCGGCGCGTGAACTCGGCGATGCCGACCTCTTCCTCGATGCGGCTCTTGTCGAAGATGCCGAGCTCCTTCTCGATCTCGTGCTCGACCGGCAGCCCGTGGGTGTCCCAGCCGGCCTTGCGCGGGCAGTGGAAGCCGCGCATGTGCTTGAAGCGCGGAAACATGTCCTTGAACGTACGCGCCAGCACGTGGTGGATGCCGGGCTTACCGTTGGCCGTCGGCGGCCCTTCGTTCCAGGTGTAGAGCGGCCGGCCCTCGCTCTGCTGCATGCTCTTGGCGAACACGTCCTGGTCACGCCAGAAGGCCAGCACCTGCTGCTCGAGCGCGGGCCCGTCGTAGCGTCCACCGACTTCTTCGAAGCTCATCGGTCCGTACTCCAAAAATAAAAAACCCCGGGTGATTCCACTGGCGTCGCAGCCAGTCGAATCATCCGGGGCGATGTCGATCGCGGTACCACCCGGCTTCACCGCGCTCTTGCGAGCCGCGGTCTCGGCGAGTGACGCACGGCGCCGCGCATCACTCCGGCCCTGTCACGGGGGCCACTCGGCTGAGCCTACTGGAGGTCACCCTCGTTCGGTCAGCGGCTCCAGGGGGATATTCGCCGGATTGCGTCTCGGGGCTCACACCGTCCCCCGCTCGCTCACGGGCGCAGTGGCCCGGCTACTCGTCCCTATCGTCGCCTTTCGGAGTATCGCGATTCTAGTGCAACGGCGCGCGAACGCAACAACGCCCCGGCAGGGGCGCCCGCGCCTCAGTCGCCGATTTTCTTGTGGAGATGCGGCAGGGTCTCGGCGTCGCCCGCTTTCATGTAGCGCGCCTCGCCGTCGTTGGCGGTGACGTTCTCGTAGACACCCTCGTCACGCTTGACGAGCTTGGTGAAGCCTTTTTCCTTCAAAGTGCTGTTGCCCGTCGGCACGTGGCCCGCCGGTGGCGCCGTCATCACCCGCCGCACCGGCGCGCTGGGATCGGTGTCGCCGAGCGGGATCTGCGCGACGTAACAGACCTCGCCCCAGATGCTGAGCACGGCATTCATGGGATGCACGACCTCGACGGTCTGGCCGTTGGCGTCGCAGTGGTACTCGTAGAGCGGCATTTGATCGAGCTTAGGCCCGCGCCCATGCGCCGTCCAGCGCCGCGGGGGACAAAATGTTATAAAGTAACAATCTGGCAGCACCCGACCATGAACGAGCCCCCGCACCCGCCGGCCGCCGAGCGCCTCATCGAGGCCCGCAACCTGAGCGTCCGTTTCCGCGACCGCACCATCCTCGATGCCGTCGACATGCACGTCTCGCGCGGCGAGATCGTGACGCTCATCGGCCTCAACGGGGCCGGTAAATCCACCCTGGTGCGCGCCCTGCTCGGGCTCATCGTGCCCGACAGCGGGCGCATCGAGCGCCGGCCGGGGCTGCGCATCGGCTACTCGCCGCAGCACCTGAACCTGGACCCGACGCTGCCGCTCAGCGTCGCGCGCTTTCTGACCCTGGGCTCGCCGCGCGTGCCACGCGCGCGGCTCGAGGCGCTGCTCGCGGAGGTGGGCATCTCGACGGTCCTCGACAGCCCCATCGCCGATATCTCCGGCGGCGAGCGGCACCGGGTGCTGCTTGCGCGGGCCTTGCTGAGAAAACCCGATCTGCTGGTGCTCGACGAGCCGCTCGCCGGTGTCGACGTCGCCGGCCAGTCGGAGCTCTATCGCCTCATCGCCAACATCCGCGATCGCTACGCCTGCGGCGTGCTGCTGGTCTCCCACGATCTGCACGTGGTCATGGCCGCCACCGATCGGGTCGTGTGCATCAACCACCACGTGTGCTGCACCGGGCGGCCCGAGGCGGTCACGCGGCACCCGGAATTCGTCGCCCTTTTCGGCCGGCACGTGGCCGAGGCGCTTGCGGTGTACAGCCACGACCACGACCACCAGCACGATGTCGACGGGGCGCCGGTGCCCCTCGGCGAAGCCATGGACGAAGGCTGATGGAGGATTT
>JAABYT010000026.1:781-8196 GCA_011775625.1 Gammaproteobacteria bacterium | reverse complement strand
TCTGGCGGCGCATGGTCTACTTCGGCGCAGCCCTGGCGCACTCCGCGCTGCTCGGCGTCGCGCTGGGCTTTCTCCTGGGCGTCGACCTGACCGTGGGCATCTTTGCGCTTTGTGTCGTGCTGGCGGTGCTGTTCGTGCTGCTCGAGCGCCAGCATCTGCTGCCCACCGACACCCTGCTCGGCGTGCTCGCGCACGTGGCGCTGGCGGCGGGCCTGGTGGTGGTGGCCTACCTCACCAGCCTGCGCGTGGATCTCATGGGCTATCTGTTCGGTGACATTCTCGCCATTACCGATACCGATCTCGCCGTCATCGCCGTCCTCGTCGCCGTCACCCTCGCCGGCATGGCCCTCATCTGGCGCAGCCTGCTCTCCATGACCGTGGACGAGGACCTGGCGGCGGTGGAAGGCGTGCCGGTGACCGGCGTGCGCCTCGGCTTCGTGCTCATGGTGGCCGGCGTGGTCGCCATCGGCATGAAGATCGTCGGCATGCTGCTGATCCTGTCACTCATTATTATCCCCGCGGCCGCCGCGCGCCGACTGGCGGCGACGCCCGAGCACATGGCCATGCTGGCGATGGCTTTCGGCACGGTCTCCGTCGTCGCCGGCCTTTACGCGTCGCTGCACTGGGATCTGCCCTCGGGCCCNNTGAGCGAAGGCTGCCGGCAGCGCGGCGCGTTCCCCGGGCCGGGACACGACCACCTGCGCTGTGTCGCCCAAGCGCTCGCCGAGGCGGCACGCATCTGCCGGGCCCGCGGCGTGCGGCTGACGCCGCTGCGCCGGCGGGTTCTCGAGATTGTCTGGCAGAGTCACAGGCCGCTCGGCGCCTACGACATGCTCGCGGTGCTCGCGGCGGAAGGCCGCTCGTCAGCGCCGCCGACGGTGTACCGGGCGCTGGAGTTTCTGCTCGAGCACGGGCTCGTGCACCGATTGTCGTCGCTGAACGCCTTCGTCGGCTGCAGCCGCCCGGGGCACGCGGGCTGCGGCCAGTTCCTCATCTGCCGATCCTGCGGCAACGCCGCCGAGCTCAACGACGGCGACGTCGAGCGCGCCATCACCCGCAGCGCCGCCTCCGAGGGCTTCGATGTCGACCGGCACACCGTCGAGGTGAGCGGCGTGTGCCCGGCGTGCCGCTGAAACGCGGCGGGCCATCGAAAATGCCGGCGCCATGCGGGCCTCGCGCGACCCGCTGCACCGCACCCTGGTAGGATCGGGCACCATGGTCACCAGCAGCTCGAGCATCCAGCCCACCGAAGGGCCCGCCTTCCTGCGCGATTTTCCCTCGGATCAGTCCGCCATCATCGAGGAAGCCCTCGAGGGGTGCGAAGCCGAGACCCTCGAGCACGCCCGCGCGGTGGCCGAGGTGCTCCACGAGCTCAACCTGGACCACGAGAGCGTCACCGCCGCCATCCTGCACATTCGGCAGCAGATGTCGGCGCGCCCGCCGGAGAACATCCGCCAGCAGTTCGGGCCGTCCGTCGCGCGCCTGGTGAACGGCCTCGGCAAGATGGACGCCATCGACGAGTACCGGCATGCGGCCACCTCACCGGGCAAGGACCGCAAGCAGATGGATCGCATCAAGAATCTGCTGCTCGCCATGGTCGAGGACGTGCGCGTCGTGCTCATGAAGCTCGCCGAGTTCCTGGTGCGCATGCGTCGCATGCGGGCGCTCGCGGCCGATGTGCGCACCGACATGGCGCACGCGAGCCTGGACGTTTACGCACCGCTCGCGAGTCGCCTGGGCGTGCGCCATTTCAAATGGGAGCTCGAGGACCTGGCACTGCGCGAGCTCGAGCCCGAGACTTACAGGCAGATCGCCAGCCAGCTTCAATCGCGCCGCGGAGAGCGCGAGCGCTTCATCGAGAAGGTGGTCGCAACGCTATCGGAGGCGCTCGCCGATGCCGGCATCGATGCCCGTATCAGCGGACGCCCGAAGCACATCTACAGCATCTGGAAAAAGATGCGCGACAAGCAGCTGAGCTTCGATCAGGTCTTCGACCTGCGCGCCGTGCGCGTGCTGGTCGACGAGGTCGGCGACTGCTACTCGGCGCTCGGTGTCGTGCACGGGCTGTGGACGCATATCCCCAAAGAGTTCGACGACTACATCACCCATCCGAAACCGAACCGCTATCAGTCCCTGCACACGGCGGTCATCGGACCTTCCGGGAGGACGCTCGAGGTGCAGATCCGCACCCACGAGATGCACGCCCACGCCGAGTACGGCGTCGCGGCCCACTGGCGCTACAAAGCCGGCGGCGGACAGCGGGAGGCGGATCTCGAAGCCAAGGTGGACTGGCTGCGCCAGGTGCTCGAGTGGAAGGAGCACGGCGGCGACGGCGAGGATCTTCTCGATCAGCTCGATACCGAGCTGCTCGGCGACCGCGTGTACGTGGTCACACCGCGCGGGCAGATCCACGACCTGCCGGTGGGCGCGACGCCGCTCGACTTCGCCTACCAGGTGCACACCGACGTCGGCCACCGCTGCCGCGGCGCCAAGATCAACGGCGCCATGGTTCCGCTGACCCACGCGCTGCAGTCCGGCGATCAGGTGGAGATCCTCACCACACGCAACGCCACACCGAGCCGCGACTGGCTCAACCCCAACCTCGGCTACCTGAAGACGGCGCGCGCCCGGGCCAAGGTGCGACACTGGTTCCGTCAGCAGAACTACGACGAGAATCTCGCCGACGGGCTGGAGATATTCCAACGCGAGCTGAAGCGCTTCGGCATCAGCGAGCCGGATCGCGCCCGCCTCGCGGCGCGTTACAACTACAAGCGCTTCGACGATCTGCTCGCCGGTATCGGCCGCGGCGACGTGACTCCCGGCCAGCTCGCCGCCGCGCTGCAGGACGAGCTGCCGGAAAAGCCGCTGGCGCCGCTTCCCAGGCCGCGCCGGCCGGTGGCGCCGCGGCGCGACGGCGAGGTGCGCATCAGCGGTGTCGGCAACCTGCTCACGCAAATCGCCGGGTGCTGCAAGCCGGTGCCACCCGAGCCCATCGTCGGCTTCATCACCAAGGGCCGCGGCGTCAGCATCCACCGCAGCGACTGCGCCAACGTGCTGCGCCTCGGCAGCGCGGAACGCGCCCGCGTCATGGAGGTCGACTGGGATACCACGGGACGGGACACCTATCCGGTGAATGTGCAGCTCGCCGCCTACGATCGCCCGGGGCTGCTACGCGACATCACCACCGTGGTCGCGAATGAAAAAGTCAACGTCGCCGCGCTCACATCGGACGTGGACGGACGCGAGCAGATGGCGCACGTGCGCTTGACGGTGGAGGTCACGGATTTGGCCGAGCTCAGCCGGGTCATGGACCGGCTGAGCCACCTGGCCAATGTCGTGGAGGTGCGTCGCTCGGGCTGACGCCCGGCGCTGCTGGATGCGCCGGGCGCCGAGCGCATCAATCCCGGGCGACCGCGTAGAGCATTTCCTCGATCTCGCTGTCGCTGAGGCGGCGGCGCTGATACATACTCCCGGCGAGCGCCGCCAGCTCCCGGCAGAGCTCGATTTCGCGCTGGTGCACGACGCCTCCGCTCACGAGCGCGTCGTAAACCCGCTTCTCCACTTCCCACGCACCGAAGTCGGGGCTTGCGGTGGCAAAGGTTTTTTCCCTAGTCATTGTTTCGGACCCATGAATCAAGTTGCCGGCTAGGATGCAATAGCCGTTGGCGACGAACTGTGGGAACCGCCACAGGTCCCGGGGGGTCGCGCAGGGGCCGGAATCGGCCGCGCGGCAACCGGCTCTCGTGCAATTCATGCACAAGGTGCCCTGCTCGCGATGTACCCGATAGGGGTCCTCAATATTTAAAGTAAATTCTCATGGTTTAAATAAAAATATCTAAAAATCAATTAACTACAGAGCATATCTAACCTGAAAGTTTTGATTTGACGGCCTTGCCTGGCAATGCGCGCAGCGCCGATTGCACGGGTGGACCGACTTCACAAAACCGCGCCGCTCGTCGCGGCCCGGGGGAAGCGCGCGCACGCCGCGCCAACTGTCCGCTGCGGGCCCGGCGGGCCTCCCCGCCCGGCGCGCCGCACCGGCATGCATCGAGTCCCTCGCCCCCCGGCCGAGCGTCGGTGTACTCTAGCCGCCGTCTGCGAACACGTCGCACCAGCCGAGGAATCGCATGAAGCCGTCCGATGGCCGACCCGTTGGGCGCCAGACCCTCTCTTGGGCGCTCTACGACTGGGCGAACTCGGCCTTTGCGACCACCGTGCTGGCGGGATTTTTCCCGCTCTTCTTCAAGAAGTACTGGAGCGCCGGCAGCGACGTCACCGTCAGCACCTTCCAGCTCGGCGTCGCCAATGCCACCGCCAGCCTGGCGGTGGCCGCGCTTGCCCCGATCCTCGGCGCCATCGCCGATCGCAGCGGCGCGCGCAAACGCTACCTGCTGCTGTTCGCCGGCATGGGCATCGTCATGACCGGCTGCCTCGCGCTGGTGGCCCAGGGGCAGTGGCCCATCGCCGTGTTCATCTATCTGTTTGCGCTCATCGGCTTCTCCGGCGCTAATGTCTTCTACGACGCGCTGCTGCTCGACGCGGCGCCCCACGGCCGCATCGATCGGGTCTCGGCCCTCGGATTCGCGCTCGGCTATCTGGGGGGCGGCGTGCTGTTCAGCTTCAACGTGATCCTGACCCTGTATCCAACGAGCTTCGGGCTCCCGGACGCCACCGCTGCGGTGAAGGTCTCGTTCGTGAGCGTGGCCATCTGGTGGGCGGTGTTCTCCATCCCGCTCGTGGTGTCTTTTCGGGAGATCCCTCTCTCGCAGCCGCTCACCGGCTGGGCGGCGGTGAAGGCCGGCTTTTCCCAGCTCTCGGGCACGTTCCAGGCGTTACGTCACATGCGCGTGGTGTTCTTGTTCCTGATCGCCTACTGGCTCTACATCGACGGCGTGCACACCATCATCCGCATGGCCATGGATTACGCGCTCGCCATCGGCTTGAATTCCAATCGCCTGATCGTCGCCCTGCTGCTCACCCAGTTCGTGGGATTTCCGGCGGCCCTGGCCTTCGGGCGCCTCGGCGATCGAATCGGCGCGAAGCCCGCCATCCTCGCCGGCCTCGGCGTCTATGTCTTTGCCTGCGTGTGGGGCTATTTCATGCGCGAGACCTGGGAGTTCTTCGTGCTCGCGGGGCTCATCGGGCTGGTCATGGGGGGTGTCCAGGCCCTGTCCCGGGCGCTCTACGCGCGCCTCATCCCCGCCAACAAGAGCGGCGAGTTTTTCGGCTTCTACAACATGCTGGGCAAGTTTGCCGCCATCCTCGGCCCCCTCATCATGGGCGTGGTGAGCGTCGTTACCGGCGAGCCGCGCCTCTCCATCCTCGCCGTGATCGTCCTGTTCGTCGCCGGGGGCGCCCTGCTGCTGGCGGTCAACGAGCGCGAAGGCGTCGAGCACGCCCACGCCCTGGCCCGGGTCTGAAGCGGCCCAGCCGGCGGCGGCCGCCCCCCCCCCCCGCTCCAGCGGGCCCGGGGCGAGAATAACGTTCTAATTATTTCGATTCGTGTGCGTTATCTCACAGCACGCCGGCCGGCGAATCGGTAACCTTTGCCTCAGCTCACCCCATGTGAGCCCCCGCTACCCCCCCTAACTTAGGCCGGATTTCCCGGCCTTTTTTTTGCCCGTTGCAGCGCTCCGGGCGCCCGCCAGGGGACGTGTGAGAATTAATACATCACAGATACATTCCTTGCTAAGTTTCTGATCTAGCTTCCCAATCTCGAACCGTGTTTCGGCCCGCGGGACGCCGCCACGTCCCCGCGAACCCCGTGCCCTGCCTGTGACCACCTTCACAGGTCACCTCGCATCGACGCCGCAACCGCCCCCGGAGTGTGACGGTGTGGGCGAGTCGCCCCCTGACAACCACCCCGGACGCCGCCGAGAATGGAACCATAGATTTATCAATCGGGAAGTTGCGACCATGGCTAATCACGAATCGCCGCCGGAGCTGTGTCCGGGCTGTATCAGGTCCATCCACTCCATGCTCGAACGCTGCGAGCAGGTCGATTACTACTACTGCGAGCACTTCGAGACCCTGGCCCTGATCGGTCTTGTGGACAATCGTATCGTTCACTGGAGCCTGTACGGCCAGGTATCCCCCAACGAAGCGGCCGAGCTGTTGGCCAAGTCGGTGACCCTGAGCCAGATGGTCGACGACATGGCCGGCCCGCAGGTCGTGCACTGAGCGCGCGGGAAACCGAGTTCGCGGGCGGCTCAGCGCCCGCGCGCTTTGTGGCGCTCTGAGATGCCGAGCTTGTCCTGGAGAAGCCGTGCCGCGACCCTGAAGGCGAGCGTATCGGTGCGCCCGTAGAGGCCGCCGAACCGGTACAGGGTCCCCGGCAGGTAGCGCTTCAGGGACTGCATCACCCACGCCTCCCGCGCCAGGCGCCGGGCGAGCTTCTCCATGGTGGCGGTTGGAATGCCGCTGCTGTCGGGACCGTCCCACGCCTCGCCGCTCATGTAGCGGCTCACCCCGTAGAGAAACCACACCAGCAGCTCCACCTCGCGCCCGCTCATCATGAGCTCGGCTTCGACCAGGTGGTAGAGCTCGCGTCGCGTGCTGTAGCGGTTGCCGATACCGAGCCGCTCGGACACGTGCACCAGCCAATCGGGCGGTGGATCCAGCTCGCGGCAGCGGGCGGCGATGAGCATGTCCAGCGCCCGCGAGGAAATTTCATCGGAGAAATGCACGCCGAGCTCGCGCGCGCGGCGCTTTTGATCGTCCGTCGCCAGCCCTGAGCCCGGCTCGGCCATGGCCGTCCACCCCGTCGCGAAACCCCCTTAGTGGCTATATCGGCCCGATCGGGTGAGATGCTGAGGCGCTGCGGCTGGGAATGGAACGTATCGAGGCGTGCTAATCTAGCGCCTGCCGTTCAGCCAACTCACGGAGCGGAGCAAATGGGGGGAGAACAATTCGAGGGCATCGTCGCGATTGTGGGCGGCGTGCTTGCCCTGATACTGATTATTCTCTGGGTGATACTGCCTTTTATCGTCATGGGCATGAGCCGGCGACTCGACCGCCTGATCGAGCTCGTCAGCGTCAATAACGAGGTCACTCTGGAGTCCAATCGCCTGCTCGACAAGCTCGCCAGCGAGGTGGAGACATCGCTCAAGTAGCAGCGGGGGCGCCCCCACGGGCTAGCCGACGCTTGCTGCGAAACCGCTCGCCTTGTCGACGACGTTCTCGAGGGGCTTCCCCGCCCGATAGCGGCGGAAGTTGTCGATGAACGCCGAGACCAGCACCTCGGGGTAACCGATGAAATCGCCGGACATGTGCGGCGAGATAATGACATTCGGCATCGACCAGAGCGGACTCGCCTCCGGCAGCGGCTCGGTGGCGGTGACGTCGAGTGCCGCGCCGGCGATCGTCTTCTCTCGAAGCGCCTCGACGAGAGCCGGCTCGTCGAGCACCGCGCCCCG
>JAABYT010000026.1:0-746 GCA_011775625.1 Gammaproteobacteria bacterium | reverse complement strand
GCTTCGCCGAGCGCGACATCGAGATTGTCCCGGGAGTGGACGGTGACAAAATCAGCATCGTCTGCACGTGCGCGTCGCCCGACACCCTCCACGTGAAGCCCGGCTTTCTCGAGCAGCCGGGCAATCTCGCGTCCGATACTGCCCACGCCCACCACCAGCGCGCGCTTGCCGAGAATGACCTCGCTCAGGCGATGCTGCCAGCGACGCTCGCTCTGATAATGGACGGTCTCGGGAAAGCGCTTCGCAAAGCAGAGAATCAGGCCGAGAACGTACTCGGCCATGGCGCGATCGTAGACACCACGGGCGTTGGTCAACACCACGTCGCTTTCGACGAGCTCGGGGAACAGCACGGCGTCGACGCCGGCGCCGGTCCAGCTTATCCAGTGCAGGCTATCGGCATGCGGCCAGACGCTCTCGAGGCTCGCGTCGCTGAAGCTCCATCCGAGCAGCACCTCGGCGCCCGGGAGCATCTTCTCGAGCCTGTCGGCGGATCCGGCAAAGCGTAGCTCCGCGTCCGGCTCGATGGCCGCGATGCCCGGCAGATCGTCCGCGCGGTTGGCCCCCTGAATGACGACGACGGTTCGTGTGCTCATGTCGAGCGCGATGCCTCCTGCATGGCGTTCGTCGGCGTCAGCGCAGTTCCGTTTCGCACGCTGTGCGCCGAGTATTCGCCGGAATGTGTGAAACGATCCACAGGATGTTATTCTGCCACGAGCCCGCACGCGTTGGGATCTGCCGCCATTGAA
>JAABYT010000017.1:2555-3537 GCA_011775625.1 Gammaproteobacteria bacterium | reverse complement strand
GCTGCGGGCCTTCGGCGATGCGATCCAGGAACCAGCGCATGTGCCACTTGCGCAGGTAATACGAGCCCATGAGCCACCAGGTGCCGTCGCCCCAGTTGAACAGCGTGAGGTCGCCCTTGAGCCGTCCGTCGGCTGCCAGCATCACGGCGAGCCGCGCGCGTCCCGGCGCCGGCAGGCGCGTGGACATGACGCGGTCGAGCCAGTCGCGGGCATCCGCGCCGGTCACCTCGAAGCGCGAGAAGCCGGAGGTGTCCACCATGCCCACCGCCTCGCGCACTGCGCGGCATTCCTCGGCAACGATGGGGAAGGCGTTGGAGCGTTTCAGCGTCGGCGTTTCCTCGAAGCCGGGCGGAGCGAAGAGCAGCGGCGTCTCGAGCCCCCAGGTGCATCCCCACTTGCACCCGGCAGCGCTCATGCCTTCGTAGGCCGGCGATTTTCTGAGCGGCCGACCGGCGGGCAGCTGCTCGTTCGGATACGTCATCACGAAGCGGCGTGAGTAGAACTGACCGGTAGTCTGACGGATGTACTCGCGGTTCGAGGTGAAGTCGCCGTAACGCGCGATGTCCATGGGCCACACGTCCGCCTCCGCTTCGCCGTGGATCATGAGCTCGGCCAGCGATTTGCCGACGCCGCCGCCCTGAAGGAATCCGGCCATGACACCGCAGGCGAGCCAGTGGTTCTTGAGCCCCGCCACCGGTCCGACCAGAGGGTTGCCGTCCGGCGAGAACGTGAAGGGCCCGTTGACCCAGCGCTTCACGCCCACTTTCTGCAGCACCGGGTAGCGCTCGTAGGCGATGGTCAGCTCGTTCGAGATCCGGTCGATGTCCTCCTGGATCAGATCCATGCCGTACTCCCACGGCGCCCCGTCGATGTGCCAGTGCTTGTGATTGATCTCGTAGATGCCGAGCAGCACGCCCTGCTGGTCCTGGCGCAGGTAGGTGAAGCCTTCCAGGTCCACCGTCATCGGCACCTCGAAGTCGAG
>JAABYT010000017.1:2312-2534 GCA_011775625.1 Gammaproteobacteria bacterium | reverse complement strand
GCCGCCACCTCGGGGATGGTCTCGGTCACCAGATAGTGATGCGCGAGCGGTGAGAGCGGCAGATCGAGGCCGACCATGCGGCCGACCTGCTTGGCCCACAGGCCGGCGGCGTTGACGACGTGCTCGGCGTGGATGGTGCCCTTCTCGGTCACCACGTCCCAGGTGCCGTCGGCGCGCTGGTTGAGCGCCTCGACCTTGTTGTGCTCGATGACGTCCGCGCCG
>JAABYT010000017.1:0-2286 GCA_011775625.1 Gammaproteobacteria bacterium | reverse complement strand
ATGGCATAGGCAAGCACGGTGCCGGTGGTGTCCACGTAGCCCTCGCGATCCGCCCACAGGCCGCCGAGCACACCGGAAACGTCCATGATGGGGCACTTCTCCTCGATCTCCGCCGGCGTCATCAGGTAGCAGTCCTCGATGCCGATGGTCTGAAAGATACGGTAGGTGGCCTGCAGCCATTCCCAGCGTGCCGGCGCCGAGGCCACGGTGATGCCGCCGGTCATGTGCAGGCCGATGTCCTGGCCGGATTCCTTCTCGATCTCCGAGAGCAGGTCGATGGTGTAGGCCTGCAGCGCCGCCATGTTGGGATCGGCATTGAGGGCGTGGATGCCTCCTGCCGCATGCCAGGAGGAGCCTGCCGTCAGCACCGAGCGCTCGACGATGGCGACATCGGTCCAGCCGAATTTGGCCAGGTGGTAGAGAACCGAAGCGCCGACGACGCCTCCCCCGATAATGACGACCCGATAATGCGATTTCATTTTTTCACCCGTGCAGTCACGCGCCCCCCGCCGGTGCAATACGCTCCGCGGCCAACCGCGAAAGGCTCCGTTCCCCTCGCTGATCGGTGAGTCGTGGGCACGCTAATGCACACGGCGTCTGCGGGCAACCGCCGAGCCCGGCCCATGGCGGCGCGGGGATCGCAGCAGGCGAGCCTCCGGCAGGGCTGTCGGCGCACGCATCGTGCTTCGATCTCAGCGCTTCGGCACGACCGAGAGCACGGCGTCGGCGAAGGGCTCCGGCGCCTCCTGGGGCAGATTGTGACCCACCAGGGGAATGACTTCGCGACGGTAGCCAGCCTCGAAATGCCGCGCATGGTCCGCGCAGCCGCCGATGCGCATGACGCCGTCACCATCGCCGTCCATGGCCACGGTGGGCACCCGGATACGGGGCTGTGAGGTGAGCTGCTCTTCGATGGGCTCGACCGCCGGGTCGCCGGGCACGAGGCCGTAGCGGTGGCGGTAGGAATGGATCACCACGTCGACGAAGTCGGGATTGTCGAACGACGCGGCGGTGCGGGCGTAGGTCGCGTCGTCGAAGTCCCAGTGGGGTGACCAGAGTTGCCACAGCAGCTTGCACAGGGCGTGGCGGTTCTGCTCCAGTCCGCGCCGGCCGCGCTCGCCGTGGAAGTACCACTGATACCAGTAGCGGTGCTCGTTTTCGGGAGACTGCGGCTCGAGCGCCTGCGGAATATCCTGGATGTTGTATCCGTTGACGGTCACCAGCCCGTCGACCCGCTCGGGCCAGAGGGCCGTCGCGATGCAGGCGGCGCGCCCGCCCCAGTCGTAGCCGGCGAGGGTCGCCGAGGGAAGCTCGAGCGCGTCCATGAGGCTCAGCAGATCCTGGGCGAGCACGGCCTGCTGACCCGATCGCGGCGTCTGCGCCGAGAGAAACCGCGTGGGCCCGTAGCCGCGCAGATAAGGCACGATGACGCGGCAACCCGACGCCTCAAGCCGCTGCGAAACCTCATCGAAGGCGCGCACGTCGTAGGGAAAGCCGTGCAGCAGGATGACCGGCTTGCCCTGCCGATCTCCTGCCTCCTCGTAGGCAACCTCGAGGACGCCCGCTTCGATGCGTTTCGACTCGGTCATGGCCGCGATGATAGCGGTCCGGCACGTTTCGATCCCCTCGCCAGACGCCTCGATGGCAAGCCCGGTGCGCCGGCGCCGGAGGGCGCTGACGCGCGCCGTGCCGCGCCAGCGGGTCAGCCGCTCTCGATCAGGTCAAAGGCTTGCCCTCGCGAAGGGAGAGAAACTGCCAGATTTTCAGAATCAGCGTATTGCGATTCTGCTGCAGCCGGTGCAGGCGGATCTCCACGTCGATCCACCAGGCCTTGGCGCCCGCCACCGTGAGCAGATTTGCATCGATATCAGCCTCCACCAGGCTTCGCGGCAGCCAGGCGACGCCGAGCCCGTCGCGCGCGCGAATGCGAAGCGCACCCGCCATGGAGTTTTCGTAAATCGACGTCAGGCGTGCGCTCAGATCCCGGGAGGAGAGGATNNATGGTCCGAAGCGCAGATAAGGAATCGACAGCGCGCGCTCGTCATCGAGCGGGAAAAGCGCGCGGCCGTCCGCGTCGGGCTTACATACCGGAATCAGCTCGTCCTCGCCTATGACGAGGGATGCGGTCGCCCTGGTATCTTCGATGCCCGGCGCATGCTCGCTTTCATAGGCGACCAGGAAATCCACCTCGCCGCGATGCAGATCGGCAATGCAGTTCGGGAGGTTGTCGGCTCTGAGCCGCGAGATGATCGGCCCGAACGCTTTCTCGAATGCCTGCAGCCAGGT
>JAABYT010000040.1 GCA_011775625.1 Gammaproteobacteria bacterium | reverse complement strand
CGGCTTCGACTCGGCAGAAACGTTCCCCAATATCCCCTTCATGGCTCTTCAGGTGAACGCCGCGCAGCTGGAAACGCTCGCGGGGCTGCCGGAGGTGGCCTCCATCTACCTCGACGAAAAGATGCAGCTGTCGCTGTTCGACACCGTGCCGCAGCTCGGCGCGGATGCCGCCTGGCTCGAGGGCTACACCGGCAACGGCCAGGTCATCGCGATCCTCGACGCGGGCTTCGACACCGCGCACTCCGCGTTCACCGGGCGCATCGTCGACGAGGCCTGTTACTCGACGACGAGCTTCATCGACAACACCGTCAGCCTGTGCCCGGATGGCGACAAGCCCAACGGTGAAGACAGCCAGGTCGGCCCGGGCGCCGCCATCAACTGCACCGGCATGCTCGGCTGTGACCACGGCACTCACGTGGCCGGCATCGCCGCGAGCGGCGACGACACCATGCGCGGCATCGCGCCGGAGGCGGGCATCCTGCCGATTCAGGTCTTCTCGCAGCTCAACGATCTCCTCGCCTGCGGCTTCGAGCCCTCCTGCCTGGTCGCTTACAGCTCCGACATCATCCGCGGGCTCGAACGCGTCTACGCGCTGAGGGATACCTACGCATTTGCCGCAGTGAATATGAGCCTCGGTGGCGAGGCCTACACGAACGCCGCCGCCTGCGACAACGCCTATCCCGCCATCAAGGCCGCAGTCGACAATCTGCGAGCGGCGGGAATCACGACCGTGGTGGCTTCGGGCAACGAGTATCACACCGACGCCCTCGCCACACCGGCGTGCTTGTCGAGCACCGTCAGCGTGGGCGCTGTCGACGTCATCGACACGGTGGCGTATTTCTCCAACAGCGCCGATTTTCTCGATGTGCTCTCCGGTGGCGTGGGCATCGTCTCGGCGGTGCCCGGCGATAGCTTCCAGGCCAAGAGCGGGACCTCCATGGCTTCGCCCGGCGTCGCCGGTGCGGTCGCGGTGCTGCGCTCCGCCGACCCGGGCGCGACCCCCGAGGAGATCGTCGACGCCATCAAGACCACCGGTGTGCCCATCGTCGACTGGCGCAACGACATCGTCACGCCGAGGGTGCAGGTGGACGCCGCCGCCCGGCTGCTGGTCGACGGTCAGCTCGGATTCATCACCCTGGCGCTGGTGCCCGAGATCGCCGGTCTCGACGCGCCCGTCGGCGTGACCCACGCCGGCGACGGCAGCGGACGGCTGTTCGTCATGCAGCGCGGCGGCACCGTGCTCGTGCGCGATCAGAACGGCGTGCTTGCGACGCCGTTTCTCGACGTCTCGGGTGAGGTCGCCCCCGCACCGGGCGACGGTCTGCTCGGCCTCGCCTTTCACCCGGGCTACGCCAGCAACGGCCGCGTCTACGTGAGCTACCTGAGCGGGCTCGGCGACATCGTCGTTGAGCGCTACACCGTGTCCGCGGATCCGAATCGCGTGGACGCGGGCTCGGTCAGCGAGGTTCTGCGCATCGCTTCGACGCTGAACGGTCACCACGGCGGTCGCCTGCACTTCGGTCCCGACGGCTACCTGTACGTGGCCACCGGTGACGGCGCCGAGGACGGAACGGTGCCCTTGCCCGGACCGTCCGGCGATCCGGCAAGCCCACTCGGAAAGATCCTGCGCATCGACGTGGATGCGCCCGGCGTCCCTTACGCGGTGCCGCTGGACAATCCCCTGGTGGGGGTGGCGGGCGCGCTCGAGGAGATCTGGGCCGCGGGGCTTCGCGATCCGCGTCGCTTCGCCTTCGACGCGCTTTCCGGTGAGCTCTACGTTGCCGACGTGGGCGAGAGCGCCGCCCACGAGGTCAACGTGCAAGCGGCCGACAGCACCGGCGGCGAGGACTACGGCTGGAATGCCATGGAAGGCAGCGCCTGCCGCGCGGGCCTTGTCTGCGATCCCACCGGCTTCGTGCTGCCGGTGGCCGAATACGGCTTCGACGAGGGCTGCGCGGTCACCGGCGGCGTCGTCTACCGCGGCGCAGCGCATCCCGATCTCTACGGCGCGTATCTGTTCGGGGATTTGTGCAGCGGCCGCATCTGGGGCCTGAGGCAGGAGGACGGCGAATGGCGGCACGTGCAGATGACCCAGGCGCCTGTGCAGGTTTCCGCGTTCGGCAGCGACGAGAGCGGCGCAGCCTATCTGGTGGACCAGGCGGCGGGACAAATTTATCGCCTTGAGCTCAGCGATCTTGCCATCGACACGCTGCGCCTGCCGGTTGCCTACACCGACGTGGCCTTCAACGAGACGCTCGTGGCCACCGGCGGCGCGGCACCTTACCAGTGGAGCATCGTCGACGGCGCGCTGCCCGCCGGCTACAGCCTGGATCCGGTGAGCGGCACGATCTCGGGCACCACCGACACGACCGTCACCGCGGCCTTCAAGGTGCAGGTTGAGGACGCGGAATTCGCGACCGTGACGCGTAACCTGCGACTCGTGGTCACGCTGCCGCCACTGCTGGTCGAAACGCAGACCCTGGCGGCGACCACTATCGACAGACCCTACTCGGAGACGCTCGTGGCCCGCGGCGGCACGCCGCCGTACGCGTGGGCGCTCAGCGGCGGCGCCCTGCCCACGGGCATCCTGCTCGGTACCGACGGGACCCTTTCGGGCACCGCCGCCGAGCAGGGCATCTTCTCATTCACCGCCCAGGTCACCGACAGCGCCGGCGAACAGACGACCCAGGATCTGTCCCTGCTCGTCTTCGGCGCCACGGTCGCTCTGTCGGTGAACGTTCCCGAGCCGGGACCCTTCGGCAACGGATACGGCTCCGACCAGCACCTGCTTGGACTCTACGCGACCTTCACCGGCGGCGTCGAGGAGCTCGCTTTCCACGCCACCGGCTACGACATCGACTACGCGGACGAGCTGGCGGTCTATGTCAACGGCACTCTGCTCGGCTACTTCACCGTCGGTCCCAACAACGCCGTGAGCAGCCGCGACGTGTTCGTCATCCCGCTCGCCGCGCAGGTGGCCGGCGAGAACGTCCTGCTCATCAGAAACAGAACCTCCGGCTTCATCTGGGGTGTTTTCGACCTGCTGCTCTCCGATCAGCCGGCGCCGCTGGTGATCACGACCGAGGCGCTGTCGGACGCGACCGCTGCCATGCCGTACTCGGCGAGCCTCGAAGCGGTCGGCGGGCGCGGAGCCTACACCTGGTCGCTGATCGGGGGCGCCCTGCCCACGGGCCTCAGCCTCGCCAACGACGGCAGTATCACCGGCACGCCCACCGAGCAGGGCGTCTTCGGCTTCACCGCGCGGGTCACCGACGGGCTCGGTACCTCCACCGATCAGGCGTTTACGCTGCGCTCGGTCGGCGCCACTGGCACCGTCGAGGTCGCGCTGCAGATCGACGTTCCCGATGCGGGCTCTTACGGCAACAATTTCGGCTCGAATCAGCATCCGACCGAGCTCTACGCGACCTTCACCGGCACCAACCAGGATCTCACCCTGCACGTGACCGGCTACGACATCGACTACGCGGACGAGCTCGCGGTCAGCCTCAACGGCACGCTCATCGGCTATCTCAGCGTCGGGCCCAATAACGGCCTCAACGCCGGCGACACCTTCACCATCCCGGCGAGCGCGCAGGTGCTCGGGGGCACCAACCTGCTGCACTTCAAGGTCAGGACCAGCGGCTGGATCTGGGGCGTCACCGGCCTGCTGCTCAGCGACGATGCGATGCCGCTCAGCATCACCACCACGGCGCTGCCCGAGGCCACCGCCACCCAGGGCTACACGACAACCCTCGAGGCGAGCGGCGGAAGCACACCCTACACGTGGTCGCTCACCACCGGCAG
>JAABYT010000047.1:61001-61237 GCA_011775625.1 Gammaproteobacteria bacterium | reverse complement strand
TTCCACGAGTTCGCCACCTCGCCGCGCTCGAGGACCACGTGGTCGATGGAGCGCTCGGCGAGACAGCGGCTCATGGCGAGCCCCGCGTGTCCGGCCCCGATGACGACGGTGGTGGTGCGCACGAGACCCTAGTGCATCAGTGTCGAGTCAGCGAGTCAGTTGACCTCGACGGTCACGTTGGTCGGATTGGTGACGACGTCGAAGACCGCCGAGCGCTTCTGCGACTGGGCGACCAG
>JAABYT010000047.1:59009-60947 GCA_011775625.1 Gammaproteobacteria bacterium | reverse complement strand
GCTGGCGAGCCCCGCGAGCACCAGCTCCACCGGTGTGGCGCCGTGGTCCTCGGAAGCGAAAATCTCCGGGTGGTCGGCCTCGAAGGTGAACTCGGTCTTGTGGCTCTGCTCGTCGCCGAGCCCGAAGAACCCTTTCACCGAAGACGTGCTGTGGGTGCCGTTCACCCACTTGCAGTTCGCGCGCCAGGTGAATTTCGCGGCCTCGGGAGCGCCGCTCAGAGCCTCGCGGGCTTCGAGGAGTGCCGCTACGTTTACACCGTTGTCGACTGTCTTTTCTGATGCGCTCATTGGTCGCTCCTGTTGTCTTTGGTTAGGGTATTAAGCGGGCAACGACGGCCGTATCGGCAAATCCCATCGTGTGGCGTCGGAGGGACAGTATACTGAATTTCCCCATGGACAGAGTAGGCGCTCCCTTTGCTGCAGGCGCACACGCTGGCATCGATGAGGGCGATTGCCAGTTCGGCTATAGTGACGGTCTGCCCAGGAGAGACCGGTCGATTGCGAATGGAGGAGCTTGAACATGTCGGGCATACGTGAGCGTCTTCGGCTTGGAGCTCGCAGCCTCGCGGGGGCGCTGGCCATCGGATTACTCTGCTTCACGGCGGTATCCTGTGCGCGATCGCCCCAGGTGGTGATTATTTCCCCGCAGCTCGCTGATTCGCCGCGAAGAATCGCAGAGCAACGCACCGTTGAGCTGGTCGTCCGAGACGATCGCGGCAGCAACGTGATCGGCAGCCGTGGCGGCGTCGACGCTCAAACATCGACCATCTCTACCGAGGGCGATATCACGCCCGGATTGACCAGGCTGATCGGTGAGAAGCTCGAGCAACAGGGCTACGTCGTCGTTGCGCCCGGATCGGGCGGCGACATCGAGCTCACGATCGAGCTCGAGGAGCTCACTTACAATACGGGAGGGTCGGTGCTCACCGAAGTGACGCTGTCATCCTCGGTCGACGTGACATGCAGGAGAGGTAACGAGACTCTGACGAGTCGCTACACGACCAACCACCGGGAGGAGTTCGCGACGGCACCCGACGCCGATGATAACGTCGAGCTCGTCAACATGGTGGTGGGAAAGAGTCTCGATGCCATGCTCGGGGACTCGGAGCTGGCCGACTTCATGTCGAACTGATCCGCCGCGTTCAATCAGTCGCGCGGCAGCGGCTCACCGTCCATGCCGTTGTAGTCGACGCCCACGTGGCGCAGAACGGTGGGGGCGATATCGATGGTGCGGCTGGGATGACCGCTTCTTCCGGGGGTGAAGCCGCCGCCGCTGATGCCCAGCAAAGCGTTGGTCTCGTAGGCACCCAGACCTCCGTGTTGCCCGAGGCCGGCGGCATCGCTTTTCATGAAAATGTCGCCCGCGACGTGGCTGAGCCCGCGAACGCCGTAGCGATTCGCGACGTCGCGCTTCGCCATACTGAAAGCGATCGCGAGCGCCGTGTCGCTGCGCTGCCCGATCTGCTCGAGCTCTTCGCCTTCGAAGACTTCGCCCGACCAAGCTTGTCCACGGATCCACTCGGCAATGGCCGTGCGTCGATCGGCGGCCTGGTCGGACAGATAGATGAGCGCGCCCATTCCGCTCGAGGCGAGCACCACATCACGGGAGTCGGTGCCCTCCTTGAAGCCGGCCTCGATCAGCAGCGCGTTGACGGGGATCACCTCGTCGATGGTCTCGTGACCGTGATCCGAGGCGATGACGAAAAGCACGTCGTCCCTGCGCGCGCGGAGCCTGCCGACTGCGTCGGAGACCTCGACCGCACATTGCTCCGCGCCCGCGATGATTTCGCGGTGCTCGGGCGATCCGAGCTCGAGCGTGTGCTGGGAATGATCCGGCTCGCAAATCCATAGCAGATGCAGCAGCGCCTCGCCGGGCTCGTCGAGCGCGGTGCAGAAACGCCGCGTGGTTTCGGCATCGCCTGCCGCATCGTAGGTCAC
>JAABYT010000047.1:57373-58985 GCA_011775625.1 Gammaproteobacteria bacterium | reverse complement strand
GCGGAGCCCGCCGATGAGTTGGAGTAGATGACGGCACCGCCGTGGGGGCGAAGCCGCTCGCTCAGGGTCGGCCGGTGCAGGGTGCGGCCCGTTGCGCGCCGCAGTCGATCGCGAAAATCCGGGGGGCCCACGGAAACCGCCTGCAGACCTTCGCCTTCGTCCAGAGCGATTGCATTGCCGGCGAGCCCGTGGCTTTTCGGCCAGCAACCGGTGGCGATGGATGCGGAGTTGACGCGGGTTGCCGAGGGAAAAACGCTGCGTTGGCCGGTAAACCACCGCGAGCGCTCGACGATATCGGCGAGCCGGGGCGTGTAGTGCGCGCCGACCATATCGGCACGCAGACCGTCGATCACCATCACTACCGCGCGTCTCACGTTGCCTGGCTCGTGCCCTGCGACGCGGGCTCGGTCACCAGCCGTTGCGCAGCTCGCGCAGCTTCAGGAACACGGTCTTGGGATCGGGGTCTTCCGGCAAATCCGGGAACGCCTCGCGCAGTCGCGCGATCACCGACGGGCTGCGCAGCCTGAAGAAGGTATTGATCTCCTTCTCCAGTGCCAGGGTCGAGACGAGCGCTTTGTTCGGATCCTGCTCCGCCACCTGGCTCAAAAGCGCGCTGGCTTTCGCGTTGTCGGGCTCGCGGTCGAGCGTGAACTCCAGGTTGTTGCTGATGTAGTCGTGCCCCGGATAGACCAGCGTCTCGTCCGGCAGCGTGGCGAGCTGGTTGGCGAATGTCTCGTAGAGCTCCTGCGGATGGCCGCCGTTGTGACAGTTGCCGGCGCCTGCGTTGAACAGCGTGTCGCCGCACAGCAGCGCCGGCACGTCGGTGTGAGACAGCAGGCACACGTGACTCATGGTGTGGCCGGGGGTGTCGAGGCTCTCGAGCTCGACGGTCTTGCCCACCTTGACGATGTCGCCCGCCGCGAGCCCCCGGTCGATGCCGGGAATCTTGTCAGAGGCGTTGACGTGGGCGAGCAGCTTGGCCCCGGTCGCGGCAATGACGGCCTTGTTGCCGCCGGTGTGGTCGGCGTGCTCATGAGTATTGAGCACCTGCGTGATCTCCCAGCCGCGCTCCTTCGCGCGCGCCAGGCATTTCTTGTGGTCGAGCGGATCGACCGCCAGCGCCTCGCCGCTCTCGGGACAGGCGATTAGATAGTTGAAATTGCGGTAGGCGTTGCCTGTCCAGATTTGTTCGACGATCACGTGCTTCTCCGCTTCAAGGAACTGTGCTTGAATTCTACCCTTCCGCCCGCCCGGGCGTCACGGCGCGTTGCCGAGTGATGAGCGTAAGACCACCTGCCGACGTCGGCATGCCCCTCGACGAGGTCGACACGCCTGCTCTGATCATCGACCTGGATGCCTTCGAATCCAACCTGCTGCGCATGGCCGAGGCGGCCAGGTCCGCCGGCGTGCGCCTGCGCCCGCACGCGAAGACCCACAAGTGCGCGATCATCGCTCTGCGGCAGATGGCGCTCGGTGCGGTCGGCGTGTGCTGCCAGAAGGTCAGCGAAGCGGAAGCGCTGGTGCAGGGCGGCGTGCGCGACGTGCTCATTACCAACGAGATCGTCGGTGAACGCAAGATTGCGCATCTCGCGGCCCTGGCGGGGGAGGCGAG
>JAABYT010000047.1:54580-57340 GCA_011775625.1 Gammaproteobacteria bacterium | reverse complement strand
CATCGCTGCGGTATTGCTCCGGGAGCAGCCGCCCTGGAGCTCGCAAAGCGCGTCGATAGCGCGAAGGCGCTGCGTTTCGCCGGCCTTCAGGCCTACCAGGCGAGAGCACAGCACATCCGCGATCACGCCGACCGCCGCGCCGCCGTCGACGCGGCGGTCGAGACGACGCGAGCGATGGTGGCATTGCTGGCCGAGCACGGTCTCGCCTGCCGCTCGGTAACCGGCGCCGGCACCGGCACCTATGCTTTCGAGGCCGGCAGCGGCGTCTACAACGAGCTCCAGGCAGGCTCCTACATCTTCATGGACGTGGATTACGCCAGGAACCAAGGCGAGGGCGGCGGGTCCGTCGATACCTTTCGGCATGCCCTGTTCGTCTACACCACGGTCATGAGCACGCCGGAGCCCGGCCGCGCGGTCGTGGACGCCGGGCTCAAGGCATCGAGCGTGGATTCGGGCATGCCGAGCGTTTTCGGCATGCCCGACGTGCGCTTCGTCGGTGCATCCGACGAGCACGGCCGGCTGGAGTGGGACGGCGGTGGGGCGCGATTCTCGCTCGGCGACAGGCTCAAGCTGGTGCCCGGGCACTGTGACCCGACGGTAAATCTCTACGATTGGTACGTGTGTGTGCGCAACGGGCGCGTGCAGGCGCTGTGGCCAGTGGTCGCCCGCGGCGCGGTGCTGTAAAAAATCACCCGGCGGCCGACCAGCGGCTTTTGAGATCCTCGTAGTTCGCCGCCAGCCATTGCAGCGCGATGATGGTTTTCGCGTTGACGATTCGGCCCTCTCTCAGCAGCGACAGGGCCTCGTCCACCGACACCACCATCACGCGGATATCCTCGTGCTCCGCATCGAGCCCGTGAACCCCGCCGGCGGCCGATGAGTCCACGCGCCCGCAGAACAGGGTGACGCTCTCCGTGCAGGCCCCGGGGCTGGTGAAGAAACGCATGATGGGGAACAGATCCGTGACCTCGCAGTTGGCTTCCTCCATGGCTTCGCGCTTCGCCATCTGCTCCGCGCTCTCGTCGCCTTCGATGATGCCGGCAACGGTTTCGATCAGCCAGGGAGGATCACCCGCTGCGAACGGCCCAGGGCGAAACTGCTCGATGAGCACCACGCAGTCGCGATCCGGATCCACCATCAGAAGGGCCGCAACCTGCCCGCGCTCGAACACCTCGCGCACGGCTTCTCCGCTCATGCCGCCCTCGTGGAGCGAATAGCGCAGCCTGTAACGGTCGATGCGAAAGTAGCCCGAGTAGACGGTCTCCTTCTCGATCACCTCGACGTGTTTTTCGTTCATCGGTCCGCTAGCTGCTCCAGGGCGAGGGGTAGTCACCCGCTTGGTACTGTGGCTCGGAGGGATTCAGGTCGTAGTAGTCGCCTTTTTGCGCCACGCAGATGTGCGCGACCGTGCGCAGACCCGTTTCCCCGTCGATGCTGCCGGCCATGATGCTGATGGTGTCGCGACCGTGCGCGCTCCAGAAGAGGTTCGAGCCGCACACGCCGCAGAAACCCCGCTCGGCGTGTGGCGACGACCGATACCATTTCAGGGCATCGCTCTCGATTAAGTGGAATCGCTCTCGCGGCACCGCCGTGGCGCTCACGTAGTGGCCGGTGGCGCGCCGGCACCGCAGACAGTGACAGGCGACGACCGGGCGCAGCGGCGGCTCGAGCTCATAGCGCACCGCGCCGCAAAGGCAGCCGCCGCTCACTTTCTCGCTTTCTGAGTTGCCAGTCATGACATGGAACCTTCTCGTGCAGGGGTGCGTCATGGATCGCGCGCGGCGCGCCGCCGTCAGACGGTGACGGGCGACGGTCGGAGCCCGATAATGGCGCCATTTTCCACGAACAGAGGCGTATGACCAAAGCATGACCGGCAACGACCTGGTGGACGGGAATACCGAGACCTGGCACATACGCAAGCCCGCCGTGGAATCGACGTCCGGAATGGTGGTGAGCCAGCACTTCGAGGCCTCGCGAGTCGGCGCTCGGGTGCTCGCCGAGGGCGGCAACGCCGTGGATGCCGCGGTTGCCGCCGCCTTCGCCATCGGCACGGTGGAGCCCTGGATGAGCGGACTCGGTGGCGGCGGCCACATGCTCGTCTACCTGGCCGACGAGGCGCGCGCCTATGACGTGGATTTCGGCGTGCGCGCACCGCTCGCCCTCGACCCGGATGACTATCCCCCGGCGCCCGGTAACGACGCCGATCTGTTCGGCTGGCCCGCGGTGCTCGACAAGCGCAACGTGGTCGGACCCTTCTCGTTCGCCGTGCCCGGTTTTACCGACGGTATGGCGGCGGCGCTCGAGCGCTTCGGCAGCCGCAGCTGGAGCGAGAGCCTGGCGCCGGCCGTCGAGCTCGCACGGCGAGGCATGCAGGTCGACTGGTACGCGACGCTGAAGATTGCCGCCGCGGCGCCACAGCTGCGCGACTACGTGGAGAGCGCACGCGTCTATCTGCCCGGCGGGCACGTGCCGGCGGGTGAATGGGGCGGACCGGTGCCGCGCATGCGGCTCGGAAATCTGGCCGCCAGCCTGGAGCGCTTGTCCGAGGCCGGCGCAAGGGATTTCTACGAGGGCCGGATCGCCGGGCAGCTGGTGAGCGACTTCGAGCGGCTGGGCAGCCGCATCGCCGCCGCAGACCTCGCCCGGTACCACGCCGCCGTCGCGCCCGCGCAGACGTTTCGCTACCGGGGTGCGCTCGTGCACGGCGCGACCGAGCTGACCGGTGCCCCGACCCTGCGCAGAACCCTCGAGCTGCTCGGC
>JAABYT010000047.1:54087-54571 GCA_011775625.1 Gammaproteobacteria bacterium | reverse complement strand
AAAATCTCGGCGACGACGGCGAGAGCACCGCGCCCACCTGCACCACGCATATGAGCGTGGTCGACGCCGACGGCAACATGGTGGCGCTCACCCAGACGCTGCTCTCGGTGTTCGGCTCCAAGGTGGTACTGCCCGAAACGGGTGTTCTCATGAACAACGGCATCATGTGGTTCGATCCGCGACCCGGACGACCCAACAGCATGGGCCCGGGCAAGCGGCCGCTGACCAACATGTGTCCAACGGTGGTCGACACCGGAAGGGGTGTGCGGTTCGCGGTCGGCGCGTCCGGCGGACGGCGCATCATGCCGGCTGTCATGCAGCTCATATCGTTCATGGTGGATTTCCAAATGGGAGTGGACGAAGCCTGCCATCAGCCGCGCCTCGACGTGAGCGGCACGCCGACAGTGACCGTCGACGCGCGGCTTGCGGCGGACGTGTACGAAAGGATCGCCGAGCAGCATACCGTGGTGCGCGCCCGTAACGG
>JAABYT010000047.1:50982-54080 GCA_011775625.1 Gammaproteobacteria bacterium | reverse complement strand
GCGTTCGTGATGTCGCCGTGGTCGGCAGCGGTGGCCGCGGGCTAGCTGCAGGGCTACTGTGACCCGGTCGGCAGACCGCTCACGATTCGACACCACCGGGGAACCCTGGGCACTGGGGCGGCTCAAAGGGATCCAATAGCGGCGATCGACTACTGATCCCGTCGGGTCAACACATTGGAGTTTCCCTATGAGAGTCCCTGTCGGGGAGCTGATGCTGTCGGTCGTGCTGGTGCTGACATCGATCCCATTCGCCTACTCGCTGCACGAGGTCGATCATCGTTACGACGTCACCGGTTATATCCTCGACGCCGATCGACAGCCGCTCGACGGCGTGCCAGTGGTCGCCCATGTGGACGGGAAGCGCATGGGCAGCGGCAGCAGTGATTCGAACGGCTACTTCCGATTTCGAATGCATCTGCACGATTCCGATATCGGTCGTGAGCTGCGCCTGAAGACACCGGAATTCGAGGGCACGGTACGGGTGACGCTCACCCCGGGCGATAGCTCGACGGAACGCATCCATCACGTGAACTTCATAGACGGGAAGCTGGTGGAAGGCGAGCTCCCGGGGCGTGGCGGCGTTCCCGTCACGATGCTGGGCGTGGCAGCGGCCGCGACGCTCCTGATAGGTGGCTTTTTGGTGGCGGAAAAGGTGCGTCGCCAGCGCCGGCGTCGTCAGCGGGCGGCGCAGCAAGCGGAAAGCGCCCGGTCGGGGAAAGCATCCAAAGGTCGAAAAGGCAAGAACAGGAAGCGACGGCGCTGATGGCGCGGCTCGATGCCATCGATGCCCTGAAAGATCGCGCTTCTACGCGCCCTTGAGCCAGCCGGCCACGCGTAATGCGAAATAGCTGAGAATGCCGTCGGCCCCGGCGCGTTTGATACCCGTTAGCACTTCCATGACCGTAGCGCGCTCGTCGAGCCAGCCGTTCTGCACCGCGGCCATCTGCATGGCGTACTCGCCGCTCACCTGATAGACGAAGGTCGGCACGCCGAAACGATCCTTGACCCGGCGAACGATGTCCAGGTAGGGAAGCCCCGGCTTCACCATGACCATGTCGGCGCCCTCGGCGAGATCCAGCGCGACCTCCTGCAAAGCCTCGTCGCTGTTTGCCGGATCCATCTGATAGCTGAACTTGTCTCCGCCGCCGAGACTCGCAGCCGAGCCCACGGCGTCACGAAAAGGATTGTAAAAAGACGAGGCGTACTTCGCGGAGTAGGCGAGGATGCGCACGTTCACGTGGCCTTCGCTCTCGAGCGCATCGCGGATCGCGCCGATGCGTCCGTCCATCATGTCCGAAGGTGAGACGATGTCCGCGCCGGCCTGGGCGTGGCAGAGCGCCTGATTTATCAGCGCGCTGACGGTCTCGTCGTTGGTGACGTAACCGCTCTCGTCGAGGAGTCCGTCCTGGCCGTGGCTCGTGTAGGGATCGAGAGCGACATCGGTGATCACGCCGAGCTCCGGCACGGCCTCCTTGAGCGCCCGGACCGCTCGCGGGACGAGCCCTTGCGGATTCCAGGCCTCGTTCGCGTCCAGTGACTTGCCGTGCGCGTCGATGAACGGGAACAGCACCACGGCGGGAATGCCGAGCTCGGCGGCTCGGACCGCGTCCCGTACCAGCTCGTCGACGCTGACGCGCTCGATACCGGGCATCGACGGCACCGGCTGGCGCACGCCGCTACCCTCGATGACGAACATCGGGTAGATGAGGTCGGCGGGGCTCAGCAGCGACTCCCGCATCAGCCGGCGGGAGAAATCGTCGCGCCGCATGCGGCGCATGCGGGTTGCCGGATAGTTACGCTGATAGCGTCTGGATCCGCTCAAGCCCGTGACTCCTTCGAACCGCCGGATGCTGGACAAGTTGGCTTTATACCATACGGCCCGCAGCGGCAGGCGCAGCCGCGAACAAAAAAGCCGAACCCAAAATTCGGGTCCGGCTCTGACCGCAGGGGCACCGCGGCCGAATGAAGAGTGAGCAAACTAGCGCTTGCCCGAAGTGGTCATTCTTGACGCGACCTTCGAAAGTGCCTCGGATGCGCGCAGCTCGACATGACGACGCGGCGATCGCCGTTGGCTAGTCGAGCGGCGATGCCTGGCGCGGGGCGCGCTGTCCTCGCGGGATGGCGGTGCGTGTCGCCGGCGTGGGATCGTTTCCCTGCGGGTGGAGCATCGACGGGTCCGACTCGCTCGCCAGGCCGACGGCGGCGGCGCGGGTACCGGACTCCCTTGCCAGCCATATCGTTACGAGCATGGCCGCTACGACGACGAGTCCGAAGGCGCTGCGAAGGGCGTTGTCGGCGATGGTGCTCATGGCGGTCATTCTCCTGTCTTCCCGATGAATCGGCGGCGATCCGCCGGCGCGCGTCCGGGCGATCGTCCGCAGAGCCTTTATCGGCATGAAACTGCGTCGAATTTAGTCACCGGTGGATTCGCGAGATTTAAGGAAAAGGTTTCTTTATCAGGTTGTTACGTAACCATCGAAGGACCCGCGGCTGGCGCCGGCGCACGAAGCTGCGCCGGTCAATGACTTATGCCCCCCGAGCGGGTACGGTTTTCAACCGGCGGCGATTCAGCAGGCGCAGGCGGCGGTGCAGAGACTGGGAATGCGAGTGTTACTCGCTTTGTGATTGTTGCCCGCCCGCGCCCGGTGGCGCGTTGCCGCGTCTGAGCCTTTCGAGGCGCTGCCGGCGCTTGCGGCGCAGCTCGCGCTGCAGGCGCTGGCGCTGCTCGGGTGTCATGTCGCGGAACTTCTCGAGCAGCCGCTGGCGCTCGGCCGGGGGAAGATTCCGGAAGCGCTTGCGTGCGCTCAGGATGCGCTGTTGCTCGCTCGGCGGCAGCGCGCGAAAGCGCTGGAAGTGGCGCCGGATCTCTTGTCGCTGCTGCGGGGTCAGCGCCTTCCACTTCTCGTAACGCTGTTCGAACTGCTGGCGCTGCGCTTCATCGAGATTGCGCCAGCGCGCCGCGCCCCTGCGCAGCCGCTGCTGGCGCTCGGGCGAGAGCGTCTCCCAGCGATCCTGAAACGGCCCGAGCACCTCGCGCTCCTGCGCGCTCAGCGCGCTCCAGGGGATGGTCTCAGCAGCCGGCCACACCGGGGGCGCGA
>JAABYT010000047.1:48418-50944 GCA_011775625.1 Gammaproteobacteria bacterium | reverse complement strand
CGGGCGGCTCATCGGACACCGTCGTCCAGTCCGAGGCTGGCAGCTGCAGCGGGTCGAGCCACTCGCCGTCGCCGCTCTCCCAGGTGCCGAGATACTCCAGAAAGTCGAGACTCGGCCCGGTATCGTCGCCGTCGGCCGGCGCCCGGGAAGGCGGGCGCTCGGCGCTCTGGGTCTGCGCGACAGCCGAGCCCGGCGCCGGGCCGCCGGTGAGGCACAGGCCGATCAGCAGCCAGCGCAGTCCCGGGCCACGCCTGCGCACGCGCTTCACTAGCCGGTCTGTTCGCGTTCATCGAGCCACTGGTAGAACTCGAGGTTCTCGTAGAGCTCGAGCTCTTCACCCGCGGAGAGCAGATCGAGATCTTCCACCTCGCGCGCGAGGCCGTTTTCCGGTTCGCTGACCGTGAGCGCCAGGGCCAACACCGTCGCGACGACGCTGGCCAAAGCGCCCGCGGGCACCAGCCAATCGCTCGCCGGCCTGACAGCGAGCGAGCGGATCCATCGGCGCGCGCGCCGGCTATGACCCGGGTCCGCCGACAGCGCGCGCTGGCGCGCCTGCGCGAGGCGCGACAAGGTGGCCTCGTCGAGCTCCGCCACGCTCTCGTCGAGTCGGCGACGGATGCGCTCGATCAGGCGATCGTCCTGTTGCCGTGATGGCGTGCTCATGCTCTCTGTCTCCCGAGGCGGCTCACCGGTGATGGTCCTCGAGCTGCTCGCGCAGCGTGCGCATGGCCCGTGACAGGTGGGTCTTCACGCTGCCCTCCGAGCAGCCCATGGCGCGCGCCGTCTCGCCGGTGTCGAGACCTTCCCACATTCGAAGCAGAAAAGCCTGTTGCTGGCGAAGCGGCAGGTCCGCGAGCACCTGCTCGAGTGTCTGCGCCATGGCCGCGGCGTCGCTGCGCCGCTCGGGACCGGCGCTCGCGGGTGCCGGCTGGTTCTCCAGCGGGTCGCCGCGCTCCTGCGTGTCGCCACGAAGCCAGACGCGCCAGCGCCGGCGAACCGACTGCCGGCGGTGGAAATCCGCAATGCGCGACTGCAGTATGCGATGCAACAGCGCTGCCCATTCCTGCTCCGGTCGATCGGCGTAACGCTGCACGAATCGCAGCATCGTCTCCTGCACCACATCCAGGGCGTCTTCCCGGTTTCCCGTGCCGAACTGCGCGATGCGCAGCGCGCGCCGCTCGACGCCGGCTAGAAAACGATCCAGGGCCTTTGTATCCAGCGCGTGCGTCTCCGTCGCGTAGCGGCGGGAATACCGGGCGCGGCGCTGCGGGCCTAGCCTCGGTCCCAGACATGTTTACTAGACGGCCGGCCCGCATTTGCCAAGCTTGGAGCGCATTTGCCGAGGGCTCCAACCGAGATCAACGCACCAGCGGGAAAATGGTTGACAGCGCTCGAGGACGGGTCACTCGAGGATCGCGGGCAGCTCCTTGGTGAGTGCCCCTTTCTCGACGATGTGCTTGCCCGTAAGCACGAAGCCCAGCGTCTTGCCGGCTGCATCGACGTAAAGCGCCCGCACACCCTCGCTGTCGTGTTCCACCTGCCATTGCCCGCTGCTGCCCGGTGCCGGCGGCGAGACCACGGCCGGGTGGGCGGGCGTCTTCACGACCACCGGCATCGCCGGGTAGTGCAGCCGGGTGGGCTCTCCGCTGAGTGTCTTCGCCAGTGCGCGCGCCGCGTGCATGATGGGCATGATGAAGGGCAATACCAGCTGCCCGACCTGCTTGCAGTCTCCGAGGGCATAGATGCACGGATCGCTCGTGCGCAGATGCCGATCCACCACGATGCCGCGATCGGTCTCGAGCCCGGCGGCCTCGGCGAGCGCGGTGCGGGGCCTCAGACCAACGGCAGAGAGCACCGCATCGGCCTCGAGCGTTCGCCCGTCGGCCAGACCCACGTGCAGGATCTCGCCGTCGCGACTCACGCCCTCGCAGGCAGCGCCGAAATGCCATTTGACGCCGCGCTGCGCCAGCGCCTCGCTCACTGCGTCCCCGGCCTCGCGCGGGACGAGCCTGCCGAGCGCGTAGTCGAACAGCTCCACCACCTCGACCTGGTAGCCGGCCGTGACCAGGTCATTGGCGAACTCGCAGCCGATGAGGCCCGCACCCAGAATCACGATGCGCCTGCGATCGGCGATGGCCGCGCGAAAACGTGCGTAGTCATCGAGGTCGTTCACCGACAGCGGCGCATCGGCGTCGCCCGCGAGCGCGAGTCGCACGGGATCGGCGCCGAGCGCCAGCACGAGCTGGCCGTATGCGAGTGTCTCACCGTCGAGATGCAGCTCTCCGGCATCCCTGTCGATGGCATCGACGCGCGTGCGTGGGCGTACCCGGGCGCCAAGATCGGCGGCCATCTTGGCCGCGTCCGCCGTGGGCAGATCCATCGGCTGCTGGTTGCGTCCGAGCGCGTTGGAGATCATCGGCTTGGAGTAGAAATACCCATCGTCGGCCGTAATCATCTCGAGCGGCGTCTCCTTGTCGATCTTGCGAAGCTCGCGGGCCGTGGTGTAGCCCGCCAGCCCGCTGCCGA
>JAABYT010000047.1:41142-48357 GCA_011775625.1 Gammaproteobacteria bacterium | reverse complement strand
AGACGATTGATTTCCGCAGCGCTGCGCCCCGCGCTCTCTATGGGCGGGCCGATTGCGAGCCGGATCGTGCCCGGTCGCTTGATGAAGCTCCTGCGCGGCCAGAAGTCGCCGGAATCGTGTGCGACCGGCACGATCGGGCAGTGCGTCTTCTCCGCGAGTATGGCGCCGCCTTGACGGTAACGGCGTCGCTGTCCGGGTGCAACGCGCGTACCCTCCGGGAAGATCACCACCCAGCACCCCTCCTTCAGCCGCTCTCGCCCCTGATTGAGTATTTGGTCGAGTGCCGTGCGGCTGGTTTTGCGATCGATGGCAATGGGTCGGAGCGTCGCCAGCCCCCAGCCGAAAAAAGGGATCCAGAGCAGCTCACGCTTGATGACCCACACCTGTGGTTTGAAATAAAGCTGCAGCGCGAGCGTTTCCCACGCCGACTCGTGCTTGCAGAAAACGATTGCAGGCCGCTCGGGAATGTTCTCGAGCCCGACGACGGTGTGATTCAGACGGCAGGTCTTGTCGAGCCACCAGAGATTCCAGTGGGTCCAGCGCGAGACCAGCGCGTAGCGGAGCCGGTAGGGCAGCGCCAGAGCGAGAATCGCTGCGATGGAGAAAGGCACCGACAGCAGAGTCTGACCGATCGCGTACAGAAGGGAACGAACGATCAAGGCTGTCGTCACGGGTTGCGGGTTCGATCCTTTGCGCTTCATGTGCTCGGGCAGTCTAGCGCAGAATCGCAGCCCGGGCTGCGCTGCGGTCAGATCGGCCGACGGCGTTGAAAAATCCGCCGTGTTTCGAACACGCTTGCAGAAAATGCTTTTCCGTTGCGGCGCAGGGCGCGTTTGAGGACGAAATCGAAAAGAAGCCGATTGTGCGGCCGGATGGCGCGGATGGTCTCGGCCTGGCGCCGATCGATGTAGCCGCGATCGACCATCTCGGTCATGGAGAACAGCGGGTAGACGCCCGGCAGGGGGTAGTCGGAGCCGTTCAGCAGGCGATGATGCCAGTCGTCGCGCTCGAGCACGGTATCGAGAGGCGCTCCGATGCGGTTCAGCTGGGTCATTGCCGAGATGTCGCCGAAGAGCAGATGTTCGTAGCGCGGCTCGTCCATCATTCGGGCAAACAACGCGAAGTTGGTGCGCCGGCGTGCACCGGGGCCGGCGTCGAGATCCTCGCCGTCGCCCATCGATGCGCAATGGGCGACGATGACGCGCACGCCGTGCTCGAGCGCGCGGCGCAGACGCAGCGGATTGCCCAGGCGCTGCGCATCGGGGACGTTCACGGCGCGCTCGAGGCCGGCATGACTGAGGAGCGGCACGTCCAGACGCACGAGCGCCTCGTAGAACGCGTCGCAGCGTGGCGATGCCGGATCGATGTTCATGGAAGGCGGCAGCCATTTGACTGCGCGGGCGCCATCGCGCACTGCGCGCTCGAGGGCGCTGACGGCGTCTTCCCGGTACGGGTGCACGGAGGCCGTCCATTCGAACTTTCCCGGGTGGCGTCGCGCTACGGCGGCGGCATAGTGGTTCGGCACGTGAAAATGGCTTTCGCTGAGCAGGCGTTGACCGTTTTCGTCGTAGGCGTAGTCGAAGGCGAGCAGCATGAGCCGCGATCCGGGCGCGAGGCCCGAGAGATCGGCGAGCAGGCGCGCGACATAGTCGTTGTCGATCTCGTCAGAACCGTGCACGCACGCTGCGTTGAGAAAAAAATTGTACTGGCCGAAAAGAACGGGGTTGATTGTGCTGCGCATGTCGGGATTGACCCAGGCACCGCCGCCGTTGTCGCCGATGCCGAGCAGGTGCACGTGACAATCCCAAGCGAGCCCGGGATCGATGCCGTCCCAGGCTGCGGCAATGAGGCTGTTGTCGAGGAGCGCACCCGGGAGCGACGACTCGAGACAGGGGTTGAGGAAACCGTCCTCCGGCCAGAAGTACCAGCCGCTGGCGGCGGATGCGCCCAGCGCGCCCAGGAACAGGCGGCGTTTCACGCCTGCAGCCGCGAAATGTCCGCCGTCTCGAGGAACAGGTTGCTGATGTTTCGCAAAAGCGCCAGTCGATTTTTTCGCACCTGCTCGTCGTCCTCCATGACTTTGACGTTGTCGAAGAAATCGTCGACGCTTTCGCGCAGTCCGGCGAGGCTGGTCATGGCGCTGGTGTAGTCGCGCTTCTTGAGCAGGTCGCGCACGCGGGGCCCGAGCCCAAGGGTCTTGGCTGCCAGGTTCCATTCCGCGTCGTCCGCGAACAGGCTCTCGTCGACTTTCTCGGGAACGGCGTCCTGGGCCTGCTTGAGAATGTTCTGGATGCGTTTGTTGGCGGCCGCCAGGCTTGCCGCCTCCGGGAGCTTGCGGAAGGCATCGACGGCATAAACCCGTCTCGCGAAGTCGTGTGGCTCGGTCGGCTCGCGCGCCTGCACGGAGAGGAAGACGTCGATGGAGACACCGCGGTCGATGAAATACGCCTTGAGACGCTCGAGAACGAATTCCATGACCTGTTCGACGGCTCCTGCTGCATCCGGAAATTTCTCGTAGCCTTCGACCGTCGACTTCAAAAGCTTGTGCAGATCGAGAGGCAGCTCGGCCTCGATCATGATGCGCAGCGCGCCGAGCGCGGCACGGCGCAGCGCGAAGGGGTCCTTGTCCCCGGTCGGCGCCTCGCCGATGAGGAAGATCCCCAGCAGCGTGTCGAGGCGATCGGCTATCGAGAGCGCGCGGCCGATCGCCGTGGACGGTATGCGGTCGCCCGCGAAGCGAGGCATGTAGCTCTCGCCGATGGCGTTGGCGACCTGCAGATCCTCTCTGGCGACGAGCGCGTACTCCCGGCCCATGGCGCCCTGGAGCTCCGGGAATTCACCAACCATTTCGGTGACCAGGTCGCATTTGTACAAGGTGGCGGCGTGTCGCGCGAGCTTGATCTCCTCGGGACCCAGGCCCATGGCGATGGCAACGATACCCGCGAGTCGCGACACGCGCTCGGATTTGTCGAAAACCGAGCCGAGCTTCTCCTGAAAGACGATGTCCTTGAGCGCGTCTCGCCGTTCGCCAAGGGACTGCCCCTGATCGGCTTCGAAGAAAAAGGCGGCGTCCGCGAGACGCGGGCGGATGACACGCTCGTTTCCGTTTCGCACGGTCTCGGGATGACGGCTTTCGATGTTGCTGATGGCGATGAAGTTCGGCATCAATGCGCCGTCATCACCCATCACCGGAAAGTAGCGCTGATGCCCCTGCATGGTGGCGCTCAGCACGCAGTCGGGAAGCGACAGGAACGATACGTCGAAGCTGCCGGTGACCGCGACCGGCCATTCCACCAGGGCGGCATTTTCCTCGAGGAGCGAATTGTCGATGACCGCGCGACCACCGAGTGCCTCGGCCGCCTCTTCGACCTGTGAGCGAATCATGTCCATGCGGGCAGCAAAGTCGGCTACCACGTGCGCGCCCCCGTAGAGCGCGCCGGCGTAGTTCGATGCCTCTCCGATTTCGACGCTGTGCGGGTGATGGAAGCGGTGGCCGTAGGTGACGGCGCCGCTTTTCACGCCCATGATGCTGGTCTCGATGACCTGGCTGCCGTGCAGGATGGTGACCCAGTGCACCGGACGCACGAACTCGGCTTCGAGATCGGCCCAGCGCATGCGCCGGGCGACCGGAATCCGGGCCAGGGCTTCCTCGACTACGGCCGGTAGAAGCGACGCGGTCGATTCGCCGACCTGCGTTGATCGAAACAGAAGCCAGCGCCCGTCGGCCGTCTCCAGGCGCTCGAGCTGCGCCACCTCGACGCCGCAGGAGCGGGCGAATCCCTCTGCCGCCTTGGTGGCTTTGCCGTCCGCATCGAAGGCGGCGTCGAGCGCCGGGCCGCGCCGTTCGACGTCGCGATCCGGCTGATTGAGGGGGACGCCGGGGACCAGAACCGCGAGACGCCTCGGCGTCGCGTACACGGTGCACTCGTGACTGCCGAGGATCCGCGACGCCAGCCGCTCACAAAGGGCCTCGCCGAAGGCTTCGGACATCCCGCGCAGTGACTTCGGCGGCAGCTCCTCGGTGCCGATCTCCACGAGCAGATCGGCGGTCTCAGCCATGGGCCGCCTCCTCGATCTCGTTCAGCAGCGGAAAGCCGAGAGCGCGGCGCGTCTGGAAGTAGCACTGAGCGACATCCCGCGACATGGTCCGCACTCGCAGGATGTACCTCTGGCGCTCGGTCACCGAGACGGCGTGACGCGCATCGAGCAGATTGAATGTATGTGAGGCCTTAAGCACCATGTCGTACGCCGGGCGGGGCAGCTCGAGTTCCACCAGCTTCTTGCACTGGTGCTCGAAGGCGTCGAACTGCTCGACGAGCACCGCGGTGTCGGCATGCTCGAAGTTGTACGCTGACATCTCCACCTCGTTCTGGCGGAACACGTCGCCGTAGGTGATTCTTCCCCGCGGTCCGTCCGTCCAGGTGAGATCGAAGATGCTGTCCACGCCCTGAAGGTACATGGCGATGCGCTCGACGCCGTACGCGATCTCCGCGCTCACCGGCCTGCACTCGAGACCGCCCACCTGCTGGAAATAGGTGAACTGCGTGATCTCCATACCGTTCAGCCAGACTTCCCAGCCGAGTCCCCAGGCGCCGAGCGTTGGCGACTCCCAGTTGTCCTCGACGAAGCGAATATCGTGCTCGAGTGGATCGATGCCGAGCCAGACGAGCGAGTCCATATACATTTCCTGAATCTCGAGCGGCGACGGCTTGATGATCACCTGATACTGGTAGTAGTGCTGCAGGCGGTTGGGATTATCGCCGTAGCGGCCGTCGGCGGGACGGCGTGAAGGTTGCGCGTGGGCCGCGCTCCACGGCTCGGGGCCGACCGCGCGCAGGAAGGTGTCCGGATGAAACGTACCGGCACCCACTTCCATGTCGTAGGGCTGCAGCAGCACGCAGCCCTGGCCGGCCCAGAAGTCGTCGAGGGCCAGCAGCAGCCCCTGGAACGTCTTTACGTTGCGCTGGGTGCTCGAGTGCTCAGTGCCAGACAATGGATAATCCCGACAGGGTACGCGGCGCGAAAAAGTATAGCCTGCATCCGGCCACGACGCCGCGCAACCGCAGGGAAATCATCACTTTACTTCGAACAGCGTTCCCTCCACGGTGCGCAGTGTCTCGCCGTCGCGGATGCGCGAGTACTTCAAATCGATGCCCTCGGGGATGCGCTTGCGCGCGTAGGTCTGCATCTCGTAGCCACCGTCTTCTAGCACGTGAAGTGCGAACACCGTCAGCGTGTCACCCTCGACGCGCGCCCACACGTAGGGGTCGCCTTTCAAGGGGTCCAAGGGCACGGCGTTGCCGAACATGTCCCTGCGCTCGCCGGAGCGGTAGATGTTTTTGCGCTTCGTGGGGTGGAAGTCGATTAAATATTCCTTGCGTTTGAGCCTGCCGTCGGGCCGCTTGGTGACCGCGACCCAGTTGACCGTAAATCCATTTGCGGCGGGCGAGATCTTGACCCGCAGGTCCCGCTTGCTGATCTCATTGGCGCCGCCGGTAACGGCCTGGCCCTCGTACTCGCCGAAAAAGATATCCAGCTCGTCAGTCGCCGCCTGGCCCGCGCCTGCGAGTGTCATCAACGCAAGCAGCAGAACCGCGCAGCTGGTGGTCCGGTGCGGTGTTTTCATGGCCATTCCTCCTCTTAGACAAACAGTATCGGACACCTTGCGCGGCGGCTCAATCTTGCGATGGCGCGCCCGGACCATATTCAGGCGCGGCGGGAAGCGCGCCCGCAGATCCGCTGGAGCAGAATAGTTGCAGATTTTTCTTCGAATTTCTGCAGCCGACCATGAGCGCCATATCTCTCCTCGCGGGTGCGGTGCTGCTCGGCGCCGCCATGGGCTGGTGGCTGCGCGCCCGCGCCGGCCGCAAACCGCCGCCACCGCGGCCTTGCCGAGTCGCCCGGGACGCGTTGCCCGAAAGCGGCAAGGCCGGCAGCGGGCTTGCCGTCTTCTACGCGTACCAGATGGCCGCGCGCCGTCTCGAGCGCCCGGCGGGCGGCTAGGACGGTGCACTGAGGGGTCGGAGCCGCTATCCTTCGCGATTGGATTTCGCCACCGCGACCGATGCGAACCATCGGCATCAGGCCCATGCAGCACCCTCGGGAATACGACGTCATCGTCATCGGCGGCGGGCACGCCGGCACCGAGGCAGCGCTCGCCTCGGCGCGACTCGGCGCGCGCACCCTGCTGCTCACTCAGAGCATCGAGACGCTCGGGCAGATGAGCTGTAACCCCGCCATCGGCGGGATCGGCAAAGGACATCTGGTGCGTGAAATCGATGCGCTCGGCGGCGTCATGGCGGCGGCGGCGGATCGCTGCGGAATTCAGTTCCGCACGCTCAACGCACGCAAGGGGCCGGCGGTGCGCGCCACGCGCGCGCAGATCGATCGCGGTCTGTACCGCGCTTGCATCCGCAAGGCGCTCGAATCTCAGCCGAATCTGACTCTGTTCCAGCAGACGGTGGACGATCTGCTCGTCGAAGGCGGGCGCGTTGCCGGCGCGCGCACTCAGATGGGTCTGGAATTCCGCGCCCGCGCGGTAGTGCTCACCGTGGGAACCTTCCTCGGCGGGCGAATCCACATCGGACTGAGCAACTACGAGGGCGGGCGGGCCGGCGACGCGCCTGCCAATGCGCTCGCGCGCAGGCTTCGCGAGTATCCATTCCGCGTGGATCGGCTCAAGACCGGCACCCCTCCGCGCATCGATGCGCGCAGCGTCGACTTCGACGCGCTCGAGTGCCAGCCCGGCGACACTCCGGTGCCGGTATTCTCGTACCTCGGCCGGGCCGATCAGCACCCCCGCCAGGTGCCCTGTCACATTACTCACACGAACGCGCGCAGCCACGCCGTCATCCGCGCCGCGCTCGACCGTTCGCCGCTCTACAGCGGCGTCATCGAGGGCGTCGGTCCGCGTTACTGCCCGTCGGTGGAGGACAAGGTGGTGCGATTCGCCGAGCGCGATGCGCATCAGATTTTCGTCGAGCCGGAAGGCCTCGAAACCCGCGAGGTGTATCCCAACGGCATCTCGACGAGCCTGCCCTTCGACGTTCAGTACGCGCTGGTACGCACCATTCGCGGCTTCGAGAACGCTCATATCACCCGCCCCGGCTATGCCATCGAGTACGATTTCTTCGACCCCCGGGACCTCGAGCCGAGCCTGGAGACCCGCTTCGTTCCGGGTCTGTTTTTCGCCGGGCAGATCAACGGCACCACCGG
>JAABYT010000047.1:24808-41012 GCA_011775625.1 Gammaproteobacteria bacterium | reverse complement strand
TACCGGATGTTCACGAGCCGCGCCGAGTACCGTCTCATGCTGCGCGAGGACAACGCCGATCTGAGGCTCACCGCGCAGGGCCGCGCGCTCGGTCTCGTCGACGACCGCCGCTGGCGCGCGTTCGAGAGCAAGCGCGCCGCCATCGAAGCCGAGCAGGATCGCCTGCGCAATGCCCTGGTACGCCCCGAGCCGACCCATGGTGCCGCTATCGAACGCGTGCTCGGTGCACCGCTCGCGCGTGAGTGCCGCGCTATCGAGCTGCTGCGCCGGCCGGAGGTGAGCTACCGCGAGCTGATGACGCTTCCGGGTCTCGGCCCGGGGGTCGCCGATGCCGGCGTCGCCGAGCAGATCGAGATTCAAGCGCGCTATCACGGCTACATCGAGCGGCAGCACGCCGAGATTGCCAGAAGCGTCGCCCATCAGGAGACGCCCCTGCCCGCGGACCTCGACTACTCACAGGTGCGCGGCCTGTCCGCGGAGGTCTGCGAGAAGCTCTCGACACGGCGTCCGGGCACGCTCGGACAGGCCTCGCGGATTGACGGCGTGACGCCTGCCGCCGTTTCGCTGCTGCTGGTGCACCTGAAAAAACGCGCCCTGGAGCGGCAACCCAGTGATGCGCCCGGTGGCGGGACGCGCCGTCGCGCCTGAATTCGACGCGGCCGGACTTCGCCGCCGCCTCGATGCGGGACTCGCGGACATGGCGCTCGATCTGGACCAGGACGCGCGGGGTCGGCTGATTCGCTACGTTGCGCTGCTCGCGCGCTGGAACCGCGCCTATAACCTCACCGCCGTGCGCGATCCGGCAGAGATGGTTCCCCGTCACATCCTCGACAGCCTGACGGTGCTGCCGCATCTCGAGGGTCGACGCTGCCTCGATGTGGGCAGCGGCGCCGGGTTGCCCGGGCTGGTGCTGGCGCTGGCGCAGCCCGCCACCGACTGGGTGCTGCTCGACAGCAACGCGAAAAAATGCCGGTTTCTGACCCGGGCCAAGGCCGAGCTGGCCATCGACAACGTGCGGGTGGTGCGCAGCCGGGTGGAGGATTTTCACCCGCAGGCACGCTTTTCCACTATCATTAGTCGCGCGCTCTCGAATCTTGCCGAGTTCGTCGCCGCAGCCGTGCACCTGCTCGCGCCGGGCGGTCGCCTTCTCGCCATGAAGGGGCGCGATCCCGACCACGAGCTGCCGGCGTTGGGCGGCTTGGGTGTGCAGGCGGAAGTGGTACCACTCAGCGTTCCAGGCATCGAGGACGTCCGCCGCCACCTGGTGATCGTGACCGCGGCGGGTGCTTCCGGGCCGGCGCGCGCATGACGGCGGGACGCGGCGTGCAGCGGTGCCGAGTGGTTTGCAGCTGAGCGGAGGCCGATGGGCAAGATCATCGCAGTCGCTAATCAAAAGGGTGGCGTCGGCAAGACCACCACCAGCATCAATCTGGGCGCCTCACTGGCCGCGGCAAAGCGGCGCGTTCTGCTGATCGACCTGGATCCCCAGGGCAACGCCACCATGGGCAGCGGTGTCGACAAGCGCAGCCTGGAGCGATCCAGCTACGACGTGCTCATGGGCGAGGCGACCGTTGCGGAGGTCGCGGTGGCGGTGGAGCACAGCGGTTACTCGCTGTTGCCGGCGAACTCCGACCTGACCGGCGCGGAGGTCGCGCTGCTCGAGGAGATCGGTCGCGAGATGCGTCTTCGCCAGGCGCTCAGACCGGTCCGGGACAGCTACGATTACCTGATCATCGATTGCCCGCCCGCGCTCAACATGCTCACGGTGAATGCGCTGGTGGCGGCGGATTCGGTCATGATCCCCATGCAGTGCGAGTACTACGCGCTGGAAGGTCTTTCGGCGCTGCTCGAGACCGTGGAGAAGATCCGCACGCTGCTCAATCCGTCCCTGAGAGTCGAAGGTCTGCTGCGCACCATGTATGACCCGCGCAACAATCTCTCGACCCAGGTCTCCCAGCAGCTGGTCAAGCATTTCGGCAATAAGGTCTACAGCACCGTCATCCCGCGCAACGTGCGTTTGGCGGAAGCGCCGAGCCACGGGCTGCCGGCGCTGCTCTACGATCGCAACTCCAGCGGCGCGCTGGCCTATCTGGCGCTGGCCGGGGAGATTCTGCGTCGCGACGGCGCGCATCTCAAAGCCGCCAAAGCGTAAACTCCATGACGTCGGCGCAAGAGGGAAACGCAACGTGATAAAGAGTCATTCTCGCCGGGCCGGATTCCGGCCGAACGACTGCGTCGGCTGCCGCCGCGTGCGGGGTGCTCGCCGTGTCCTCTAAGCGCCGCGGGCTCGGCCGCGGGCTCGACGCGCTGCTCGGCGCCAGTGCCGGCGCCCACACCTCCGCCGTGGTCGCCGACGGGCAGCTGCGCGAGCTGCCGCTCGATCTCATCGAGCGCGGCCGCTTTCAGCCGCGCATGCACATCGCGCCCGAGGCGCTCGAAGAGCTGACCCAGTCGATACGCGCCCGCGGGGTGGTGCAGCCGATCGTCGTGCGCCCGGCTGCGGACGGATCGCATTTCGAGATTATCGCTGGCGAACGCCGCTGGCGTGCGGCGCAGGCCGCCGGTCTCGAAGAGATCCCCGCGGTTGTGCGCGAGGTGCCCGACGACGCGGCCCTCGCCATCGCGCTCATCGAGAACATTCAACGCGAGGACTTGAACCCCATCGAGGAGGCGAGCGCCGTCAGCCGACTCATCGAGGAGTTCAGCCTCACTCATCAGGAGGCCGCCGACGCCATCGGGCGCTCCCGGGTCGGCGTGAGCAACCTGCTGCGATTGCTGGATCTGGGCGACGAAGCGCGTGCCCTGGTGGAAACCGGCGAGCTCGACATGGGACACGCGCGCGCGCTGCTCGGGTTGAAGGGGGAGGCGCAGAGCCGGGCCGCCCGGGAGGTGGTCTCGAGGCACCTGACCGCGCGTCAGACCGAGGAGCTGGTGCGGCGCATGAAGGCGTCACCGGATGCCAAGCCCGAGACCGCCGGGGGCGGTGACCCCGATGTGCGCCGGCTCGCCGACGATCTCGGCGAGCGGCTCGGCGCGCGGGTGCAGGTTCTCGACGCCGGAGGCGGCAAGGGGAGGCTGGTGATCCACTACGCGAGCCTCGATCAGCTCGACGGCATCCTCGAGCGAATCAAGTAACTCTCGGGCGGGCCGCGTCCGCTGGCATTGATCGCCAGCGGGCCGCGACCGTATACTTTCCGCCTTTCGAGCGACCGCGGGCANNGGGAGGCAGCCCTGGCGGCAAGGGGTGGGCAGCACTGCGAACCAGTTGAATCCCTTCGCCCGGTCTTTCCGGACACAGGCGCTCGTGATGCTGGTAATCGCCGGTGCGTCGTTGGGACTCGGCGTAGAGGCGGCCTATTCGGCATTGCTCGGTGGAATGATAGCGATCATCCCGGAGTATTACTTCGCACGCCGTGTATTTCGCCGGTACCCGCACAGGTCACCGGTCGAATCGGCGGCGCTCATGCTGCGTGCGGAGATCGTCAAGCTGGTGCTGGCGGTGCTCATGTTCGCGGCTGTCTTCGCCTTTATAATGGCGGTGAACGTTGTCGCCCTGATAGTGGGTTTCGTGATGGTGAAGGCGACCGGCTTGGTCGCGTCGGTACGATACAGCTAGCGGTCGGGTCAATGCCCTTCGAGCACGGATAGAGCATGGCATCGGAAAATCCTACTTCCACCGAGTACATTCAGCATCATCTGCAGAACCTGACGCTGGGTGTTCACCCGGACGGCACGATCGGCATCGCTCACGGGGCCGAGGAAGCGCGCGAGATGGGATTCTGGGCGATTCACCTGGACACCATGTTCTGGTCGATCGGTCTCGGCGCGGCATTCTTATTCCTTTTCTATAGAGCGGCCTCGAAAGCGACCAGCGGTGTGCCGGGAAAATGGCAGAATTTCGTCGAGATGGTTATCGAGTTCATCGATAACAATGTCCGCGGCACCTTCAACGCGAAAAACGATCTCGTTGCGCCGATTGCGCTCACTCTGTTCGTCTGGATCCTGCTCATGAACCTCATGGATCTCGTGCCGGTGGACTGGATCCCGGAGTTGGCGAAGCTGATAGGCATCCCCTACATGAAGGTCGTTCCGACGACGGATCCGAACGCCACCTTCGGAATGGCGATAGCTGTCTTCGTGTTGATGATTTACTACAGCATCAAGGAAAAAGGCTTCGGCGGATTTTTCGGCGAACTCGCCTTCCAGCCGTTTCCCAAGTGGATGTTTCCCGTGAATTTGCTGCTCGAAGGCGTGAGCTTGATATCGAAGCCCGTCTCACTGGCGCTGCGGCTGTTCGGCAACCTTTATGCCGGCGAGATGATTTTCATCCTGATTGCGCTGCTCTACAGCGGCGGACTGATATGGGGCGCAGTTGGCGGCGCGCTTCAATGGGCGTGGGCCGTGTTCCACGTTCTCATTGTGCTGTTGCAGGCTTTCATATTCATGATCCTGACCGTTGTCTACCTCGATATGGCGCACCAGGAACATTAGAGACCGATTAGAGAAGGAAGACTGAATTCCGAACAGGAGACTGGTAATGACCGAATCCATTGCATTTTTGTACATCGCGGGCGGAATTATGCTCGGCGTGGGCGCTGCGGGGGCCGCCATAGGTATCGGTGTCCTCGGTGCACGCTTTCTCGAAGGTATCGCCCGTCAGCCCGAGATGCTTGGAATGCTGCGCACGCAATTCTTCATCGTCATGGGTCTCGTCGACGCCCTGCCCATCATCTCGATTGCTATCGGTCTCTACGTGCTGTTCGCCGTGGTCGGCGGCTAGTGATTAAAGGACGAGAGGGCACCCCATGAATATCAACCTTACGTTGTTCGGGCAGACCGTCACGTTCATCGTATTCGTGTGGTTCTGCCTGAAGTTCATCTGGCCGCACATCATCAAGGCAATGGAGGATCGCAAGACTCAGATTGCCGAGGGGCTCGCCGCCGGCGAGCGGGGACGCCATGAACATGAACTCGCCGAGCAACGTGCCGTCGAGGTTATTCGCGATGCCAAGGATCAGGCCAAGGAGATACTCGCCCAGGCGCACCGGCGCGGAGACGAGATCGTCGAGGAAGCCAAAGTCGACGGCCGCGCCGAAGGCGAGCGCATGGTGCGTGCGGCCGAGGCGGAGATCGAGCAGCAGATGAATCAGGCGCGCGAGCAGCTGCGAGCGGAGGTAGTGACGCTCGCGCTGCAGGGCGCGCAGCAGGTTCTCGGCCAAGAGGTCGACGAGAACGCCCACAGGGATCAGCTGACGCGTCTGGCGGCGCAGCTCTAGGCGACGCTCGATGGAAGAGGTAAGCGCACTCGCCCGCCCATACGGGCTTGCAGCATTCAAGCAGGCTCGGGAGGAGGGCAAGGTGGACGAGTGGAGCGCAATGCTGCGCCTGCTCGTGATGATCATGGAGGATGCGACCATGCGCGGCCTGGTCGCCAATCCAAAGGTCGACGACGAGCAGCTCGCTCATTTGATCATCGACGTGGCGGGCGAGGGTCTCTCGCAGACCGGGCAAAATCTGGTGCGGATTCTCGCGGAGAACGAGCGGTTCGCCGAGATGGCGGCAATCGCCGCGGTCTTCGAGCAGGAGCGCGACAGGCTCGCGGGGCGCAGTCATGTGGAGGTGACGAGCGCGTTCGAGCTTTCGGACGAGCAGCGCAAGAGCATCGGCGATTCCATGAGCAGGCGGCTCGGCAATGAAGTCGACGTCTCCGTGACCGTCGACAGGTCGCTCATAGGCGGCGTCATCATTCGCGCCGGCGACACGGTCATAGATGCATCGCTGCGTGGACGTCTGAGTCAGCTTGGCCAGTCAATCAATTGACGGCACACATCGGTTTTCATTATTTGAAGAATTTTGGCCAGGCCAGAATCGAGGACTAGGAAATGGCACTTTCGGCGGCGGAAATAAGCGACCTCATCAAGGAGCGCATTGCGAACTTCGACGTCGGCGTCGAAGCGCGCACCGAGGGCACGGTGGTGACGCTCACCGACGGAATCGCCCGAATTCACGGGCTGAGCGACGTCATGCAGGGCGAGATGATCGAGTTTCCCCAGAATACGTTCGGGCTCGCCTTGAATCTCGAGCGCGATTCCGTAGGCGCAGTCATACTCGGCGATTACGAGCACATCTCCGAGGGAGACACCGTCAAGTGTACGGGGCGTATCCTCGAGGTGCCCATCGGCCGGGGTTTGCTCGGACGAGTGGTGAATTCCCTCGGCGAACCCATCGACGGCAAGGGTCCGGTGAACTCCGAGGGAACCTCTCCCATCGAGAAGGTGGCTCCCGGCGTCATCACCCGCCAGTCGGTGAGCCAACCAGTGCAGACCGGCCTCAAGTCCATCGATTCCATGGTTCCAATCGGTCGCGGGCAGCGCGAGCTCATCATCGGCGACCGTCAAACGGGCAAGAGCGCGCTCGCCATCGATGCCATCATCAACCAGAAGGGTTCGGGAATCATCTGCATCTACGTGGCAATCGGACAGAAGGCGTCCTCCATCGCCGGCGTGGTTCGCAAGCTCGAAGAGCACGGCGCCATGGACCACACCATCGTGGTCGCCGCCAGCGCCTCGGAATCGGCCGCCATGCAGTACATCGCGCCGTACTCCGGGTGCACGATGGGCGAGTATTTTCGCGATATTGGCGAGGACGCGCTCATTATTTACGACGACCTCACGAAGCAGGCCTGGGCCTACCGCCAGGTCTCGCTGCTGCTGCGCCGGCCGCCGGGCCGCGAGGCCTATCCGGGCGACGTTTTCTACCTGCACTCGCGCCTTCTCGAGCGCGCCGCTCGAATCAACGCCGACGAGGTCGAGCGCATCACCGAGGGTAAGGTGAAAGGCAAGACCGGCTCGTTGACCGCGCTGCCGATCATCGAGACCCAGGCTGGTGACGTATCGGCGTTCGTGCCGACGAACGTCATCTCCATCACCGACGGTCAGATCTTTCTCGAAACCGACCTGTTCAACGCCAATATTCGTCCGGCCATCAATGCCGGCCTGTCGGTGTCGCGGGTCGGTGGCGCCGCGCAGACGGAGATTGTCAAGAAGCTCGGCGGCGGCGTGCGACTCGCGCTCGCCCAGTACCGCGAGCTGGCCGCCTTCGCTCAGTTCGCTTCGGATCTCGACGAGGCCACCCGAAAGCAGCTCGAGCGCGGCCAGCGGGTCATGGAAACCATGAAGCAGAAGCAGTACTCGCCGATGACCGTTGCGCAGATGGCGGTGTCGCTGTTCGCGGTCGATCGCGGCTACATGGACGACGTCGAGCTGGAGAAGGTCGGCGACTTCGAGGAAGCTCTGCAGTCGTACATGAGCTCGAGCCATGCAGACCTGATGAGTGGGATTAACGACAACCCGGTTTACAACGACGAAGTGGAGGCCAAGCTCAAGGCTGCGGTCGACGACTTCAAAGCAAACCACGCGTGGTGATCGTCAGGAGCTGAACGATGGCCGGCGAGAAGGAAATCCGAACACAGATTCGCAGTATCCAGAATACGCAGAAGATCACGCGCGCCATGGAAATGGTCGCGGGAAGCAAGATGCGCAAGGCGCAGGAGCGCATGCATAGCGCGCGCCCCTATGCCGCGAAGATGCGCAACGTGATTTCCCATGTGGCCGCCGCGAACACCGAGTACAAGCACCCGTTTCTGATTTCCCGCGACTTGAAGCGTGCGGGCATCATCGTTGTCTCCACGGATCGGGGACTATGCGGCGGGCTCAATACCAACGAGTTCCGGCGCGTCGTCGAAGTGCTGGACGAGTGGCGTGGTCAGGGCATAGAGGCCGATTTCTGCGTAATCGGCAACAAGGCCGGTATGTTTTTCAAACGCCTCGGCGTCAATATCGTTGCACAGGCGGCTCACCTCGGCGACACACCCGCCATCGAGGATCTCATCGGAACCATCAAGGTGATGCTGGACGCCTACGTAGAAGAGCGCATCGATCGCCTCTACCTCGTCTACAACGACTTCGTCAACTCGATGACGCAGAGGCCGGTCGTCGAGCAGCTCCTGCCCCGTGAGCCCTCCGCGGAAGAGCAGGTCAGGCATTACTGGGATTACATTTACGAGCCGGATGCCAAGAACGTGCTCGATAATCTGCTGACGCGCTACGTCGAGTCGCTGATATATCAGGGTGTCGTGGAGAACGCGGCCTGTGAGCAGGCGGCACGCATGGTCGCGATGAAGGCGGCGACCGAGAATGCCGGCGAGCTCATCAACGAGCTGACGCTCGCATACAACAAGGCACGCCAGGCATCCATTACGCAGGAGCTTTCGGAGATTGTCGCCGGCGCGGCCGCCGTGTGAGTCGGGCTGCACCAGGACACACGCAATTCAATGAGGACATCAAGATGAGTTCCGGAAAGATCGCGCAGATCATCGGCGCCGTGGTAGACGTGGAATTTCCCCGTGGCTCCGTGCCGAAGGTGTTCCATGCGCTCAAGGTCGACAACGGCCTTACGCTCGAGGTGCAGCAGCAGATCGGCGACGGCGTCGTTCGCACCATCGCCATGGGTTCGACCGACGGCCTGACCCGCGGTGTCGGCGTGCTCGACACCGGGCAGCCCATTCTCGCCCCGGTGGGTGAGAAAACGCTGGGTCGGATCATGGACGTGCTGGGCGAGCCCGTGGACGGCAAGGGCCCCATCGGCGCGGCAGATTCCTGGCCCATCCACCGCAAGGCGCCGGCACTCACCGATCAGTCCGCCGACGTGGAGGTCCTCGAGACCGGTATCAAGGTCATCGATCTCATCTGCCCGTTCAACAAGGGCGGCAAAATCGGATTGTTCGGCGGCGCCGGCGTCGGAAAGACCGTGACGCTGATGGAGCTGATCCGCAACATCGCCATCGAGCACAGCGGCTATTCGGTATTCGCAGGCGTCGGGGAGCGCACCCGCGAGGGCAACGACTTCTATCACGAGATGCGTGAGTCACAGGTGCTCGACAAGGTGGCGCTCGTTTACGGGCAGATGAACGAGCCGCCGGGCAACCGGCTGCGGGTCGGCCTGACGGGCCTCACCATGGCGGAGTATTTCCGCGACGAAGGCCGCGACGTCCTGATGTTCATCGACAACATCTACCGTTATACCCTTGCCGGCGTCGAATGCTCGGCGCTTCTCGGGCGCATGCCTTCGGCGGTGGGTTATCAGCCGACGCTGGCCGAGGAGATGGGTGAGTTGCAGGAACGCATCACATCGACCAAGACCGGCTCGATCACTTCCATTCAGGCGGTGTACGTGCCGGCCGACGACCTCACCGATCCGTCGCCGGCCACGACGTTCGCGCACCTGGACGCGACGCTGGTGCTGTCGCGTCAGATCGCCGAGCTCGGCATCTACCCGGCGGTGGATCCGCTCGACTCCACGAGCCGGCAGCTGGACCCGCTGGTGGTCGGCCAGGAGCATTACAATACCGCGCGCGACGTGCAGGGTGTTCTTCAACGCTATAAGGAGCTCAAGGACATCATCGCCATTCTCGGCATGGACGAGCTGTCCGACGACGACAAGCTCGCGGTCTCGAGGGCGCGCAAGATTCAGCGCTTCCTCTCTCAGCCCTTCTTCGTCGCAGAGGTGTTCACGGGAAGCGCTGGAAAATACGTGTCGTTGAAAGACACCATCGAAGGATTCAAGGCCATCGTCGACGGCGATATGGACGAATATCCCGAGCAGGCGTTCTACATGGTCGGCGGCATCGACGAGGTCGTCGAGAAAGCCAAGACCGTATGAGCCGGCATTCGCCCGACTCTCGAGCATTGGAAGCAGCGACATGGCAATGACCGTTCACGTCGACATCGTCAGCGCCGAGGCGGAAATCTTCTCAGGGCTCGCGGAGATGGTGTTCGCGCCGGCGGTGATGGGCGAGGTCGGTGTTCTACCCGGGCACGCGCCGCTGGTGACGGCCCTGAAGCCCGGCGAGGTGCGGGTCCGGCTCCCCGGTGGTGAGGAGCAGTCGTTCTATGTCTCGAGCGGGATGCTCGAGGTCCAGCCGCACGTGGTCACGGTGCTGTCGGACACCGCGCTGCGCGCCGCCGATCTCGACGAGGCTGCGGCGCTGGAAGCCCAGGAGCGCGCCAAGCGCTTGCTGGCCGACCGCCAGGCGGACTTCGACGAGGCGCAGGCGCGCGCCGAGCTGGCCCAGGCCGTCGCTCAGCTGCAGGCCATCCGACGCCTGCGCCGGACCACCGGTCGCTCGTAACTCCCGGCTGCAAGGCTGTCGTGACGGGGGCAGCGCGCGCAGTTCGCCGCGGCCGGGGCATACCCGCCGCGCCACCGCGCTATCGGCGCCGGCGCACCGGCTGATGCGCCTGCTTTTTCCCGCGCGTCGCATCGCCGCTGCCGCTCGACTAAGCTAGCACTCCATGGCTCCCCTGCACGTCGTCATCCTCGCCGCAGGCCAGGGAAAGCGGATGAAGTCCCGCCTGCCCAAGGTGCTTCACCGCCTCGCCGGGCGCACCTTGCTCGAGCACGTGGCGGCGGCCGCCCGCCGCCTCGACCCCGCGCGGATTCACGTGGTCTACGGTCACGGCGGCGCGAGGGTGCGCGGCGCGCACCCGGCGCTCGAGGTCAGCTGGGTGGAGCAGAGCGAGCAGCGGGGCACCGGTCATGCGCTCGAGCAGGCCATGCCGGCCATCCCCGACGAGGCCACGGTGCTGGTGCTGTATGGCGACGTGCCGTTGATCGACACGGCGACCCTGCAGGACACGATCGCGGCCGGCGCTGGCGACGCGATCGCCCTGATCACCGCAGAGGTGGACGATCCCAGCGGCTACGGGCGCATTCTGCGGGGAGACGACGGGCGCGTTGCCGGAATCGTCGAGGAAGCCGATGCCAGTGCCGCGGATCGCGCCATCAGGGAGATCAATACCGGCATTCTGGCGGCGAGCGCGCACAGATTGAGGGGCTGGCTCGCGCGCCTCGAGGAGAACAACGTCCAGGGCGAGCGCTACCTCACCGACGTCGTCGCCATGGCGGTGGGCGATGGCGTCCCGGTGAGCAGCGTCAGTCCCCTCGCCGCCGAAGAGGTCCTCGGCGTCAACGATCGCGCGCAGCTTGCGATGCTGGAACGGCGCTACCAGCGCAGGCAGGCGCAACGGCTCATGCGCGCCGGCGTCACCGTCATGGATCCGGCGCGTCTGGACATCCGCGGCGAGGTGGAAGTCGGCCCGGATGTGGTGCTGGACGTGAACGTGATCCTCGAGGGTCGCGTGGTCATCGGCGAGGGAGCGAGTATCGGGCCGAACTGTGTCATCAGGGATACGGAGATCGGTCCACATACTCGGATCTTCGCCAATACGGTGATCGAGCAGGCGCACATTGGTTCAGATTGCAACATCGGTCCGTTCGCCCGCTTTCGCCCCGGAACGTCGCTCGCCGACGAGGTGCACATCGGCAACTTCGTCGAGGTCAAGAACAGCCGCGTCGGCCACGGCTCGAAGGCCAATCACCTCACCTATCTGGGCGACACGGAGGTAGGCAAGCACGTCAACGTCGGTGCGGGCACCATCACCTGCAACTACGACGGCGCCGAGAAGCACCGCACCGTCATCGAGGACGACGTGTTCGTGGGCTCCGGGGTCGAGCTGGTGGCGCCGATCACGGTGCACGCCGGCGCTACCATCGGCGCCGGCGCAACCGTGACGAAGGACGTGCCCGCGGGGGTGCTGACCGTGAGCCGCGGCCGACAGACCACCATAGAGAACTGGCGCCGCCCGCGGAAAAAGCCGAAATCCTCCGAATAGCCCCGGGCAATGGCCGGCGGTCGGCGGGGCAGGGCGCGGCCGGGGGCGGGAATTTTCGTCAGGCTTTGGCGTGGAGAAATCGCGCCCTCGTTCCGATAGACTCGTGTTAATCGAGGCAGTGCAGAGACCAACGCCTATGTGCGGCATCGTCGGGGCCATTGCAGAGCGAAACGTCGTGCCGATTCTCGTCGAGGGTCTCCGGCGGCTGGAGTACCGGGGCTACGACTCGGCGGGGCTGGCGGTGGTCAACGGCGCGGACGGGCTCAAACGGGTGCGCACGCCGGGAAAGGTCGCGGCGCTCGACGCGCTTCTCGAAGACGAGCCGGTGCAGGGCGGCCTCGGCATCGCTCACACGCGCTGGGCGACCCACGGCGTACCCAACGAGGCCAATGCCCACCCGCACATCTGCCGCGACCAGGTCGCGGTGGTGCACAACGGCATCATCGAGAACTACGCGGAGATTCGCGCCGAGCAGGAGCGCCTCGGCTACGAGTTTGCATCGGACACCGATACGGAAGTCATTGCGACGCGTATCCATTTTCACCTGGAGCAGGGCGCCGGTCTCGTCGAAGCGGTGCGCAAGACCACCGGCGAGCTCGAGGGCGCGTATGCAATCGGTGTCGTCGATACCCGCGAGCCTGATCGCATCGTTGGCGCGCGCATGGGACCGCCGCTGCTGGTGGGGCTCGGGGTGGGCGAGCATTTCCTGACCTCGGACGTCGCCGCTCTGATCCCCGTCACCCAGCGCTTTCTGGTTCTGGAGGATGGCGACATCGCCGAGCTCGAGCGCGATCGCGTCACCGTTTACGACCGCTCGGGAGAGGTTGTCGAACGCGAAGAGTCGTTGAGTGAGCTCAGCGCGGATGCGGTCGAGCGCGGCCAGTACCGACACTACATGCAGAAGGAGATCTTCGAGCAACCCGAGGCCATCGCCAACACGCTCGAAGGTCGCATACACGGGAGCCGCGTGCTCGAGGCCGCGTTCGGTCCCGATGCCAAGGCGATCTTCAATCGTGTGCAGAGCGTGCAGATCGTCGCATGCGGCACGAGCTTTCACGCCGGTCTGGTGGCGCGGAACTGGTTCGAGGGCCTCGCGGGCATCCCGTGCAATGTCGAGGTTGCGAGCGAGTTTCGCTATCGTCACCCGGTTCCGAGAGCCGATGCTCTGGTGGTGGCGATCTCGCAGTCGGGTGAGACGGCGGATACGCTTGCCGCCGTGCGCGGCGCGCGCGAGATCGGCTTCGGGCCCGTCTTGAGCATCGTCAACGCACCCGAGAGCTCGCTGGTGCGGGAATCCGATCTGGTGCTCATGACGCGCGCAGGGCCCGAGATTGGCGTTGCCTCCACGAAAGCGTTTACGACGCAGCTGACCGCCTTGCTGCTGCTGGTGGTGGCGCTCGGTCGACGCCGCGCCTTGAGCAGCGAGTCCGAACACCGAATCGTCGAGCAGCTTCGCTCCCTGCCGGGAGTGTGTGAGCGCGTGCTGGCGCTCGATGAGCACGTCCACAGTCTCGCGGGCCGCTTCGCCGACAAGCACCACGCGCTGTTTCTCGGCCGCGGCGTGCAGTACCCGGTTGCCATGGAAGGTGCGCTCAAGCTCAAGGAGATCTCCTACATTCACGCCGAGGCCTATCCGGCCGGCGAGCTCAAGCACGGCCCGCTGGCGCTGGTCGATGCGGACATGCCGGTGGTCGCGGTGGCGCCGAACGACGCTCTGCTCGAGAAGCTGAAGTCAAATCTCGAGGAGGTGCGCGCCAGGGGCGGCGAGCTCTACGTGTTCGCCGATCAGAACGCCGGCGTTCGGCCGAGCCCGAGTGTGCACGTGCTGGAAGTGCCGCCGATGGGCGAGCACATCACACCCATCGTATATACCATTCCGCTTCAGCTGCTCGCCTACTACGCAGCCGTGCTCAAAGGCACCGACATCGACCAGCCTCGAAATCTCGCCAAGTCGGTAACGGTGGAGTAGCCAGCGACAACCCGGGCAGCGTTCGCCGATCGAGCGCGAGCTCGAGGCCGAACAAAGAGGACCGCGCACGGATGCGCGCTGAAGCGGCCACGGGCCTCGCCATTTTCAAATCATCACGGGGATTGCAGGCTTTTGCGATGCTGCGCGTTTCACCCGGCCGTGCCGATGAGCAGCGTCATTGCCCACACGCAGGCGGCGACGAACACGCTCAGGTGCAACCAGGCCCACAGCTTGTAGCGTTGCACGAGCTCGTCGGGATCGCGGTTGGAGAGAAGGAATGGGCGCCCGTCGCTCGGAGCGCGCATCACGTGGATGCCGGGCTCGACTCGCATCTCGCGGTGCTGGGCATCGACCTGGCGCTCGGCGGCGGCGACCGCCCGCTGCCACTCTCGTAGGTCCACATCACCGTCGCGATTGGTGTCGAAGCGTTGCAGCAGGGTGGTACGGTCCTGCTTCCACTCTCGCAGAAGCGCACTGAGGTCGGCCTTGCGGTCGAGAGCGCCGTCGGCCGCGCGCAGGGTGCGCAGGTCGCCGATGGCATAGAGACGGTCGCCGGGCAGCAGGTATTTGACGCTGTAGTGGGTCGAGCCCTCGCGCCAGCGCGTCTGGTGCGCCGACAGCACCTCTGCGTGCTCGGGATCGACGACGCACTCGCCGGTGCCGTCCTCGATGACGAAGGTGTCGTGGCTGCGCTCGCAGCGGGTGTGGGTGCGGGTCTTACCGAACCGGTTCTCCTGCTCGACGATGGTGGCGAGGTACCAGAGGCAGGGCGGCGCCCGGCCGAATCGCAGCAGCTCCGCATCGGGGACCGAGCGGCAGGTGCCGGTGAGCTCCACGTAGCCCTGGGCGGCGCTGCGCAGCATCGCTGTCGGGGTATCGGCGATGACGCGGTAGCGCCTGAGCGCGCCGAGCCACGCAATCAGGCCGCCGAGCGACAGCACGACGAGGCCCGCCAGACGCAGGTTGGGTGCTTCGTGGGTGTAGCCGTAGACGATGCAGATGAGCCCGATGACCAGGTAGCTCGCCGCGACGAAGGCGCGAAAACGGCCGCCGCTGGCATGGAATCGAAACTCGACGCTGCCGAGCTGGGCGAGATCCAGGAGCATGCGCCCGACGGGTCAGATCAGGACTGAAACAGCGCGCCCACGTTGACGTCGGCGAGCTCGGACTGCTCGAACTCGAGCAGCTGAAAGGGCTTGAAGTTGAAGAAGCGCGCCACCAGGACGTCGGGGAACTCCTCGATGCCGATGTTGTTGAGATTGACCGACTCGTTGTAGAACTCGCGCCGGTCGGCAATGGAGTTCTCGAGCCCGGTAATGCGCGCCTGAAGATGCTGGAATGTCTCGTTGGCTTTGAGATCGGGGTAGTCCTCGGCGAGCGCGAACAGCTGGCCGAGCCCGATACGCAGCGCGCCTTCCGCGGCGCCGAGGGCGCCGATGTCGCCGGCCGCTCGTGCGTCGGCCGCCCGGCTCCTGGCGGTGATGATCTTTTCCAGGGTCTCCTGCTCGTAGCGCATGTACTCCCTGCAGGTCGCGACCAGCTTCGGCAGCTCGTCGTGGCGCTGCTTGAGCAGCACGTCGATGTTGCTCCATGCCTTGGTCACGTTGTGCTTGAGATTGACCAGCCGGTTGTACATGACGATGACGTAGATCACCGTCGCTGCGATGAGTGCCAGCACTACGTATCCGAAAATATCCATGAGCTTTTTCCCGGCGGATCCAGGCGATTTTCCCGGCTTTCGTGGCCGGCTTCGCTAACAAGCATAGCCCAGAGGCGCGCCGGCACCGGTGGAGCGGGTCACAGTTCCGCGCGGTCGGACGGTATCGGGCGGCGCCCAAGCCGCCTATGATCTCAGCTGGAAATGCCGATGCAGGAGCGACCCGTGCCCCCCACCCCCGCGAGCCGCAGCCCGGCGCCGTGAACGCGCCCGGATCGGGCGGCAGAATCGCCATCGTCATGGGCGTGCGCACGCCCTTCGTGAAGGCGGGAACCGCTTTCAGCGACTACAGCGCGCGGGACCTGGCGGTGCATTCGGTGGATGCGTTGCTCGAACGGGCGCGGCTGCCCGCCGATCAGATCGACGCGCTCGTCTACGGCAACGTCATCGTCGATCCGCGCACACCGCACCTGGCGCGTGAGATCGTGTTCGCCTCGCGCCTGCCCGCGAGCACCCGGGCGCTGACTATCGTCGACAACTGCATCACCGGCACCTCGGCCATCGGCATCGTGGCCGCGGACATCCAGACCGGGCGCGCCGAGGTCGGTATCGCCGGCGGCGTGGAGTCCCTGTCCAACCCGCCCGTGATGTTCACCCGCGCCGCGAGCCGCAAGCTCGTCGACATGACGACGGCGAGGGGTCTCGGCGCCCGTGTGCGCGCCGCGCTGCGATTGCGGCCGGGGGACTTCTGGCCGCAGGCGCCGGCGATCGCGGAGCCCTCCACGGGACTCACCATGGGGGAGCACTGCGAGCTCATGGTCAAGCAGTGGTCCATCGGCCGCGAGG
>JAABYT010000047.1:24364-24717 GCA_011775625.1 Gammaproteobacteria bacterium | reverse complement strand
TTCGATCGATCGGCGGCCGGCACCATCACCGCCGGCAACTCGAGCCCGCTCACCGACGGAGCGGCATCGGTGGTGCTCATGTCCGAGCGCCGCGCCGAGCGCGAGGGCCGCGAGCCGCTCGCCTTCATCAGGGGCATGCTCAACGCCAGCATCGATCCCGTCGAGGGTCTGCTCATGGGACCGGGCCTGGCGGTGCCGCGCCTGCTGGCGAGCACCGGGCTCGCGCTCTCCGATATGGACGTGGTGGAGATGCACGAGGCCTTTGCCGGCCAGGTTCTCTGCAACCTGGCGGCCTGGGAGCGCGGCTGGCACGAGCCGGCCATCGGCCGCGTCGCCGAGGAGCGCCTCAATCC
>JAABYT010000047.1:23968-24172 GCA_011775625.1 Gammaproteobacteria bacterium | reverse complement strand
GCTGAGAGCCGAGCTGGCCGACGAGCTCGAACGTGTGCTCGAGGTGCTGGCGGATTCGTCCGCGGCAAGCGCGCTCATTGTCATCTCGGCAAAGCCCGACAACTTCATCGCCGGAGCGGATCTGGAGATGCTCCAGGCGGTGCAGAGCATCGCCGAGGGACGCGAGCTGTCCGAGCTCTCGCAGAGAATGCAGCGACGCCTGGC
>JAABYT010000047.1:7753-23907 GCA_011775625.1 Gammaproteobacteria bacterium | reverse complement strand
TGCCGGAGGTGCAGCTGGGTCTGCTTCCCGGCGGCGGCGGCACTCAGCGCCTGCCGCGACTCATCGGTCTGGCGCCCGCCGTGCGCCTGCTGTTGACCGGGCGCCAGGTGGACGCGCGCGAGGCCCTGGCGCTCGGTCTCGTCGACGCCGTCGTCGATCGCGAGCGGCTGCTGGATACCGCCATCGAGCATGCCCTCGGCATGCGTGGACTCTATCGCCGGCCGGGCCGCCCGCTGGTGCCGCCGCGGACCGCGTCGCCGTTCAATCGACGCGGCTTGATGCATCTGCTGCTCGCGCGCAACCCACTCGGTCGACAGCTGTTCTTCGCGCGCGTGCACCGACAGACCGTCGACAAGACGCGCGGCAACTACCCTGCTCCGGAGCGCATTCTCGAGGTGGTGCGCAAGGGTCTCGAACAGGGCAGGGCGGTCGGTTTCGCGGCCGAATCCCGCGCCTTCGGTGAGCTGGTGGTGAGCCCGCAGTCGCGCCAACTCGTGCGCATATTCTTCGCGACCCGCGAGCTCGCCAAGGAGAGCGGTGTCGACGACCCGCAGGCGCAGCCGCGCGAGGTCGGCACCGTGGGGGTGCTCGGCGCGGGTCTCATGGGGGCGGGCATTGCCTATCTTTGCGCGGCGCGCGCCGGCACCCCGGTCATCGTGCGCGAGCGCGATCAGAAGAGCCTAGACGACGGCATCGGACGCTTCAGGGCGCTGGTCGACGCAAGGGTGAATCGCGGGCGCCTGACACGGGAGAAGGCCGCGGGCATCGTCGCACGGGTCACCGGAGCGCTGGATTTCGAGGCGCTCCAATCGGCCGGTCTTGTCATCGAGGCGGTATTCGAAGATCTCGACTTGAAGCGCGAGCTGCTCGCGCAGGTCGAATCGGTCGGTCGTGATGAGCTGATCTTTGCCTCGAACACCTCGTCGATCCCCATTGCGCGAATCGCCGAGGGCAGCCAACGCCCCGGCAACGTCATCGGCATGCACTATTTTTCCCCCGCCGATCGCATGCCGCTTCTCGAGGTCGTCGTCACGCAGCAGACGGCGCCGGCGGTCACCGCCACCTGCGTCGCCTACGGCAGGCGACAGGGCAAGACCGTCATCGTCGTTCGCGATGGACCGGGCTTCTACACATCGCGCATCCTGGCGCCCTACCTCAACGAGGCGGCCTGGTTGCTCACCGAGGGCCTCACCATCGAGGCCATCGACCGGGCGCTGGTTGGTTTCGGTTTCCCGGTCGGTCCCCTGACGTTGCTCGATGACGTCGGTATCGACGTCGGTTACAAGGTCAGCCGCGTGCTCGGCGAGGCATTCGGCGAGCGCATGCAGCCCCCGGCCGGCCTGCAGAGGCTGATAGAGGAGGGCAGTCTCGGCAGGAAGACCGGGCGCGGATTCTATCTGCACGAGCGCGCAGCGCACCGGCGCGTCAACGAGTCGGTTTATGCGCTTGTTGGCACCACGCCGATGAAGACGCCGGAGGAAATTCCGATCGCCGAACGTTGCGTTCTTCAGATGGTGAACGAGGCAGCGCGCTGCCTGGAGACGGGAATTGTGCGCAGTGCCCGTGACGGCGATCTCGGCGCGGTTTTCGGTCTCGGATTTCCTCCCTTCCTCGGTGGTCCCCTGCGCTACGCCGACAGCGTCGGCGCGGCCTGGCTGCTCGGGCGCCTGGAGCATTTCGCTGTCCTGCATGGCGAGCGTTACCGCCCCGCCGAGAGCTTGCGCGAGCTGGCAGCGCAGGGCCGGAGTTTTTATGCCGATAGCACCCGGCGCCCGGGCGAATGAGCGATCGGGATCGGCGATCGTCGCGCGTGAGCTGTCAATTGCCGGTGGCTGACGCTAACCTTGCGGGTAAGTGAGAGCCCTTTTAAAAAGACTGCTGCCGGGCATCGCCGGGCTTATCGTGGCTGGCTCGGCCGCCAGCGCCACCTTGACGCTCGACGGCAAGCCCACGCAGGGAGCGCTGCTCATCGGCCGCACCGAACCCGGTACACGTGTGACGGTCGACGGAGATACCGTGCGGGTATCCGAAGGCGGCGTGTTTCTGGTCGGCTTCGGCCGGGACGCGCCCGCTACGGCGAAGCTCGAAGCGCTATTCCCCGACGGCAGTCGCGAGCAGCGCGAGCTTCGCGTGGCGCAACGCAGCTACGACGTGCAACGCATCGATGGACTGCCGCCGAGGAAGGTTACTCCCAGCGAAGAGGATATGGTGCGCATCCGCAAGGAGATTGCGCTGGTGAAAAAGGCGCGTAGCCGCGACGATGCGCGCGAGGATTTTCTTGCCGGTTTCCGCTGGCCGCTAAAGGGGCGGATCAGCGGTGTGTATGGCAGTCAGCGCATTCTCAACGGTAAGCCGCGCCGGCCGCATTTCGGCGTCGACATCGCCGCGCCCGTGGGCACTCTCGTGCATTCCCCTGCCGATGGACTCGTCACGCTCACACACGAGGACATGTTCTTCTCGGGTGGCACACTGATCATCGATCACGGGCACGGGTTGTCGTCTACCTTCATTCACCTGAACGCCATCCTGGTCAAGGAAGGCGATCGTGTTCGTCAGGGAGATCCGATCGCCGAGGTGGGTGCGACGGGACGTGTCAGCGGACCGCACCTCGATTGGCGCATGAATCTGCTCGGTAATCGCCTCGACCCACAGCTGCTCGTGGGTCCGATGGTTCCCTGAACGCCGCGGCGTTGCGGACTCAGGCCTGTGCCGATTCGGCGAGCAGGCTGTCGACGGCGGCAGCCAGATCATCGTAGCGCTCGAGATCATCGGGCACCCCGCTTGCCCCTTTGCTCCCCTCACCGCTGCCGATGAGAATCGGCCGGGCGCCGGCGGCCCGCGCCGCCTCGATGGTCTCCATGCGCGCGCCGATGACGGGTACGCCTCCGAGCGACGTGCGCAGGCGTTCCGCAATCTCCCGCAGCATACCGGGTTTCGGCATCGTGCAGTCGCAGCCCCGCTTGGGCGGGCAGCCGCAGAAGAACACGGCATCGAGACCGGCGCCCGCCTCCAGAAGGTCGTGCTGCATCCGATGGTGGATGGAGATCAAAGATTCGACATCGAAATTCTTTCGGTGCAGATGCGGCTCGTTGCTGGCGAGCACCAGACGGTAGCCGGCGCCGCTCAATCGCGTCAGCGCCTCGAGGCTGCCGGGGATCGCGCGCCATTCGTGATCCGGCGTGACGGGACGATCGGATTCTGGGTTGATCACACCGTGTCGATCGACAATTACCAGCTGCACTTGCGTGTGTCTCCGTGGCTGTTGTGCTTCGCTGCCAGCCCACCCCGGTCTCGAGGCGGATTGTAATGATAGCGCTCGCCTGGGGTATAGTATCGCGCTTTGATGGCGGTGCGGGACTCGGCGCACGGGCATCGGAGAAGGAGAGCGAGATGCCGCGGGACAACGAAGACCTGAAACGAGTCGGCCTGAAGGCAACCCTGCCGCGCCTGAAAATCCTCGAGATTCTCGAGACCTCCGACATACACCATCTGAGCGCCGAGGATGTCTACCGGGAGCTGCTCGAGGCGGGAGAGGACGTCGGTCTCGCCACCATCTACCGGGTCCTGACCCAGTTCGAGGCGGCGGGATTGGTCACCAGGCATCACTTCGAATCCGGTCACGCGGTATTCGAGCTCGAACGTGGCCATCATCACGATCACGTGGTGTGCCTGCAATGCGGGAAGGTCGAAGAGTTCTACGATCAGACCATCGAAGATCGCCAGAAGGCGGTGGTCGGCAAAATGGGCTACGAGATAAAAGATCACGCTCTGGTGATCTATGGAAACTGCAACAGACCGGACTGTCCAGGGAAATCCGAACGATAATCGAGTGATTGTGATTCGTCAGTCGAAGCCATGAGCATTCGCATCTACAACACGCTCACGCGGAGCAAGGAAGAGTTCGTTCCCGGCGATCCCGAACGCGTGACCATGTATGTTTGCGGGCCGACGGTCTACAGCTTTCCACACATCGGTAACGCACGGCCGCCGGTGGTTTTCGATCTGCTCTATCGGGTCCTGAAACGGCGTTATCCGAACGTGATATATGCGCGCAACATCACGGATCTCGATGACAAGATCAACGCTGCGGCCAGGGAAGCCGGTACGCCGATCGAGGTCATCACCACCCGTTTCACGCAGGTCTTTCACGAGGACATGGCTGCGCTCGGCGTTGCATCGCCCACTATCGAACCCCGCGCCACCGAGCATATCGAACAGATGATCGCGATGATCGAGGTTCTGATCGAGAGGGGCCATGCCTACGAGGCCGAGGGGCACGTTCTGTTTCACGTGCCTTCCTACCCCGAATACGGACGTCTGTCCCGCCAGGATCGCGATAAGATCATCGAGGGCGCGCGAGTCGAGGTTGCTCCCTACAAACGCGATCCCGCCGACTTCGTCCTGTGGAAGCCGTCGACGCAGGACCTGCCGGGCTGGGACAGTCCCTGGGGGCGCGGCCGACCGGGGTGGCATCTCGAATGCACCTGCATGATCGAGGAGCACCTCGGCAATACCGTCGACATTCATGGCGGCGGCAGCGACCTGGTATTCCCGCACCACGAGAACGAGATCGCGCAGGGCACCTGCGCCCACGACGGTCAGGTATTCAGCCGTTACTGGATGCACGTGGGTTTCATCAATGTGGACAAAGAGAAGATGTCGAAGTCGATCGGCAACGTGCTGCTGGTGCGCGATCTGCTCGGAGAAGCGCCGGGAGAAGCCATCCGTCTTGCGCTTCTCAGCGCCCACTATCGCAGCCCCGTCGATTGGACCAGCGACACGCTCGACCAGGCGGCACGCACCCTGGATCGTCTTTACGGCACGCTGAGAGACCTCGGTGACGTGGCGGTGGGCGACGCTGACGACGCCGATCTGCCCGCAGAGTTCGTCGCCGCGTTGGAGGACGATCTCGATACCCGCGGGGCACTCGCAAAGCTGTTCGACCTGCGACGATCGGCCCAGCGCTCGAGCGATGTGCAGGAACGCGCGGTGTTGAAGAGACAGTTGCTCGCCTCGGCGGCGATGCTCGGCATTGGCCAACGGGATCCGGACGACTGGTTCCTGGAGCGTTTCGGTCAGGCCGACGACGTGGAGGAGATCGAGCGTCTGGTCGCCGAGCGCGACGAAGCGCGCCACGCGCGCGATTTCGCCAAGGCCGATCGTATCCGCGATGCGCTCGCCGAGCGCGGCATCGTGCTCGAAGACTCGGCCGACGGGACGCGCTGGCGGGTTGCCGCCGACGCCGCGGCTCTCGAGGAAGACGACCAGGAGCGCTGATGAGAGACGTGGTCAGCGGGTTCCTCGCTCTCATCCTGCGCGGCCTGATTCGCGCCTATCAGCTTTTCGTCTCGCCGGTGCTCGGTCCGCGCTGCCGGCATCTTCCGAGCTGCTCGGAGTACACATCCGAGGCCATCCGCCTGCACGGACCCGTGCGCGGCGCCTGGCTGGGACTTTGCAGGGTCCTTCGTTGCAATCCGTGGGGCAGCAGCGGCTACGATCCGGTTCCGGGCAGCGATGACGCGAGCACGAATCGTGCAGGGGGTGCCCCGTGAGGAAAACCGGTTGAGCGCGCTCTGGTCGCCCGATGGGTGGCGCACCCGGGAAGCGCGCCAGATGCCCGAGTACCCCGATGCCGCCGGGTGCGCCAGCGTCGAGCAACAGCTGAGGAGCTATCCGCCGCTGGTCTTTGCAGGTGAGGCGCGCCATCTCACCGATGCGCTCGCGGCGGTCGCCCACGGCGAGGCGTTTCTGCTCCAGGGCGGCGACTGCGCGGAGAGCTTCGCCGAGTTTCATCCGGACAACATACGCGACACTTTCCGCGTACTGCTGCAGATGGCGGTCATACTCACCTTCGGGGCGGGCTGTCCGGTCGTGAAAGTCGGGCGACTGGCGGGACAATTCGCCAAGCCGCGCTCGGAGCCGACGGAAGAGCACGCGGGCACAGAGCTGCCGTCGTACCGGGGCGACATCATCAACGGCATAGAATTCACCGCGCAGGCACGTGCTCCGGATCCCGAGCGGATGCTGAGGGCCTATGCCCAGTCGGCTGCGACGCTGAACCTGCTGCGCGCGTTCTCCCAGGGTGGATACGCGGACCTGCACCACGTGCACCGATGGAACATGGACTTCGTCGCGGGTCACCCTGCCGGTGAACGCTATCGCGAGATGGCCGACCGCATCGCCGAGGCGCTGTCGTTCATGGAAGCGTGCGGAATCAATTCCGCAAACGCGCCCGCCGTTCAACAGACGAGCTTCTACACCTCTCACGAGGCGCTTCTGCTCGGTTACGAGCAGGCGATGACCCGGGTCGATTCCACCAGCGGGGACTGGTACGACACCTCCGGGCACATGCTCTGGCTCGGTGAGCGCACACGCCAGCTCGACGGGGCCCACGTGGAGTTTCTGCGCGGTGTGAACAACCCCGTCGGCGTCAAGATTGGAGCCGGCATCAGTAAAGAGGATCTGCTCGCGCTCATCGACGTTCTCAATCCGCAAAACCTTCCCGGACGCCTGACGCTCATCAGCCGCATGGGCGCCAAGGCCGTGCGCGAGAAGCTCCCGGCGCTGGTGCGTGCGGTGCGCTCGGAGGGCCGTTTGGTCGTCTGGTCATGCGATCCGATGCATGCCAATACGGTGAAGTCGGCGAGCGGCTACAAAACGAGGAATTTCGACAGCATACTGGAAGAGTTGCGCGGCTTTTTCGACGTGCACCTTGCCGAGGGCACCCACGCCGGAGGCATACACGTGGAGATGACCGGGCGAGACGTCACTGAATGCATAGGAGGCGGCCAGCGGATTTCCGAGGAGGATCTGAGCGATCGCTATCACACCCACTGCGATCCGCGTCTCAACGCGAGTCAGAGCCTGGAGCTCGCATTTCTGACCGCCCAGATGCTGCGAACCGAGCGCGAGAAGCAGGCGCAGCGCTCGCCCGAGTGAGCGATTGTAGACAAGAGGCGTGAACGACCCATGAGCGTAGACAAGCATCTTCTGGAAATTCTGGTATGCCCGGTGACCAAGACGCCCGTGAAAATGCTGTCCAAGGACAAGCTGGCTATTCTCAACCGCGAGGTGGAGAAGGGCACCGTAAGCTACGTCGACGGGAGCCCCGTGCAAGGACCGCTCGACGAGGCGCTGATTACCGACGATGGGCGCACGCTTTACCGCGTCAGCGACGGTATCCCCGTTATGCTGGAAGAGCAGGGTATTTCGGCCAAGCAGATAGCCGGTTGGTGACGTGCGCGTGTCGGACTGCGTGACGCTCAGCCCGAGACGCTGTCCCCTCTAGTCACCGAGCAGCTCGGTGCGAACCAGCTCGATACCGAATCCCGCCAGGCCTTTGTAGGTTCTGCGAACCGTTGCCAGCAACGTAATCGACGAGACACCCAGATCGCGAAGAATCTGAGCGCCCACTCCGATCTCGCGCCATTCCATGACACGGTTGGCCTCGCTGTCCAGGGGGTCGCCGGCGGCGCTCGGCGCCTCTTTGAGCTTCCAGGCCGGCACGCCCGATGACCCTTCACGAAGGTAGAGCAGGACGCCGCGGCCGTCGTTCTTGAAGCGCTCGAAGGCCCGTGAGATCACGTTGTCCGGAGAGCCGATGCGATGGCTGAAAACATCCTCGATGATGTTCTCGCGGTGTATGCGAACCGGCACCGTGGTGCCGTCGTTGATATCGCCGAAGATCAGGGCCAGATGCTGCACGGCATCGAACGGGGTCGAATAGGAAACGCCCTTCGCCGTTCCAATTTCCGTTTCTATCTCGAATTCGGCCGTGCGTTCCACCAGGCGTTCGCGACGCTGGCGGTAGGCGATGATATCGGCGATTGAGACGATTCTGAGGCCGTGCTCCTCGGCGAATTGGAGCAGCTCAGGGAGCCGCTTCACCGTGCCGTCATCGTTGACGAGCTCGGCGAGCACGCCCACCGGCGGGTGTCCGGCGAGGGTCACCAGATCCACCGCCGCCTCGGTGTGTCCGGAGCGGGTGAGCACGCCGCCCTTCTTGGCGATGAGCGGAAACACGTGCCCGGGGCGCACGAAATCCTGCGCGCCGACGTTGTCATTGGCGAGCGCGCGCAAGGTCGCGGTGCGTTCATCGGCCGAAATGCCCGTCGTGAGACCGGCCCGGTAGTCCACCGACACGGTGAACGCCGTCTGCAAGGGGGCATCATTGTCCGAGACCATGCTGCTCAGGTGCAGGCGCCGCGCCTCATCGTGGGTCAGGGGAGCACACACGATGCCGCTCGTGTGGCGAATGATGAAGGCAACCTGCTCCGGCGTCGCGCGCGAGGCAGACATCACGAGATCGCCCTCGTTCTCGCGGTCGGCATCGTCGACGACGATGATGATCTCGCCGGCTGCGATTGCGTTGACGGCGTCCTCGACGGTGTTGAACATCGTCGCCGTGCTCTCGCCCGCCACCGGCGATTGCGATGCGTCCGCCGAGCCCTGCTTGCGCGTCTTCTGCGTCATGCTTCCGATCTCGCTCGAGGAATCTCAGCCTGTCGCGCGGGCCTTGCGCGCTGCGATGCGTCTTTGCTCGACTGCATCGGAGAGCTCTTTGAGCATCGCCACCGTATCCTCCCAGCCGATGCAGGCGTCGGTGATGCTCTGACCGTACGTCAGCGGTTTGCCGGGTGTCACGTCCTGGCGTCCGGGTTTCAAGTGGCTCTCGATCATCACCCCCATGATTCGGTCCTCGCCGCCGGCAATCTGCGCGCAAACGTCGTGACAGACCTCACGCTGGCGCTCGTGCTGCTTGTTGCTGTTTGCGTGGCTGAAATCGATCATGAGGCGATCGCTCAAGCCCGCGCCCGACAGCGACTCACCGGCGCTCGCCACGCTGGCGGCATCGAAATTGGGTTTCCTGCTGCCGCCGCGAAGGATGAGGTGCGTGTCCTCATTGCCGCTGGTGTGAAAGATGGCCGAATGCGCCGCCATCGTGAACGACAGAAAGTGATGCGGGTGGCGCGCTGCACGGATCGCGTCGACGGCGATCTGGATGTCGCCGCTGGTGCCGTTTTTGAATCCGACCGGGCACGAGAGACCCGAGGCGAGCTCGCGGTGCACCTGGCTCTCGGTGGTGCGCGCGCCGATCGCGCCCCAGCTGATCAGGTCGGTGAAATACTGCGGCGTGACGATGTCGAGGAACTCCGTGCCGGCCGGCACGCCCGTCTGGTTGAGATCGAGAAGCAGCTTTCGCGCGGTGCGCAGCCCCTTGTTGATGTTGAAGCTGCCGTCGAGGTCGGGGTCGTTGATGAGCCCCTTCCAGCCAACCGTGGTGCGGGGCTTCTCGAAATACACCCGCATGACGATGACCAGCTGATCGCGCAGGTCGTCGACGAGCTTCTTGAGGCCGGCGGCATACTCCGTGGCGGCCTCGGGATCGTGCACCGAGCACGGGCCGACGACGGCGAGCACGCGGTCGTCCTCACCGTGCAGCAGATGGTGGATGGCGAGGCGCGTCTCGTGGATGAGCCTCGCCGCCTGCTCGCTGATGGGAATCTCCTCGTGCAGCTGCGCGGGCGGAATGACGTCGTCGATGGACTGGATGCGGAGGTCTTCGGTCTTGAATTTCATGGGCTCTGGTCGCTTGGCATGCGTTGTAATTTATTGAAAACCGGGCATTTGCAAGCGGCGTAGTATAACGAAATGGCCGCCCGCGGGGTAACCGCGCGAGCGCGCGGGGGGCGCTCGCTCAGGCCGGGCGGGCCTCGGCGAGGGTGGCGAAAACCCGCTCGGCGGCGTCGAGGGTGGCGGCGATGGCCGCCTCGTCGTGGGCACTGGAGACGAAACCCGCCTCGAAGGCCGACGGCGCCAGGTAGACGCCCTCGTCCAGCATGCCGTGAAAGAAGGCCACGAAGCGCGCCTGATCGCAGGCCATGACCTGGCGGAAGTTGCTGATGGCGTCCTCGGCGGTGAAGAACACGCCGAACATGCCGCCCACCTGGTTGCTCGTGAGCGCGACACCGGCGGCGCGCGCGCGCGCGACGAGCCCTGCGCTCAGGTGCTCGGCGGCGGCGCCGAGACGCGCGAAGAAACCGTCCTCCTGCACGAGGCGCAGATTGGCGAGTCCGGCAGCCATGGCCACCGGATTGCCTGACAGGGTGCCGGCCTGGTAGACGGGGCCGAGCGGCGCGAGGTGCGCCATCACGTCGGCGCGCCCGCCGAAAGCGCCGACGGGCATGCCGCCGCCGATGACCTTGCCGAGGGTGGTGAGATCGGGTTTGACCCCGTACAGGGCCTGGGCGCCGCCGAGCGCGACGCGGAAACCGGTCATGACCTCGTCGAAAATCAGCAGGCTGCCGTGGTTGTCGCAGCAGCTGCGCAGGGTCGCGAGAAACCCGGGCAGCGGCGGCACGCAGTTCATGTTGCCCGCTACCGGCTCGACGATGACAGCGGCAATGCGCTCGCCGTGCTCGGCGAAGGCCTCCTCGACCTGCGCCGCGTCGTTGAAATCCAGGGTCAGCGTATGCGCCGCGAGATCCGCGGGCACGCCGGGCGAGGTCGGCACGCCGAGGGTCAGGGCGCCGGAGCCCGCCTTGACCAGCAGCGAATCGGCGTGTCCGTGGTAACAGCCTTCGAACTTCACGATGGCGTCACGACCCGTGAAGCCGCGTGCCAGACGAATGGCCGACATGGTCGCTTCGGTGCCCGAGTTCACCATGCGCACCTGCTCCATCGCCGGCATCAGCGTGCACAGGGTATCGGCCATCTCGGTCTCGATGGCCGTCGGCGCGCCGAATCCGAGTCCCCTGGCCGCCGCCTCCTGCACGGCCCGGACGACCTCGGGATGCGCGTGGCCGGCGATCATCGGCCCCCAGGAGCCCACGTAGTCGACATAGCGCCTGCCGTCGGCATCGATGAGGTAGGCGCCCTCGCCGCGCTCGAAGAAGATCGGTTCGCCGCCGACCGCCCGGAAGGCCCGTACCGGCGAGTTGACGCCGCCCGGTATGTGCTGGCGGGCGCGTGCAAACAGCGAAGCCGATCGATTCATGCTTGTTCATCCTCCGTTTGTGGCAGGAACAGTCGCGCGTAGGCGCGGGCTGCATCTGCCGGGTCAGGGCTGCCGAACACGCCGCTCACGACCGCGAGCATGTCGGCGCCCGCCTCGAGCAGCGCGCCGGCATTGTGCGGGGTGATACCGCCAATGGCTACGATTGGCAGGCGAATTCTCGCCCTTGCCCGCATCAGAACGGCGATGCCGGCAGGTATCGCATCGGGTTTCGTCGTCGATGGAAACATGCTGCCGAAGGCCACGTAGTCGGCGCCGTGTCTCTGCGCCGCCTCGGCCAGCGCCACCTGGTCGTAACAGGACACCCCGATGACGGCGCCGGGGGCGAGGCGCTCGCGGGCCGCGGCGAGATCCATGTCATCCCGGCCGATGTGAACACCGTCGGCATCGACCCGCAGCGCGAGCTCGACGTCGTCGTTGACGATCAAAGGCACGCCGTGACGGCGGCAGACGCGCACGAGCGCGGCGGCTTCGCCCCGGCGACGGGCCGCGTCTCCGCTCTTGTCCCGGTACTGGATGACCCGTGCACCGCCGGAGATGGCGCGGGTGACGGCGTGCTCGAGGGCGGCGCCCCTGTGGAGCGTGCCGTCGGTGATTGCGTAGAGGCCGCACCCGGGCCACGGGCTGCGCGCCATCACGACCCCGCCCCGCGGCTTCGAAACAGCCGCTGCGGGATGAGCTGCCCGTGGCCGAGCGCAGAGGCGTTGCGCAGAGCCTCGAAGGTGTACTCGAGCGCCTCTGCGGCGGCCGCGAGCGGCTCGAGCCCGTGGCCGAGGAGCACCGCGATGGCGGCCGAGAGCGTGCATCCGGAACCGTGATATTCGCCGGGCAAACGCTCGCATTCGAACGACTCGATGAGACGATGTTCGGAGTAGAGCCGGTGCACGATCGTCGGCGAGGGCTCGTGGGATCCGGTGAGCAGCNNCAGCAGCGACACCAGGGCGTCCATCTGCTCTTCGTCGGCGAGCGGTGTGCCCGCGGCGCTGGTGCACACGGGATCGACGACCACGGGCACCCCCTCGTAGTCCTTGAGGATGGTATGAATGGCGCCGATGGCTTCGACACTGCCGACGAGCCCNNNNGATGTCTTCGAGAACCACGCGGGCCTGCTCGATGATGGACAGGGCGCCCACCGGCGTGCAGCTTCGCACGTCCCGGGTATCCTGTGCGGTGACGGCGGTGAGCACCGGCAGCGCATGGCCGCCCAGGTTGCCGACCGCCTCGATGTCCGCCTGTAGTCCCGCGCCACCGGTGGGGTCGAGCCCGGCGAAGCAGAGCACGGTCGGTTGCTTGACGGTTTCGCCGCTCATGGCGGGCCATGTTACCACCCGTGCCGGCTGCCGCGTCCCGGGGCGGCGACACCTGTAAAGCCAGCGGCGAAAATGAGAGACTATGCGGCTTTCGAGCCCGGACCGGGAATGTCATGAAGTCGTACATGTGTGTCATCTGTGGTTTTGTCTACAACGAGGCCGATGGCCTGCCCGACGAGGGGATCGCGCCCGGCACGAAGTGGGAAGACGTGCCACCGAACTGGGTGTGTCCCGACTGCGGGGCGCGCAAGGAAGACTTCGAGATGGTGGAGATCTGAGGCCGCCGGGCTCGCGGGGCCGTGTTGTCCGGCTTGCGGGCCGCGCGTATAGTCAAAGCATCGGATCTGACCAAAGGAACGCACCATGAGCGCTGAGAATGCCGTGCAGTACAGCAACGCAATGGCCCCCGGGGACGTGATCATCACCGAGGCCGCCAGCGTGCAGCTCGCCAAGCTGTTCAACGATGTCGACGACGACGAGCTCGAGGCCATTCGGGTCTACGTGGCCGGCGGCGGCTGCGGCGGAATGACCTACGGTATGACCTTCACCGAGCGCAAGTCGGAATACGACAAGGTGCTCGAGGGCGACGGCTTTCTGCTCTACGTGGACGTGGTGGCCCTGAACTTCCTCCGTGGTGTCGAGATCGACTACCAGGCGCGCGACACCGGCGCCACCTTCGTGTTCAACAACGTGTTCCAGGCGACCGGCGGAAGTGGCCTTTGTGGCGCCTGCGGCGCTGCGGTGGGCGCCGGTGGAGGCTGCGGCTGATCCCGCGCCGCGCCGCGCCCACGGCGTCGGCTGAGCGGGACGCGACCCCGCGCATTCTCCTGGTCGCCATTCACCAGAGCTACCGTATCGCGGCTTATCAATCGGCTGCGGAGGCCCTCGGCGCACGCCTGGTGATCGCCTCCCAGGGAGAGCATTCCCTCATCCCCGGCATCGCCGAGGGCATTCATATCGCTTTTTCCGATGTGCCGGGGGCGGTGCAGCGCATCGTCGCCGAGGCCGGGCGCGCGCCCTTCGACGCGGTCGTCGCCAGCGACGATTTGGCTCTCGAGGTGGCGGCCCGCGCCGCCGGTGCGCTCGGGCTGGCCCACAACGCGCTGCCGGCGGTGCGTGCATCGCGGCGAAAGGACATCGCCCGGGAGGTGCTGCGAGCGGCCGGGCTGCCGGTGCCGCGTTTCAGGCGCCTGCACCTGAGGCGGGCCCTGGCGCCGCAGATCGCGGGTCTGCGCTACCCGTGCGTGGTCAAGCCCCTTGCCATGGCGGCGAGCCGGGGCGTCGTGCGGGTGGATTCGAGGCAAGAGCTTCTGGGCATGCTGCCCAGGCTGGAGGCCATCGTTGCCGAGGCGCTGGTGCCCGATGAGCGCGAGCAGCTGCTGGTGGAATCGTTCATCCCGGGAGAGGAGATCGCCATCGAGGGGCTGTTGAGCGCCGGGCGTCTGCACGTGCTCGCGGTATTCGACAAGCCGGAGCCCCTCGATGGGCCGTTCTTCGAGGAGAGCTATTACGTGACCCCCTCGCGCCTGCCCAAAGCGCTCCTCGACCGCGCCACGCGGCGTCTCGCCGAGGCTTGCGCCGCCTATGGGCTGCGCGAGGGCCCGGTGCACGCGGAGCTGCGCCTGCACGACGGGGAGGCGTGGATTGTCGAGGTGGCCGCGCGCACCATCGGCGGCGACTGCGCGCGTCTGCTGTCCTTCGGCACGGGACGCAGCCTCGAGGAGCTGGTGCTGCGTCATGCGCTCGGCTGGCCCCTCGCGCTCGACCGGCCCGCGGGCGCCGCCGGTGTGCTGATGATTCCGACGCCGGCGGCCGGCACCCTGCGCCGCGTGGAGGGCGTGCTCGCCGCGCGTCAGGTACCCGGTATCGAGGACCTGATGATCTCCATCCGCGAAGGCTACGAGCTCACGCCGCTGCCGGAGGGGGGGGCCTATCTCGGCTTCATGTTCGCCCACGCGGACACGCCGGCCGAAGTGGAAACCGCCCTGCGCGAAGCCCATGCCTGCCTGAACGTCGTCATCGCACCCCGCCTTCCCGTCGCCATGACCGCCACGTCGTAACGAGGCGCGCGCCTCACGCGCGCATGCATCGAATCGCCGCTATTTCTTTGCGCCCGCTCTGAAGCCCTGCGGCAGCCCGCCCAGATCGCCTTCTTCGAACAGAAAACCGAGCATGTGCTGCTCGATGATCTCGACGCTGCGCGCATCTGCGCTGTTCAGCTGATTCTCGTTGATGATCATCTGCAAGCGCTTCAGCCACTCGCCCCAACCCTCCTTGGAGACGTTCTCGTAGATTCTCTCTCCGAGCTCGCCGGGGTGTGGCGGTTCCTCGAGGCCTTCCGCCTCGCGTTTCAGAACCACGCATTTGACCATTCGTGCCATGTTCCGCTCCAGATTCGATCACCCGTTCAAAAAGGCTTGACTACGACCAGAATGACGACGGCGATCAGTATGACGGCAGGGATCTCGTTCAGGACTCTGTAGAAACGATGTCCGTGACGATTACGATCGTTGCGAAATTCGAGCATCAGTTTACCGCAAAGCGCGTGGAAAGCGATCAGGGCGGCCACCAGCAGCAATTTCAGGTGCAGCCAAACGCTCCCCAGGTGCGCAGCCCAGGCGTAGTCGATGAGGAGCCAGACGCCGAATATCAGCGCGCCCGCGCCACCCACGGTGGTGATGGCGAACAGCTTTCGCTCCATTACCTTGAAGCGCTCGATGCCGATCACGTCTTCACTCATGGCGTGATAAACGAACAGTCGCGGCAGGTAGAGCAGCCCCGCGTACCACATGACGACGAATATCAGATGAAAAGCCTTAATCCATAACATGATGCCGGGATTCCAGGTGTTCAGCCGTGATGGCGCACCGCAGCTTCGATCTCGGCGCGCCTCAGCACGCCTTTGATGGTGTTCGCGTCGCGTATCGATGGTCCGGTGATGACGGCGACGTCCACTTCCGCGCGATCCATGGCATCGAGCGCTTCGCGCAGGGTTGCGCCGGTGGGGATCGAGACGCAGCCTTGCCCATGCTCGACAGTGAGCGCAGCGCTTGCGTGCGCGGCGCCCCCCAGCGCACCCATCAGCACCGTCGGTCCGATGAGACCACCGGGAATGCCGAGACCGATGCATGCGGTCGTGGCAACCAGCTTCAGAGAGACGATCATCACCAGGGCGGAAAGACCCAGCCCTCCGACCAGCGTGAGCTCCACGGTGTCGTAGCCGACACCCATGATCTGCGGCGCGGCGAGCGCGCAAAGCCCGGTGACGAGTCCGGCCGCGGTCGTGCGCAGCCACAGGGGATGCGCGCGCGCCCATGCGAACAAGCGCCGCACGCTGGCAATGAACAGGCTTGCCAGGGTTCCCAGCACCACGCCCACCAGCAGCATGCAGGGGAGCTCCAGAAGCGAGGTCATTTGCATGGCACGCGCTTCGACGAAAGGCGTCGAGCCGAACACCAGGTGCGTCATGGAAGTGGCGCAAACCGCGGCCAGTATCACCGGCGTGAATCCCACCAGGCTGTATTCCATCATCACCACCTCCATGGCGAAGACGACGCCCGCGATGGGCGTGTCGAGCGAGGCGGCGATGGCGGCTGCGGTGCCGCAGGCGACCAGGATGCGGACGCTGTCATTGGGAAGATGCAGCCACTGCCCCAGCATGCTCGCGGTGGCGGCGCCCACGTGAATGGCCGGCCCCTCGCGGCCGACGGAATGACCGGTGACGATGGCCGCGGTGGCGCCGGCGAACTGCAGCACGGCATTGCGCCACGGCAGCCGTGCCGCGTTGTAGGCAAGACCCTGCATGACGTGGACCACGCCGACCTCGCGTG
>JAABYT010000047.1:0-7730 GCA_011775625.1 Gammaproteobacteria bacterium | reverse complement strand
CGCGTGCCGAAGGTCAGAGGGGAAGATTCAGCGAGCAGCCGAAAGGCGATGATGACGAGGCCGCAGAACGCACCGCTGACGACTCCCACCAGCACGAGCGGCGGCAACGCATCGGCCCGTGCGAGGCTCTGCCGCAGCGACTCCAGAGATTTCACGGCCATGGACGCGCCGGCGGGCCCCCACCGATAGCCCTGCAGGCCCCCCAATGGACCGCTCGTTGACAGTCACCAGGGCAGGCTCTAGCATTTCTGGCGTTAAGTTGTTGCGGATTATAACAACAACGACCGTCAGAATTATTGAGCGGCTTCGGCCGCTTTTTTGTTGCCCGGGGGCTTTCCGCGGGGTCCCTGCGGCGCCTTCGAAACGGCGCAAAAATCGAGCAGACTCAAGGTCTTATATATTCTCCCTAAGCCTCATTCGGTCTGCTAACATGAAACTGTTGATCCTTTGATGGCCTGCAAGAGCACCGCATGATTCGCGTTTCCATCGTCGGCGGAACCGGCTACACGGGGGTGGAGCTGCTGCGCCTGCTGGCGCTGCACCCCGAGGCCGAGGTGGTCGCCGTGACCTCCCGCAGCGAGGCCGGTCGCCGCGTCGACGACCTGTTCCCGAGCCTGCGCGGCATCGTCGACCTGGAGTACACGGATCCGGCGTCGAGCGGGGCGGGGGACTGCGACGTGTGCTTTTTCGCCACGCCGAACGGCACCGCCATGCACCAGGCGGCCGAGCTGCTCGATGCCGGCACGCGCGTCGTCGACCTGGCGGCCGATTTTCGCTTGAAGGATCTGGATGTGTGGCAGAAGTGGTACGGAATGCCCCACGCCGCCCCGCAGCTGCTCGAAGAGGCGGTCTACGGGCTGCCGGAGCTCAATCGGCCGGCCATTCGCGAGGCGAGGCTGGTCGCCAATCCGGGCTGCTACCCGACCGCGGTGCTGCTCGGCTTCCTGCCTCTGCTCGAGGGCGATCTGGTCGAGCCCGACGGCCTCATTGCGGATGCCAAGTCCGGGGTCAGCGGCGCGGGGAGAAAGGCAGCCATCGCCACCCAGCTGTGCGAGGCGGGTGACAATTTCAAAGCCTACGCGGTCGCCGGCCACCGCCACCAGGCGGAGATCGTCCAGGGGCTGCGCTCGGTCACGGGGCACGGCATCGGGGTGACGTTCGTGCCACACCTGGTGCCGATGCTGCGCGGAATTCATGCGACGTTGTACGCGCGCTTGAAGCATGCCGACGTGGACCTGCAGGACGTCTACGAGCGCCGCTACCGGGAGGAGCCTTTCGTGGACGTCATGCCTCCCGGAAGTCATCCCGACACCCGCAGCGTGCGCGGAGCAAACATGTGTCGCATCGCCTGGCACCGTCCCGGCGGCGGAAACACGGTCGTCGTCCTGAGTGTCGAGGACAACCTCGTCAAAGGCGCCGCGGGGCAGGCGGTGCAGAATATGAACATCATGTTCGGCTTCGACGAGCGGGCAGGCCTCGCGCCCGTGGCGCTGGTGCCATGAGACGCGCAGCGATGCCCGGAGTGCCCGTATGCGCGTGAGGCAGCAGATCGTTCGCCCGCATCGACCGGTGAGGAATCTGATCGTCGCCGCGGCGGGCGCGATCGCAATCGGCGCCATCGGCTACGTCCTTTATTCGAATGCCAGCGAATGGGCGCAAAAGGAGCTATCGACGCTTTACGATGAACGCGATGAGCTCATAAATAGCCTTGAATCGCTGCGTGAAACGAACGCTGTGCTGAGGGAGCGTGTAGCGATCCTCGAGCGTGCAAAACAGGTCGAGGGCTCGGCGTACCGCAACGTGGATGCGCATCTGCGCAGCCTGCAGGATGAAGTGCTCGCGCTCAAAGAGGAGGTCGCGTTCTATCGCGGCATCGTTTCTGCAGGAAAGGAAAAAGGTCTGAATATTCAGACCTTCGTTCTGGACAAGGAAGCATCTCCAGGCGCGTATCGCTTTCAATTGGTGCTGACGCAGAACCTCAAACGGGTCAAGACGGTCTCGGGCAAGGTGAAGCTGAAAATCATGGACGAGCTCAATGGGAGCTCGAAAGAGCTTCTGGTGAGCGATATGAACGGAAAGCAGACGGACTACTTGAAGTTCGAATTCAAATTTTTTCAACGAATCGAGGGTCGTTTCACTCTGCCCGATGGATTCAAACCGGAACGACTGCAAGTGGAGGTCGTCTCTTCGGGCAAGAAACCGGCAAGCGTAGAGAAGTCGTTTGAGTGGCGCGGACTGTCGAGCTGAGAGAGTGTTATAGATGTTTGCAAACAGGAAAAGAATCAGAGCGACCCGGATCGATACGCTTATCGGACGGCGAAGCGAGATGCTCGGCGACGTCAAGTTTGCCGGCGGCCTGCACGTGGACGGGACTGTAAAAGGCAATGTCGTCGCCGAGGAAGATCCGTCCTCGGTTCTGACATTGAGCGAAACGGGCACCATCGAAGGCGAGGTGCGCGTGCCGAATATCGTGCTGAACGGAACCGTCATCGGTGATGTGCACGCGAAGCAGCGCATCGAGCTCGCCTCCAACGCACGCATCACCGGCAACGTGTATTACAACCTCATCGAGATGGCCATGGGAGCCGAGGTCAACGGAAACCTGGTGCACGTGGCCGAGGATACGGAAGTGCCCCTGCGGCTCAGTCACGAGACGCGTTTCGGCATGGTCAACGAGTCGTGATCGCGGCCGCGATCGCCTGAATTATCCGCCTTTGTAGATCCCGCCGAGAATCGCCGGGCGCTTCGCTCCGGTGACCGACGGAAGCGTTCCCGACTTTCCATCCAGGGTCCGCGCCGCGAGCCAGGCGAAGGCGGCCGCCTCGACCCAGTCGGGATCGAAACCGACGCGCTCGGTGGATGCCACCTCGATGGGGCTGAGGTGCTCCTCGAGGCGTTCCATGATGAGCGGATTGTGCACGCCGCCGCCGCAGACGAGCACCTCGCGCGCAGCCGACGCGTGTGCGGCGATGGCCTCGGCGATGCTGACCGCGGTCAGCTCGCAAAGCGTTCGCTGCACGTCCTGTGCGGCGACCTCTTCACCGAGTTCGGCGAGCACCGCATCGAGCCAGGCGAGATTGAATCGCTCACGCCCGGTGCTTTTGGGCGGCGCGAGCGAGAAATAGGCATCCCCGAGCAGCGCTTGCAGCAGCTTTGCGTGGCTGGCTCCCGAGCGCGCCCACGCGGCATCGACATCCAGGCGGGCGCCACGCACGCGCTCGATCCACACGTCCATGAGGGTGTTGCCGGGCCCGGTATCAAAGCCGATGACCTCGGCCCCTTGGTCGCACGGCAGCAGGGTCAGGTTGGCGATGCCGCCGATGTTCACGACCACGCGATCGCATTCGCGGCTGCGGAAAACGGCCGCATGGAAGGCAGGCGCGAGCGGCGCTCCCTGGCCGCCGGCCGCGAGGTCCCTGCGGCGCATGTCGGCCACCGTGGTGATACCGGTGCGCTCGGCGATGACGTTCGGATCGCCGATTTGGACCGTCGTCGGATACGGCGCCTGCGGCGCGTGAAAGACCGTTTGCCCGTGGCTGCCGATGGCGCGCACCTCTGATGCATCGACGCCGGCATTCTCGAGAAGATTGACGGCGGCCGCGGCGAACAGCTCGCCGATCTGCACGTCCAGCTGCCAGAACACCGATCGGTCTATGCGTGCATCGTCGATGACTGCTCTCAGGGTCGTCGAGAGGGTCTGCGGAATGGTTTCGCTGTGGCAGGCGACGAGCTCGATGCGATCAGAATCGAGCTCCACGAGCGCAGCATCCACGGCATCCGCGCTGGTGCCGGAGATGAGGCCGATGTGCAGAGCCATGACGGACGATTCTAGTCGGTGTCGGTGACGCGTCGCTCGTCCGCGGCCAGCGTGGTGCTGGAGACGATTTCGAGGTGAGCTACCAAATCCCGGGTCGAGGCGAGGAAGTGCTGCTCGTATTTTTCCTCGATGGGCGCTGCCTTCGGTAGCTTGATGCGAAGCGGATTGCGGTGCACGCCGCGCACGCGAAACTCGTAGTGCAGGTGCGAACCGCTCGACAGACCCGTGGATCCGACGTAGCCGATGACCTGACCCTGGCTGACACGCTGACCGCGTCGCAGCTTTCTTGCGAATCGCGACATATGCGCATAGAGCGTCGTGTACGTGGCACCGTGTCGCAGCACGATGGTTTTCCCGTAACCGCCCTTGTATCCGATGTACTCGACCTTGCCGTCTCCCGTGGCTTTGACGGGCGTTCCCCGCGGGGCAGCGTAGTCGACGCCGCGATGCGCCCGGAACTTGTGCAGAACCGGATGCTTGCGGCGCAGGGAGAATCCCGAGGAGATGCGCGCGAAACTGACGGGCGTGCGCAGGAAGGCCTTGCGGACACTGACGCCTTCGGGGGTGAAGTAGGCCGTGCGCCCGTCGGGGTATTCGTAGCGAACGATGCGCGTTGTGGCGCCCTGGTTGGTGAAGCTCGCGGCGAGAATGGCGCCGTCCCTGAGCTTCCTGCCGTGTTTGTAGAGCTCCTCGTACACGACCGTGAAACGGTCGCCCTCACGGATATCGAGCGCGAAGTCGATGTCCCAGCCGAAGATCTCCACCAGCTGCATGATGACGTTGTTGGAGAGCCCCTGGCGTCTCGCGGCGACGAACAGGGAGGCATCGATGACACCGGCGGCGCTCGCCACGTGCCTGTCCAGAGGCACGTCGACGATCTCGCTGTCGTAGCCGACCCCGTTGCGCTCGACCCGCAGCGTACGCGTCTCGTCGAGATAGTGAACGAGCTTCGACACGGAGCCGTCGCGGGTCAGGTGGAAGTCGAGGCGCTGGCCGGGCACGATGCGGCGAAGCTCGCGGGTGTCTTTGCTGGCCTTGACGATGGCATCCAGATCGGCCAGCGGAAATCCGTTCCTTTTGAAAATCGTGTAGAGCGAATCGCCGCGGCGCACCTCGACGCTGCGGCGCACGAGGCTCGGCAGCGGCTTGTGCAGCTCGACCCCGTCGTCGCCGTTTGCGCTGGCGCGCTCGATGAGCACCGTGTTGGCGGGCCGCGCAGGGACGCCGCTGCGGAAGGCGTCGCCGTCTCGGCCGATCTCCAGGCGCTTGCCGCGGGACCGCTCGAGGGTGAGTCCCTGAACCCGATTATCGGCGTCGGTGTAGACGTTGATGCGATCGCCGGGGCGCAGGCGCGAGAGCATGGAGGTGGTCTTGCCGGCGGCCACAATGGCGGCCAAATCCCTGCGCGCGAGGCCCGCGGCTTCGAACAGCCGGGCGAGGGAATCGCCGCGGCGCACCGTGAAGGCGTGCTCGTTCAGCACCGGCGCCGCGTCGACGCTCGCCGAGGGCTCGCGCGCGTCGCGATGCGCCTCGGCGTGCTCGAGTGCGGACAGCGCGTGGGAGTAGCGCAGGCGCATGCGCGGCACCTCGGGCCATGCGTCCGGCAGCGTCGCGACGATGCCGGCCGCGTCGGGGGAGGCGGGCTGCACGCGCTCGCGCATCGCATCGCCGGGGCTTTCGCGCAGCGCCACCGGTTGCAGGATTGGCCCACCGGCCAGCTTCCCGGCCTGCGTTTCCCCGCTGGCGTCACCGAACAGAGCCGCGACCCCGGCCACCGTCAGTGCGCTCGCAGCCAGCCACAGGCGCTGGAGGCGTCGGCGGTCGCCGGGATGGGAATCTAAGGTCATAGGGTGAGCCCGTCTGTTGTTGGTCGTTGTCGTGCGGATAAATCTCAATTTAGTGTTGTAATTATTTGAAAATCCGATCGTTACGGGCTATCAAACCATAGCCGCTGGTGCTCGGCAGGTCAATTCGCGGCGATTCGCGCGAGCGGGCCTGCTGGGAGTCAAAGTTGTCAGCCTATGAGTACTATCGGCGCCTGCGGGGCAAGAGTTGAGGCATGACCGCGGCACAACCCGGGTGCATTGTGACCGGGTTCAAGGCGCCCGCGCGCCGGCTGTGACCGGCGCCGGTGTTCGGGGGCTCCGAGCCCTGTGATACGCTGCCCGGCCGGACGATCGGCCCGGGCCGGCCGCGGGGACGCTGCGCGAAAGTGATATGAACGCTCTGGACGAGATCAAACGCGGTGCCGAGGAAATCCTGCTCGAGCGCGAGCTCGTCGACAGGCTCGCCACGGGCCGGCCCCTGCGCGTCAAGGCGGGCTTCGATCCCACCGCCCCGGATCTGCACCTCGGCCACACGGTGCTCATCAACAAGCTGCGGGTGTTCCAGGACCTCGGCCACCACGTGATGTTCCTCATCGGTGACTTCACCGGCATGATCGGCGATCCGTCGGGCAAGAGCGCCACCCGCCAGCCCTTGAGCGAGGAGGCGATCAGCGACAATGCCCGCACCTACGAGGCGCAGATCTACAAGATTCTGGATGCGCAAAAGACCGAGATCTGCTTCAACTCGTCGTGGTGGGGGCCCATGGACGCCGCCGGCCTCATCAAGCTCGCCGCGCAGCACACCGTCGCGCGCATGCTCGAGCGCGACGATTTTTCCAAGCGTTACAAGTCCGGCCAGTCCATCGCCATTCACGAGTTCCTCTACCCCCTGGTGCAGGGCTACGACTCGGTGGCCATGAAGGCCGACGTCGAGCTCGGCGGGACCGACCAGAAGTTCAATCTGCTGGTCGGGCGCCAGCTCCAGGAGCACTTCGGCCAGCCTCCCCAGGTGGTCCTGACCATGCCCATCCTCGAGGGCCTGGACGGGGTGCAGAAGATGTCGAAGTCGCTCGGCAACACCATCGGCATCGACGAGCCACCGCGGGAGATGTTCGGCAAGATCATGTCGCTTTCCGACACCCTCATGTGGCGCTACTACGAGCTGCTTTCCCTGGATACGCGCCTGGATGAGCTCGAGGCCATGCAGGCCGATGCGGCCTCGGGGGCTCGCAATCCAAGGGATTTCAAGGTGCGCCTGGGGCGCGAGATCGTCGCGCGTTTCCATGGTGGCGCGGCGGCCGAGGACGCCGTGACCGAGTTCGAGCAGCGCTTCAGGAAAGGCGAGCTCCCCGACGACATGCCCGAGCGGAAGGTGAGCGCCCCCGGAGGCCGGCTGCCCATCGCCAACCTGCTGAAAGAGGTGGCGCTCACCCGCAGCACCACCGAGTCCCGGCGCATGATCGAGCAGGGGGCCGTGCGCATGGACGGCGAGCGGGTCGAGGATCTCGGCCTCGAGATCGACGCCGGGACGACGGCGGTATTCCAGGTCGGGAAACGCCGCTTCGCGCGGGTCACCGTCTCCTGAGTGGGCCCCTGGGGGCTATTGACCGGGTCTCGCCTGGGAGTATAATTCCGCTTCTGCCCGGCCAGGACCGCTGGCGCTCGGGCCTGCTCTTTAACAATTCGGTCAGACAATATGTGTGGGCGCTTGCGTCGGTGATGTGATCCGTCACAGAGATCATCGGCGCGAAGCACTCATAAGCCATAGCGTTTTTGAGTTATTCCGTCGAGTCGAGATTAGCTGCCTTCGGGCAGTTTCCTTTCTTCAATTGAAGAGTTTGATCCTGGCTCAGATTGAACGCTGGCGGCATGCTTAACACATGCAAGTCGAACGGCAGCGCGGGGAGCTTGCTCCCTGGCGGCGAGTGGCGGACGGGTGAGTAACGCGTGGGAATCTGCCCAGTAGTGGGGGACAACCCGGGGAAACTCGGGCTAATACCGCATACGCCCTACGGGGGAAAGCGGGGGATCTTCGGACCTTGCGCTATTGGATGAGCCTATGTCGGATTAGCTAGTTGGTGGGGTAA
>JAABYT010000032.1:14963-22539 GCA_011775625.1 Gammaproteobacteria bacterium | reverse complement strand
GGCGCTTCCTGATAGATTTCCCGGAGATTTTCTGACTCGGCACCGGGAAACCAGATGCGCGACGTCTCCCAATGGCTCGTCGGGCTCGGCCTCGACGAATATGCGGCTCTTTTCGACGAGCACAAGATCGACTTCGAGGCGCTTGCGGAGCTCGACGGATTCGACCTCAAAGAGCTCGGCATCCCGCTCGGTCACCGAAAGAAGATCCTGAAAGCGATTGCCGGCCTGGATGCGCCGCAGGCACCGGCGGGCGTGGCCGCCAGCGGCGAGGCGGAGCGGCGACAGGTCACCATCATGTTCTGTGATCTGGTCGGCTCGACGGAGCTCTCGGCAGAGCTCGACCCGGAAGATCTGCGGGCGCTCATCAACGAGTACCAGGATGCGTGCCGAGCCGCTGTCGCCGAGTACGACGGTTTCGTCGCGCGCTACATGGGCGACGGCGTGCTCGCCTACTTCGGTTATCCGAAGAGCCACGAGAACGATGCGGAACGAGCCGTGCTCGCCGCGCTCTCGCTGCTCGAATCCCTGCAGGCTCTCAACCAACGATCGACGCGGCGCGCCGACTCCGCGCTCGCCGCACGGGTGGGGATCGCCACGGGCCTGGTGGTGGTCGGCGATCTCATCGGCGAAGGTGCCTCACGGGAAAGCCCCGTGGTCGGCGAGACGCCGAACATCGCCGCCCGGCTGCAGAGCGTCGCCGAGCCCGACACCGTCGTCATCGCGCAGAGCACCTACCAGCTGACAGGACGCACCTTCGAGTGCCGCGCGCTCGGCACCCAGGCGCTCAAGGGCGTCGCCGAGCCGGTTCAAGCGTGGCAGGTAACGGGAACGCGCTCGGTCGAGAGTCGCTTCGAAGCGGCCAGGCACGTCGGCCTGACGCCGCTGGTGGGACGCGAGGAAGAGTTGACCCTGCTGCTCAATCGCTGGAAACGTGCGCGAGACGGAGACGGACGGGTCGTGCTCATCACAGGCGAAGCCGGTATCGGCAAATCACGCCTGACCGAGGAGCTTCGACGCTCCGTTGCCGCCGAGCCGCATGTGCGCATCGGGTATCAATGTCTGGCGCACTATCAAAACAGCGCCTTTCATCCCGTGATCGCCGAGCTCGAGCGGACCGCCGGCATCGATCATCGCCATGCGCCGGCAGAGAAACTCGATCTGCTGGAGACGTTGCTCAGTCGATCCGCCGATGCGAACGACGAAGATCTGGCCTTGTTCGCCGATCTGCTGTCGATTCCGAACGACCGGCATTTTCCCGATGCGCACCTCGAGCCCGCGCAACGAAAAGAGAAGACCTTGTCGGCACTCGTTCGCCGCCTCGAATCCCTCGCTGCCGCGACTCCGGTCCTTTTCATATTCGAGGACGTGCATTGGATCGATCCTTCGACCCTGGAGCTGCTCGAGCGAATCGTCGAACGAGCGGCCACCTTGCCATTATTGGTGGCGGTAACCAGCCGCCCGGGCTTCGAGGCGGCCTGGACCGGCCAGCCCAATACCAGCCTGATATCGCTCAGTCGCATCGATCGGCGCCAGTCGCGCGCGCTGGTCGATCGCATCGCCGAGCACACCGGGCTCCCCGAGTCGGTGCTCGCCGACATCGTCGCCAAGGCCGACGGCATTCCTCTGTTCATCGAGGAGCTCACCCGCACACTGCTCGAGTCCGAGAGGGATACGACGGGTTCGTCGCTGGATGTGCCGGCGACCCTTCAGGATTCTCTCATGTCGCGGCTGGACCGTTTGACGGTGGGTAAACCCGTCGCTCAGGTGGCTTCGGCGCTCGGTCGCGAGTTCACCCACGAGCTGCTCAGCGCGGTTTGCGAGGAGCCGCCGGGGAAAATCGAATTGGCGCTCGACGAGCTCGACGCATCGGGGCTCGTCCAGCGCCGCGGCACCGGCAGCCAGGCGTCCTGTGTGTTCAAGCACGCCCTGATTCAGGACGTGGCCTACCAGAGCCTGTTGCGCTCGGCGCGCCAGGCGCTGCATCGGCGCATCGCTTCGGTCCTGTGCGAGGAATTCACGGATACGGCGGAACTCCAGCCGGAAGTCGTGGCGAGACACTTCACCGAAGGAGGAGAGACCGAGCAGGCCATCAGCTACTGGCAGCGCGCGGGCGATCGCGCCGCCGCCCGAGCCGCACATGCAGAAGCCATCGGACACTATTCGCGCGGGCTTGATCTGCTCGGCGACATGGAAGATGCAGAGCGGCGCGCGACAGCGGAAGTGGATTTCAATCTCGGATTGGCCGCGAGTATGCGGGTCGTGGAACGATGGGATGACGCTTTGCAGGCACTCGACCGTGCGGAAAGCGTCGCTCGAAGTCACGATCGCCCGGCGAAGCTCGCCGAGGTGCACTACCTCAAGGGTAATCTGTACTTCCCGCTCGGGCGATTCGAGGACTGCCTGCACGAGCACGAGCAGTCACGCGATATTGCCCGCCGGGCAGGACTGCTCGAGAAGGAGGCTCGCGCTCTGGGCGGATTGGGAGATGCCTATTATCAGCGCGGCAGAATGATCACCGCCGAAAGGCACTTCGACAGCTGCGTGAAAATTTGTCAGGCGCACGGTTTCGAGCAAGTCGAAGTCGCGTACCTGGCGATGAGAGGCATCGCACGATTTTACGAGCTGCGATACGAAGAATGCATCGCAGACGCAATGAGCAGTGCGGCGCATGCGCGCAGGATTCACAACCTGCGGGCAGAGGCGGTCGCGACCCAGGTCATATGTTACTGGGGTACGGACATGGACAGGTTCGACGAGGCATTAGAGGCCAGTCTGAGATCGATGGAACTGTGTCGACGCCTCGGATCCGTAAACCTGGGCGCCTCCGCCCAGGCTCACCACGGCAAGCTGCTGACCGAGATGGGGCGGCGAGAAGAGGGTCTTCTCGCGCTCAGGGAAGCCTACGAGAGTGCAAGAAAATCGGGATTGATTTTCGTCGGTCCGACGATTCTCGGATACCTCGCAGCCTCCACCGACGACCCCGACGAACGCGCGCGAGCCTTGCGCGAAGGCGAGCAGATGCTCGAGACGAACAGCCTCAGCCACAACTATTTGCGATTCTACCGATTCGCCATTGAGACCAGCCTCGAGTCGCGCGACTGGGACAACGCCGAGCGATATGCGGCCGCGCTCGAGGAGTTTACTCGCGAAGAGCCCCTGCCGTGGGCCGACTTGATCATCGAGCGGGGGCGTGCACTCGCGGCGCACGGCCGCGGTGACCGAAGCACGGCCACGCACGGGACGCTCGCTCGGTTGCTCGAGCAGGCCCGCGCCTGCCGCCTGGTAACCATCGCCCACGCCCTCGATGCCGCGCTCTCGGAACCGGGCTGGTCTCGACCGGGTGCGTGAGCGGACATGGCGCANNCGGTGTCGCCCGCACCAGAGGTCGCCCGCCGGCTCGTTGTGACGACGCATTTCCGGGACATACGCGGCCGCGCGTGACGCCGGCGCGGACGGTGCCGTAGAATCCACCGGCCGTTTTTCAAAACCGGGCGTTCCCCCACCGGAGTGCGCGAGCGCGTGCCTGAGCGAGCCATGACCAGCAGCCATTCGTCCATCGCCGGGGTGAGCCCGCTCATCACTTTCGGTACCCGCGTGCGTACCTCGCCCTTTTTCGAGGCGACGCGCCGTCACGGCGCCAAGGCCTACTCCATCTACAACCACATGTACATGCCGCTCTACTACGAGAGCCCCGAGGCCGACTACCGGCGGTTGATCAACGATGTCACGCTCTGGGACGTGGCCGCGGAGCGCCAGGTGGCCATCAGCGGCCCGGATGCGGCCCGCTTCGTTCAGTATTTGACACCGAGAGACCTCTCGTCATGCGAGGTTGGACAGTGCAAGTATGTCGTGCTCACCGCCGACGACGGCGGCATCGTCAACGATCTCCTGCTCTTGAAGCTCGCCGAGGATCACTACTGGCTCTCGGTAGCCGACTCCGACGTGCTCCTGTGGGCGCGCGGCGTGCAGATCGATTCCGGCATGGACGTGCGCATCGAGGAGCCGGACGTTTCGCCGCTGCAGGTGCAGGGTCCGCGCTCGACCGAGACCATGCGGGCGGTTTTCGGCGACTGGGTTAGCGCGCTCGGACTGTTCCGATTCGAAGAGACCGAGCTCGACGGCATACCTCTGGTGGTGTCCCGCACCGGCTGGAGCGGCGAGCGCGGCTACGAAATCTTCTTACGCGATGGTCGCTTCGGCGACACCCTGTGGGAGCGCATCATGGACGCCGGCCGGCCGTTCAATATCGGTCCCTGCGGTCCGTCCTCGATTCGCCGAATAGAAGCGTGCCTGCTCTCCTACGGCGCCGACATCACGCTCGACACCAACCCCTACGAGGTCAATCTCGGTTGGCTGGTGGATCTCGATCAGGCGGCGGCCTTCATCGGCAAGAGCAGGCTCGCGCGCATTCACGCCGAGGGCGTCAAACGCCGTCTCGTGGCGATCGAGCTCGACGGCGATCCCCTGGATGCACCGAACGAGGTGCCGTGGCCGGCACGCAAGGGCGACACGGTGGTCGGCCGCGTGACCAGCTGTGTGCATTCACCGCGGCTGAAGAAGAACATTGGACTCGCCCTGCTGGCCATCGAGCACACCGGGACCGGTGCACGCGTGGTCGTCGCGTCGCCGCGTGGTGAGCTCGGTGCGCGGGTCGTGCCGATGCCGTTCGTGCCGCACAAGCTCAAGTAGCGCCTGCAACGAGGGGGCCATGACGGACGCGCCGATTGAATGGCCCGCGAGCCTTTGGACCGAGACGGCGGGGGCGGCCCCGGCGTGCGCACCCCTCGAGGGACAGCAGCGCGTCGAGGTGGCCGTCGTCGGCGCCGGCTTCACCGGCCTCTCGGCCGCGCTGCATCTCGCCGATGCGGGCCGCGGCGTGGCGGTGCTCGAAGCCGTGCAGCCCGGCTGGGGTGCGTCGGGGCGTAACGGCGGACAGGTCAACCCGGGCTGGAAGCTGCTGCCCGACGATGTCGAAGCGCGCTACGGAAAGTCGCAGGGAAGCCGCATCAACGCCATGGCGAACGCCGCCTGCGATCTGGTGTTCGACCTCATCGATGCGCACGCCATCGACTGCGACGCGCTGCGACCGGGCTACGTGCAGGGCGCCGCGAGCCGGCGCGGGGTGGCGTTCCTGGAGCGCTGGGCCCGGCAGTGGTCGGCGCGCGGTGCCGCGGTGGAGCTGCTGTCGCGCAACGAGACCGTCGAGCTGCTCGGCACCGAGGCCTATCTGCAGGCGGTGCTCGACCGCCGCGGCGGCAATATCCAACCGCTGTCCTACGCGCGCGGTCTCGCGCGCGCGGCGATTGCCGCCGGGGCGGTGATTCACGGCGACTCGCCGGCGCTGTCGCTGCAACTCGATTCAGACGCATGGAAGCTGACCACGCCGCGGGGCGCGCTTCTCGCCGAGCACGTGCTGATCTGCACCAACGGCTACACCGGGCGCCTCTGGCCGCGCCTCGACGCGGCGGTGGTGCCGGTGCCGAGCTTCGTCGCCGCCACCGCGCCCCTCGAGGAAGCCAAGCGCGCCGCCATCCTTCCAGGCCGTCATGCGGTGTCGGAGGCCCGCCGGGTATACGTTTATTATCGAATGGATCGCGACGGGCGCTTCGTCGTCGGCGGCCGCGGCCATCTGCTCGACGCAGCCCAGTCCGGCGATGCCTCCCACGTGCACGCCGAGGCGCGTCGACTGTTTCCCCAGCTCGCCGATGTCGCATGGCAGTTTCACTGGGGCGGCTACACGGCGATGACCCTCTCGCACGCACCCAAGCTCATGAGGCTCGCGCCGCGACTGCACGCCGGCATGGGATACAACGGGCGCGGCATTGCCATGGCCACCATGATGGGCAGGCAGCTCGCGATGACCGTTGCCGACCAACCAACGGACATGCCCGTGGAGCCTCTTTCACCGATCCCCCTGCACGCGTTTCGTCAGGTCGGTCTCAGCTTTCGTCTCATCGCCGGCGCATTTCTCGACCGCTGCGAGCACTTGAACGAGCGGCGCAGCGGCATGCGCCTGCTCGAAGACTGACTACACGGGCCCGAGCAGCACCGGCGCGCCGGCGCGCAGGCCTCGCCAACCGATACAGGCGGTCAGCACGTAGAGCGCGGCGGCGATCAGGACGACCGCGGTGAAGCCCAGATGCATTGCCAGCACCACCGCGAGAACGGCGCTCACCACCGACGCGCAGCCGTTGATTGCCCAGGCCCACGGCACGAAATCCGCAGCCGCACCCCGAAGCGATCGCATTCCCAGGGGAAAGGGCATGCCCATCGGCACCGCCAACGGCGCCACCAGCGCGATGACGACGACGGCTCGCCCGACGCCGCTGACTCCGGCGAAATACGTCAGAACCCCGGGCAGCAGCACGACGTAGGCGATGCAAGTCACGACGATGACACCGGTCGCGCCCAGGAGCTTGCTGCGATCGGAGACGGCGTCTCGAAATAACTCCGCAAGGCCGCTGCCGACGGCGGCGAACAGCAGAAAGCTCGCCAGCACGATAGTGACCGAGTAGACCGGGTGGCCGAGAAAGCGCACGAAGAGCTGAATGAACGCGATCTCGATGAACAGAAACGCAAGCCCGATGAAAAGAAAATAACCCACCAGCATGCTGCGCGACCAGGTGGAGGAAGCCGAGGTGGCGGCGTCGCGACGCATCCACAGCAGCGGCAGCACGATGAGCACGACACCCACCAGCGCCGCCTGAACGAGGGCGGCGATCAGCACGATGTATCCGAGCTCCAGCAGACCCATGCCGCCACGCGCGCGAAGCGCGAGCATCTCGGGGAAATGCCGCCATTTGAAGAAATGAAAGTGAAAGGGGCGGTCATCGCTGCTCGGCGAGATGCGAAACTTGTAGCCCGACAGAAAGCGCTCGCGCTCGGGCCCCAGAAGCGCGGTCGCCGCGTCGAAGAACTGCGGCGATGCGAGAACGTTGTACCGATTCGCGTCCTCGCGCGACATACCCGGGTAGTAGGCGACGTCGAAGCGGCGGTCTTCGGCGAAGCCGCGCACGGCATCGACCTGCTCGCGCGTGAACGCGCCGTTTTTGATAACGAGCGTGATGCTGTTCCAGCTGCGCACCCAGGCGAGACGAAGCCCGGCATCGTCGACACCTCGCGCTTGCAGAGCCGTCACGGCCGTTGCAAACAGCTTCAGCGCGTCGCGCGGCGGCAGGTCCACCCAGCGCGTGATGGCGATGAGCCCGTCCGGCGCGAGGCGATCCAGATAAGCCTGCAGCGCTTCGACGGTATAGAGATAGTTCTCGTTCAGCGCGCGCAGACCGCTCGCAGACGCCCCGAAGGCATCGAGGCCCGTCATCTGGATGAGATCGTAGCGCCGCGTATCGCGGGTGACGAAGTCCCGTGCCTCCGCGATGCGCACATCCACGCGACTGTCTCGATAGATATTGCCGGAAAACTCCGCGTACTCATCGCGCACGAAGCTCACGAGCTGAGCATTCAGCTCCACCGCCGTGACGCGCTCGGCGCCGTGGTAAAGCGCCTGCAGGACGTCGGAGCCCGCCCCGGCGCCGAGCACGAGAACGGACTCGACGCCGGCGAGATGATACGGCAG
>JAABYT010000032.1:1378-14958 GCA_011775625.1 Gammaproteobacteria bacterium | reverse complement strand
TCAGCATCGTGGCGCTGTCGGCATCGGTGTAGATGGCGACCTGCTCGGGAATCGCGGCCGGCGCGGCGATGCTCAAGCCCGGCGCGTGGCGAAACGGCACTTTCGGATTCTCCACCACGGTCAAAACACCCAGTGGACTCGCGAGCGACGCGACGACGGTTGCGCCGGACACCCGCTCGGTCTGCGCGAGACCCTTGTACTCGGAATACCGCAGCTCGAGCGGCGAGCCGTGCAGCAGATAGCCCGCAACGACGAGCACGCCGATCGATGCGCTCCAGCGAGCAGAGCGGCCCTGGACGCCGGTGACGATGGCAGCCAGAGCACCGGCGGCGGCTACCGGCGCGAGCACCGCGCCGGGAGCGGCGGCGTGCAGCATCCAGAGCACCGCGCCGCAGCCGATGGCCGCGCCTCCCAGATCGCTCGCGTAGGTGCTGGCAAGCACCTCGGGAAACCGCATGAAGGTGAGCGCGATGCAGTTGGCGGCGAAGAAAAACGGCAGCATCAGCAGCACGTAGGAGAGCCCGAGCCACAGCAGCTGGTCTGCGCCCCAGGTGATCTCCAGGAGATTCAAAGGCAGGCTCTGCACGATCAGGAAACAGCCGACCGACGACAGCGCGAACAGGGAAGCGTTGACGGCGAAAACCCGCGCGAAGCGCGCCGTGAGGCGGCGCCCGGCGAACGTCAGAAAGGTGCCGCTCGCGCCGAATCCGAGCAGCGCAAGACTGATGATCATGTAAGCGAAGTGGTGCCACTGGACGATGGACAGCAGCCGCGTCAGCAGGACCTCGTAGGCGAGAACACCCGCCGAGAGAATCGCCACTGACAGGAAGACGCGTCGCATCGGCGGCGCCTGCGGGGCGCCGAACAGCGTATCAGCCATGTCCGCCCGTCAGCGGGACGAAGCGCACCGGCAGGATCTGCCGGATCTGCACGCGCTGCTCGTCGAGCTTGTGCACCAGCAGAAGGTGCTGGACAGCGAACCGCTCGCCCACGGGCACAACCAGCCTGCCGCCCGGCTTCAGCTGCTCGACCAGCGGCGGTGGAATGTGATTGGCCGCCGCGGTCACGATGATCGCGTCGAAGGGCCCCTTCTCCGGCCAGCCGTAGTAGCCATCGGCGAACTTGACCTCCACGTTGCCGTAGCCGAGGCGCGCCAGGCGCTCTTTCGCCGAATCCGCCAGCGGCTCGATGATCTCCATCGTATAAACGCGATTGACCAGCGCCCCCAGAACCGCCGCCTGGTAGCCGGATCCGGTGCCGATCTCGAGAACCACGGCGTCTTCGTCGATGTCCAGGAGATCGGTCATGAGCGCGACGATATAGGGCTGGGAAATCGTCTGACCGTGCCCGACGGGCAGCGGCCGGTTGGCGTAGGCGACGGCGTCGAGCTCGTCGGGCACGAACTCGTGTCGCGGCACCTTACCCATCGCTTCCATGACCCGCGGCGCGAGCGCTTCCCGGCCGGTCTCCCCACGGGTGTCGATGACCGTCGCCTGTATGGCCGCGAGCATCCTCTGGCGCGCCTTCGCGTAAGGATCGTCTCCACCCTGGACCTGCAGCGTGACGAAGAGGCAGGCGGCAATCATGTACTTCAATGAGCGCTCCATGACGCTACTCTACCCCGGTCGGAGCGAGGAGTCTCCGCCGCCTTGGTGTCCGCGACCGCGGCGATGTAATAAAGTAGACATCTACGCCGCTACCCACGGTGTACGGCAATGGCTCGAGACGATATCGAGCGACAGGTCCAAGAGGCTGCGCGCAGCTTCGATGCAGAGCTGCACACGAGGGCTTTCGTCGAGACGCACTCCGATGCCGCGCAGCTCGCCTGGATGCTGTCTTTCCTGAGGCCGGCTCCCAATCAGGTGATTCTCGATCTCGGCACCGGCAACGGCTACGTCGCGAGCGCCGTGGCTCGCCAAGAGCCGGATTGCCGCGTGGTCGGCGTCGACGTGGCCGCGCAGGCCATCGAGCGCAATCGCGAGCAGGCCCGCGAGGAGGGCCGGTCGAATGTCGAGTTCCTGATCTACGACGGCATCAGGCTGCCCTTTCCCGACGACCACTTCGACGCAGCCGTGAGCCGCTACGTCTTTCACCACCTGCCACGATTGGAGATCAGTCTCGAGGAGCTCGCTCGGACGGTGCGCGAGAAGGGCACGCTGGTGCTCGCGGATGCCATCAGGCACGAGGGCGATGACGTGGACTTCATCAACCGTTTCCAGCTGCTCAAACGCGACGGGCACATCCGTATGCACCAGCGCGCAGATTTCATCGATGTGGTCTGCCGACACGGCTTCCGTCTGGTCGAGACTTTCGATTCTTCGATCTCGTTCACCCGCGAGCGGGGCGCCGATTACGACGCACTCATCGCCAAGACGCCCGATTCGGTGCTGAGTGCCTACGCGATGCGAATCGACGAGCAGAAAATGGCGGTAACATTCCCTATCCTGAGCGCGGTTTTCGAGAATCTGAACTCGGGTCCATGAGCAAGGAAATTGCAAAATGGCTGAAAGGTCTGGGGCTCGCGAAGTACGCGGGTCTCTTCGACGAGCAGGAGATCGATCTGGCGGCCCTGCCGGAGCTCGACGAAACCGACCTGAAAGAGCTGGGTATTCCGCTCGGCCCCCGTAAAAAAATCCTGAAAGCCATCGCCGGACTCGAGGGCGCGGAGCGCAGCCAGGCTCCGACCCATGACAGTGACGCCTCCCTGGCGGCATGGGAGCGCATGCCCGGAGAGCGAAAGCCGGTGACGATGCTATTCGCCGACATCACCGGCTCCACTGCGCTTACGGAGAAGCTCGACGCAGAGGAGACGCACGATCTGCTTTACGGCGCCACGCAGCGCATGTGCGCCTCGGTGGAAAACAATCGCGGCACCGTGTGCCGCTTCATGGGCGATGGCGTCATGGCCATGTTCGGCGCGCCGCTGGCGAGCGAGCACCACGCCGTGGACGCGTGTCAGGCGGCGTGGGAGATGCAGCAGGCGATCGGTGACTATTCGAAGCAGATCCCCGCACTGCGCGAGAGTGGCATCCGGATCCGCGTCGGGCTGCATTCGGGCGAGGTCGTTGTGCTCACCGTCGGCGAAGGTGAAAAGATCGAATACGATGCCTCCGGGCCTACCGTACCCGTCGCGGCGCGCCTGGAGCAGGCCGCACAGCCCGGTGCAATCTACCTGTCCGCCGCCACCAGGGAGCTCGCGGAGTCGCGAATCGAAGTCGGGCCGCTCCAGTCCCTGTCGGTCAAGGGAATATCCGAGCCGCTTGCGGTTTTCGCGCTGCGACGAGTCATTTCCGCCGAAGAGAGCACGTCCCCCGCGAGAAGCACGCCATTCGTCGGCCGGCGCGCCGAGCTCAACCAGTTCCGGGGCATTCTCGATACCTGTCTCGAGTACGGGCAGGGTCAGACGGTCTATGTTCGCGGCGAGCCCGGCATCGGCAAGACGCGTCTCACCGAGGAGTTCGTTTGCATGGGCGCGGCCAGGGGCATGAAGTGCCACCGGGGACTCGTGCTCGACTTCGGCGTCGGCAAGGGTCAGGACGCCATACGCGCATTGCTGCGCAGCCTTCTCGGTATCGGGCCCGGTGCCGGCAAGGATGCGCGCCTGCGGGCAGCGCAGGCGGCCATGGACGACGGCCTGCTCGAGTCGGATCAGCAGGTCTATCTGAACGATCTGCTGGACTTGCCGCAGGCGACCGAGCTCCGGGCTTTATACGATGCGATGGACAACGCCACCCGCAACGAAGGCAAACAGCAGGTGGTGCCCGAGATCGTCGACAGGCTGAGTTCCACCCGACCGGTGCTTCTGCTGGTCGAGGACATTCACTGGGCCGATGCACTCACGCTTGCGCATCTGGCCAGGCTCACGAAATCAGTAGTGGATTGCGCAGTGCTTCTTCTCATGACGTCGCGCGTAGAAGGCGATCCTCTCGATCAGCGTTGGCGCAGTAGCACCGAGGGCAGTCCTCTTCTTACCATAGACCTCGGCCCACTACGCAAACAGGAATCCCTCGAGCTCATCGAGGGGTTCATCGATTCGAGTGATCCGCTCGCCCGGGATTGCCTCGAGCGTGCCGCTGGCAATCCGCTGTTTCTCGAGCAGTTGCTGCGCAACGCCCGGGAAGGCACCCGGGAAGGGTTGCCCGATTCCATCCAGAGCCTGGTGCTGGCGCGCATGGATCGGCTCGAGCCCGAGGACAAGCGCGCCCTGCAGGCGGCTTCCGTGATCGGCCAACGCTTCAACGGCGACGTGCTGTGTCATCTGCTCGACACCACTGATTACGACTGCCAGGCTTTGCTCGAGCACAATCTGGTACGGACCGAGGGAACCGGTTATCTGTTCGCACATGCTCTGATTCAGGAGTGCGTGTACAGCTCACTGCTCAAGCGTCAACGCGGAGAGCTGCATCGAAAGGCGGCGCACTGGTACTCCCGAAGCGACTCGGCACTGCATGCCGAGCATCTTGCCGGCGCTGAGGACGACGAAGCACCCGGCGCCTTTCTCGCCGCCGCTCGCGAGCAGCTCGAACAGTTTCGGTTCGAGCGGGCCCTCCACCTTACAGACCGCGGTCTGGCAGTCGCCTCTGCCCAGTCGGATCGGCACCGATTGAATATCCTCAAAGGCGAGCTGCTGCACGACCTCGGCAACATAGACTCTTCGATAGACATATATCGGGAAGCACTCGAGCAGGCCGACGATGATGTGCAACGCTGCGAGTCATGGATCGGATTGGCCGCAGGAATGCGGGTTGCCACCGACTACGAGGCAGGGCTCGAGCTTCTCGACAAAGCCGAGCCCGTGGTGGTCAAGCACAATCTCACGTTGAAGCTTGCGCGCCTACTCCACCTGCGCGGGAACCTGCACTTCCCACTCGGCAACGTCGAAGCCTGTCGCGAGGCGCACCAATCCGCGCTCGACTACGCCCGTGCAGCCCAATCGCTCGAGTTCGAGGCGCGGGCGCTGGGAGGATTGGGAGATGCGGCGTACGTTCGGGGTCGAATGAGAACGGCCAACGACCATTATAATAATTGCGTCGAGCTCTCACGCAAGCATGGGCTCGGTCGCGTCGAGATGGCGCACCTTCCGATGTGGGGCTTTACCCTCATGTACCTCGGCGATCTCAGGGGCGGAATGAGCGCAGCTTTCACCGCTCTGGACGCGGCCCGCAAGGCCGGAGACCAGCGAGTCCAGATGAATGCCGAGGGATGTATTTGCCACACAGCCACCGATCTGTGCGAGTACGAGCTTCTGGAACTGCACGCTGAGCATCAGATGGCCTGTGCCTTGGCACTCGGCTCGCGCACATGGCAACCCACGGGCCTCCTCTGGAAAGCTATGGCCTTGCAGCGCAGAGGACGAAATTCGGAAGCACGGGAACTCTTGATGCAGGCCGCTTCGATAGCCCGTGAGGTAGGTCAGGCCTTCAACGCCGGGCGGGTACTCGGCGCGCTGGCGCTCGTCAGTGACGACGAAGAGGCTCGAGACGCGGCGTTGGAGGAAGGGGAAGCAGTGCTGCGCAAAGGCGCGGTGAGTCACAACTACCTGTGGTTTTATCGATTCGGAATGGATGCGCTCATCAGCGCCTGCGAGTGGCAACGGGTCGAAGCGTACGCGGACGCGCTCGAAGACTACACCCGCGCGGAGCCTTTACCGTGGAGCGACTTTTTCATCGACCGGGGGCGGGCACTGGCCGCATTCGGGCAAGGCAGTCGAGCCCCAGCAACAATTAAGAAGCTCGAGGACCTGCGAGACCAGGCGCATCGAGACGGATTCAGGGCCACTTTACCGGCCCTGGAGGAAGCGCTGTCGCGTGCCGGCGTCGGCGCCTAAATCGCCTCGGCAGGTTTCGCCACGAACAGATCGCGGCGCACGATGCCTTCCGCCACCGCTTCGACGTTCCTGTTGCGCCTGATGAGCATGTCCGCGTACTCGGCTTCGCCGAGAAGCGCTTTCAACCCATCGGCACGCGCCTCGACCTCGCGGATGTGGCGCCTGCCGGTTTGCTCGTAGGCGGCGGTTACGTCGATACGCTCGACGACATCCCAACCGGTCGCCTCGAGCAGCTCCGGATAGCCGCACTCGGATTCCACGTGGGGCGGGCCGGACTCCACGGCGCGCGCGTGATCGGTGCCGGAGAGGCCCGCGGCCACGTAGATCACCGAAAAGACCATCCTTGCTTCAGGACGGATCACCCGCCGGCACTCTTGCAACACCTGGCGCTTGCGCGCGAGACAGCAGAGCACGTCCGAATGGCTGACGGCATCGAACGAGGCGCTCTGCACGGGCAGCGCGGCGCCGTCGCCGACGGCGACGCCGATCGCGCCGGAGAGTGACTCACCGGCCACCCTGTCGGCCGCGAGGCGAATCGCCTCGAAGGGCAGGTCGACGAGGATCGCATCGCAACCGCTCTTCTCGGCCAGGTAGAGTGCCGGCCAGCCGGAGCCGGAGCCGACCTCGAGAAGCGCCTTGCCTGCGCCGAGCTGCAGCAGAGCGCCGATGCAATCCGCCTCGTCGCGGGTCGTCCAGCTGGTGCCGCCGTAGTCGCAGCCGCACACCGCCCGTTCCAGATCCAGCATCACGGGGCTCTGGGCGCGCGTGTACTCTTCTGCGAAGTGCGCGTTGAGCTCCTGCTCCTCGGGGCTCCGCGGCATAAGGCCCTCAGCGATTGGCGCGGGCGAGCACCGCGTGCAGGAGCACATTGACCGACGGGGTCGTGTAGGCGAGCTCGATGTGCTCGTTCTCGTTGTGGGTGATACCGTCCCTGCAGGGCGAGAACAGCAGCGCCGTCGGCGTGATGCGCGTCATGTGGTAGGCATCGTGGCCCGCCTGGCTCAGCATCTCCTGACAGGGCACCTGCAGCTCCTCGGCGGCATTCCTGACGAGCTCGATGCACGCCTCGTCGAACACCTCGTTGCCGAACTCCCAGGTCTGCACGACCTCCGCCTTGACGTTGGCGCGCGCGCAGCACTCGTCGATGGCCGCGAGCATGTCGGACTCCATGGCGAGCGTCGTGGCCTTGTCCGGGTGGCGAAAATCCACCGTCACCTGGGCGTAATCGGGCAGGATGCCGGGCTTGTTGGGCCATACCTTGATGCGGCTCGAGGTGGATTTACCCGGGGGATGGCGCTCCCAGCCGATGTCGTTGGCAGCCACAATCATCATGGCGGCGCCGACCAGCGCATTCTTGCGCTTGTCCATCGGTGTCGGTCCGGCGTGGGCGTTCTCGCCCTCGATCTCGATGACCATGCCGCGGGTGAAATAGCCCCCGCTGACGATGCCGAGCGGGATGCCTCGGGCTTCCAGCTCGGGCCCCTGCTCGATGTGCAGCTCGAAGTAGGCGTCGATGTCGCGCCCACCCACCGGCGCACTGCCGTCGTAGCCGATGCGCGCGAGCTCCTCACCGAAGACGAGACCGTCGTCGTCGCGACAGCTCAGTATCCAATCGACCTCGTGCACGCCGGCGAAGGCACCCGAGCACATCATCGGCGGTTGAAAGCGCGCGCCCTCCTCGTTCGTCCAGCACACCACCTCCAGCGCCCGGCGCGTCTCGAGAGCGCTGTCGTTCAGGGTGCGCACGACCTCGAGACCGGCGAGCACGCCGAGGATGCCGTCGTACCTGCCGCCGGCGACCTGCGTGTCCAGGTGGCTGCCGATGAGCACCGGCGCGAGGGAGGCATCCTGACCCTCGCGCCGCGCGAAGATATTGCCGAGCCGGTCGATGGTGACGCGACAGCCCGCCTCCTCGCACCAGGTCACGAACTGATCGCGCATCTCCCGGTCGGCATCGGTGAGCGGAAGGCGGCAGAGCCCGCCGGCACGACCGGGCCCGATCTCTCCAGAACGCATCAGCGTTTGCCAGAGACGCTCGCCATCGACCTGAAGAATGTTGGTGCCGGTGCTCATCAACGCTGGTTCAGCCGAGGTTTGGCTGAGTCTTCGTCATACTGTCGCGCGAGGCGATGCGCTCCCACCAGGCGCTCAAGCTGGGCTTGCTCTCGAGAATCGCTTTGCTCTCGGGCGTATCGACGAAGTACGCGAAGACCGGCGCCAGATGCAGATCGGCGAGGCTCAGCGTGCTGCCGACGAGGTACTCGTGATCGCCCAGCATCCTCTCGAACTCGCGCATGCTCTTGTCCACCTCGGGGACCGCAGCCTCGATGATGGATTCGTCGGCGGTGCCGCCGAGCATCGGCTGCACCAGCCGCTGGATCACCAGATCGCTGATGGTGCGCGGATAGGTATAGGAGTCGATGACCGAGATGACCTGGGTCATGCGCGCGCGCCCCGCCACGTCGGACGGCTGCAGCGAGGGTCCATCGAAGGCCTCGTCGACGTAGCGCATGATGGCCGAAGTCTCGTAGAGCATCAGCCCGTCGTGCTCGAAGGCGGGCACCTTGCCAAAGGGATGTCGCGCCAGGTGCTCTTCGGGCATGCCGCCGCCGATGAAGTCGATTTCGACGAGATCGTAGTCGACGCCCTTCTCTTCCATTGCCAGGCGCGCGGAGCGCGCGTAGGTGCTGTATCCGGGGCCGTAAAGGATGGGTTTCGCCATTTTCTCTCTCCCTCTTGTGAGCTTTTATTGGATACCGGGGCGGCCGCTCGCGCCCCGGTTCGGTCGATTATAAATCCGCAACCCGCATGAGCACGATGCCCAGGGCGACCAGAATCGCCGCCGAGATGCGCAACGCGCCGACGCGCTCCTTCAAGACAATCGCCCCGATCAAGGCGGCGAATATGACGCTCGTCTCGCGCAGCGCCGACACCGAAGCCATCGCGCCGAGACTCATGGCCCAGATGACCAGGGCGTAGGCGCCGAACTGGAGCACCCCGCTGCTGCACCCGGTGCGCCAGTTGCCCGCGATCGCTGCAGCCAGGCGGCCCCGCCGCGCCAGGGCCGTGTAGCACATGATGGGCAGACCTTCGAGCAGCATCAGCCAGACGATGTAGGCGTGCGCGTCACCCGCCCTTCGCACCCCCATCCCGTCCGCGAGCGTGTACGAGGCGATGAAGACCGCCGTTGCCGCGGCGTAGGCGAGCGGCCTTCGGTCGCCCCGCCACGGCGGGCCGCGGTCGAAGGCGAGGCTCGTGATACCGGCACAGGCGAGCGCCAGACCCAGCATGCCCCATGGCGGCGGCATCTCACTGGCGAAAACCGCGGCCAGGATCGCCACGAGGATCGGCGACAGGCCGCGCGCGATCGGATACACGTGACTGATATCGCCGACGCGATAGGCGTGCACGAGAAAGAAGTAGTATCCCGTGTGCAGAATCACCGAGGCGAGCAGAAAGGGCCAGCTGTCGGCCTGCGGCAGGGCAATGAACGGCGCGATGAGTAACGCGATCAGGACCCGGCTGCCATTGGCGATGGTGAGCACCACCAGGCGGTCCTGACCGGCCTTGAGCAGCGCGTTCCAGGCCGCGTGCAGGAGGGCCGCCAGCAGGACCAGCGCGGCAACTTCGATGGGCAGCGCCATGATCGGGGCGTGCTCAGGATTGAGCTTCGCACACGGAAAAATTCCCTCCCGCGTGACGGAATTCTCGCTTTACGCCGGTCTTCAGGGCCTTGCGCGGCCGCGCGCGGCGAAAGCGCTCAAGATCACCTTCCGCTGACCGATATTCCAAGCGGACGCCGCTGCTATCGCACAACGTCGGAGGCGGCCGACGCATGCATACCCGGCGGCGGCGTCCAACCTCTCTCTTCCATCGAGAGCGTATGGGAACGCGCGGTCAGCCGAGAGCGTCGGCAATGGCCCCGCCGAGGTCGGCGGTGGTCGCCTTTCCTCCCATATCGGGAGTGTGCAGCGACGGCTCCGCGAGGACGGTCTCGATGGCCTCCTCGATAGCTTTCGCTGCCTCGGGATGACCGAGGTGCTCGAGCATCATCGCGCCGGACCAGATCTGGCCGATGGGATTGGCAATGCCCTGCCCGGCGATGTCGGGTGCCGAGCCGTGAACCGGCTCGAACATGGATGGATATTCCCGCGGCGGATTGATGTTGGCGCCGGGGGCGATGCCTATGGTTCCGGCCACGGCAGGACCCAGGTCGGAAAGAATGTCGCCGAACAGGTTGCTGCCGACGACGACGTCGAACCAGTCGGGGTGCAGCACGAAATGGGCGGTCAGAATATCGATATGGTACTGATCGGTGCGGACGTCGGGGTACTCGGTGGAGATGGCGCGAAAGCGCTCATCCCAGTACGGCATCGTGTGTGTGATGCCGTTCGACTTGGTCGCCGAGGTCACGTGCTTCGCTTCGCGCGTGCGCGCGAGTTCGAAGGCGTAGCGCATCACCCTGTCGACACCCTTGCGGGTAAAGACGGTCTCTTTCATCACGAGCTCGTTCTCGGTCCCCTCGTAGAGGCGCCCACCGATCTCCGAGTACTCGCCCTCGACGTTCTCGCGAACCACGTAGAAATCGATGTCTTCCGCACCCCGGTCTCGAAGCGGCGAGACGATGCCGCCAAGCAGCCGCACGGGGCGCAGATTGATGTATTGCTGAAAGCTGCGCCGTATCGGGATGAGCAGTCCCCACAGAGACACGTGATCGGGCACGCCCGGAAATCCCACCGCGCCGAGAAAGATGGCGTCGTGGCCTCGGATCTGCTCGATGCCATCCTCGGGCATCATGCGCCCGGTGCGCGCGTAGTGCTCGCAGCTCCAGGGAAACTCGTCGAACTGATACTCGATGCCGAAGCGCCGTCCGGCGGCCTCGAGAACACGGATGCCCTCGGGCACGACCTCGTTGCCGATACCGTCACCGGGAATCACGGCGATGCGATACTTGCTCATGCTGATGTGCCTCGTGCGCAGATACCGCGTGCATCCAACGGGCAGCGGCAGGATCGTCCGGAGCTTAACCCAGCCGCGACCGGCTGTCATGGCGGGTATCACTGATGGCCGAGAACACCCAGCTTCGGCTCAAGCTCAAGGACAGCGAGGATCGCTTCCGGAACCTGATCGAGGGCTCGATCCAGGGAATACTGATCCACCGCAATTGGACGCCTCTTTTCGTCAACCGCGCCTACGCAACCATTCTCGGCTACGACTCGCCCGAGGAGCTCATGGCGCTCGGCAGCGTGGAGAAACACCTCGCGCCCTACGAGCGCGAGCGCCGCCGCCGCTACATGCAGGCACGCATGCGTGGAGAGCCTGCACCGACCCAGTACGAATTCGATGCGGTGCGCAAGCACGGCACTATCGTCACGCTCCAGAACGTCGTCAGCGTGGTGAAATGGGACGGCGAGCCGGCAATTCAGAGCACCATCATCGACGTCACCGAGCGCAAGCGCGCCGAAGAGGGGCTGCGCTGGAGTGAGCAGCGCTTTCGCGATTTCGCCGACACGGCGGCGGACTGGTTCTGGGAGCTGGATGCGGACTTGCGCTTGAGTTACCTCTCAGAGCGCTTTCACGAGGTCACCGGCACCCCGGCGCAGAATCTGCTCGGCTTGAGACACAGCGAGTGGCTCGAGGCGATCTGTCCCAACGAGCAAGTGCGAAAAACGCACATTGCCCAGCTCGAGGCCGCCGAACGGTTCCACAACATGGAGCTGGAGATCATGGGTGCCGACGGCGGACTGCGCATGCACACCATCAGCGGCAAGCCGGTTCTCGATCAGAACGGGACCTTCAAGGGCTATCGCGGCACGGGTCGTGACGTCACCGGCCCGCACCGCATGTCGTGTCTGCTCGCCCACCAGGCGAGTCACGACTCGCTGACAGGGCTCGTGAACCGGCGCGAGTTCGAAGAGCGGCTCGGACGGGTACTCGACGGCGTGCGCAGCAGCAACAACGAGCACGCGCTTTGCTACCTGGACCTCGATCAATTCAAGGTCGTCAATGACACCTGTGGACACACCGCGGGCGACCATCTGCTGAAACAGGTGAGCGCCCTGCTCCGCAGCCAGGTGCGTCAGCGCGACACCCTCGCACGCCTGGGAGGCGACGAATTCGCCATCATCATCGAGCACTGCAATCTCCCTCAGGCGGAACGGCTCACGGAGAATCTGCGCAGGGCGATCAGCGGATTTCGATTTCAGTGGAGGGGAGCAAGCTTCAACATCGGTGTCAGCATCGGATTGACACCGATATCGGAAAACTCATCGAGCGTCGCGGACATCATGACCACGGCCGATAACGCCTGCTATCTCGCCAAGGAGCACGGGCGCAATCGTGTCCACGTCTGCTCGAGCGACGACCTGGAGCTGGCCCGCCGTCGCCAGGAGGCACACTGGCTGACACGCATCAACAAAGCGCTCGAGGAAGATCTGTTCTCACTGGTGCTGCATCCTCTGATGGCGTTGCAAACGGACCCCGGCCCCGGGACGGGGCCGCAAGAGCAATCCTACGAGCTGCAGCTGCGCATGCAGGAGGATCAGGGTGGCGAGATCCCGGCCGCGGTATTCCTGCCGGCCGCGGAGCGCTATCACATGGCTCCGGAGCTCGACCTCTGGGCTTTCCAGCACGCTCTCGACTGGCTGGCGGCGGAACCTGAACGGCTTGCTGGGCTCGGGCACTGCTGCGTCGACCTCACGGCAGCATCCCTTCGCGATGATCAGTTCGTGGAAAACGCCGTCGTTGTTCTGAACGAGAGCGGCGTCCCCGCCGAGAAGCTTTGCTTCGGACTCCCGGAGAGCATTCTTCTCGACGGAAATTCCGCCAGCTCACGCTTCATCGACTGCATGCGCGAGCTCGGTGTCCATTTCGCGCTCAACGGCTTCGGCACCGGACAGGCCACCACTCGTGCGATCGCGCAGATGCCGGTGGATGCACTCAAGCTGCACGCCGACATCGTCAAAGACGTCGTCGACAATGCCGTTGCCCGCGTTCTCGCCCGCAATTTCGTCGAGATCGCGCGTCTTACCGGAAAGCAATCCGTTGCCCCGTCGGTCGAATCCGAGGCCGCGCTCGATGTCCTTCGCGAGATAGGCGTCGAGTTCGCCGTCGGACCGGCGACGGGCAAGCCGCACACCATCGAGCGCGGGCGCAGGCACGTGCAGGGCGCCTGAGCGGCGGCGCCCGACGGTGCCCCGGGCGGGGCGCCGGCTCAGCCGATGTGCTCGCGGATGAAATCGAGCGTTCGGGAACGCGCGAGCCTGGCACTCTCCGGGTGATAGTCGGAGCGTGACTCGCAGTTGAAGCCGTGGCCCGCGGGGTAGCGGTAAAGCGGGATGTCCGGGCGCCGCTCGGCGATCCTGTCGACGGCTTCGATGGGGATGAACGCATCGGTCTCGCCGAAGTGAAGCAACACCGGACAACGGGGATCCTCCTCGACGAAATCGGCGACCTGGCCGCCGTAGTACCCCACCGCGGCATTCACATCGAGGCGCGTTGCGGTCAGCCAGGCGACGGAGCCGCCGAAGCAGTATCCGATGACCGCGACCTTGCCGACGGGCCGCAGCACCTCCACGGCCGCCTGCACGTCGACCAGCGGCTTGTCCCAGCCGAGCTCACCGCGAAGCTCGCGACCGTGGGTCAGATCCTCGCCTTCGTAACCGAGCTCCACGCCCGGCTTGACCCGATCGAAGAGCGCCGGCGCCACCACAGCGTAGCCGTCGGCGGCATAGCCGTCACAGACACCACGCAC
>JAABYT010000032.1:1128-1329 GCA_011775625.1 Gammaproteobacteria bacterium | reverse complement strand
AGCTCGATTCGGGATCCCATGCTCGATTCTCCTCAGATTGCGGTGGCGGGCGTCGAGGTGAATGACGCCGACGTTTTATTTGTCATGAAAATCGACCACCTCGGCGACGCCCGAATACATAAGGCAGTCGTCGCCGCCGATATGGCATGCTCGTTCATAATCGCACGGCTACGAGTCTACCCAAAGCCGAGCGCGCTAAGG
>JAABYT010000032.1:0-1029 GCA_011775625.1 Gammaproteobacteria bacterium | reverse complement strand
TGGCGGAAACCGGTTGCGGACTCAATCGGTGGATGCAACATCCTCTTGTTCACAGTCAGAGATTTGGTGTTGCATCCACCGATTGAGGCCGCATTCACAAGTGGGCATTCACTCCTCGCCGACAAAGGGCCGGAACATCCTGCATTGCGGCTGGCAGTGCGCTACTTTCTGCCGAGTCCCTCAACATGCGCGAGCATCAAGAATGCATCGGGCTTTTCCATCCAATCCAGCCATCCGTTGCCAATCGACACGAGCTCGGCCTCGTCGGCGATTCCATTCTGAAGCGCAGTCTCGGCGATGTTGGATTGCCTGACGCGCTCCGCCCATTGCTCCCCCCACCACCGACAGCTTTCGGGATCAGCGTGAACCCAAATCGATGCCGACAGCGTCACTTGGGAGAACCCGGCTTCACCGAGCCAGGACTTGACGCATCGCCCGGCATTGGGCTCGCCACCATTATGCGCGGCGACCTCAGCGTAGAGCCGGCGAAATTCCTCGATTCGAGTATCGCCGGGCCACACTGCCATCGTGCCCCAATCGACCTCCCTAACCGCCACCAGCCCGCCAGGCTTGAGGAGCCGCTTGATCTCCACGAGAGCCCGCACGGGACTATCCACATGCTGTAGCACTTGATGTGCATACGCGACGTCGAACGACTCGGACTCGTATCCGGTGTCGAAAACGCTGTTCACCTCGAATGTAATGTTCGTGGCCCCGATCTCCCGAGCTCTGGTCGCGGCCTGCTCGATCACTGAATCCGATAGGTCGATACCCACGACCGAGCCCCCGGGGTATACCGCCGCCGCGAGATCGATGGATATGGTCCCGGGACCGCAACCGAAATCCAGCAGGCGCATTCCCGGTTCGATATGAGGCAACAAAAATGCGGCGGCTTCCGACGCCCGGCGTGTCGCATGAACTGAAACAACCGAGTCATGATGACCATGGGTGTACGAGTACGTTCGATTCTTATTCATTTCTGGCACCTCACCTGCAGATTGTCTCCTCAAAGAAGGTCCGACGCCAAGG
>JAABYT010000038.1 GCA_011775625.1 Gammaproteobacteria bacterium | reverse complement strand
GAGCGGGTCCCTGAACTGGAACTCGCCGGACTGGTAGTGTTCCTCGCGAAACACGCCTGCATAGAAGGCCGGCAATGTTTCGTCGAGCTGCACAAGCTGCATGTCTGCAGGCCCGCCCAGCAGGCCCGGCGCAAAATGACGGATCAGGCCCAGCGCGACCAGCAGCGTCAGGGCGGTAGCGCCCAGCATCAACAGCAGGTTCTTCATGCGCGCAGTATCCCTGTTTTACGACCGACGCCTGCTGGTCGGGAAAACGGCATCCGGATCAGGAATCCAGCTCGGGCGGCTTGTGCAGGTGGATGCCCAGCTCGAGCAGCTGGCCGGTCTCCACCGCCGACGGCGCATTGGTCAGCGGACAGGCCGCGGTCTGGGTCTTCGGGAAGGCCATCACCTCGCGGATCGAGCCCGCGCCGGTCATCAGCATGACCAGGCGGTCGAGGCCGAAGGCGATGCCGCCGTGCGGCGGGCAGCCGTACTTCAGCGCATCGAGCAGGAAGCCGAACTTGTCGCGCGCCTCCTCCTCCTCGATGCCGAGCAGGCGCAGCACCGCTTCCTGCATGTCGGTGCGGTGGATACGGATGGAACCGCCGCCCAGCTCGGTGCCGTTCAGCACCATGTCATAGGCGCGTGACAGCACCGTGCCCGGGCTGTAGGCCAGCTGCTTCGGATCGTCGACGGAGGGTGCCGTGAACGNNTCCACCACCCACACCGGCTCCCAGTCGCCCTGCAACATGTTGCGGTCCACGCCCAGCTTCACGCGCAGCGCACCGAGCGATTCGTTGACGACGCGCGCGCGGTCGGCGCCGAAGAACACCAGGTCGCCGTCCTCGATGCCGGTGCGCTCGATGATGGCCGTGACCACGTCATCGGGCAGGAATTTCAGGATCGGCGACTGCAGGCCGTCGCGGCCGGCGGCCACGTCGTTGACCTTGATATAGGCCAGCCCCCTGGCGCCGTACTTGCCGACGTACTGCGTGTATTCGTCGATGTCCTTGCGGCTGATCTCGCCGCCGCCCGGCACGCGCAGCGCGGCGACGCGGCCCTGCGGGTCGTTGGCCGGCCCGGAGAACACCTTGAACTCGACGTCCTGCATGACATCGCCGAGGTCGACCAGCTCCAGCGGGATACGCAGGTCGGGCCGGTCGGTGCCGAAGCGGCGCATGGCCTCGGCATAGGTCATGCGCGGGAACGGGTCGGGCAGCTCGACGCTGATCACCTCGCTGAACAGCCGGCGCACCATGGTCTCGGTGATCTCCATGATGTCGTCCTCGTCGAGGAACGAGGTCTCGATGTCGAGCTGGGTGAACTCCGGCTGGCGGTCGGCGCGCAGGTCCTCGTCGCGGAAGCAGCGCGCGATCTGGTAGTAGCGGTCCATGCCGGCCATCATCAGCAGCTGCTTGAACAGCTGCGGCGACTGCGGCAGCGCGAAGAACTGGCCGGGATGGGTGCGGCTCGGCACCAGGTAGTCGCGCGCGCCTTCCGGCGTGGAGCGCGTCAGGATCGGCGTCTCGACATCGATGAAGCCACGCTCGTCGAGGTAGCTGCGCATGGCATGCGTGATGCGCGCGCGCAGGCGCAGCTTCTCCTGCATCGCATCTGCGGGCGGCGCAGGTCGACGTAGCGGTAGCGCAGCCGGGTTTCCTCGTTGACGTCGTCCTCGTCGAGCTGGAACGGCGGCGTCTCCGCGCTGTTCAGCACGTTCAGGTGGATGCCCAGCACCTCCACCTCGCCGGTGGCCATGTCCGGGTTCTCGGTGCCCTGCGGGCGGCGGCGCACGCGCCCGGTCACCTGCAGCACGTACTCGTTGCGGATGCGCTCGGCCAGCGCGAAGGTCGCCTCGGTGTCGGGGTCGAACACCACCTGCGCGAGCCCCTTGCGGTCGCGCAGGTCGACGAAGATCACGCCGCCGTGATCGCGCCGGCGGTGCACCCAGCCGCACAGGGTGACCTGTTCATCCAGGTGGGTGGTATTGAGTTCGCCACAATAGAGACTGCGCATCTTCTGGTTCCGGTTTTGCTCGGGAAAGCGGAAAATGGTACGGGGTTGCGCCGGGCGGTGCAATATATACGCCTGAAACGCCTTATGTTTTCTTTTTCGATCCGGTGCCGGACTTGCCGCTGTCGCCGGCCGGCTTGCTGTCGCCGCCGGACTTCTCGGCGCGGGCCACGTTCTTCTTGCTGCCGGTCTTGAAATCGGTCTCGTACCAGCCGCCGCCCTTGAGCCGGAAGCCGGCCGCCGAGACCAGCTTCTTCAGCGCCTGCTCGCCGCATTCCGGGCAGGTGGTGAGCACCGGGTCACTGACCTTCTGCAGTTTTTCAAAGCTGTGCCCGCAGGCCCCGCACTGGTACTCGTAGATCGGCATGGGTGTCCGTGTCCTGTTTTTTCGAGGCGCGCATTATACAGTCCGCGCATGGCTGCGTAATACCCTGTGCGCGGCATGGTTCCTCGTATACCTGGATTCTGTGACAATAGCAGCCCGGTTTTCCCCTGCGACACAAGCCGATGAGACGCACACAGCACACCCGGATGCCCGCTACCGCCGGCAGCGATATCAGGACACTACGCGCCCTGGCGCCCTTCCTGTGGGATTACCGCGGCCGGGTGGCGCTGGCGCTGGCCTGCCTGGTGCTGGCCAAGGTCGCCAATGTCGGCGTGCCGCTGGTGCTGAAGGACATCGTCGACCGGCTCGACCGGCCCGATGACGTGCTGCTGGTGCTGCCGCTCGGCCTGCTGCTGGCCTACGGCGCCCTGAAGCTGGCCAGCACGCTGTTCAACGAACTGCGCGACTCGGTGTTCGCGCGCGTGCGCCACGGCGCCATGCGCCGCGGGTGTCGCTCAAGGTGCTCGAACACCTGCACCGGCTGTCGCTGCGCTTCCACCTGGAACGCAAGACCGGCGGCCTGTCGCGCGACATCGAGCGCGGCACGCGCAGCGTCAGCTCGCTGATGAACTACATGGTGTTCAGCATCCTGCCGACGCTGGTCGAGATCACCCTGATCGCCGGCATCCTGCTGGCGCGCTACGAAGTGTGGTTTGCCGTGGTGACCTTCGTCTCGGTGGTGGTGTACATCGGCTTCACCATGACCATCACCGAGTGGCGCATGAAGTTCCGCGTTGCCATGAACGCGCAGGATTCGCA
>JAABYT010000042.1:51384-76468 GCA_011775625.1 Gammaproteobacteria bacterium | reverse complement strand
TCGCGCATCTGGTTTCCCGGTGCCGAGTCAGAAAATCTCCGGGAAATCTATCAGGAAGCGTCGCCTCAGCCCATGGCGAGCAGCATCTCGTGGACCCGCGGGTCGCTGGTCAACTCCGGGTGAAACGTGGCGGCGATGACGTTGCGCTCGCGCATGAGCACCGCACGGCCGTCCACCCGGGCGAGCACCTCGACACCGGGTCCCGGCTCGGTGAGCTGTGGCGCTCGGATGAACACGCAGCGCATGTCCTCGAGTCCCGGCGCCGCGTCGTCGTCGACGGGCGCCGCGAAGGAGTCCACCTGGGTGCCGTAGGCATTGCGCACCGCCGTCACGTCCATGGCGCCGAGCACCGCTACCGGGTGATTTTCCACCCGGCTGGCGAGCAGGATGGCGCCGGCGCAGGTGCCGAGCACCGGCATGCCGTCGCTGATGCGCCTGCGCAGCGCTTCGTGCAGCTTCAGTCGCGCGATGCCCTTGGCGATGGTGGTGCTCTCACCGCCGGGGATCACCAGCGCATCGACGGCATTCAGATCCTGCTCGCAGAGAACATCCAACACCTGGACACCGAGGCCCTCCAGCATGCGCCGGTGGGCCGCGACATCGCCCTGGATGGCGAGGATGCCGACCCGCTCGATCGTCATCGAGGTCCGGTTCTGGTCTTTACCAGCCGCGGCTCGCCAGGCGCTGCTCCTCGGCGAGCGTCTCGAGCTCGATGCCGGGCATCGCACCACCGAGCCCTCTGGAGGCGGCCAGCACCTCGGCCGGATCGCGGTAGTGCGTGGTGGCCCTGACGATGGCCCGGGCGCGGCTCTCCGGATCGTCGCTCTTGAAGATGCCGGAGCCGACGAAAACCGCTTCCGCGCCGAGCGACATGCACAGCGCCGCGTCCGCCGGCGTCGCGATGCCGCCGGCGGCGAAGTTCGGCACCGGCAGCTTGCCGATCTGCGCCACCGTGCGCACCAGATCCACCGGCGCACGCAGCTCCTTGGCCCGCGCCGGCAGCTCTTCGCTGGGCAGCACCGTCAGCGCGCGGATGTCGCCGAAGACCTGACGCAGGTGGCGCACCGCCTCGACGATGTTGCCGCTGCCGGCCTCGCCCTTGGTGCGGATCATGGCCGCGCCCTCGCCGATGCGCCGCAGCGCCTCGCCGAGGTCGCGGGCGCCGCACACGAAGGGCGAGCGGAAGTCGTGCTTGTCCACGTGGTGCGCCTCGTCGGCGGGTGTCAGCACCTCGCTCTCGTCGATGAAGTCGACGCCGAGCGCCTCCAGCACGCGGGCCTCCGAGAAGTGGCCGATGCGGACCTTGGCCATCACCGGAATCGAGACGACTTTCTGAATTCCCTCGATGACCTCGATGGAGCACATGCGCGCGACACCGCCTTCCTTGCGGATGTCCGCCGGCACGCGCTCGAGCGCCATGACCGCAGCCGCGCCGGCATCCTCGGCGATCTTTGCCTGCTCGGGCGTGGTGACGTCCATGATCACGCCGCCTTTCAGCATCTCGGCGAGGCCGACCTTTATTTCGAACGAGCGTGCGTCGCTTCGCTGCGCTCCGTTACCGTTGCCTTTCTTGTCTTTCGACTTGCTCAATTTGCCGTCCTCCGTCAAACGTGAATGCTGGTATCGCGGGCCACACGCGGAGCGCGCGCCGCCAGCTGGGTGCTTACGAGTCGTGCCAGTATCTCGATGCCACGCCGGATCTCGTCACTGTCGGCGAGCGCGGTGGTGAGCCGCAGCCCTGTGGACGGACGTCCGTCGTGATGAAACTGATGGCCGGGCGAGAACATCACGCCGGCATTCTCCGCCTCGCGCAGCAACGCGCGCGAGTCGATGTCCTCGGGCAGATCCACCCAGACCTGGTAGCCGCCCTCGGGGCGGGTCCAGCGGGTGCCTTGGGGCATGTGCTCTTCGAGCGCTGCGAGCAGAACGTCTCGGCGCTCGCGCAGCCGACCGCGCAGATTTGCAAGGTGCCGGTCGTAGCCACCGCGGCGCACGAAGTCCGCCACCGCCGCCTGCAGCACGAGCACGCCACTCAAATCGGTCGTGTACTTGAGCGCGAGCAGTCCGTCCACCGCGCGGCCGCGGGCGCAGATGCTGCCGATGCGAACGCCGGGGAAGAGCGATTTCGAGAACGAGAACAGGTGTACGACCACGCCGCTCGTATCCAGCGCGGCGAGCGGCGGAACCTCGCGGCCGTCGTAGCGCAGGTCCATCTCGAAGCCGTCCTCGATCACGGGCTTTCCGAGCCGCGCAGCGATGTCGAGCAGCGCGCGGCGATGCGCGAGGCTGGTGGTCGTGCCGAGTGGGTTGTGAAAGCTCGGCATGGTGTAGAACAGTCGCACCTCCGGTCGCGCCAGGGTGCGTTCGAGCACCTCGAGATCCGGGCCGTCATCGGTCATGGGCACCGGCGCCGGGCGCAGCCCCAGACCCACCAGCACGCCCAGCACGTTGTGGTAGGTCGGCTCTTCCACGGCGACCCAGTCACCGGGCTCGGCGTAGAGGCGCATCGCGAGTGACATGCCCTGGCTGGCGCCCTGGCAGAGCACCAGCTGCTCGGCGCCGGTGTCGACGTCGTGGCCGCGCAGGCGCTCGGCGATGACATCGCGCAGCGCGGCGCTGCCCTGATGGCCGCCGTAGGAGAGAAGCTCGGTGCCGCCCTCGTCGAGCACGCGGTTGAGGGATCGGCGAAACGCCTTGAGCGGATACAGCGACGGGTCGGGGATCAGGGAGTGCAGGGGCACGGCGCCGTCGCGGGCCGCGTAGTCGGGGCGAGCCCGCTCGAAGTCGAGCAGCCGGTCGACGAGCGGCGAGAGCGGCGGCGCCGCCCGCTGCGGGCGTGCGCGCGGCGTCGCCTGGCGCACGAACGTGCCGCGCCCGACGGTGGTCTCCACCAGGCGCTCGCGGGCGAGGGCGTCGTAGGCGAGGGCTACGGTGTCGCGGTTGACACCCAGCTGCCCGGCCAGAGCGCGGATGGTGGGCAGCTTGTCGCCCGCGCGCAGCTCACCGGCGCCGATGGCCCGGCTCACCTGCTCGGCGATCTGCTGGTAGACGGGCTTGCGGGCGTCGGCCGCGCCGGCGTCGTGGCGTTGGATGGTGATCTGCATGGGGAGCAAGATAGTACCGGGACAATGTCCGGTCAATCCGACAACTTGCCGCCATTATGACCCGAATTTTAAAAATTGTCCCGGTCAAAGCCGGGATTTTGGCAGGATTGTTGGGTGAGTGTCGGGGTGCCTTGCGTTCCCGGGCAAGCCCGCGGCGAGCCTGGCGAGACGCGCCGGAGGCCCTCAGCGCGGCTTGCGGGGCCAGCGCAGGGCGTGGGGCGCCCACCTGGAAGGCGCCACCGCGTTGAACCGGCCGTCCTGGATCTGGCGCACCACCATGGGCTTGGCGGTGTTGTTGCCGTCGTCGGAGAAGGCGATGGCACCGTAGAAGGTCTTCATGTTGGTGCCGGCGATCGCGTCTCGCAGCGCCTCGGCTTCGAACGACGCGGCCCGCTCGAAGGCGTCCTTCCAGACCATCACGGCGGCCGAGGCCTGCGCCGCCTGGGTGGGCACGCGCGCGTAGTTGGGGAAGCGTGCCCTGAAAAGCCGGGCGTAATCGGCCGCGGCCCCGAACAGATCGTCGCGGTAGCCGAGCGTCTCCGACCACTGGGTCGGGCACAGAAAGCCGTTCACCGCCCGCGCGAACTGGTGGATCAGCTCCGCCGACTCGCAGTGCGTGATCGCGATCATCGGCACGTCGATACCCAGGCTCTCGATTTGCCGGGCGGCGGTCGTGGCGCCCATGGCGTGACCGGAAACCAGCAGCAGATCCGGCTTCACCGCCTCGACCTTTTTGAGCGTCGCCGTCATGTCGTCGAGATCGCGCGGCAACCTGTCGTCGACGACGATCTGCATGGCGTAGTCGGCAATGCGATCGATGACGCCGGCGCGACTGTCCAGCGAGGCAAGGTCGTTTTCGAATGCCATTGCCACCTTGATGTCGGAGACGCGTTTGCCGTTCTTCGCGGCCACCTCTGCGGCGAGCTCGATGGTGCTCGCGAAGTACTGATCGGAGGTGGACGGCACGGTGAAAAGATATCTGTAGCTCTGGTCGAACAGGGCGCGGGAGGCCGCCTGAGACGCAATCAGCGGAATGCCGTGCTTTTCCGTCACCGCCGCCACGACCTTGGTGAGGCCCGAGCTGTAAGGGCCGAGAAAATACCTCACGCCGTCCTGCTCGATGAGGCGCTCGGCCAGCTGACGCGCGCGCGCGGGCACGGATTCATCGTCGTAGTAAACGATCCTCAGCCGGTACGACGCGCCGCCGACGCGGATGCCGCCGCTTTGATTGACTCTGTCCACGGCGACGTCGTAGCCCCGCTTGGTGCGGATGCCCATGCGGAAAAACTTGCCGCTCAACGAGAGCGTCGAGCCCAGCACGATGGTGTCGCCGTCCACCCTGGCACTGGCGGGGCTCGTGGCAAGGGCAGCGAGGGCACCGAGCCCCATCAGGGCCCATAGCAGGCGCGGCGGGAGGTATTTCAAGCGGGTTCTCGAATCATTCAGGCATGCGCCGAAAACAGCGCGCGCGTCGCGCGCTTCGATCGTACCGACTCGGCGCGATCGGGAAAAGGCGAGCGTCCTGCGTCGGTGCAAAAAGGGGGTGATAGAATCCCCGCCCCATGAGCTTGACCGACTACCCGTACGCGTCCCGACGCAGCGTCGTGCTGGCGGCTAACGGCGTCGTCGCCACCAGCCAGCCCCTGGCGGCGCGCGTCGGTCTGGCGATGCTCGAAAAAGGCGGCAACGCCATGGATGCGGCCCTGGCAACGGCTATCGCGCTCACGGTGCTCGAGCCCACCGGCAACGGTATCGGCAGCGACACCTTCGCCATCGTCTGGGATGGCAAGCGGCTGCACGGCCTGAACGGCTCCGGGCGCTGGCCGGCGGCCTGCAGCGCCGATGCGCTGCGCGCCGACGGGCACGCGGCCGTGCCGGACTGCGGCTGGATCAGCGTCACCGTGCCCGGTGCGCCCGCCGCCTGGCACGATCTGCACGAGCGCTTCGCCCGGCTGTCCGTCGCCGAGCTGATCGCGCCGGCCATCGCCTACGCCGAGCAGGGATACCCCGTCTCGCCCGTCGTTTCGCAGCTGTGGCACAGCGAGCGGGCGCGCCTCGGCGACAGCAGCGACCCGGGCATGGCCGGCTGGCGGCAGGTGTTCACCCGCGACGGCGTGGCGCCGTCGGCGGGCGAGCGCTGGCCGTGCCCGGGCCACGCCGCATGTCTGCGCGCGCTCGGCGAACGCGGCTTTCGCGACTTCTACGAAGGCGAGGTGGCCGCTCAAATCGTCGCCTACGCCAACGCCACCGGTGGCGCCATCAGCGGCGAGGATCTGGCGGCCCATCGCAGCGAGTGGGTGGAGCCCATCAGCATCGCCTACCGCGGCCACGACATCTGGGAGCTGCCGCCCAATGGCCAGGGCATCGCGGCGCTGATCGCCCTCGGGCTGCTCGCGGACACCGATATGGCGGCGCTGCCCCACGCCGGCGAGCAGGCCTGGCACCTGCAGATGGAGGCCATGAAGCTCGCCTTCGCCGACGCCTACCGCTACGTTGCCGATCCCGACAAGGCGGCGGTGCCGGTGTGCGGGCTGCTGGACCCGGCGTACCTGGGTGCAAGGCGCGCTCTGATCGGCGACCGCGCGCGCCTGCCCGAGCCCGGCCGGCCGCCGGGAGGCGGCACGGTTTATCTGTGCACGGCCGACCGCGACGGCATGATGGTGAGCTTCATTCAGTCCAACTTCGGGCGATTCGGCAGCGGCGTGGTGGTCCCCGGGCTCGGTATCGCCATGCACAACCGCGCCGCCGGCTTCACCCTGGAAGCGGGACACCCGAACGAGGCCGCGCCCGGCAAGCGGCCGCGCAACACCATCATCCCCGGTTTCATCACCCGCGACGGCGCGGCGGTCGGTGCCTTCGGCGTCATGGGCGGCGAGATGCAGCCCCAGGGACACCTGCAGGTGGTGAGCTCTCTGCTCGATCACGGCCTCAACCCCCAGGCGGCCCTGGACGCCCCGCGCTGGCGGCTCGGCGCCGGTCTCGAGGTGAGGTTCGAGCCCGGCACCGGCGAGGGGCTGCTGGCGGCGCTCAGCGCCCGCGGCCACCGTCCGGTGGTGGCCGCCGAGGCGCTGGGATTCGGGCGCGGCCAGGTCATTTTGCGCGACGACAGCGGCGTCTATGCCGCCGGCAGCGAGCCGCGCACCGACGGCGCGGCGCTCGGATACTGACGGCCCCTCAATATTCGCCGCTGACGCGTCGATACAGATTCATGAGCATGCCGGCGGTGGCGCCCCAGATGATCCGCTCGCCATACTCGAACACGTAGTAGTTGCGGCGCCGGCCGTTGAAGGCGCGGCTGCGGGTCTGATGGTTGGCGGGATCGAAGAGGTAGTCGAGCGGCACCTCGAAGACCTCGGCGACCTCGAAGGTGTCCAGGTCCAGGGTAAAGCCCTCGGTGACGAAGCTGACCACGGGTGTGACGCGGAAGCCGGTGCCGGTCTGGTAGTCGTCGAGCAGCCCGACCACCTCGATGAAATCCTCGGCGAGGCCGATTTCCTCGTGGGTTTCTCTGAGCGCGGTCTGCACCGAGCTCGCGTCCGAGTGCTCGCGCCGGCCACCGGGGAAGCTCACCTGGCCGGCGTGGTCGTGGAGGTGATCGGTTCGCTGCGTGAGCAGCACCTGCAGTCCGGCGGGCCGGGCCACCAGCGGCACCAGCACCGCGGCCGGGGTGAGCGGTGTCTCGGGCCGCGGCGCACGGTTGAGGTCGTGGTCGCCGACCGGGGCCGGTGGCAGCGCCGCGTCCGCGGCCGGCGCGTCGCTCAACGGCCTGATGTTTCGCAAAATTTTTTCACGCATCGTATAAGGATGATGGTCTTTGAAGAAATCGATGGCAACTCGGCGCATACTTTCCGGTGACATGAGCACGCCGGACCCAGAGCCCCTGTGGAGCAGCGCCGCCGACACCTACGCCCGCATCCGGGACAATATCGGCAAGGTCATGCGCGGCCAGTCCCAGGCGGTGCGCAAGCTGCTGGCGGCCTTCGCGGCCGGCGGCCACGTGCTGCTCGAGGACGTCCCGGGGACCGGCAAGACGACCCTCGCGAAGGCGCTCGCCCGCTCCATCGACGCTGATTTTCAGCGCATTCAGTTCACCCCCGATCTGCTGCCGGCCGACATTCTCGGCGTGTCGCTGTTCAACCAGCGCGAGCAGGTCTTCGAGTTCCACCAGGGGCCGGTGTTCACCAACATCCTGCTCGCCGACGAGATCAACCGCGCCTCGCCGCGCACCCAGTCGGCGCTGCTCGAGGCGATGGGCGAGGGCCAGGTGAGTCTCGACGGCGTGAGACGCCCGCTCGACAGCCTGTTTTTCGTCATCGCGACTCAGAATCCCATCGAGTTCCAGGGCACGTACCCGCTGCCCGAGGCGCAGATGGATCGGTTCGCGCTGCGTTTCAGCCTCGGCTACGTCGCCGCCTCGGAAGAGGTGCAGATTCTCGATGACCAGAGCGCCCGTCATCCCCTCGACGGCCTCGAGGCGGTGAGCGATCACGACGATATCGAGCGTCTGCGCGATGCCGTGCGCGCTATCGCCATCGCCGACGAGCTCAAACGCTACGTCGTCGACCTCATCGTCGCCACGCGCGAGACCGACGGAGTGCTGATCGGCGCGAGCCCGCGCGCCTCGCTGGCGGTGATGAAGTGTGCTCAGGCGCTGGCGCTTTTCGACGGCGGGGAATTCGTGACCCCGGAGCACGTGCAGGAGATCGCCGGACCGGTCATCGCCCATCGACTGGTCATGGATCCCCAGGCACGGTACTCGGGGCACGACGCCGAGTCCGTCGTCTCGAAGGTTCTCGACCAGGTGCCCGTTCCGACCTGAGCGGTGCATCGACCGCGCAAGCCCGTGCTCGAGCGACCGCTTTACCGCATCCACGCTTTCGTTCACCGCATCGACGGCTGGTTCAAGCAGCGTTTCACCGGCAGCGGCATGTTGCTCACCGGCCTGCTGGTGCTGGCCGGCGTGTTCGGCGTCAACACGCGCGCCAATCTCGCCTATCAGCTGGCGTTGCTCGCCATCGCATTGCTTGCAGCGGCCATGCTGAGTGCGCTCTGGTTTCGCGCCGATGTGAGCCTGCGCCGTCGCCTGCCACGCTACGCGAGCGACGGCGATCCGGTGCACTACGTGATCGAGGTGCACAACCACTCCCGGCGCGTGCAGCGCGGGTTGCTGATTCAGGAGCTGGTCGGCGTGCCTGCGCCGGGGGCCGGCGAGACACGCGGGCGGCTGGTGGGCTACACCAATTGGGTAGCCGCGCGGCGCCGGCGCGGCGGCGCCCACCCGCGCCCGGTGCCGGTGCCGGACGTGCCGCCGGGCGGGCGCGTCGAGGTCGCGCTCGAGTGGCGGCCGCTTCGCCGGGGATACGTGCGCCTCAGCGGCTGCGCGCTGCTTTGCCCGGATCCCCTCGGCCTGTTCTATGCCGTGAAGCGCATCCGGCTGCGTGATTCACTGCTGGTGATTCCGAAACGCTACCCGGTGGACTGGACCGCCTGGACCGGCCAGATGCGCGACAAGCCCGGCGGGCTCAAGCAGGCGGCATCGACCTCGGGCGTCGAGGAGTTCGCCTCGCTCAGAGAGTACCGCCCCGGCGATGCGCTGCGTCACATCGACTGGAAGGGCTGGGCGCGCCTCGGCACGCCCATCGTCAAGGAATACTTCGAAACGTGCTTCGTGCGCCAGGCGTTGATCCTCGACACCTGGCTGCCAACGGACGCGCCCCGGGCGCGTTTCGAAGCAGCGGTCTCGGTAGCGGCGTCCTTCGTCGCCTCGGGCCCGGCGGCGCTGCGCGGCGCGCTCGACCTGATCTTCGTCGGCACCAGCGTGCACCGGGTCTCGGCCAATACCGGCGTCGGCTCGCTCGACGGCGTGCTCGAGGCGCTCGCCTGCGTCGCGCCGCAGCCGCACAGGCAATTTGCCATGCTGACCGAGTGCATCGACGAGAGCGCCGGTGAGCTGAGCGCGTGCGTGTGCGTGCTTCTGGCGTGGGACGACGAGCGCCGCGCGCTGGTCTCGCGGCTGCGCCGCATCGGCGTGCCGTTGCTGGTGCTGGTGCTCGAGGATGCGCCCACCGGGCGCGTGCGCGACCCCGGTCCGATGGTGGACCAGCCGCAGCGCTTCAAGGTGCTCCCGGCGCAGGGTCTCGCGGGGGCGCTGGCGGGGCTCACCCGGTGAGGCTCGTCAGCGGCACTCTGGCAGCGGCGCTCGTGCTTTGGGGCTGGCACAACGGGCTGCTGCTGGTGGCCGCGCCGCTCGCGGTCATCATCGAGCTGCCGCGCTGGACGCCGTGGCGCTGGCAGCTCTCGGACAAGGACTTCCAGCGTCTCGCGGATGCGAGCACGGTGGGCTTCGTGCTGCTGGCCGCCTATCAGTTCGATGCCCACGGCGCCAGCGGCATTTACGCGATTCTGCGCTGGTTGCCGGTGGCGCTTTTCCCCCTGGTGGCGACCCAGGTCTACAGCACCCGGGACCGCATCGACTACAAGGCGCTTTTCTGGTCGGTGCGCGCCGCCGTCGCCCGCGGCAACATCGCCGATCCGGGCGGTGCCGACATTCGTCTCACGTTCGTCGTGGTGTGCATGGTCTCCGCCTCGGGCGGCGCGGCGCACGGGTCGCTGCTGCTGCCGTCGGTCGCGGCCTTCACGGTTTGGATTTTGTGGAGCAATCGCCCGCGTCGTTACGCCGGCGCGCATTGGGCCTGCGCCGTTGCCCTGGCGCTCGCTCTGTGCTTCGTGCTCAAGGCCGGAACGCTCCAGGCGCGCCGCTACATCGAGCCGCTGGCGATGGCGTACCTGCAGGATCGCATCGCCGCGCGCGGCGATCCCTACCGCGCCTACACCGCCATCGGCCATATCGGCGAGCTCAAGGTCTCCGATCGCATCGTTCTGCGCGTCACGCCCGAGCCGGGTGCAGAGAAGCCGCGGCTGCTCCATCAGGCCAGCTACCAGAGCTTCGCGCGCAACATGTGGGTTTCCCGGCGCACGCGTTTCGAGGAGCTGCCCTCGAGTGCCGTCGGCACCGCCTGGCATATCGCCGAGGAACCGGCGCACATGGCATCGGTATCCATCGGCACGTACCTGCGTAACGGCAAGGGTCTGCTCGCCGTGCCGGGCGGCACGCGCCGCCTGGATAACCTGCCGGTGGACGGCGTGTACCGCAACGCGCTGGGTGCGCTGAAGGTGCTGGAGGGCCCGGAGGTCGTCAACTTTCGCGCTCGCTACACGCCTCTCGAGCTCACCGATCCGGCACCGGAGGCCGGCGACCTGATCGTGCCGAAGGCGCACGAGAAGCTCTTCACCGAACTTGTCGCGCGTCTTCAGCTGGACGTCGGCGACAAGGGCCGCGCGCTCGAGCGCGTGCGGCGTTTCTTCGCTCGCAACTTCGCCTACTCGCTCGATCTGCAGGCGCCGCGCGCTCAGGCGACGCCGCTCGCGGACTTTCTGCTCGAGTGGCGCCGCGGTCACTGCGAGTACTTCGCGACCTCGACGGTCCTGTTGCTGCGCGCCGCCGGCATTCCGGCGCGTTACGCCACCGGTTACTCGGTGCAGGAGTACAGCGAGATCGAAAAGCGTTATCTGGTCAGACGCCGCCACGCGCACTCCTGGGCCCTCGCCTGGGTGAATGGCGCGTGGCGCGACGTCGACACCACGCCGGCGGGGTGGGTGGCGCTCGAGTCGGCGCAATCCGCCTGGTGGCAGCCGGTCTACGACGTGGGATCGTGGCTGGCGTTTCTTTTCGCCGAGTGGCGTTGGGAAGAGACCGAGGAGCAGGATCGCAGCTGGATGCTGTGGCTGGTGCTGCCGCTGCTGCTGATTCTGGGCTGGCGCATGGCGCGCCGCGAGCGGGTGCGAAGAGAACGGCAAAGCGCCGGCGCGGAAAGCACGCGCATGGTTCGCCAGGGCGCCGATTCCGCTTTCTTCGCCATCGAGCAGAGGCTGAGCGCGGCCGGCCACGAGCGCCGCAGCGGCGAGTGCGCGAGCACCTGGCTACGGCGACTGGCGCAGAGCGGCGTGCTCCCGGGTGCCGCGGCGCTGATGCGCGAAATCCTTCCGCTTCATTACCGCTACCGTTTCCACCCGGCGGGCCTCGATGCCGACGGCCGTCGCGCCCTGGAAGCGGCGGTGCGCGAGTGGTTGCGCCAAAATCCCGTCTGAGGGGGCAAAAAGCTCATTAAATCAATAGGTTCCTGTTTTTTTACCGGCTACGACTTAGTTTCCCATTTTGTGAATCCTGTCTCATCTGGCGCGCGCCGCGTGTGCCACACTTCAAATCGAGAAGACACAGACGATAGTTCTGACGGTCGGTTCGGTCCGACACGGCCCGCAGGGTGAGCGGAGCCCGGATCGAATACAGTCTCCTCCCCCTAACTAAGGCCGCGCTTCGCGGCCTTTTTTTCGCCCTGCATTTCGGTGACACTGTCCCGGGGGTTACCCATTCATCGGAGCCATGACTCGACTGCTGCGATTTGTCGCGACCATGGTCGTGCACGTCCCGCTCGGCCTGATGCCGTCATGGGTTTCAGCCGAGGCCCCGCTCGCCCCGAACCAGCGCGTGAAGATGGCACCGGACGCCCGCACGCCCGCCTACGGTCTCGCGCGGGGCATGTTCCTCATCGCGAGCCGCGAGCTCGCGGATCCGAATTTCTCCGAGAGCGTCGTGCTGCTGCTCGAGTACGACGCTCAGGGTGCACTCGGCTTGATCGTCAATCGGCCGACTCAGGTCGCGTTGACCGACCTGCTTCCGGATATCGACGAGCTCAAGGAGCGCCAGGACGTCGTCTACGTGGGCGGACCGGTGTCGAAGAACCGCATCGTTCTGCTCATGCGTTCCAGTGAACATCCCAGAGGCGCCGGGCGCGTGTTCGCCGACACCTACGTCAGCTCCAGCATGGATACGCTCAAGCACGCCGTCGAGCTGAGCCGCGAGGGCGGCAGCTTCCATGCCTACGTCGGTTACGCCGGCTGGGGCCCGGGTCAGCTCGACAACGAAGTCTCTCGAGGCGACTGGCATATCTCTCCCGCCGAGGAGGCGATCGTGTTCGACAGGGCCGCAGACCAAATCTGGCCGGAGCTCATCAAGAAGAGCTCTGGCCGATGGGTGCAGGCTCCCGCTCGGCCTGTGCTGGTTGCGGGCGCCCGCCCGTGAGCGCATCGGCCTCGCGGATTTGAAAGGACCCCTCAGGCGCCGTCCGACGTCAGCATGACGCCCATGGATCGTTATCTCGCCGCCCTCGAGCGCGGCGAGCTCCTGCCAGACCCGGCACAGCGGCGCGCCGTCGAGCACACGCAACGGCTCTTCGACGAGCTGGTGGCGGCGGAGAAATCGAGCGACGCCTGGCTGCAGCGCCTGCGCAGCCGCCTCGGCGCCGGGCAGCCACCTCCGGTGCGGGGACTCTATCTCTGGGGCGGTGTCGGGCGTGGCAAGACGCACATCGTCAATTCGCTGTACGCCGCTCTGCCGTTTCGCGACAAGATGCGCGTGCACTTTCACAGCTTCATGCAGCTGGTGCATCAAAAGCTGCGGGCGCTCGGCCAGCGCCGCGATCCGCTGCTCGCCGTCGCGGACGATCTTGCCGCAGACGCCCGCGTCATCTGCTTCGACGAGTTCCACGTATCCGACATCACCGACGCCATGCTGCTCGGCAGGCTGCTCAGAGCCCTGTTTGCCCGTGGTGTGACCCTCGTGGCAACGTCCAATATTGCTCCGGACGATCTGTATCTGGACGGCCTTCAGCGCGAGCAGTTCCTGCCGACCATCGAGCTCATCAAATCCCACACCGAGGTGGTGCACCTGGACGGCCAGCTCGACTACCGCCTGCGCGTGCTCGAGCGCAGCGAGACCTACCACTGCCCCCTCGACGCCGCCGCGGAGCAGGCGCTGCTCGGCTGCTTCGAGGCGCTCGCCGAGGAAAACGTTCGCATGGGTGGATATCTCGACATCGCCGGACGGACCATCGAGACTCGGGCCATCGCCGAGGGGATCGTCTGGTTCGACTATGCCGAGATCTGCGAAACGCCCCGATCGGCCGCCGACTACATGGAAATTGCCCGATGTTTTCACACCGTCCTGCTCTCTAACGTGCCCGTCATGGACGATGAGCTGCGCGACCGGGTGGTGCGTTTCATCCACCTGATCGACGAGCTCTACGAGCACAATGTGAATCTCGTTCTTTCCGCTGCCGCGCTGCCGGAGGCTCTTTACGCAGGCAAGAGCCTGGCGGCGCGCTTCGACCGTGCCCGCAGCCGACTGGTCGAGATGCAGTCACGGGACTATCTGGCGGCCAAGCATCTGCCCTGATTGCGGCCTGTGCCGCGCAGTGACTGTGACCGCCTTCGCGCTAACGCAAATCGATATTGAAAAACGCGCGCTTCATTCGCATTTATTTATACATGGGTCATGCGCAGATCCCGGGCACCGAACGACCCGAAACAGAACGACATGGCGAACGACGACAAAACCGTGCACGCCGACGACGTGGATCAGGGCATTATCGAGCTCCTGGGGCACCGTTACGGCGATGGACTGGTCTATCTCGAAAACGGCTCCGAGCAGCATCTTTTCCACAAGGCGGTCAGGCTGGGTCTGGTGAGCCCGGAGGGCTACGTGACACCGCGAGGCCTGTCCGTTCTCGCCCGTCACGGCGACGATTGAGGCCGCCAACCCGCCTGCGGAAGGCCCGATTGGCAGCGCCCGGGACCGCTTCCGGCCCGCCTTGCGCCGGCGTCCGTGATTTTTAATACTTGTAGCCGCAAGCCGTGGGCGGGCACCTCATCGCGGATTCGATGGCAGGCAACCCGCCACTACCCCCTGGACGGATTTTCGGTTTCCTGAATCCCCACGGGAAACCCGCACGGCTTGGAGAGCATAGAGCGGTGGGCTGTGACCCGGCCGCCAGCCACAAAAAAGATTGGGAAACGGAGGAGAACCCATGCCCGGCTACACCACGCAGGATATTCGCAATGTCGCTCTGGTTGGTCACGGCGGCACCGGCAAAACCATGCTCACCGAGGCGCTGCTCCACAAGGCGGGTGCCGTCACCGCGAAGGGCGAAATCACCCGCGGAACCACCGTATGTGACTTCGATCCCCAGGAGAAGGCTCACCAGCACTCGCTGAACACCGCTATCGCGAGCCTCGATTACAAGGGCAAGCACGTCAACCTGCTGGACACGCCAGGCTATCCCGATTTTCTGGGCCGCGCGCTGATCGCGCTGCCGGCCGTCGAGACTGCCGTGATCGTCGTCGATGCCCGCTCCGGCATCGAGATGAGCACCCGGCGGATGATGGAAGCGGCTGCCGAGCGTGGCTTGTGCCGCATGATTGTCGTAAACAAGATCGACGCGGACGACACGGATCTTGAAGCGGTGCTCGCTCAGATCAACGAGGAGTTCGGGCCGGAATGCCTGCCGATAAACTTGCCGGCCAAGGACGGCAAGGCGGTCGCCGACTGCTTTTTCGTCCCCTACGACGGCGAAACGGACTTCTCATCGGTATCGGAGGCCAACACCCGCATCATCGATCAGATTGTCGAAGTCGACGAGGAGCTGATGGAGCTCTATCTCGAGCAGGGTGAGGAGCTGGCGCCAGAGAAGCTGCATGACGCCTTCGAGCAGGCGCTTCGTGAAGGTCATCTCGTTCCGGTCTGTTTCACTTCGGGCGAGAGCAATGCAGGGATCGAGGAGCTGCTCGAGGTCATCTCGCGGCTGATGCCGAATCCGACCGAGGGTAATCCTCCGCCGTTCGTCAAGGGCGTCGGCGACGATGGCGAGCGTGTCTCCATCGAGCCGGATCCTTCCAAGCACGCCCTTGCGCACGTGTTTCAGGTAACTGTCGATTCCTTCGTCGGAAAGATGGGGATTTTCCGCATACACCAGGGGACCATCACAAAGGACAGCCAGCTGTTCGTCGGCGACGCCCGGAAGCCGTTCAAGGTCGGACATCTTTTCAAGATCCAGGGTAAGGATCACAAGGAGGTCGACGCAGGGGTTCCCGGCGACATATGTGCAGTCGCCAAGGTCGACGAGATCGATTTCAACAGCGTGCTGCACGATTCCCACGACGAGGACGAAATTCATCCTATCGCGCTGAAGCTGCCGGCGCCCATGTTCGGACTGGCGATCCAGAGCAAGAACCGTGGCGACGAGCAGAAGCTTTCCGATGCATTGCACAAGCTGAGCGCGGAGGACCCCTGCTTCGTGGTGGAGCACAACGCGACAATGAATGAGACGGTCATTCGCGGCCTCGGAGACCTGCATTTGCGCATGGTGCTCGAGAAAATGGCCGAGCGTTACAACGTCGAGGTGGATACACGCCCCCCCAAAATCGCCTACCGGGAAACGATTCGAAAAGCTGCCGAGGGTCATCACCGTCACAAGAAACAGACCGGAGGGGCAGGGCAGTTCGGCGAGGTGTATCTGCGTGTCGAGCCGCTCGAGCGGGGCGCCGGATTCGAATTCGTCGACAAGATCGTAGGCGGCGTTATCCCGCAGCAGTTCATCCCGGCCGTGGAAAAAGGCGTTCGCCAGGTGCTCGACGCCGGCGCGATCGCCGGCTACCCGCTGCAGGACGTTCGGGTCACTGTGCACGATGGCAAATACCACCCCGTGGATTCGAAGGAGGTGGCGTTCGTCGCCGCCGGCAAGAAGGCATTCCTCGACGCGATCAGCAAGGCCAATCCCATCGTCCTCGAGCCCATCGTCAACATCGACGTGACGGTACCCCAGGACAACATGGGTGATATCACCGGGGATTTGTCGTCGAAGCGCGGACGCATCAGCGGAACCTCGACGGGCAGCGGTGGGATGCTCACCATCTCGGGCCAGGCACCTTTGAGTGAGCTCGACAGCTATCAATCAGAGCTCAAATCCGTCACGGGCGGCGCAGGCTCGTACTCCATGGAGTTCAGCCATTACGACCCGGTTCCGCCGGCAATCCAGAAGCAGCTCAGCGAAGAGTTCAAGCCGGCAGCCGATGAAGATTGAGCCGTAGCGAAGGCGTGCGCAGCCGCAAGGTCCTCATCGTCACTGTTGCCGCGCTGGCGCTTACAATGGGCGCTGTCGCCTCGTATGTGACTTCGCGCAAGGCGGCGCCGCAGATAGAAGGCCTGCTTTGGCCGCAATCCAAGGCTTTGAAGGCGTTCGCGCTCGAGGATCATCGCCGCGAGCCCTTCACGCTCGAGCGCATGACCGGACGCTGGACATTGCTGTTCTTCGGCTACACCCACTGTCCCGATGTCTGCCCCGTGACGATGTCGGTGCTGAAAAACGCCATCGCTCTGATGGCGGAGGCGGGCAGCGCCAACGAGGTGCCGCAGGTGGTTTTCGTGTCCGTGGACCCCGCCCGCGATACCGCCGAGCACATGGCCGGATACGTTGGTCATTTCAGCCCCGCGTTTCTCGGTGTCACCGGCGACGACGCCAATCTGAAAGAGTTCGCGCGCCAGCTCGGGGTTCTTTACATTCGTGCCGAGCCGGATACCGGCGGCAGCTATCTCGTGGACCACACGGCGGCTGTCTTTCTCATCGATCCGCGCGGGCATCTGGTGGCGTTGTTCCAGGCGCCCCAGGAGGCCCAACGGATCGCACGGGATGTATCGAGAATCCGGGATCTCGAATGGAATTGATGCCTGCACTCGAGCATCGACACATCTGCCGTTACGGCTCGGGGCGACACGCATGGATTTCACTATGCCGGCGCTGGAAACAACGCCCAAGGGAGTAACCGATGCGAATATTCACGAACACTGCAGCGATCGCTGTGAGCGCCATCGCGCTCAGCGTAGGCACCGCTTTCACCGTGCACGCGGACGATAGCGCAGCCATCAAGTACCGGCAGGCCGTCATGAGAGCCGTGGGCGGTCACACGGGCGGTGCCTTCGCCATCATGAAGGGTCAGGTTCCCTACAAGGACAATCTGCTGGCACACGCCATTGGTCTCGATCAAATGGCCAGGATTCTGCCGAGTACGTTCGAGCAGAAAACGCAGGGCGGAGAGACGCGGGCAAAGGCCGAGATCTGGCAGGACGCGGCTGGTTTTCAGGAAAAGATAAGAGAAATTCAGACCGCGGCAGCGGGCTTCCTGGCGGCCGTCGAATCCGGCGATCAAGCAGCGGCCCGCGAAAAGCTCGGGTCCGTGGGGGAATCGTGCAAGGGGTGCCACAGGAAATTCCGCGAGAAGAAGCCCTGAGCGCGTGGTGCAGCGGGCGGCGATCGTGGTGCGGCGCCGCTCTGCTGGTGTTCGTGACGTTCTCCGTTGCGGCGGAAACCACCGCCGAAATCGAACGCCTGCGCGAGCGCGGCGCCTACGTGCTGCGAGCCTCTGGCTGCGTCGCGTGTCACACCGACGAGGACAACGGCGGGCAGTTTCTCGCCGGAGGCCGCGCCATCGAGACGAAATTCGGGACGTTCTACAGTCCGAACATTACCTTCGATCGCGAGCAGGGAATCGGCGCCTGGAAGGCCGAAGATTTTTTCCGTGCGCTGCGCCACGGTATCGCTCCCGATGGCACCAGCTACAGTCCGGTTTTCCCCTACACGTCCTACACGCGTATGCGACGCGAGGACATGTTCGCGCTGTGGGTATACCTCGCCTCCGTTGCCAAGAGCGCCCGCAAGAACACCGCTCACGAGCTTGCCTGGTACGTGCGGCCGCGCATCGTCAACCGCGTCTGGAAGCTGCTGTTCTTCGAGTCCGGGGTATTCAGGCCCGAGCCGGGTCGCTCCGAAGTCTGGAACCGCGGCGCCTATCTGGTCAAAGCGATGGCCCACTGCGGCGAATGCCACACACCGCGCACGCGATTCGGCGCTCTGGACGAGACTCTCGCCTATGCCGGGGCCGCCAAGGGTTCGAGCGGTGAGGGCGCACCCAACATCACGCCCGACGCCGAAACGGGCATCGGTCGCTGGTCCCGCTCGGAGCTGGTGGATTACCTCTCCGAGGGAATGCTGCCGGACGGAGACTTCGCAGGTGGCGCGATGGCGGAGATCATCGACAGCGGCCTCGCGTATCTGAAGCCGCGGGATCTGGACGCAATCGCGGAATTCATCATGGCACTGCCGCCGATCCGACACGACGCCGACGGGCCGGAGGGTTGAAGCGTGGCGCTGGGGGTCATCGGCGCCGGATTCGCACGCACGGCAACAGAGTCCGTCGAGCGCGGCCTCGAGATACCGGATTTCGGACCCTCGTTTCCGCCGCCGCTCGTTGCCGCTTCCTTAAAGCGCCGTCGATCCGCATCCGATCGGATGTCGAAGCTCTGCCTCTCCGGCATCTTGGCAGCACTTTCGCTTCTCCTCCCGGTCGAACCCGCCCATGCGGAACAGATTCTGAGAATCGGCTACTGGAACATACCACCGCATGTGGTCGACGCAGAAGGCGGGAGGCCAAGGGGAGCCGCGATAAGTTTCTTCGACGAATATATCGCGCCCGAACTGGATATGACCGTTGTCTGGGATGCGCATGCCACTCCGCCCACGCGGTTGATGGAGCAGCTGAGGGAGGGCACGAAAGACGCCATGATTTTTCTCGGCAAGACCAAGGAAAGGTCCGAGTACCTTCACTATCCGCAGCCGTACCTGGATATTCCGCAAACGCTCGTTCTGTTGACCAGTCACCCGATCGAGCGCATTGCCGATGTCAGTCAGATCTACGGCTTGCGGGTGGGGTTTCTGACAGGCGGTCGGCTTCCGGAAAAACTACGCGACGAAAGAATTCACTACGATTTGATTGCCGGTGAGCGGCTTTTCCAACGAAACGTCGAAAAGCTTCTGCTCAAGCGCATCGACGCCATATATGCTCCACTGACGATTGCCGTGAAGAATATCATCGAGCAGATGGAGGTGGGTGATCAGGTAAAGATGGTGCCCATCGAATTTCTCGAGCCGGTTCTGATTTACACTGTCTTTTCAAAAAAAACGGTCGGCCGCGCCGTTGTCGAGAAATACAACGAGGCCTTGGCGGCAGCCGTTCGAGTGCGCAAATACAAAGACTTCGTCGAGCGCTACGAAGCGAGGACGAATCGCCCCTGAAAAGGCGCGGCGATTCGCAGTCCGAGAAGTTCGTGTCGCCGCGCCGCATGCGGCGCAGATAGACACCGGCGCTCTCGGGCGCGCTGGCTGATGCGTTTTACGCGTCAGGCCTCGCCGCGGGCCGGGTAGTCTTTCTCTATGATGACGTCCAGCGCCGCGAGCACGTCCTTGAAGCGTGGCCGGGTGAAGGGCATGGTGACGATGTTCGATGCGTACAGGGTCCCGTCGGGGCGCACCAGAAACAGGCCGGGCTCGTTGAAAAGCGCCGGTTCCTCGATTCCGGCGGAGGTCTTTCCGCGGCTGGTGGAGATGAAAAGTCCCCACTCGCGGGCCTTGTCGATGCTCATTGCATAGCCGACGGTGAGGTTGTCGAGCTCCCAGTCTTTCTTTGCCTGCTCGGCGCGTTCGCGATCGTCGGTGCTCACGACCACCGTCTCGACGCCGCGCTTGCCGAACTCGTCCTGCAGGCGGTCCAGTTCGCGCAGGTAGCTCTTGCAGATCGGGCAGTGCAGGCCGCGATAAGCGACGATCATGGTGAAGTTCCCGGGCCTCTGATCCGAAAGCCGCCAGGTTCCACCGCCTACGGTATCGAATTCCAGGTCGGGTGTCGGGGCGCGTGGCTTGGTGCTCATGTCGTTTCCAATATTTATCGTCGCCGGTACTCGTCGAGCAGATGGTCGAGCCACAAATCAGACAGCTTTTCCTGCATGGAGTTCTGCCGCAGGCGCTGATGCAGGTTCGAGAAGTCCACCTCGTCGAGCAGCTGGTCCTGGTTGTTGCAGGAGTAGACGAAGCTCTCCTCGCCGGTCACGGGATCCTCGTGGCGACACAGGCATTGAGCGCACACACCCTTCATCATGCACTGCATCGACGAGTTGATTGAGCCGATGGCGGTGTGTTTGGCTTTGAGGTGCGGCTCGAGCACGCCATAGCGCGCGGCCTTCACCGCCGCCATCATGCCGTCGGAGCCGATGGCGATGATGCGATCCACGTCCGCGAGCGCAATCGGCGCCTCGCCGAGCTCGCCGGTTGCGTAAGCCAGCATCGCCTTGACGATGTTGCCGACGAAGCTCTTGTCCTGGGGGCGCGTGGTCGGAATGGGCTCGACGCCGGGAAGCGGGTCCACGGCCCACACCACGATGTCGGACGCGGCCTCGATCTCCTCGACCTTGAAGACGCCGTCGCTGGTCTTGTAACCGGCGAAGTAGATCACACGGTTGCCCGCCTCGCGCATGGCCTTGCCGATGGAGAACAGCACCGCGTTGCCGAGACCGCCGCCGGCGAGCAGCACCGTCTCGTTTTGCGGGATCTCCGTGGGCGCGCCGGTCGGGCCCATGACGACGATCTCCTGGCCGGGCTCCCAGAGCGCACACAGCTTCGAAGATGTGCCCATCTCCAGCGTAATCAGAGAGATGAGGCCCTGCTCGCGATCCACCCAGGCGCCGGTGAGCGCGAGCGCCTCCGCGGCCAGCGAGGTGCCCTCGACCACCGGCGCACCGCTCTCGAGATTCTGGATGCGGTAGAACTGTCCCGGGTGGAACTTGCGCGCCGCCATGGGCGCGCGCGCCACCACCTCGACGATGGCCGGCGTCAAACGGTGCACCGCCTGCACGGTGGCGACGAGCTCTTCGTCGAGGATCGATACCAGTGTGTCCAGGGCGGCGTCCCGCTCGGCCTGATCGCGCGCATCAAGCCGCTCGAGCTCGCTCTCGAACAGGCGCACGATGTACGGGTAGCCGTCCTTGGCGCTTGCCATGGCCTTGACGACGTTGCCGGCGTATACGGGGTGGTTATCGCCGAAAAAGCTGATGTAGCGGCCATCGCGCTCATAAGAGGTGAACGGAGCGGGTGAGGCGATCTTCGGAATGGTGCCTTGTTCGCTGGCCTCCAGTGACGGCGCGCCGCCGTTCCACTGCGGCTCGAAATGTCGGAAGAACTTGCCGTCGAGATCGAAGGTGCCCGGGTGCTCGGTCTCGTAGATGATGTTGGGCGAGGTGCCGGCCGCCACCATGAGGCTGCGCAGCGGCACCTCTATCGGCTCGCCCCGGGAACGCCAGCGCCCGTCCTCCTCGGCCTGGCGCTCGAAGCGGACCGCGCGCAGGTGCCCGTGCGCATCGGCGATGGCCTCGACGGGATTCATGCACGGCGCGTAGCGGATGCCTTCCTCGAGCGCCTTCTGCACCTCTTCGTGGTTTTGGCGGTAGGCAGGTGAATCGCTGAGATCCTTTCGATAGAACTGCGTGACCCCGCCCCAGGAATTTACCAGCGGCAGAAAGTCCGGCTCGCGACCTTCGCTGCGCGCCTTTTGGCGCTCGGCGCGGATGGCGCGGCCGTGCTCGAGGAACTCATCGAGGATCGCCGCCTCTTCGTCGTCGTAACGCGATCGCACGTTCTTCTCGCCGTGCTCTTCAACGAGCTTCTCGTAACGATCGAGGATTTTCTCAACCTGCACCGGATAGTAGGCGACCAGCTCCGTGGCGGTGTCGATAGCGGTGAGGCCGCCGCCGATGACGCCGGCCGGCAGGCGTACCTGCAGGTTCGCCATGGAGGATTTCTTCGCCGCGCCGGTCAGCTGCAGAGCCATGAGAAAATCCGAAGCCTTGCGGATGCCACGAATGAGGTTGTTCTTGAGGTTGATGACAGTCGGCTTGCCGGCCCCTGAGGCAATCGCAATGTGGTCGAAGCCGAGGCGCCAGGCATCCTCGATGGTCAGCGTGCCGCCGAAGCGCACACCGCCGTAGAGCTTGAAGTTGTGCCGCCGCGCGAGCGAGAGATAGATGACCTTGAGAAAGTTCTTGTCCCAGCGCACGGTGATGCCATACTCGGCCACGCCGCCGAAGCCGGCCATGACACGCTCGTCGAGATCCTCGTAGATCGTCGTGAAATCGCGCACCGCCTCGGGCAGGAGCTTGGCATCTCCCTTGAGCTCGCTCGGCAGAGGCTCGATCTTGAGAGCGTCGATGCCGACTACCGCGAAGCCCTCGTTCATAAGATAGTGCGCGAGCGTGTATCCGGCCGGACCCATGCCTACCACCAGCACTTTCTTGCCGTTGTAGGCAAGCGCCGTGGGGCGCTTCACGTTCAAAGGATTCCAGCGCGTCAGGAGAAGATAAATCTCGAGGCCGAACGGCATGTGCAGCACGTCGGTGAGCACATTCGTCTCGATCTGAGGAATGTCGACCGGTGCCACCTTCTGATAGATACAACCCTTCATGCAATCGTTGCAGATGCGGTGGCCGGTGCCGGGACACAGGGGATTGTCGATCATAATCAGCGCGAGTGAGGCGATGTTGTCGCCATCGCGCTTTAGCACGTGCGCTTCGGAGATCTTCTCCTCCAGCGGGCAGCCGGTGAGCGTGACTCCGAGCGGGTTGACGTGCAGCTCACCGCCCTTGTGCCGCATTCCCTTGGAGCACGAGTCGCGGTCCCGATCGTGGCAGTAGATGCAGTGATCGACTTCGAACCAAACCTCGCGCTCGCCCATGCGCTCGTCGGTGAGTGTGAAGCCGTCGCGCCGCCGCAGCTCCGGCTCGTTGGCGCCGAGCGTCGTCATGCCGCCGTCGCTGCGGGTGTCGAAATGGACGAGCTGCGAGAAATCCGTGCGCGGCAGTGTCTTGAAGACCACCCAGTCTTCGACGCGTGCTCTGAGAGTCGGATCCTGCATCGCTGCGTAAGTCCATCGCTCCACGTAGCCAAGCAGATTCGAGACGAAGTCCAGCGGATCGGCGATCGCCGCTGCCTCGGCGAAGGTGCGGGCCGCCTGGGGATTCAGCCGCAGGTGCTCGCGCAGCTCAGCAATCTGAGCGTCGGCATCCTCGATCTCGCCCGGTTTGCCCTTGGTGAGCTTGTGGTAATGGGCGGAAAGATTGGCGAGCCGCGCGGCGACCACGCTGGTCGCGCACTCCTCGTCCCGATGCTCGACGCCCTCGGGGGAAGTGGTGCGCTTGAGCAGCTGCATGTCGTCATCGATCTTGTCGAGGTCCCAGTCCGCCGGGTTCTCTTTTTTGAATTTTGCCTCCACTTTGTCGACAACGGCGCGCTTGTAGGTGAAGAGCGCCGCGTAATCGTGGCGCGTGCGCTCGATACACACCTGGCGTTCTTCCTCGACACCGAAAAGGTCGGCGATGAATGCACCGACATGCGGCGCAAGCGCTACGAGCAGCTCCGAGGTGGCGATATCGTCGAGATCGGCGCCGCGGTTTTCCCGGTATGCGAGGTACGATTGATGCAGCTCTGAATCGGCGGTGCTCAGCCTTTCGTCGAAGGCGGCGAGCAGGCGCTCGAGCCCCTGGGCGTTGAAAAGATCCGCATACTCGAATCCCTCGATGCCGAGGCGAAAATTCCGCGTGCGATCGTCGGGCGCGATGTCCGGTAATGCCGGCATGAAAGCTCCTCAAAAAAGGCCCGTATTTTAACGCGATTCGAGCTGCACAGCCGCAACAATCACCCGGGCGCTGATTGCAGGGGGCTCAGGATTCCGGCGGGAACTCTGCGAGCATGCGCGTCACCGCGGCTTCGACGGCTTTCTCGATGTCGTCGCGGCGGGCGATGACGCCGGCGGCGCGCGCCCGCCAGACGACGCCTTCGCTGGCGACGTCGATGATCTCGAGAATCAACGTGCCCTCGACAAGCTTGTCGAGCTGCGTGGCGGTGTTGACGCTGGCGAGAGCGCTTCGAGCGTAGCCATGGGACCAGCCCTGGTAGCGGTGCTTCGAGGCGACGGTCACGTCCTGCGCCCTGGCGCTGATGGTGATGAGAAAATCGGCCGCCTCGTCAGGCGTCTTGTCGAAGCCCTTGATGGCCAGCTCACGGTCCACGGCGCTCACGATCATGTCGGCGAGGGGGGGATTTTCCGCAAACACGGGGTTGGCACGCCGTCTGTCGTCGGGCAGCCAGGCGTAGTTGAGATAGACACCGAAATCGACGTCGGCTTCATGTTGGGTCTCGACGAAGAGCTTGTCCGGGAACGGCCGGCTCGCGCAGGCCGCCGCCAGCACGACGACGGTCAGCATCGATAGGGGCTGTGCGAGCGCTCGCGGAGACATGCTTGCGCGACTATACGGGCTGGGGCGGACGCCGGGCAAAAAAGAGGTGGGGAAAACGCGGGCAAAAAAAAGGGCGCTTTGCGCGCCCTGCAACAGGGAGGAGGAGGGGGTTGCCGTTCTTATAGCAGGTCCCGTGCCAACTCCTTCCCCGGCCCTTGTCCGGCGCTAGGAAATTCCGTACTACATTGAATTTATTGTAATTATTTCGAGGGGCGTGTAAGCGCCCGGAGCGCCACAGGGGTCGCGGATGGGCTTCAAAGGGCGAAAAGCCGCCGATGGTCGGAAATTTGGCGTCGGGATCTTGTCGTTCGTCAAGAACTTGACGCTTTGCTGTCCGACCTTACAGGCGCCGCAGGCTTTCCATGGGCGGATGGCGCAGCACCATGCGGGTGCCCACCAGGCCCGCGAGACCGATGCCGAGGCTGCCGCCGGCAACGCCGATGAGCCACACCAGCGGATTGCCGTGGTAGGGGAAATGGAACACCTGAGCCGCCAGCCAGGCGCTCAGCAGCGTTGCCGCGAAGGCGGCGAGGCCTCCGGCCAGTGCTCCCAGGGTGAGAAATTCCGCCAGCAGCCCGCGGCGCACGGCGCTGCGATCGGCGCCGAGGGTGCGAAGGATGGCGCTCTCGTGGCGGCGCTCGTCGAGGGTCGACTGGATCGCGGCCATCAACACCGTGAATCCCGCCAGAAGCGTGAACAGAAATACGTAGCGCATGCCCTGATCGGCGCGCTCCATGATCTCGCGTACCTTGGCAAGCAACGCGTCCACGTCGATGACCGTGATGCTCGGAAAACGGCGCACCAGCTCGATGAGCATGCCGCGCCGATCCTCGGGCAGGTGGAAGCTGGTGATGTAGGTCGCCGGGTAGTCGTCCAGAAGTCCCGGCGGCGTGACGACGAAAAAGTTCACCCGGAA
>JAABYT010000042.1:9152-51221 GCA_011775625.1 Gammaproteobacteria bacterium | reverse complement strand
GCGCGGGCATCGGGGTAGTCGTCCGGTTGCACCGGCCTGTCGTTGATCGCGACCAGGCGTCCTCGCACCATGGGATAGAGGGCGGCCGAGGCGAGGCCCTGCTCGGCGAGCATGGCCTGCAGGGCNNCCTTGGCAAGCAACGCGTCCACGTCGATGACCGTGATGCTCGGAAAACGGTGCACCAGCTCGATGAGCATGCCGCGCCGATCCTCGGGCAGGTGGAAGCTTGTTATATAGGTCGCCGGGTAGTCGTCCAGAAGTCCCGGCGGCGTGACGACGAAAAAGTTCACCCGGAACGAATCCCAGTCGACGCTGCGCACGCTTTGCACACGCGCCGTGAGGGCCTGTCCGGCGATGCGAAAGGTGAGCGCGTCGTCCATGCCGAATCCGAGCCGCTCACCGATGCCCTTTTCGATCGAGAGAAGAGGCGATCGGTGCTCGTCACGCGACCACCAGCGGCCCGCGACGATGCGATTGTCACTGGCGGGTTCGGTGCGCCATGACAGATTGAACTCGCGTGCCGCGAGCCGCTGCGCGCGGGCATCGGGGTAGTCGTCCGGTTGCACCGGCCTGTCGTTGATCGCGACCAGGCGTCCNNCCTGCAGGGCTTCGACCTCGTCGGGCTGCACGTTGATGAGGAAGTAGTTCGGCGCATCCGGCGGCAGCTGATCGCGCCACTCGGCGAGCAGATCGCCGCGCACCAGGCTGATGAGCAGCAGCATCATGATGCCGAGGCCGAAGGCGACCATCTGCGTGACGCTGCCGCGGGCACGCCGGGTGATGTTGGCGAGACCGAAACGCCATGCCGTGCCGACTCGTTGTCGCAGGCGATTGAGGAAACGAATCAGCGCGTATGCGACGGCGCACAGCGCCAGCACCGTGCCGGCGCCGGCGCCGAGCACGTAGGCGGCGAGGCGTGCATCGCCGGCGTGCCAGGCTATCAAGCCGACGCACAGGAGCACGGCAATCGCATAAGTGCCGATGGTTGCTGCGGGCAACGGACCGAGATCGCGGCGCAGCACGCGTGCCGGTGAGACTTTGCGCAATCTGAGCAGGGGCGGCAGCGCGAACGCCGCGAGCACGGCGAGTCCCGTGGCGCTGCCGGTCGCCAGCGGCAGCCACGAGGGCAGCGGCAGCTCGGTCAGAATCATGCTGCCGAGCACGCCGGAGATGAGCGCCTGCGCGCCGAAGCCGAGCAGGCAGCCGATGGCGCTGCCCGCGAGTCCGAGACCCAGGACCTCCAGGGCGTACACGCGCACCACGGTTGCCTGACTCGCGCCCAGGCAGCGAAGCAGCGCGGCGCCGTCGAGATGGCGCTCCGCGTGGCGGCGGGCTGCCACCGCGATGGCGATTCCGGCGAGCAGAACGCTCACCAGGGCGGCGAGGCCGAGAAACTGATTGGCGCGCTCGAGAGCGGTGCGAAGCTCCGGCCGCGCATCGCGCACGCCCTGGATGCGCTCGGCGATCCCGAGTCGCGGCGACAGCCAGGCTCGGAAGGCGTCAATCTCGCGTGGCGCGCCGGCGAATACCAGACGGTGTCGCACGCGACTGCCCCGCTGCACCAGCTCGGTGGAGGGCACGTCGGCGATATTCATCAGCAGCCGCGGCGCGATGCTGAAGAGATCGCCGCCTCTGTCAGGCTCGTAGCTCAGCACCTTGGAGATGCGCAAGCGCCGCACGCCGAGCTCGAGGCTGTCACCGACCGAGACGCCGAGGATGGCGAGCAAGCGCGCGTCGATCCAGACGTCACCCGGCGCCGGCACGTCCTTTGTCGGCTCACCGGCGGTGAAGGGTGCATCGCCGATGCGCAGCGCGCCGCGCAGCGGATAGCGCTCGTCGACCGCCTTGACCGCCGCGAGCTGGAAGCGATCGCCGACTACGGTCACGCTTCGAAAGCTCAGCAAGCGCGCAGTCGCGAGACCTCGGCGAATCGCCTCGTCCTCGATATCGGCGGCGATGGGCTCGCTCGAGATGACCAGCATGTCGCCCGCGAGGAGCTCGTTCGCGCCCACCTCCATGGCGCGTTCCATGCGATCGGTGAACAGGCTCACCGCGGTGATGCTGGCGACCGTGACAATCAATGCCGCGAGCAGCACGCGCAGCTCTCCGGCGCGCCACTCGCGCTTGAGAAGGCGGTAGGAAAGGCGAGCGGCGTTGCTCAAACTCTGATCGGTCGTCGCGGGCATCGTCATGGCTGTCGTTGCTCGAGCGTGCTCGTCAGGCGCGTCCGTTGACGATGCGTCCACCATCGAGCTCGACCACGCGGTCACAGCGCTCCGCGAGGCGCACGTCGTGGGTGACCAGCACCAGCGTCGTGCCGTGCTCCTGGTTCAGGCTGAAGAGCAGCTCGCCGACGCGCTCTCCGGTTTTGCGGTCCAGGTTACCCGTCGGCTCATCGGCAAAAAGGATCATCGGCTCGCCCGCGTAGGCGCGCGCGATGGCGACGCGCTGCTGCTCGCCGCCGGAGAGCTGCTTGGGGTAGTGATGCAGGCGATCGCCGAGGCCGACGCGTTCGAGGATGATCTCGGCGCCGCGGCGCGCATCGGGCCGGGCGGCGAGCTCGAGCGGCAGCATGACGTTTTCGAGCGCCGTCAGGCTGGGCAGCAGCTGGAAGGACTGGAAGACGAACCCCACGCGGCTTGCCCGCAGGGCCGCCCGGCCATCCTCATCCAGGCGCCCCAGGTCATGCCCGTCGAGAAACACCCGGCCGTCGGTGGCGGTGTCGAGACCGGCCATCAGCCCGAGCAGGGTGGACTTGCCGGAGCCCGACGCGCCGACGATGGCGAGGCTCTCCCCCGGTGCCACGCTGAGATTGATGTCTTCCAGGATGACGAGCCGCCCTTCGGGGCTCGGCACCTGCTTGCCGAGCGCTTCGGTGCGCAGATAGGGCGAGCGTTGTTCGTCGGTCATGGGCCGTCCAGTTGTCGGGAGAGGCGCGTATGGTATGTGCTTGGCGTGACGGTGCAAGCGTCCAGAGTCTAGTAGACCGCGCCGGACGGCGTCGGTGCCGCGGGCCGGCGATGGCCTGCCCGGGATCGCCGGGCGCGTTTGGCCCACGGGTAATCTAATAATGACTTAGTCGACGACTTAGTCTATATTGATGCCATGACCCAGGTGGGCATCCACGAGGCCAAGACGCACCTCTCGCGCCTTCTGCGCCGCGTCGCCGCCGGCGAGATCATCGTCATCGCCAAAGGCGGGGTGCCGCTGGCGCGATTAGTGCCCATTCACTCACGTGCCCGGCGCGCGCTCGGCCGCGACGGCGGGACGGTCACCTTCGGCGACGATTTCGACGCGCCCGTGAGCGCCGGGGAAGGCGCTTGAAGCTGCTGCTCGATACGCGCTGCTGGCTGTGGATGCAGGCCACGCCGGAGCGCTTCTCCGAGGCGGCCCGCGCCATCGTCGACGATCCGGACAACGTCCTGCTGCTCTCGCCGGTGAGCGCCTGGGAGATCGCCAGCAAGCACGCCGCCGGCAAGCTGACCCTGCCGGTCCCGCCGGCCGAGTACGTGCCGAGCCGCATGAAGAGCAGCGGCGTCGACGCGCTGCCGCTTCAGCACAGCCACGCGCTTCAGGTTGCCAGCCTGCCGTGGCATCACCGCGATCCCTTCGACCGCCTGCTGATCGCGCAGGCGCAGGTCGAGGGGCTGCCGATCCTGAGCGCGGACCGGGCACTCGCCGCTTACGACGTGGCGCTCTACTGGGCCGACTAGACCCGGCGGTGCGGCCGACGCATCGGCGTGCCGGTGCGCGCGCGTTTCTATACGTGGGCGCTGCCGCCCCGGTGTAAGATTGCCGGTGCGGCGCCCGCCCCGCCAACCGGAGTCCCGAACCCGTCCATGAATGTCAGCATTTCCCCCGAGGTCGACGCGTTTGCGTTGCGCGCGCGGGCGCGCGAGGCCGGGCCGTGGTGCGCGCCGCCCGACGACGGCAACCTGATGGCGCTCGGCTCGGATTTCCGCTCATGGGGATGAACGGCGGCAACGGCTCGGTGCCGGTCGGGGAGGAGCTCAGTCACGGGCTCGGCGACTTTCTCTCCGAGGTGAGCGACTGCGATTCGCTCGAGATCGTCGCGCTCGATCGCCTGAGCGGCGGCGCGGTGCAGCACAACTACGCCCTCGAGGTGAACTTCAGCGGCGGCGTCATGAGCGGACGCCAGTCGCTCGTGCTGCGCGCCGACGCTCCCTCCGGCGTCGCTGCGAGCCGATCGCGTGCCGACGAGTTCGCAGTGCTCAAGGTGGTATGGGAGGCGGGACTCAAGGTTCCGGAGCCCCTGTGGCTGTGCACGGACGAGTCACACATCGGGCGGGCGTTCTACATCATGCGAAGGTTGCCGGGAGAGGCCGCGGCGCGCCGCCTGGTGCGCGACAGCCGTTTCGACACGGTGCGCGAGCCGCTGGTGGAGAGACTCGGCGAGGAGCTTGCTCGCCTGCACGCGATTGCACCGCCACACCCGGCGCTCGCGGGGCTTCCGCAGCCGCCGCTCTCGCCCGCCCACGCACGCATCCAGGAGTACCGTGGTTACCTGGACGCGCTGCCCGATCCCCAGCCGACGATCGAATGGGGCTTGCGCTGGCTGGAACGAAAAGCGCCGGTCAGCGACGACGTCGTTCTGTGCCACTGCGACTATCGCACTGGAAACTATCTCGTCGATCAGGGCGAGCTCAGCGGTATTCTCGATTGGGAATTCGCCTCGTGGAGCGACCCGCACGAAGATCTCGGGTGGTTCTGCGCGCGCTGCTGGCGCTTCGGCCAGTGGAGCCAGGAAGCCGGCGGAATGGCAAGCCGCGAGGCGTTCTACAGGGGCTACGAGCGCATCTCGGGAAAGACCGTCAACCGCGAGCTCGTACCTTACTGGGAGATCATGGCAACGGTACGCTGGGCGGTCATCGCGCTGCAGCAAGGCTACCGCCACACCTCCGGCGAGGAATCCTCCCTCGAGCTCGCTTTGACGGGCCGCATGGTGCCGGAGATGGAGCTCGACATCCTCATGCAGGTCGAGGCCATGAAAGGAAAGCTGTTCAGCCATGCGCAATAGTCCCGACGCCGCCGGTCTGCTGCGCATCGCCCGCGACACGCTGTTGAACGAGCTGCTGGACGCCTTGCCGGAGGAGCGTCATTACGCGATGCGCATGGCAGCGAATGCGCTCGCCATGGCGGCGAGAGAAGCGGAATCGGGCGATGCCGATCTGGTCAAGGAGCTGCGCCTGCTGAGCGAGCTCTACGGCGAGGACGTGGTGCAGGCCGCCGGCGCGAGCCTGCGCGAGCGCATCGCGAAGATGAACAAGCGCTTCGCGCGGGACATCCGCGACGGAATTTTCGACGGCGCCTGCGCGCAGGGCGTGCAGGCGTTGCTGATGGATCAAGTTTGCGCCCGCCTGCAAATCAGCAATCCGAAATACCTCGAAGCATCGGGATTGGACTGAGGTCGGCGCGCCGCTTGCGCCGACGCAGGGGACGGGCTGCTTGCTGTCTGCAACCACCTGCAAGCGAGCGCAAGGCCGCGCCTCGTTGTCACGGGCGCGATGGAATCGTGCCGGTATTCCCGGGGTAGCCGAAGCGCCGGGCGGATGACATTATTGGCTTCGATCGAGAGCCCGCACCTGGATGTCATGCCGCTGACCGACGTAAAGCTCGATGACAAGTACACGCTTCTATCGGGGCGCGTATTTCTCACCGGCATTCAGGCGCTCGTGCGGCTGCCCATGGAGCAGCGGCGGCGGGATCTGGCGGCGGGCCGAAACACCGCAGGCTACGTTTCCGGTTACCGGGGCTCGCCGCTGGGGGCACTGGACCAGCAGCTGCTGCGCGCGGCCTCGCACCTGGATGCCCATCACGTGCGCTTCAATCCCGCGGTCAACGAGGACCTCGCCGCCACGGCTCTGTGGGGCACTCAGCAGGCGCACCTGGACGGCGAGGCGGCCTACGACGGCGTCTTCGGCATGTGGTACGCCAAGGGTCCGGGCGTCGACCGCTCCGGCGACGCGCTGCGACACGCCAACCTCGCGGGCACCGCCCCGCTGGGCGGTGTGCTGGCCCTGCTGGGCGACGATCACAGCTGCGAGTCATCGACGACCGCGCATCAGAGCGAATTCGCCATGGTCGACGCGATGATTCCGGTGCTCAATCCGGCGGGCGTGCAGGAGATCCTCGACTACGGTCTCATCGGCATCGCCATGTCGCGTTACGCGGGCTGCTGGGTTGCGCTGAAGTGCATGCACGACACCGTGGAGTCGACGGCATCGGTCGAGGTGGATCCCGCGCGGGTCCAGATGCGGGTCCCGGAAGATCACGTGCTGCCGGAGGACGGGCTGAACATCCGCTGGCCCGATACGCCGCTCGAGCAGGAAGCGCGGCTGCACGACCACAAGATGGATGCGGCGCGCGCGTTCTGCCGAGCCAACCATCTGGACCGCGTGATACTGGGCGGCGCCGGCGCGCGGGTCGGCGTCGTCACGACGGGCAAGTCGTATCTGGATGTCCGGCAGGCGCTCGTCGATCTCGGCATCGACGAGCCGGCGGCCGAGCGCCTGGGTCTGCGGCTTTACAAGGTGGCCATGTCATGGCCGCTCGAGCCCGAGGGATTGATTCGTTTCGCCGAAGGTCTCGATTCGATCGTCGTCGTCGAGGAGAAAAGGCCGCTGCTCGAGACGCAGGTCAAGGATCTTCTCTACGGTCGAGCCGGCGCGCCGGCGATCGTCGGCAAGCGCGGCGCACACGGGCGCATGCAGTTGCCGTCCGCCGGCCGGCTCGACAGCAATCAAATTGCCGTCGTCATCGGCGATCAGCTGCTCGCGCGCCACGCGGATGCTTCGCTAGAGGCCCGGGTGGCGGCGCTGCGCGCGTTCAACGAGCAGGTCTCGAATGCGCCCGCGATCATGCAGCGTCTGCCTTACTTCTGCCCGGGCTGCCCGCACAACACGTCGACGCGCGTCCCGGAGGGCAGTCGGGCGCTCGCGGGTATCGGTTGTCATTACATGGCGCAGTGGATGGATCGCGATACGGCGCGGTACACGCAGATGGGCGCCGAGGGCGCAAGCTGGATCGGAGAGGCCCCCTTCAGCACGCGCAGGCACATGTTCCAGAACATCGGTGATGGCACCTACTTTCATTCGGGGATCCTTCCCATTCGCGCGGCGGTCGCGGCAGGCACGGATATCACCTTCAAGATCCTCTACAACGACGCCGTCGCGATGACCGGTGGCCAGCCGATGGACGGTCCATTGACCGTGCCGATGATCACGCAGCAGGTGCACGCCGAGGGCGTGAAGCGCGTCGCCGTGGTTACCGATGAGCCGGACAAATATCCTTCCGATGCAGGATTTGCGCCCGGCGTCAGCGTCTATCACCGCGACGACCTCGATGCCGTGCAACGCGAGCTCCGCGAGATCGCCGGGACCACGGTGCTCGTCTACGACCAGACGTGTGCCGCAGAGAAGCGCCGCCGGCGCAAGCGCGGCACATATCCGGATCCCGATCGGCGCATCTTCATCAACGAGGCGGTGTGCGAAGGATGCGGTGACTGCGGTATCGCCTCGAACTGCGTGGCCATCGTTCCGCGCGAGACGCCGCTCGGGCGCAAGCGCGCCATCGACCAGTCCGCCTGCAACAAGGACTACTCGTGCGTGGCGGGGTTCTGCCCGAGCTTCGTGAGCGTCTACGGGGGTGAGGTGCGGCGGCGCGCGGTCGCCGGCTCGGCGGTCGAAACGGAGTTCGAGAGTCTCCCCGAGCCGGTGCTTCCGCCTCTCGACAAGGCCTACGGCGTCGTCATCACGGGTGTCGGCGGCACGGGCGTCGTCACCGTGGGTGCATTGCTCGGCATGGCGGCGCACCTCGAGGGGAAGGGATGCGGCATTCTCGACATGATTGGGCTCGCCCAGAAAGGCGGTGCGGTGATGACCCACCTGAGGCTGGCGGCGCGGCCGGAGGACATCACGGCGATTCGCATCGCACCGGGCGGAGCCAGGCTGCTTCTCGGTTGCGACATCGTGGTTGCGGGAGGCAGCGACGCGCTGTCGACGGCCGCGGAGGGTGAAACCCGCGCGGTCATCAACACCCACGAGACCATGCCGGGCGATTTCACGCGCGCGAGTGACCTGGCATTTCCGGCGGCATCGCTTCGCAAAGCCATCACCACGGCGGTCGGTGACGAGCGGGCGCAATTCGTCAACGCGTCGAACTTCGCGGCGACGCTTCTCGGAGACAGCATCGGCGGTAACCTGTTCCTGCTCGGGTATGCCTACCAGGGCGGGCTGGTGCCGGTCGGCGCGCAGGCTATCGAGCGCGCCATCGAGCTCAACGGCGTCGCCGTCGAGATGAACAAGCAGGCCTTCGTGTGGGGACGACGCGCAGCCGAGTGGCCGGAGCGCGTGGCTCAGGTGTGCGGCGTGCACGCAGCGGGAGCCGTCGAGGTAAAGACGCCGCAGACGCTCGACGACCTCATCGCTGAGCGCGCCGAGCGGCTCGTCGCCTATCAGAACGCGGCGCTCGCCGATCGCTACAGGTCGCTCGTCGAACGCGCGCGCGAGGCGGAGAGCGAGCGGGCGAAGGGCTGCACGGGGTTCGCCGAGGCGGTTGCGCGCTACTACTACAAGCTGCTTGCCTACAAGGACGAGTACGAGGTGGCGCGGCTATACACCGATGCGAGCTTCGCCGCAGCGCTCGAACGCCAGTTCAGCGGCGATTACCGCATCGAGTTCCACCTGGCGCCGCCGTGGCTGGGGGGCAACAGGAATCCGGGAGAGCGGCCGCGCAAGCGGCGCTTCGGTCAGTGGATGCTTTCGGTGTTGCGAATTCTGGCGCGCTTGCGGGGCCTGCGGGGGACGCTGTTCGATCCGTTCGGCTACAGTGCCGATCGGCGTCTGGAGCGCGCGCTCATTCGCGCCTACGAGGCGCGCATGGAGGAGCTCCTCGGCAAGCTCAACGCCGAGAACCAACCTCTCGCGGTGGCGATTGCGTCGATCCCCGAGGACATTCGCGGTTACGGCCACGTAAAACGCGCCCACGCGGAAGCCGCGAGGGAGAAGGAGGCGGAACTGCTGCAGGCGCTCAGCGCGGGGCTTGCGCCTTCGCAGGCGGCTTGAAGTTTCGATAACGTTTTGCAGCTAAATCACGAGGAGGACAGGAAATGAGTGTGACGCGCAAGCACAGTGGACCGCGCATGAGCCAGATCGTCGTGCACGGCGATACCGTGTATCTGGCGGGGCAGGTGGCGCTGGATGCGCCGGGGGCCTCGGTGGCGGACCAGACCCGCGACATTCTGCAGCGCATCGATCAGTTTCTCGCCGAGGCCGGCAGCAGCAAGTCGAAGGCGTTGGCGGCAACCATCTGGCTCGCCGACATGGACACCTTCAACGAGATGAACGAAGTGTGGGACGCCTGGATCGATGCCGATAACCCACCGGCCCGCGCATGCGTGGAAGCGCGTCTGGCGGCGCCGCAGTTCACCGTGGAGATCATGGTGACGGCCGCGGTTTGATGAAAATCCTGGTCCTCGGCGGTGGGGTAATCGGAGTCACCACCGCCTACTACCTGGCGCGGGACGGCCACGCGGTGACGCTCGTCGATCGGCAGCCCGAGGCGGCGTCGGAGACGAGCTACGCCAACGCGGGACTGCTCGCACCCGGTCATGCCTACGCCTGGGCGTCACCGAAGGCGCCCGGCATCCTGTTGAAATCGCTTTTCAACGACGATCAGGCCCTGCGGCTGAAGCTCAGCGCCGATCCGCGCCTGTGGTCCTGGGTATGGCTGTTCCTGCTCCAGTGCACCTCGGAGCGCGCGCGCATCAACACCATCCGAAAGCTCGGGCTGTGCGTGTACTCCGTCGACGCGCTGCGCGAGGTCGTCGCCGATACCGAGGTCGAGTACGACGGACTGAACGGCGGCAATCTGTACTTCTATCGAACCGACGCGACGTTCGAGAAGGGGGTTGCACACACCGGCATCCTGCGCGAGCACGGTCTCGAGATGCAGGTTCTCGAGCGGGAGCGGGTGGCCGAGGTGGAGCCGGCGCTCGCGCCGCATCGGGACACCATCGCCGGCGCCGTGTACACGCCCGGTGACGCGAGCGGTGATGCGCGCATGTTCACCCGCGCCCTGGCCGCTTACTGCGCCGAGCGCCTGTCGGTAAAGTTCGCGTTCGATACGGCGATTCGCGGGATCGCTACCGCCGGTGACCGGGTCGAGGGCGTACTTACCGATGGCGGCAAACTCGACGCCGATGTCTACGTCATGGCGCTCGGGTGCGACAGTGCGATCATCGGCCGCACGATCGGATTGAAACTGCCGATCTATCCGGTCAAGGGCTACTCGGTGACGGTGCCGATGCGTGAAAGCAACCTCGCGCCGGCCATGGGCGGCGTCGACGACGACGCCCTCATCGCCTACTGCCCGATGGGCAGGCGGCTGCGCTTGACCTCGACCGCCGAGTTCAGCGGCTACGACACGAGCCACCGTCCACGGGACTTCCGCGCCATGCTGCGCCTCGGGCGGGAGCTCTTCCCGAGCGTCGCCGACTACGACCAGCCCGACTACTGGGCGGGGCTGCGTCCCATGACCCCGGAGGGCACCCCTTTCCTGGGGCCTGCCCGCTACCGTAATCTGTACCTCAATACGGGCCACGGGCATATTGGTTGGACCATGTCCTGCGGCTCGGCCAAGATCACGGCCAACCTCATCGCAGGCCGTGATGCCGGTATTGATCTTGAGGGGATGCGTTATTCGTAGACGCCCGCCCCGGGAGGAATGCGCATGAGCACGCAATCTGCTGCCAGAGGCCAGGTCGAGTCGCCGCTGCTCGTCGACAGGCAGAACATGCCCTACGAGCTCGCCGACGAGATCGGCTACCGCTGCCGGATCGCCCTCATCGTGCTCGGCTCCGATCGGACCATCGAGCACGAGTTTCGCAAGATGCTCGATATCCCCGGCGTCGCATTCTACGAGAGCCGCATCCACAACGACGCGGAGGTCACGCCGGAGACGCTGGCGGCGATGGAAGGGCGCATCGCCGAGTGCACGCGCGTCGTTCTGCCCGAAGACCCCATGGATGTGGTGGCATACGGCTGCACGTCGGGTGCCATGGTGATCGGCCCCGAGAACGTGCACGCGCGCATTCACGAAGCCCGTCCGGGTGTTGCCTGCACGTCGCCCATGGAGGCGGCAGCCGCGGCGTTTCGCGCGCTCGGAGCTGAGCGCATATGCCTGATCGCGCCCTATCTAGACGAGATCAATCGTCGCATGCGCGACTACATCATCGGGCTGGGGTTTCAGGTGCCGATCATGGGTTCCTGGAACATTTCCGACGATGCCAAGGTGGCCCGCATCACCAGCGAGACGACCTGCAAGGCGGCCATCGAGCTCGCGAGCGGAGACGACGTGGACGCCGTGTTCGTCTCGTGCACGAGCATTCGGCTCGCGGAATCCGTCGAGGAGCTCGAGCGGACCATCGGTAAGCCCGTCCTGTCCAGCAATATCGCCACCGCATGGCACTGCCTGCGGCTCGCCGGATACGGGGACGCGGTGCCGGGTTTCGGTGAGCTGTTCCGCAGGCCGCTCGCGCCGGGTGACTGAGCGGCCGGAGGGCCGGTCGCGGCGCCCGAGAGGGCTCGCCGGTCGTCTGGTTCTGCTTACGCTGCTGGCGGCCGTGCAGGGTGTTCCCGCACATGCCGCGGGCGGCGTCATTCTCGTGCTCGGCGACAGCCTGAGCAGCGCTTACGGTTTCGACGTGCAGAGCGGCTGGGTGCAGCTGCTGCAGAATCGCCTGGACGAGCAGAGCGAAGGCTATCGCGTGGTCAACGCGAGCATCAGCGGCGACACCACCGAGGGCGGCGCGACGCGCCTACCCGCAGCGCTCGCCAAGCACCGGCCCGACGTCGTCGTGGTCGAGCTCGGTGGTAACGACGGATTGCGCGGACTGCCGCTCTCGGTGACGCGGCGGAATCTCGAGCGGATAATTGTCGAATCGCGAAGCTCCGGAGCACGCGTGCTGCTGCTCGGCATGCGCTTGCCGCCGAATTACGGTCCCGCTTACAACAATGCATTCCACGCGATATACGCAGACCTTGCCGATCGCCACAGCGTGCCCTGGGTCCCTTTTCTCCTCGAAGGCGTGGGCGGCGTCGACGCGCTGATGCAGGACGACGGCGTGCACCCGCGCGCGGAAGCGCAGCCGCTGATGCTGGACAACGTCTGGCCGCATCTTGAGCCGTTGCTCTGAATAATGACTGCCGGGAAGGTCGGAAATCGATCGCGGATGGCACTCGCTGCGCTGGTGGCGGGTACGCTGGCGTTGCTTGGAGGCTGCACGACAGCCGGCTACTACGCGCAATCCATCGGCGGTCATCTCGACCTGATGTCGAAGCGAAAAGACATCGGCTCGCTCGTCGAGGACGCATCGACGCCGCCCGAGCTGAAGTCCAAGCTCGAGCGCGCCAAAGCCATTCGAGAGTATGCGACCGAAGAGCTCGCATTACCCGACAACGGAAGCTATCGAAGTTATGTGGATGTTGGAAAGCCCTACGTCACCTGGAACGTGGTGGCGACTCCGGCTCTGTCCCTGACGGCGAAAACGTGGTGCTTCGTCGTCGTCGGCTGCGTCGCCTACCGCGGGTACTTCGACGAGTCCGAGGCGCGCAGATATGGCGAGCAGCTTGCAGCCGAGGGTATGGATGTCGCCATCGCGGGTGCGCGTGCCTACTCGACCCTGGGCTGGTTCGATGATCCGATTCTCAACACGATTCTTTTCGATTCAGAGTATCGTTTTGCCGGCACACTCTTCCATGAGCTCGCTCACCAGCGTCTGTTCGTAACCGGTGACACCGCGTTCAACGAGTCCTATGCCGTCGCGGTCGAACGCGAGGGCGTGCGGCGGTGGCTCGCACGCAACGGCACGCCGGCGATGCTGGAGGCCTACGCGGTGGAGCACGAGCGGCAAGAGGGTTTTCTCACGCTCGTTCTCTCGACTCGGGATAAGCTCGAAGCGCTCTACGCTTCGCAGATGGACGATGCCATGAAAGTCCGCGAGAAAGAGCGCCTGTTCGGCGCTCTACGCGACGGTTACGCGCAGCTCAAGGCCTCGTGGGGGGGCTACGCCGGCTACGACGAATGGTTCGCCAACGGCCTGAACAATGCAAAGCTTGCGCTTTTGACTGCATACAACGTGCACGTGCCCGCATTCGAGCGGTTGCTCGCTGAGCAGCATGGCGACATGGGCAAGTTCCACCAGGCAGCCGAGGCGCTTTCCCGGTTGTCCAGAGAGGAGCGTGACGCAGCGCTCGCGCGGCTCGCGGCCGAAGCGTCCTGACCCCGGCCCTGCGCCTGCTCGAGGCGTGCAGCTGCTGGAACAGGTGCTCAGGTTTCGGCTTTGATGAGCGTTCTCAGCTGCGCTCTGTCTTCCTCGGACCAGGTGGAGGGATCTTCTCCGTGCGCGACCGAAGCGTGTAATTCCATGAGTTTCCACACCTCGTCGACTGTCTCGGCGTAGAATCGTCCCGGACATTCTTCCATGCCGGGATAGTCCTTGCAGGCGTAGGAGTAAGTCGTTTTCATTGCTGTCCTCTCGAATTCCTCAGGCGTAATCAGGCGAAGTCCCGCGGGTGCTGCCGCGCGGTCGTCATTATCAGCGCGGTGGCCATCATAAAGGATATCGACGCCGGGGGCACATCGTGTCCGGGTGTGCAATGTGCTGCGAGCATCTATCACTCCGACCGGGCCGCGGGCGGTGGGACGTGCCCAATCTTCGGCGCTGCTCAATGGTGATCCCCATTAATCGGTGTCGACAATGTTGCGCGGGACTCACAACGCCTTCGTGCGACGAGGTCTCGCTTAGAATTTTCAGAGATGGCCGTGTCGAGACGTCGCGTTCCCGACATGCACGATCATCGCGTCGGTATCGGGCCCGAGATTTCGCCGTCTTCGTCGAGCTCCGGATAGGCGAAGCCGCGCCGGCGGCAGTAGCGGGCGACGGCGGGGTGAGCCCATTCGAACAGCGTGCTCGCGTAGACCTCGGGTTTCAGACGACTCTCTGCATACAGGTTGGCGCTCGCACGCTGGCGCTGGGCCTCGAAGAGAATGGTCGCGGCGGCAACCGAGACGTTCAGCGATTCCACCATCCCCATCATGGGCACGCATATCTGCAGATCCGAGCCCGCGAGCGCAGCGCCGCCGAGTCCCTCGAGCTCGGCGCCGAGAACGAGCGCAGTCGGGCGGGTGTAATCGACGTCGCGATAATCGCGTGCGTTTTCCGCGGGGTGCGCAGCGATTAGCTGAAATCCGCGCTCGCGCAGTTCGGCGAGCGCAGAGTCGATATCCGGGTGAGTACGGATGCCAACCCATTTGCGGGTGCCGCCGGAGGTCAGGTGACTGGGGCGCAGCGTCGGGTCCGGCCACACGGCGTGTGCCTCGAATACACCGACAGCGTCGCAGCTTCTCAGGATGGCGGAGAAATTGTGGGCTTTGTGCACGTTGTCGAGCAGCACCGTGAGATCGGGCTGGCGGCTGTCGAGCACGCGCCGGAGCTTTTTGAAGCGTTGCGGTGTCATGGTTTTTGCCGAGGCCATTGTATGCCGTGAGCGTCCCGCGCGCAGGTGCTCGCAGGAGGCGGCCCTTGCCAATGCACGGTGAAGGATGCAGGCTACGCGGCGGCGCGAGCATCTTTAGAGACGACGAAAATGCTGCATCAGGACAGCTTCGAGGTCGCCACTTCCGGGCGGGGGACCTACGACGTGACCGGGGAGGTGCGACGCGTGGTCGCCGCCGGCGGCATCGAGCGGGGGCTCTGCCACGTGTTCATTCACCACACCAGCGCGTCGCTGATGCTCTGCGAGAATGCCGATCCGGCGGTGCGCAGGGATCTCGAAACGTTCATGGCCCGCGCTGTTCCGGATGGCGATCCGATGTTCACGCACACGACCGAAGGCCCCGATGATATGCCGGCCCACGTGCGATCGGTGCTGACTCACTCGGCGTTGAGCATCCCCGTCGTCGCCGGGCGTTGCGCCCTCGGCTCCTGGCAGGGCGTCTACCTGTGGGAGCATCGCAACTCGCCGTTCCGTCGCCGCGTTACCGTCACCGTGCAGGGCGAGTGAATGATGGCCGGCAGCAATTACGACAAGGCGGTACTCATCACGGGATGCTCGAGCGGCATCGGCGAATGCGTGGCGCGCGGGTTGAAGGCGCGGGGTTACCGGGTGTTCGCGAGCGCGCGCGCAGACGTCGACGTAGCCCGCCTCGCCGACGAAGGCTTCGAGGCCGTGAGGCTCGATCTGCGCGACTCGGAATCCATGAGAGCCGCGTTGGAGACGGTGCTCGAGCGTACCGGCGGGACGCTGTACGCCTTGTTCAACAACGGCGCCTACGGCCAGCCTGGCGCGGTCGAGGATCTCGCGACCGACGTGCTGCGGGACGTTTTCGAGACCAACTTCTTCGGCTGGCACGAGCTCACCTGCGGCGTGCTGCCGGTCATGCGACGCCAGGGATACGGACGCATCATCCAGAACAGCTCGGTGCTGGGTCTGGTGGCGCTGAAATGGCGCGGCGCCTACAACGCGAGCAAGTTCGCGCTCGAGGGACTCACCGACACGCTGCGAATGGAGCTCAGCGGCAGCGGTGTCTACGTATCGTTGATCGAGCCAGGTCCCATCGAGAGCCGCTTCCGGCAGAATTCCTATGCTGCTTTCAAGGCGAATATCGACGTTGAGAACAGCGTCCATCGGGAATCGTATCGGAGGGTGGAGGCCAGGCTCGCGAAGCAGGACTCCTCCGAGCCGTTTACGCTCCCGGGCGAGGCGGTGCTCGACAAGGTCGTTCGCGCGCTCGAGAGCAGACGACCCAGGCCGCGCTACTACGTCACCGTGCCGACTTATGCGTTCGGGTTCCTGCGTCGCGTGCTGCCGACGCGCTGGCTCGACGCAGCACTGCAGAGCGTATCCGGCGGCGAGCACCGCCGGATTGATGCGCCCTGATTATTTTGATTATTTTACGGTGATGGTGATCTTCCTCGACATGACCGGCGGATTATGCGGCACGTGATTGTAGTCGCCCATCAATAGCTGCAGCGTATGCTTGCCGGGCGGCAGTGAGAGCCGAGTCTCCGTCTGACCCTTGCCGAAGTGAACATAATTCTTGCTCGCCGGGATCTCTTCGTCCATTGGCGGCAGTGGAGCGTCGACAAGCAGGTGGTGGTGTCCTGTCATGGATTTTTCGACACCGGCTGGGGCCACTCCCATCTTGCGCAGTCCGAACCACACTCGGAACGACTCGGCGCGAATGACTTCGCCGTCGTTTGGCCAGCCGATATACAGGTAGGCGTTCGTGGGTGCTGGCGAGTCCCCGGCCACGGCTACGCCGCTGGCGATCAGAGCGGCCAGTGCGATCGAAATCTTCATCGTTTTCATCGTCAAATGCCTCGCTTTACCGGCCCCCCTCAATCAGCGGGGACGTAAACTGTGATCTTCTCCGAATACACGGGCGGGTTGTGGGGAATGTGGTTGTGGTCCGCGAACAGCAGCTGCAGCGTGTGCTTGCCCGGCGGAAGCTCCACGCGGGCCTCTGAATAACCTTTGCCGTAATGCACGTGATTTTTGCTCGCCGGTATCTCCTCGTCGAAAGGTGGGAGATCCGCATCGATGATCAGGTGGTGGTGCCCGGTGAATCGCTTCTCGACGCCGGCCGGCGCAACGCCCATTTCGCGTAGTCCGAATCGCGCCCAGAACTTTCCGCCCTTTATCGTCTGGCCGTCTTTTGGCCAGATAAAGTAGACCTTTGCACCGGCTGGTGCGGGTGTGTCTCCGGCAACTGCGAGACCGGGTATCAGCGCAGTCAGCATCGTTGCTACCAAAATGCTTCTTTTCATCTGCCCCTCCTCTCCCTGCTCTGCTTGCTCTCACGCGAGACCTTAGCATACTCTCAAACGACTTCGCGGCAAGCGGCGGGTGCGCAGATCGAGCGCTCGCTGAAAGCGCGTGGAGGACGTCGATTGCGCGGCGCCGCGTTGCGGGGTATACCAAAGGCGCTATAATCAAGCCTTTACGAATGCGTATTCGAGCCGAGCATTGCATCGGGGGTGCGATGTTTAACGTCTATCTTCTCTCCGGCTATCTGCGGTGATCGTGCGCGCAACCTTACTCGCAGCCATTGCGACCGTGTTTATCGCGGGCGGCGTCTCGTTGTCCGATCCGGTGCGTGCCGCCATCGTCCCCAAGGAGAGTCCGGAGCGCTTCGAGCTCCTGTTCTGGGACTCCATCAAGGACAGCGACAACGCGGCCGATTACGAGGCCTACCTCGAGGCGTATCCGAACGGGCGCTTCGCGCCGCTGGCAAGGGCGCGTGCCAGAAGCCTGCGCGAGCAGCAGAGCCAGGAGCGCGAGGACGCGGGGCCGTCGGTCGAGGACATGGATGCGGAGTACAAGGTGCTCAAGAACGCGCGACTGCGCGAGCAGCCGGACGCGACGAGCAAGAATCTCGGCACCCTCAACGCCGGCAATCGAATCATCGTTACCGGCAAGGTCACCGACAGTGACTGGTACCGCATCGAGACCACGGACGGCAGGAGCGGCTTCGTGTTCGGTGAGCTGATCGAGGAGGTCAAACGCGGCGCCGAGCGCGCCGCCGCCGAGCGCGCCGCCGCCGAGAAGGCCGCCGCCGAGAAAGCGGCTGCCGCTGCGGCGGCCGAGGCCGCGGCCCGAGAGGCGGAAAGGAAGGCGGCTGCGGCAGAGGCCGAGCGCAGGGCGCAGGAGAAGGCCGCCGCCGAGGAGGCTGCCCGCCTCGCGGCCGAGAGAGCGCAGGCCGAGGAGGCCGCGCGCCGAGCCAAGGAGCAGGCGGCAGCCGAGGAGGCTGCCCGCCGAGCGGCCGAGAAGGCGGCGGCCGAGGAGGCCGCCCGCCAGGCAGCCGCGCGGGAGGCCGAGCGAAAGGCGGCCGCCGAGGCCGCGGCGGCGGAGAAAGCGCGCCGCGAGGCAGAGCAGGCGGCCGCGGCGGCTGCAGCAGCGGAAGCGGCGCGCCGTGCAGCAGAGGCCAAGGTCGCCGGCACCAAGCCATCCGCGGTCGAGACATTCAGGGATTGCGACGCGTGCCCCGAGATGATCGCGCTGCCCGCCGGCAGCTTCACCATGGGCAGCCGAAAGGGCGACATCAGCGAGCAGCCCGCACACAAGGTCAGCATCGACTACCCGTTCGCCATCGGGCGCTTCGAAGTGACGGTTGCCGAGTGGAAGGCCTGCCACGCGGCGGGCGGCTGCAAGTATCTGCCTACGCGCAAGGGGATGACCGACACTTCACCGGTATACAACCTGAGCTGGCTCGACGCTGAGCAGTACGTGAAATGGCTGAGTCAGAAAACGGGCAAGCAGTACCGTCTGCCGTCGGAAGCCGAGTGGGAATACGCGGCGCGGGCAGGCACTACGTCCGAGTACTGGTGGGGTGACGACGTCGGCAAGGGACGGGCCAACTGCAAGAACTGCGGCGGCGAGTGGAACAAGAAGAGACCGGCTGCGGTGGACACATTCGCGGCGAACGCTTTCGGCTTGCAGGGCATGAACGGCAGCGTCTGGGAATGGGTGGCCGATTGCTGGTTCGACTCCTATAGAGGCGCACCGCAGGACGGCAGCGCGCGCGGCAAATCCAATTGCCAGTCGCGGGTTCTGAGGGGCGGTTCCTGGCGCAATGATCCGGACTATGCCCGATCGGCAAGCCGCTTCACCTACGACCACGACGTGCGCTACGTGCTGAACGGTTTCCGCGTCGCGCGCGCCATGAAATAGGTTTTTACTTTCAGGACTTCGGCGTGGTCCTGATGACCACCAGGTCCGCTGAGATCCTGGCGGCGTTCGACGCCGATTCGAGGGCTGCCAGCCGTTTTCGCAGCGCCGCCCGATAATCTGCAGCTTCCTCCAGCTGTCCGCGCGCACCCTCGAACACGGGCGCCGATGTCGCCAGCATCACGACGATCTCGGTGCCGAACGGAGGGGCCACCTCCCACAGTCCGATATCGCCGGGTTCCCCGATCTGAAAAGATTCGCGCGGATCGGCCTCGTTAAATTCTTCTCCGGGGCTCGGCATCATGTGCACGACGCTGCCGTCATGTGCGAAGTAGTCGATATAGAGCCATGACTTGAAGGTTGGTGCTTTGAGATTGGCAATGAGCCTTTCTCCCTCCACGAAAACATTGTCGGCATTCGGCGTGCTGATCGCCGTCCCGTGGCCGGCGTCCCGGTTCGCTTCGATAAGCGGGGCATAGAGCTCGAGCGTTTGACAGAAAACCGTTGGAACTTCCTCCACCGTGCTCTTGACCTCGGCGACACCCTCGAGGCTGTTGAGGCTCGTCACCACACGCTGCATGAAGGCCGAGCCTGCGACATAACCCCGTAGCAACACGCTTCGGTCGTTGATCGACGCTTGCAGAATCGAGCACGGTATGGAGCCGAGGATGGCGGTCACCTCCGCCATCGAGGGTTTCGCAGACGCGGCTTTCGGGGCGGTGACGGCCGTCGGGCGAGATTCGACCTCTGGCGTTGTCGGTTTCGCCTCCATGTCCGGCGCGGTGGGGGTAGTCGGCTGCAACCGCCACACGCCGATGGCGATACCTATGACGGCAACCAGCGCGACGAGGATAACGATCGGGCTTCTCAGCGGTGATTTGGCCGTGGCTGCAGCGGAGGGAGGCGCAGCTGCGCCGCCGACGATGAGCGTGCCATCCTCGGTGAATCGAGTCTGCGCTGCGGTATCCGGCGAGACTTGCGTGGGCGCGTCACGATCGATTGGCTGGCGGGGCCTGTTCGCTGTTCCGACGCCCGCCGGCGCCACCTGGACGTTGTCACCACCGGAGTCCGGGAACATGGCGCGCCATTCGGCAATGGATTGCGGCCGCTCTTCGGGAGTAAAGCAGAGCGCCCTGTCGATAGCCTCGAGAAACCGGTGTGAGAACTTGTCCCGGCCGAGGTCGACCGCCGGCTCGAGGATGTCCCGATTGTTCTCGAGCTTTGCGTTGGCTCGAGCCAGGGCATCGACCGGCGACTTACCGGACATGCCCCGGTAGATGGTCGCGCCGAGAGCGTAAATGTCCGTCCAGGGACCCTGCTTGTCGCTCTCTCGGGTGGCGTTGTACTGCTCGAACGGCGCGTAACCGGGTGAGACCAGTGTCGTCAGCGTGCGTGTCTCGACGCCAAGTGCCTGACGCGCAGAGCCGAAATCGAGCAGGATGGGCCGGCCGTCTGCGCGAAGATAAATGTTTTTCGGCTTGATATCGCGGTGCACGAAGCCCGACTCGTGGATCCGCTGCAGGCCGTCCATGAGCGGAAACAGGATGCCGAGCAACTCCTTCTCGGTTGTCAGGCGTCTCTGGTTGAAGGCCTCCTCGAGGCTCTCACCCTTCTCGTACTCCATGACCATGTAGGCCGTGCCGTTGGCCTCGAAAACACTGTGCACGAGAACGATGTTGGGATGGCGAAACTGGGCGAGCGTCTGCGCCTCATTGATGAAACGGTTGAGCCCCCACTCGAAAATCTCGGTGTGCTCGTCGGATATCGGGTGAATGGAGCTGTCCGATGCCCTCATTGCAAGATCCGTCGGCAGAAACTCCTTGATGGCCACCTCGTGATTGAGGTTTGTATCGAGGGCGAGATACGTGATGCCGAAGCCGCCGCGGCCGAGAATCGTGTGAATCTCGTACCAATGCAGCCTGTAACCTTCAGGCAATGCGTTGTGGCGGCGTTTCTCGTTGCTCACTCGATGACTTCCTTTCGGGGCGGTTTGCGGTGCAAACAGCCCGAGCGCGGAGCTTAACAGATGCGCTGCCGATTGGCTCAGACTCCTTCAGTCGTCGTCGTCGGCCGACTCCGACATGGCGCGCATGATCTGGTCGAGCTGGCTGAGCCGCAGGAGCGGATCCTCGAGCTCGAGAAAGTACTGACGGCGCACCAGCGGCAGCGAGAGGATCTCCGCCAGGCGGTAGCCTACCCACGACGCGTCGTCGGGCCGTCTGGGCAGATCTTTGTAGATCTCGGAGGCATGTTCGAAAATCTGTTCGAGCACGTCGGTCATGTAACGGCAGTCGTCGGGAAGCGGTTTCTCGGGTTCGGCAGGCAGCGGCTGAACGGTGCCGCGCAGCAGCTGGTTGGGCTCGATGCGCGTTTCCTGCACGCGAAAACGCTGCCCGCCGCGCGCGCTGATCGAGAGCAGCCCGTCGTCGCCGCGATTCCAGTCGACGATTTGGGCAAAGGTCCCGGTGAGGTGCGGCATGGCCGCATCGCCCGCTTCCTGGCCGCTCTGGATGAGGCAGACTCCGAAGGGCTCGTCGTTGCGAAGGCACGCGCTCACCAGATCGAGGTAGCGCGGCTCGAAGATACGCAAAGAAACCGGTCCGCCGGGAAACAGGACCGTGTGCACCGGGAAAAGGGCGACGTCCAGGTTTTCCTGCGCGATGGTCATCGATGCCGCTCGCTGAGTGCGTTCATCAGGCGCTGATGGAAGCCCTGGAATCCGCTGTTGCTCATGACGAGTACGTGATCGTCGCTCGTTGCCTGCTCGCTCACTGCGTGAACCAACGCCTCGACGTCGTCGCGCAAGCGAATATCGGCGCCGGGCGTCTGCTCGAGCGTCTCGATGTTCCACGCGATGGACGGGGAGCGGTAGATCCAGGCCGTGTCGGCGGCGGCGAGGGCAGCGCCAAGTGTGTCCTTGTGCGCGCCGCTGCGCATGGTGTTGGACGCCGGGTCGAGCACGGCGATGATACGCCCGGCGCCGATGTGGCTGCGAAGCGCCGCGAGCGTCGCACCGATGGCGGTCGGGTGATGGGCGAAATCGTCGTAGACGGTCACACCATCGATCATGCCGCGCACCTCGAGGCGCCGCTTGACATTGCGAAAGGTCGCGAGCGCCGCGCAGGCGTCGGCCGGATCAACGCCCGCGTGCGCGGCTGCGCCGATCGCCGCCAACGCGTTGCACACGTTGTGCCGGCCTATCAGCGGCCAGCTCACCGAGCCGAGGGTGACGCCGCTGCGCGCCACCTCGAAGGTGGCGCCGTCGGCACTGGTCATGTTCGCCCGCCAGTCGGCTGAGGCGGCGCTCGTCGTGAACGTCTCGAGGGGCGTCCAGCAACCCATGTCCATGAGTCGATCGATTTCGGCATCGGGAATCGGGCGCAGAATGCGTCCGTTCGAAGGCACCGTTCTCACCAGATGGTGGAACTGCCGGCTTATCGCGGCGAGATCCTCGAAGATGTCGGCATGGTCGAATTCGAGATTATTCACCACCAGCGTCCTCGGCAGGTAGTGGACGAACTTCGAGCGCTTGTCGAAAAAGGCGCTGTCGTACTCGTCCGCCTCGACAACGAAATAGCGCTCGCCCATGCGCGAGGACACGCCGAAGTTCTCCGGAACGCCGCCGATGAGGAATCCCGGGGCGAGTCCGGCGTGCTCGAGGATCCAGGCGAGCATGCTGGCGCCGGTGGTCTTGCCGTGCGTCCCGGCGACCGCCAGCACCCAGCGACCCGCGAGCACGTGCTCGGCGAGCCAGGCGGGCCCGGAGGTGAACGGCAGAGCGTGATCGAGGACGTGCTCGACCGCCGGGTTACCGCGGGTCATTGCATTGCCGATGACGACGCAGTCCGGTACCGGGTCCAGGTGGGCCGGGTCGTAGCCCTCCATGACGTCGATGCCGAGCGCCGCCAGCTGCTCGCTCATGGGCGGGTAGGCGTTGGCATCGGAGCCGGTCACCGAGAAACCGAGCTCGCGCGCGAGGCGCGCGATGCCGGCCATGAACGTGCCGCAGATGCCGAGGATGTGGATGCGCATGGCGGAGCGGATCAGGCGGCGGCGGGAAACAGCGTTCTGAATACCGAGACGGATATAAGATAGAACACCACCGCGAGCACCAAGCCGACAAAGTACGGGACGGAAAGCGCGTGTCGGAGGATGTGTCCGGTGACCGCCAGGCTCCAGAGCGTGAGCACGACAACGATGAGCCACGCGAGGGCGCCTTCGCCGGCCTTCAGATCGGCGCCATGCAGCCAGCCGAACACGGGCAGCGCGATGAGCGTCAACAGGGCACCCGTGCCGGCGAGCGCCGCAAGGGTCTGCACGAGCCGTGCGGGGCGACGTTGCACGGACAGAAGTATCACCGTGAAGGCCACCATCAGCACCGTGCTGATCAGTCCCCAGACGACGGCGTTGGCCGCGCTCATGGACACGTTGGAGAGCAGCGCCGTCAGTAACGTGTAGGCGCTCAGTGTGATGGCCAGTAAAATGCCCGAGGTAGGCAGGTCCTGGGGCCCCTGTCGCAGCAGACAGATCTGCACGAAGGGCTGGACGATCACGCGCAAGGACTGGAATTGACTCAGCATTCTCAATGATTCTGGACCGCATGAGCCGCATACTCAACGTCGGGGTCTGAGATGCGCATCGGCGTCGATCTCGGCGGCACCAAGATAGAAGCGGTCGTTCTCGGCGATGAGGGCGAGATTGTCACGCGCCGCCGCCGCCCGACGCCCCGGGAGAGCTACGCGGACCTGCTGCGCGCGATCGTGGAGCTGGTCGAGGACCTGGAATCAGAGGTTGGAGAACGCGCATCGGTCGGCGTTGCGACCCCGGGCGCGATCTCTCCGCACACGGGGCTCGTCAAGAACGCCAACTCCACGCGCCTCATCGGCGAGCGCCTCGACGCGGATCTGAGCGATGCCCTCGATCGCCGCATCCGTGTCGCCAACGATGCCAACTGCTTTGCGCTCTCCGAGGCCGTGGACGGAGCCGCGAAAGGCGCGCGGACAGTCTTCGGTGTGATTCTGGGCACGGGCGTTGGCGGCGGTATCGTCATCGAGGGCCGGGTGATTGCCGGGCGCCAGGCCATTGCCGGGGAATGGGGACACAATCCGTTGCCCTGGCCCCGGGCGAGCGAGCTGCCGGGGCTGCGCTGCTACTGTGGACGCCACGGCTGCATCGAGACCTTTCTGTCCGGACCGGGTCTCGAGAGAGACTACCGGGAGGGATCGGAGGCAGCGTCGAGCGCCGCGGAGATCGTGCGCCTTGCCGCGTCCGGCGAGCAGCGGGCCGAGGCCTGCCTGATTCGCTACGAGCATCGCCTCGCGCGCGGCCTCGCGCACGTCATCAATATCCTCGACCCGGACGTCATCGTGCTCGGCGGCGGGCTGTCGGCGATCACGCGCCTCTACGAGAGCGTGCCCCGTCTGTGGGGCGAGTTCGTATTCTCCGACCGGGTGGATACGCCCCTGCGTCCACCGGTCCACGGCGATGCGAGCGGCGTGCGCGGCGCCGCGTGGCTCTGGCCACGGGGTGCGTAGATCCGGGTCCACACCGCAGAGGACGGCGTTCCAGCCGTTCAGATCGTCAGCACTGCTCCCACGGCAAGCCGTGATAGCGCCAGCCACCGAGCGAGCTGCGTTGGTGGTGCTCGTCGAGGTCGCCCTCGAAGCCTTCATCGACGTGGTACACGGCGCTGAAGCCGGCCTCCAGAAGAGCGATGCCGGCATCGATTGAGCGCTTGCCGCTGCGACAGATGAGGATCACCGGCGCGCCGGCAATCTCCCCGTGGGCGGTAGCGCCGCCGAGCATCACCTTGCGCACGTCGGTGACGAAGTGCGCATTGACGGTCCACTCGGGCTCGTCGATCCAGGCGACGTGCAGGGCGCCGCGGGGGTGACCGACGAAAAGAAACTCCATGGTCGAGCGGATGTCCACCAGCACCGCGCGCGGCTCGTCCCGGAGCAGCTGCCAGGCTTCCTTGGCGGTCAGAGGCTTGGGGTGCACGGCTGTCTCCCTCGGGGGCACCCCGGCGTGCAGCATCCGGGGGAGCGCTACTATAACCGCGGGGTGACGGGATGCAAGCTGTGGAGGTGCCGATTGCCCGGCCGGACGCGGTCATCTAGAGTTAGCCCCGGGAGGCAGCGATGAGCAGCAGTGACCCAATCATGCGCAGCTGTCGACAGAACCTTTCGGTGGCGACGGCGTTCTGGGGCGCCTGCCTGGTGCTGGTCGTCGCCGAGGTGGCCGTCGGTTCGAATCTCGTCATCGGCGGTCTGTTCTTCCTTTCCATTCCCCTGCTGGTCGCCGTTCTCACCTGGGTCAACAAGGGCATCGTGTTCGACCGCGCGCCGCGCACGCTCGCCTCGGTGGTGGTGCTGGGGTTGTCGGTGCTGGTCGTTTCCAGCCTGATCATCCTCGTCGGTCTTCTGGCAGCCGCCAACCTCAAGTCCCTGATGATCGGAGCCTGAGGCTCCGGCACGGGCGACTGCTCCGCGTATGACGCACAGGGATCACGCCGACGTCTATCGCGTCGTGCGCGATCTGTTCTCGAAAATTCCCTTCAATCAGCTACTTGGCCTGGAAATCAAGGAGCTCGCCGACGAGCAGGTGCGGCTCGGTTTCAAAATGCGCGACGATCTGGTCGGCAACTACATGCGCAATATTCTTCACGGCGGGGTGATCTCGGCGACCCTCGATGTGACCGCCGGATTGATGGCCTTTCTCGGCGTCGCCAAGCGTATCCGCAGCAGCAGCCTCGAGGACAAGATGGAGCGCTTCTCGCGGCTGGGCACCATCGACATGCGCGTCGACTATCTGCTGCCGGGATCCGGAGAGTCGTTCGTTGCCACCGCGCGGGTGATTCGCTCGGGAAATCGCATTGCCGTCATCTACGCGGAGCTGCACAACGACAGAGACGAGCGGGTGGCTTCCGCGACGTGCACATATCTCGTAGGATGAATCCCCTGGAAAGGGGGAACCGGATGATAGGGGTAGCCAACAAGATCCCGCCGTCCCTGGCTGCATTGTCCGAAGCGAAGCAGCTCCTCGAGATGCTCGGCGACGACAGAACGCTTCGCAAGCAGCTGGATAAGCTCAAAAAACACACCGCGGAATTTCGCGCCGCCCGGGAAGAGGCGGAGAAGGCGATCGCGGCCGCAAAGGCGGCGCAAGTCGAATCGGAGCGCGTGCGCGATGAGATTGCCGAGGCGAAGGCCGCGGTCCGGCTGCAGAGCAAGGCGCTCGAAGCCCGCGCCGAGGCGCTTCGGGAGCGCGAGCGGGAGCTCGAGGCGCGCGAACAAGCGTTGAAGCCCAAGTGGGAAGCGCTTCGACGGGAAGCTCTGGCGCTGCAGAGCCGGGCCTCCCAGATGGCCGCTTCGGCGATGGCGTTCGCGCGGGATCTCGAAGCGGACACGTGAGACGCGCGCCAGAGCGCGCCTGCCCGGGCTCCCCCTAGGGGTGCTCGCGCTCAGCGATGTAGACCGTTCCCGTGAATGTCGCCACCGTGGCGTCGTCGCTCGTGCGCACGTCCACGCGGTAAGTGCCGATGCGATTGCTGCGGCTCAGCTCGGTTGCGGTGGCGATCAGCGTGTCGCCCACGCGCACCGGCGCGGTGAAGCCGATATGAGCACCGACGGCCGCGGCGACCCGGCCGTGGGAGTTGGACGCCAGGCCGAAGGCGGTGTCGGCGAGCGAGAAGAGCACGCCGCCGTGGCAGGTGCCGTTGAAGTTCACGTGCTGCTCGCCGACCGTCATGCGCACGACGGCCATCCCCGGCCCCGCGTCCACGCACTCCGCCCCGAGATACGCGACGAAGGCGTCGCGAGCCGCCAAACCCTTCACGCGCTTGCCGATGTCATTCATCGACGAGCTTTGCCGAGCGCAGCACGGCCCGCGCGGCGCTCTCCAGATCGCTTTGCCCACGCTGCAGCCTCTCGCAGATCTCCTGCAGCCATGGCGCTTCGAGCTCGCGCAGCTCCCTGGTGAGCAGATTCCCGGCGGCCGTCGCCACCATGCGGCGCGCGCGTTGTGCGGCGCAGCCGCGTCGCGAATCGCCCGCGGCAAGCCGGGTCTCGACGATGACGGCAAGCTCGGCGACGCCTTGGCCGGTGGTCGCCGTCGTTTTGCAGATGCTCACGTCCCGGGCGTGCTCGGCGCGCAGCGCAAGCATGGACGCGAGCTGTGCTGCGGTCTGATCCGCGCCGGCGAGATCGGCTTTGTTGACCACGAGAACGTCGGCGATCTCCAGAATGCCCGCCTTGAGCGCCTGCACGTCGTCGCCGAGTCCGGGAGCGGACACCACGATGCGCACGTCGGCGGCGTCCGCGATGTCGACCTCGCCCTGTCCGGCGCCGACGGTCTCGACGATGATGCGGTCCCATCCGGCGGCATCCATGAGATCCACGACATGGGTCGCTGTCGGCGAAAGCCCGCCGGCGTGACCGCGCGAGGCGAGCGAGCGGACGAAGACTCCGGGGTCGGTCGCGTGCTCGGCCATGCGAATGCGATCGCCGAGCACCGCGCCGCCGGAGATCGGGCTGCTGGGGTCGACCGCGACGACGCCGACGCGCCGCCCGGCACGCCTGAGCTCGGTGACATAGCGCGATATCAGCGTCGACTTACCGGCACCGGGCACGCCCGTGACGCCAATGACCCGGGCACGGCCGAGATGGGGCTGGATGGCCTCGAGCGTGCTGCGCGCGGCCGGTCGCTGGCGTTCGACGTCGCTGATGGCGCGGGCCAGCGCGGCCGGGTCGCCGTTCATCAGCGCGGCGATGCGCTCGGTCCGGGAGAGGGCCTGGCTCACACCTGCACCAGGGGCTCGCCGAATCCCATCTCCTCGCGCAGCTTTGCGACGATCTCGCCGTGGGTAGCGCCGGCAATCGCCGCATCGACGACCTTTTCGAAGACGTTGTCGCCTTCGTCGGCGACGCTGCGGGCGAGCCTGTCGAGCGCGGCTCGCACCTCGCCCATGGATCGCCCGCGCTTGTAGCGGGCGAGGGCGTCGAGCTGCGCCTGCATGGCCTCGGCTCGCGGGCGCGCGAGCGGCGCGTGCGCGTCGGAGTTTTCTTCAACCCGGTAGGCATTCACGCCGACGATCGTCTGCTCGCCGCTCTCGACCTGCTCCTGAAAGGCGAGCGCGGAGGTGCCGATCATCGATTGCACGAGCCCGGATTCGGCCGCGTGGTACATGCCGCCCGCCTCCTCGATGCGCTGCATGACCGCGATGATCGCCTCCTCCATGTCGTCGGTGAGCCTCTCCACGTAGTACGAGCCACCGAGCGGATCGATGACATCGGTGAGGTGCGCCTCCTCGCGCAGAATGTTCTGGGTGCTGACGGCGATACGTGCGGCGTCTTCGGTGGGCACGCTCAGCACCTCGTCGTACGAGTCGGTGTGCAGCGACTGAAGTCCTGCGAAAATTCCGGCCATTGCCTGGGTCGTGACTCGCGCGATGTTGTTCAATGGCTGCTGGCGGGTCAGGTCGACGCCCGAGGTCTGGCCGTGAAACTTGAAACGCCAGGCACGCGGATCGCGCGCGCCGAAGCGCTCGCGTGTGAGCCGGCACCAGATGCGCCGCCCGGCGCGCATCTTCGCGATCTCCTCGAAGAAGCTCATGGAAATATCGAAGAAGAAAGTGAAGCGCGGCAGGAACACATCCGGCTCCATGCCCCGCGCGATGCAATCCTCGGCGTACTGCACCGCGGTCGACAGCGTCAGGCCCATGGCCTCGGCGGGTGTGGCACCGGCCTGCTGCATGTGCTGACCGACCACCGAGAGCGGGTTCCAGCCCGGCAGGTTGCGTGCGGCAAAATCGATGTGATCGACGAGAATCCGGCGCGAGCCCGGCAGCGCGATGCGAAAAAACATGTGGTTGGCGACGAAGTGGGAGATGTAGTCGCTCTGGTTCGAGGTGCCGGTCACCTTGCACCAGGGCACGCCGCGCTGCTTCGCTACCGCGAGCAGCAGTGCCAGCAGCGTGAAGGGCAGGGGGTCGTTCATGGCTGTCGAGATCGATCCGATGTCGACGCCCTCGAAGCAGGCTTGCATGTCTTCGACGGTGTTTACCACCGCGCCGCAGGTGCCGAGCAGAACCGCGTCCACCTCGTCGGCGTCGTAGCCGCGGTAGACCGAGTTGCATGGAATCAGACTCAGCGCCGATCCGCCCGCCGCAAGGATTCGCTCGAGCCGCGCGTTGTAATCCTGTGGTGTCCCGAGCCCGATGAGCTGGCGCTGGCTCCACGTTCGGCCGCGGTGCATGCTCGGGTAGATACCGCGGGTCATCGGCACCTCGCCCGGGAAACCCAGTTGCTCGAGATAGCGTTCGCCGCGCCAGTCCTGCGGGGTGTACAGCGGCCGGATCTCGATGCCCGAGCGATTGCGCCGGGTTTTCTCTCCAGGCATCTGCTGGTTGTAGGCGTCCTGCCAACGCGCCCGGGCGGTGTCGAATCCCGGCAACGGCAACTGAATCGGTCGCTGACTCATGTGATCCTCCGCTGGCGTTCAATCGCCATCACGTTCTCGACGCGCGGCGCGTGCGAGTGCGTCGACTTCCGCGACGATCTCTTCGCGGGTGCTTCCCGGGTGGAAGACGTGACTCACCCCCGATCTCTTCAACATGCTCTCGTCCTCGTCGGGCACGATGCCGCCGACCACGACGCGTATGTGTCCCAGTCCCGCTTGCGCGAGGGCCTCGGTGAGCTTCGGCACGAGCAGATGGTCGGTGGCGAGCGAGCTGACGCCGACGACGTCGACGTCCTCCTGGAGCGCGAGCTGCACGACCGCGGTGACGTCCTGCCAGGGGCTCGTGTAGATCACCTCCATGCCGGCATCGCGCAGAAAGGCCGCGACAACACGGCTGCCCCGGTCGTGTCCGTCGAGGCCGAGCTTGGTGACGAGCACGCGCACCGGCTCCGCGCGTCGCGATATCATCGCTTCGCGGCCTCGAGCGGCTCGCGCAGGCACGCGAGAATGCCCCGCGCGATGCGCGCCGGCGCGTCGCCGCCCGGCCGGTACCAGGACTGGGCAGCGTTCAAGGCACCGAGCAGGGTGAGGCGCGCGTAGCGCCGGCGGGCGCGCGGCAGCCCGAGCGCGGCAATGAGACGGCGGAAACGCGCCTCGTAGTCGTCGCGCAGCGCCGTGAGGCGTGCGCTCGCCGCCGGCACGTCCTGCGGCAGAACGCGCACGACGACCTGCGCGTAGTCGCTGTCGGCGAGCAGCATCTCCAGGTGCGCGACGCAGGCTGCCTCCAGACGCTTCAAGGGTGTCGTCTGTGCAGCCACGACGCGATCCACGCGCCCGGCGATGCGCTGCACGCCCTCGGCGTACACCGCCACCAGCAGCGCGTCCTTGGAAGCGAAGTGATAGTAGATGGACCCTGGCAGCATGCCGGTGGCGCGGGCAATGTCGCGCATGGAGGTGGCGTGATACCCGTGCCGGGAGATGAGACCGGCGGCGGCATCGAGAACGTCCCGACGCCGGTTGTCGTGCCGGGGTGTGCCTGCGGGTGCGGCGACTGGCATACGCTCAAATCAAAAAACAAACGGTTGTTTGGTATTACGCCACCACCGCCGGCGCCGGTCAAGCGCCAGGCAGGCGCCGCTGCGTCTAGGTGCCGCGGGATTTGAGCCGGGTCGCGTCGCGGCGCGCGTGTTTCGAGGGCTTGCCGAGGCGTTCGCGGCGCGCCCCCGCCTCGAGCCTGCGCCGTGCGGCTTCCTGCTCCCGGTGAGCGATGCTCTCCTCGGTCTCCGCGTAAAGACGCGCAGCCTCCTCGGCCGGGCGTCGCTGCGCGGCGACGGCGCGCACAACGATCAGCCATCGCACCGGTCCGCGACGGATCTCGAGGCGGGTCCCGGGGCCCACGCGGCGCGACGGCTTCACGCGCTCGCCGGCGACCTGCACTTTTCCGCCCGTGATGGCGGCGGCCGCCTGAGCACGGGTTTTGAAGAAGCGTGCGACCCACAGCCACTTGTCGAGGCGCTGGGTCTGCGCTTCGGTTGGTATTTCGGGTTCGGCCATAGAGTGCGCGTGATTTGCCGTCAGCTCGCCGGATGGCGCAGTATAAACGCCGAAGCGGGGAGAGATGTCATGGGTGATCAGTCAGCACGAGCGGTCGTCGATGAGCCGGTGCCGGCGGGCGCGCCCTGGGCGCGGGTCATCGAAAAAGGTCAATCCCTGCGCATAATCGACGTCCACGGCAATCAGGGTGTCGATTTTCTCTGCTACAACGCTCACGCGCCGGAGGAGCGCTACCACGCCCCCAACACGCTCAAGGCCGCGCGCACGCTGCGCCTGACGAAGGGGCACGTGCTTTATTCAGACGTTGCGCGGGCGATATTCACGATCACCGAGGACACCTGCGGCACCCACGACACCATCGCCGGCTGCTGCAGCGCACCGAGTAACGAGATGCTCTATGGCGTGCAGGACTGCCCGGGGTGCCGCGAGAACTTTCTGAGCGCGCTCGCCCGATTCGGCCTCGGCCGCAAGGACATCGTTCCCAACATCAACTTCTTCTGCAACGTGCCCGTCCACGACGAGGTGCGGCTGGCGGACACGGTATTCGTCGAAAGCCCTTCGAGGGCGGGCGGCTTCGTCGAGCTGCGCGCCGAGATGGACGCCCTCGCCGTTATCTCCAACTGTCCGCAGGTCAACAATCCCTGCAACGGCGGGACGCCGACGGAAATTCGCGTCCTGGTGCTCGCGTCGGGCTGAGCACCCCGGCGCCGGTTGCGGCGGCGGCGCCCGATCGCTCGGCTGGTCGCCCTTACCAGAAACTTACAAAGCGGCGAAATCGCTGGCCAAGCGCGTCCGGCGTCTTAAAATGGCCGTTGCGGAAAGGGGGAAAGTCCGTGGCGTCGAATCCGCGTCCAGCCTCGCGCGCGAAGATCACGCGACCGAGCCTCGCCGGCGTGCTTGGCCGCGAGCGCCTGTTCTCGGTCCTCGATCAGCGCGATCGCAGCGCCGTTGTATGGGTGACCGGCCCGCCGGGCTCGGGAAAGACGACACTCGTCGCGAGCTACCTCGAGCAGCGCGGCCCCGAGTCGTGTTGGTATCAGCTCGATTGCGGCGATTCCGATGTCGCGACGTTCTTCTACTACATGGCGCAGACTGCCGCCGCGGGCGCGCTGCCGTTGTTCACAACCGAGTATCACGCCGATCTGTCGGCCTTCGCCCGGCGCTATTTCCGAACTCTATACGCCCATCTGCACTCGCCATTCGTGATTGTCCTGGACAACTACCAGGACGTTTCCTCGCAATCGGCGTTTCATGCCGTCGTTCTCGATGCCCTCGCCGAGCTGCCGCCCGATGGCTGCATCGTCATCATCAGTCGGGGTGAGCCGCCTCCCGAAATGGTGCGGCTGCGCGCAAATCGGGCCTTGCAGGTGCTCGGCTGGCAGGATCTTCGGCTCACGCGCTGTGAATCCGATGCCCTCGTATCCCTTTGGGGACGAACACTCAGCGAGGCCGAGCTCGACGAGCTCTATCAAAAGACAGAGGGATGGGCCGCGGGCCTGGTGCTGTTGCTCGAGCACTCGCTCGCAAACGGGAATATCGACCTGATGCCGAACTCGCGGGCACCCCAGGTGGTGTTCGATTATCTGGCTGGAGAAATCTTTCAGAACTTCGACGAGCGCACGCGACGGCTTCTGCTCGAAACCGCATATGTCCCGGAGCTCACTGCCGAGATGGCGGTGCGCATCACCGGCGATCCGCAGGCCGGTGAGATTCTCCCGACGCTGCACCGCGAGCATCATTTCGTGTCCCTGAAGGCGGGTGGCAGGGAGGCCATCTACCAATACCATCCTCTGCTGCGCGAATTCCTGCGTGCCCGTGCCAAGCAATCGTGCTCTGCGAGCGACTACAGGCGCCTGCGGCGGCTGTCGGTCGAGGTGCTCGAGGCGGCAGGCGAGGCCGAGGAGGCCGCCGTGCTGCTGCGTGAGGACGGCGATTTTCACGGCTTGAAGCGCCTTGCCCTGGAGCACGCCGAGGACATGCTCGCCCACGGTCGGGCAGGAACACTCGAGACCTGGTTCGAGGAGATCCCCGACGAGATTCTGGAAGCGGATCCGTGGTGCTTTTACTGCAAAGCTGCCTGCCGATTCGCGTCCGCACCCCGCGAGAGTCGTCTGCTCTACGAGCGTGTTTTCCGCGGTTTCGAGCAGGGCGCTGGAGCAGAAGGAGGCGGGCGGCTGCTCGCCTGCGCAGGCGCCATCGATGCAATCATTCACGAGCTCGACGACCTGTCCTTGCTCGACCCGTGGATCGAGCGGACCGTGAATCTGCTATCCAACGTGCCGGACGGAAGCGACAGGGTAGCGGTTGCTCGCGCTTCGGTGAGCTTGTTCGTGGCGCTCGTATTCCGCCAACCTCAGCATCCCGACATGAAAGGATGGGCTGAGCAGGCTTTCGGTTGCGTGGCTGCGCTGAGCGATACCAATGCGCGCCTCTCGGCTCAGCTTCTCATGTCTATCACGCTCAACTATACGGGTCGTTTCGGGCGCGTGCGCGAGCTGATCGACGAGATGCGCGCCACCTGCCGCTCACCCGACGTCACACCACTGGCCCTGGCGGTGCTGAAAGACGTCGAGTCGATGTACTACATGCTGACGGCGAATCATGATCGGTGTCTCGAGGCAGTTTACGACGGTGTCGAGATCGGCCAGGCGAGCGGGGTCAATCTGTGGCGTTATCATCTGCTTTCAAACGGCGCTGCGGCGGCGCTCGGAGCAGGTGATCTGGAATCCGCGGAGGAGCTACTCGGTAAGATGCACCAGCATCGAGAGGGTGCGCGAAGGCTCGATCGTTGCAGCTACCATTATTATCGATCCTGGCTGGCGATGCTTCGCAGAGACATCGTCGATGCCTATCAGGAGCAGAAGACCGCTTTGCGGCTCGCTGTAGAGACGGGCTGTCCGTATTACGAGCTGCTGTGCCGGCTGGCGCAGGCGCAGATTTTTCACGAGCTCGGAGACGAGCGGCGGACAGTGACGAATCTGCGCCGCGTGCGCAGGCTCGCGCGCGGAATCGACAACCGATTGATGGAATTCACGGCGTTCTCGATCTACGCGCATATCGCGCTCTCGCACGGGCGTAGACGCGCGGGCTTGAATGCGCTCCGTTACGCGTTTGGTCTCGGCCGTGAATACGGCTTTACGCACTTTCTCTGGTGGCAGCCCCGCGTCATGTCCGAGCTCTGCGTGCACGCGCTCAAAGCGGGAATCGAGGTCGACTATGTAAGGAGCCTCATTCGATGCAGGCAATTGATACCCGACAAGGCGCCGCTCGGCGTTGAAGACTGGCCATGGCCGATCAGAATTCGCACTTTGGGGGAGTTCCAGATTCTCAAGAACGACGAAGCGCTGGAAACGGTTGTCAAGCCACAGCAGAAACCAATCGAATTGTTGAAGGCGCTCATTGCTTTCGGCGCTAACGACGTCAGGGAACGAGACTTGGCTGCCGATCTGTGGCCGCGCATCGATGCCGAGTGCGCCCATCGATCGCTGACGACGGCATTGCACCGTCTTCGCAAGGTTCTCGCGCATGACAAGGTCATCGTTCTCAAACACGGCCGATTGAGTCTCGACGCGAGCTGCTGCTGGCTGGACGTCACTGCGCTCGATTGCATCGTGGACGATATCCGCTCGTGTGTTTCGTTCATGCGGTCGCACCCGGCGCAATCCCGCGTGCATGAGCTCACCGACAGACTCTTCGACATCTATCGTGGGGCATTCATGTCGTACGAGGGCAAGACTCCGCGTTACGAGAACGCGCGCGAGGCATATCGCAACAAGTTCATACGCGCCGTCGGTGAGCTCGCCCGTTTCTGGGAGGGCGAGGAGCGCTGGGATGAGGCAGCGCGTCTTTACCGCCGTGGACTCGAGGCTGATGCTCTCGCTGAAGGATTCTACAGACGCCTGATGCTCTGTTGCGGTCAGCTCGGACGCCATGCCGAGGCGGTCGACGTGTACGACAGCTGCCGCCGCGCGCTGATGGCGCAGTGCGAGACGACACCCTCCCCGGAGACCACTGCTATCTATCGAAGCGTGGTCGAGGCATTGAGCGCGACCTCGAAAGTGCGACGCTATGGGTAAGCCTCCCCGGCGCATTCTTCCCGCGATTATCTTTTCTCAGTTCACCGCAACCTCGCTTTGGTTCGCGGGAAACGCCGTGCTCCCCGATCTGCAACGACTCTGGCAACTGTCAGCCGATGCACTGGGATACATGACGTCATCGGTGCAGATCGGCTTCATAAGCGGCACGCTGGTGTTTGCGGTGATGGCAATCTCGGACAGATTCTCACCGCGCAGAATCTTTCTGGCTTGCTCGCTCGCCGGCGCGCTGTGCAACGCGAGCGTTTATCTGCTCGCCGACGGTCTCGGTTCGCTGATGCTGTTTCGATTCCTGACAGGTTTCTTCCTTGCCGGAATCTATCCTATCGGAATGAAGATCGCCGCCGGATGGTACCAGCAGGGTCTCGGCAGAGCGCTCGGTTACCTGGTCGGCGCGCTGGTGCTCGGAACGGCTTTCCCGCACCTGCTCGCAAGTATCGGAAAGAGCCTGCCGTGGACCGGCGTGGTTGTCAGCGTTTCGGCCATCGCCGCCTTCGGCGGTCTGCTCATGTATGCGCTCGTGCCGGACGGACCCTATCTCAGGCACGGTGCGAAATTCGATCCGGGCGCACTCAGACTGATATTTCAATCAAGGAAGTTACGCTCCTCGGCTTTTGGTTATTTCGGGCACATGTGGGAGCTCTATGCTTTCTGGGCCTTCGTGCCGGTGATCCTCGCATCGCACGTGGGCACCGGCATGGTGGTCAGCATCAACATTCCACTGTGGGCTTTTATCATCATCGGCGTGGGCAGCATTGGCTGTGCGGCGGGAGGACTGCTCGCCGTGAGATTCGGGAGCGCGCGTATTGCATCAGCGCAGCTTGCTCTTTCCGGCATCTGCTGCCTGATCTCGCCGTTGCTGTTTGCCGCACCGACCGCTGCGTTTCTGGTTTTTCTCGTCATCTGGGGCATCACCGTCGCCGGCGACTCGCCGCAGTTCTCGGCGCTGAACGCCCTCAATGCCCCCGAGTCGCTGGTGGGCTCGGCGCTGACCATCGTGAACTGCATCGGCTTTTCCATCACCGTCGTCAGCATCCAGCTGCTCAGCTACGTAGCGCACTTCATCGACACCCGATGGCTTTTCGTGCTGCTGGCGCTAGGTCCGATCGCCGGGCTCAGCGCCATGCGGCCGCTGCTCGCCGAGGAGGCGCGCCGGGCCTGATGGCGACAATTGGCCTTCGTTAAATTCCTATTCTGCAAAGATGGATTGCGCCGCTCGATCGCGTTACATTGCCGGATAGCGATTACGCATACCTGGAGGGGCATGATGCACAGTCGTCAGAGTCTGAGGCAGCTGTCCATCGTATGGGCGGACGATGCCGCCGCCATCTCGACCAGCACCTCGGAGGCGGGCCGTCACTTTGCGCAGGGTTGCGCGCTCATCGACAGGCTTCTCGATGCCGTGAGAGAGCGCGACGAGGAGATTGACAGGCTGCACGCCGCGCTTCGCCGGCAGCAGGAGAAACTGGCCCGGACCGAAGGCAGTCCGGTTTTCTAGTCCGAGGCGTCGGCGAGAAAGTGCGGATCGAGTCCCGCGGCGCGTTCGGCCGCCGACTCGAACCATTCGAGCTTGTCGCGCAGCGTCACGACGCCGCCGATGATGATGAGCGTCGGCGCACGCACTTCCGCTTGCGCCACCGTCTCTGAGAGTTTTTCGAGCGTCGCGGTAAACACCCTCTGTTTCTCAGTCGTGCCGTGCTCGACCAGCGCTGCCGGCGTGTCCGGCGGCATGCCGTGGCCGATGAGCTCACGGCATATAATCGGCAGCCCGATGAGACCCATGTAGATGACGATGGTCTGGTAGGGCTGAACCAGACTTTGCCAGTCGAGGGTAACGGTGCCGTCCTTCAGGTGTCCGGTTACGAACACGCAGCTGTGCGCGTGGTCGCGATGGGTTAGAGGTATTCCCGCATAGGCGGCGCAGCCCGACGCGGCGGTAATGCCGGGAACGACCTGAAAGGGGATGCCCTCGTCCGCGAGGGTCTCGATCTCCTCGCCGCCGCGGCCGAATATGAACGGATCGCCTCCTTTCAAGCGCAGCACCCGCTTGCCCTCGCGGGCAAGACGCACCAGCAGCGCGTTGATGGTCTCCTGGCTGAGCGTGTGACTGGCGCGTTCCTTTCCCGCGTAGATGCGCTCGGCGTCCCGGCGGGTGAGGTCGAGGACGCGTTGAGAAACGAGGCGGTCGTGAACGACGACATCCGCCTGCTGCATGAGCCGCAACGCGCGAAAGGTCAGCATGTCGGGATCCCCCGGGCCGGCGCCGACGAGATAAACCTCGCCCGTCTGCGCACCGGCTTTGCCCCCCGAATCGAGCGCCGCGTCGAGTGATGCGCGCGCGTCGGCGTCGCGTCCCGCGTAGATCAGCTCAGCGGTGGGGCCGGTCAGGACCCGCTCCCAGAATTTTCGCCGCTCATTCGCATCGACGATGCGATTCTTGACCCGGTCGCGATACTCACCGGCGAGCGCCGCAAGACGCCCGAAGGCGGCCGGGATGAGCGCTTCGAGGCGCCCGCGAATGAGCCGCGCCAGCACCGGCGACACGCCACCGGTGGAGATGGCCGCCACCACCGGAGACCGATCCACGATGGCGGGCATGATGAAGCGGCACAGGGCAGGGTCGTCAACGACGTTAACGGGCAAGCCGCGCGCATCGGCCAGCGCCGCGACGCGGGCATTCACGTCGCGATCGTCGGTGGCGGCGATGACCAGCTGTGCGCCGTCCAGGTCGGACTCCCGGAAGACGCCTTCGCGATACGCGATGCGCCCCTCGTCGAGCAGCGATTGCATGGCGCTCGCGAGCCGCGGCGCCACGGCGTGCACGTCGGCCCCGGCCTGCAGCAGCAGATCGGTCTTGCGTGCCGCCACCTCGCCACCGCCGACGATGAGGCAGCGTCTCGCGCGCAGGTCGAGGAAAATGGGCAGGTAATCCATGCTCGCTTCAGGGTACCCTGATGGCCCGCGCCGCGCGAGGCCGATCGCCGGCGCGGGTCGCAATGCACGGGGATGTCGGGTACGGTCGAGCGGTCAGCGGGGAGGAGCATCGATGGGCAGCGAGTCAGCAGAGCCGGGCGGGCGTACCGCTCTCGTTACGGGTGCCAGCAGCGGCATTGGCGAAGCCACCGCCGTCACCCTGGCGGAAAACGGTTACCGGGTCGTATGTGCCGCCCGCAGCGAAGACAGGCTGGCGGAGCTGTGCGAGCGCATCGGCGGCGCCGCCCGGCCGCTGGTGCTCGACGTCACCGATGCCTCATCGGTAGAGGGCCTGCTGTCACGGCTTCCCGAGGACTGGCGTGCGATCGACATCCTGGTCAACAACGCCGGACACGACGAGGGCGGGCGTCGGCGTTTCGACGAAGGCAGCGCGCAGACCTGGGCGCACATCATCGAGACGAACGTCATCGGCCTGATCCGCGCGACACGCGCCGTCATCCCGGGGATGATCGCGCGCGACCGGGGCCACGTCGTGAATATCGGCTCCATCGCCGGCATCTCCCCCTACGCCACCGGCACCATCTATTCGGCGAGCAAGCACGCCGTGCACGGCTTCAGCGAAGCCTTGCGGCTCGACTTCGCCGGCACCGGCATTCGGGTGACGGAGATTCTGCCCGGCATGGTTCGTACCAGCTTCGCGCTCAACCGCTGGCACGACGAGGCGCGCGCCGAGCGCTTTTACGACGACTTCGGCGAATGCCTGGTGCCGGAAGACATTGCCCGCAGCGTGCTGTTTGCGGTGCAGCAGCCTGCCAATGTGGTCGTCTCGCAGCTGGTCGTGGTTCCGAGCGCGCAGAGTTGAGAAACGCTGCAACGATGCTGCGCGCCGGATCCCGCGAAGAAGCTCACTCGATGTCACGGGCTGAATCGGATGGTTCCTCGATCGCGTGGCACCGCCGCGCCGTGACTTCGAGGCAGCGGTTGATCGGCAAGCTCGAGCGGGGCATTCGACGTCGATGATAGAGCCCGAGCGTATCAGGCAGCTCAACGACGCCAAGGCGAACGAACGTGGGCGATACGTGCTTTACTGGATGCAGCAGTCGCAGCGCGAAGCCCACAATCCGGCGCTCGAGTTCGCCGTCAGCGAAGCCAATCGTCACGCTCAGCCGGTGGTGGTGGTATTCGTGCTGATGGAAGACTATCCGGAGGCCAACGAGCGGCATTTTGCATTCATGCTGCAGGGCCTCGAGGAGGTCGCGGCGGCGCTGAAAAAGCGGGGCATCGCATTCGTCACCCGGCGTGGCGAGCCGGTCGACAGCGTTCTCGAGCTGGCGCGAGGGGCATCGACGCTCGTCTGTGACCGCGGATATCTCCGCCACCAGCGCGACTGGCGCGCCGCGCTTTCCCGCCAGGCGCGCTGTCCGGTGGTGCAGGTGGAGGGCGACGTGGTGGTTCCCGTCGATCTGGTTTCCGACCGTGCGGAGTTCGCTGCCCGCACCATTCGACCGAAGATTCTCAGAATTCGTGATCAATTCCTGCGCCCGCTTGCGAGGACCCGGCTCAAGCGGCCGGTGAAATCGATCGGAATCGCGAGCGAGTTCGATGCGCGCAAGCCTGCGGCGACGCTGGCGGCCCTGGGCGTCGACCGTGACGTTCCGATGGTGACGCGATTCAACGGCGGCACGGCCGAAGCGCGCAAGCATCTGGGACGATTTACGCGCCGCGGGCTGGTGGAGTACTCCGAGACGCGCAGCGACCCGGCCGAGCCGCGCTGCTCATGCCTGAGCCCCTACCTGCATTTCGGCCAGATCTCTGCGGTGGAGGCCGGCTTGAAGGTCGCCCGCACCGAGAGCTGCTCTCCTGCGGACCGTGAAGCGTTTCTCGAGCAGCTCATCGTTCGTCGTGAGCTGTCGATCAACTTCGTGCTGCACACGCCCCGCTACGACCGGTTCGCGGCGCTGCCCGACTGGGCGCGCCGCACGCTGCGCGCGCACGCCGACGACGAGCGTCCCTATCGTTACTCGCTTGCAAAGCTCGAGGCTGCCAACACCCACGATCCATACTGGAATGCGGCCATGAAGGAGATGGTCAAGACAGGCTACATGCACAATTACATGCGCATGTACTGGGGCAAGAAGATCATCGAGTGGTCACCGTCGCCCGAAGCCGCTTACCGGCGCATCCTGGGTCTCAACAACAAGTATTTCATCGACGGAAGGGATGCGAACTCCTACACGAGCGTCGCCTGGTTGTTTGGCCTGCACGATCGTCCGTGGACCGAGCGGGCTGTTTTCGGCACGATTCGCTACATGAATGCCGCGGGCCTCGAGCGGAAATTCGAGATTCAGCGCTACGTCGAATGGGTGGAAAGCCTCGAGCCTTGAGCGCGGTCCGCACGATGCGGGCCACACCGCTGCCGACCTCGGGCCAGGCACTCGCTTCGGGGAAGATGCGACGGCGCGGGCCGCGAATCGATTGGCGCTCCCTAGGGGAATCGAACCCCTGTCCCCGCCGTGAGAGGGCGGTATCCTGGACCGCTAGACGAAGGGAGCGCAGTGACCGATAGCTGTACGGTATCGAGTGCGGTGGTATTATACGCCGCCGATTAGCCCGCTCAACCGCACCAGGCGCGTTTGGTGCCGTAGGTTCAGACGCCATTTCCCAGGCCATCCGTATTCCCCGCTCCGAGCACTCCATCTCTCGCGCCAACATCAGCGGCGGCGCCTTGAAGGTCCTCTACACGCTTAAGAAGGCGGGCTTCGAGGCGTACCTGGTGGGCGGCGGCGTACGAGACCTCCTGCTCGGTCGCGAGCCCAAGGACTTCGACGTGGTCACCGACGCCGAGCCGGAGGAGGTCAAGCGACTGTTCCGCAGCGCTCGTCTCATCGGACGCCGCTTTCGACTCGCCCACGTGCGTTTCGGCCCCGAGGTAATCGAGGTCGCCACCTTTCGTGGCGCCATCGAGGACACCGAAGAGGAAGAGGACCACGTCAGCGTCAACGGCCGTATCGTGCGCGACAACGTCTACGGCACCACGGTGGAGGAGGACGTCTGGCGGCGCGACTTCTCCGTCAACAGCCTCTACTACGACATACGCGACTTCTCGGTTCTCGACTACACCGGCGGCATGGCGGATCTGGAAGCCGGCATTCTTCGCATCATTGGTGATCCCGTGCGCCGCTATCGCGAGGATCCGGTGAGAATGCTGCGCGCCGTGCGCTTCGCGGCCAAGCTCGGTTTCCGGCTGGGCGAGGAAACGGCGGCGGCGATCCCGGAATGCGCACCAATGCTGGCCGACATCCCGCCGGCACGCCTATACGAGGAAGTGCTGAAGCTGTTTCTCGGCGGAGCGGCGGTGCAGACCTTCGAGCTCCTCAACCACTTCGACCTGTTCAAGTATCTTTTCAGCCAGAGCGCCGAGCGCTTCGAGCAGGAGCCCATGGACCCGGCCGGTCGCCTCCTTGTGCAGGCGCTGGAGAATACCGACCGGCGACTCGAAGAGGAAAAGCCCGTCACGCCGTCTTTCCTGTTCGCGGCCTTGCTGTGGCCCGCAGTGCACGAGAAGGCCGCCGCNNGCGCGTCAGATAGCTCAAGTCTCGGTGCCGCGACGGTTTTCGATGGCGGCGCGGGAAATCTGGAGTCTGCAGCCTCGACTCGAGCAGCGCCGCGGTAAACGTGCGATACAATTGCCGGCGCGACCCCGGTTTCGTGCCGCCTACGACTTCCTCGTGCTGCGCGCAGAGGCCGGTGAAGACGTCGCCGAGGTGGCCGACTGGTGGACCCAGTTTCAGGAGATGGACGATGCGGGCCGCAAGGCCTCGCTGGCGGGAGCCGGCACACGCCGACGGCGTCGCAGGCGGCGCGGGCGCCGGCGGCAACCGCAGGCGTCGACGTGACCGATTCGCCCGTGCGCGGCGACGCGAAGACCACGAATACGGCCTACATCGGTATCGGCAGCAACCTCGAGCAGCCGGTCGAGCAGGTCCTTCGTGCGCGGCGCGCGCTCGCCGGATTACCGCGCACCCGCTTGGTCGGTTTCTCAGCCCTTTACCGAAATCCCGCTGTGGGGCCGGGTGAACAGCCGGACTACGTCAATGCCGTGGCGGCCATCGAGACCAAGCTCGAGCCGCGGGCGTTGCTGGAGGCGCTGCAGGCCATCGAGGCCGCGCAGGGTCGTGTCCGCAACGGCGTGCGCTGGCAGCCGCGCACGCTCGATCTCGACGTGCTGCTGTACGCAGAGCGCGTCATCCGCGAGGAAGGCCTCACGGTCCCGCATCCGC
>JAABYT010000042.1:4812-9139 GCA_011775625.1 Gammaproteobacteria bacterium | reverse complement strand
GGGCCCGTCACTCGGCTGCTCGCACACGTATCCCAAGCGGATCTGCTTCGCCTCGAGAGTCACGAGGCGGCATCCTGATTCGATGGCTCTCAGTGATTTCAAATACATCGTCGTGGAAGGCCCTATCGGTGTCGGCAAGACCACGCTCGCGCGGCGGCTCGCCGAGCGCTTCACCGCCGAGCTGCTCCTCGAAGAGCCCGGGGAGAATCCTTTCCTGGCCCGCTACTACGAGAATCCGCGCGCGCACGCCTTGTCGACGCAGCTCTACTTTCTCCTTCAGCGTATCCGTCAGACCCATGGGCTGCGTCAGGCGGATCTTTTCAGCCGCGTGCGCGTTGCCGATTATCTGATGGACAAGGATCGGCTGTTCGCCGAGCTGACCCTCGAGCCCGACGAGCTTGCCCTCTACCAACAGGTGTACGCGCAGGTCGCGGGNNTTACAGGAGCGCATCGCCAGCCGGGGCATCGAATACGAGCAGAAGATCGATGCCCAGTACCTGCAGCGGCTGGTGAGCGCATACACGCGCTTCTTTTACCACTACGAGGCTTCTCCGCTGGTCATCATCAACGCGGCTTCCATCGACTTTGCCAACAGCGAGGAAGATTTTCAGCTGCTCGTGGACAAGCTGCGTGACGTCGGCAAGGGCCGCCATTACCTCAATCCGCTGCCGCTCTGAGAGCCGCGCCTGCGCTCACTCGTCGCCGGGCGGCTCGACGCAGACCTGCTCGTAGGGGTGGCGCTTGGTGATGTGGCCGCTGCGCGCGAAGACTTCGAGAGTCTTGGTGAACGCTTCCGGCGAGATGCGCACCTCGGGGCTCCAGCATCCGAGCGCCTGGTAGCCCTGCACGGACTCGATGAGCGCATCCCGATCGACCTCGTTGAAATAGCGCCCGACCACGGACGCGACTTCATCGGGGTCCATTTCGATGGCGAACTCGCGCGCGCGCCGGTAAGCGCGCATGAACGTTCCGGCATCCGGGCTCTGCAGCCATGCGCGCGAGGCCGCCAGGCTGCTGAACGCCACCGGTCCGATGGAATTCCCGCACCAGGCGACGACATGGCCGACGCCTTCGAGGGTGAGCTGCTGCGCCGCCGGGCCCTGCAGGTGGACGTAGTCGCCCTGGCCGGCGCGAAAGGCCTGCTCCATGGCCTGGGGGTTACCCGCGTCGATGGCCTCGAGGGTTTCGAAATCGACACCTTCCTTGTGGAGCGCGAATCTGAACATGGCAAGCGGTTGGCGGCCGTGGTCGACGATGATCTTTTTGCCCTTGAGCTTTTCCCAGGTGAATGCGTCGTCCGCCTCGCGGCCAACGAGCACGAATCCGTCGCGCTCATTGATCTGTGCGAAGTGCACGAGCGGCGAGCGCTTACCGCGCTCGAGCGCGCCGAAGTTCGCCGACACCGCGGACTGGGCCACCTGAACGCTGCCATCGTGCACACCGGCGAGAACATCGCGCGGGGTTTCGGCGATGGAAAACTTGGCCTCGAGGCCCTCGGCTGCCAGGAAACCGCCGCCGATGGTGACCAGTAGCGGGGTATAGAACGACGAATGGCGGGTAACCATCACGTGGCACTGGCCCACGGAGTATCTCCTCTACGGACATGTGGCCACCAGGGGGCGACCCTCATCGAGCATAGGGTCTGGTAGGGCCGCCCTCAAGGTGAGACGCGCCAGCTGGACGCATTCCAGACGACAAGAATTTGACGACCCGGCTTTCGAGCCTACCGTTTGTCGGTCCTCGAAGTCCGTTCGTCCCTCGATCCGTAGAATTCGAATTCCCAGCTGCTAAGCCTGACTAGGAGTCTGTGAGATTCTCAAAACGGGTGGCACCATGTTGAATTACATTCGTTGGACTGAAGACCGACTCAAGGAAGAAATCGATAAGCTAGGGGATCAGATCGCTCAGGTGGCGCAGAATCAAGACCGTCGCTCGCGCCACGCGGTCTCTTACATGCGCCAACTGCTCAAGGACAAGCAAGACCGATTGGCACTTCTGAGACTGAAAGAATCCACCTGAGCCGGGTATCCTTTCCTTTCAGGTACGCAAACCGAGCGCCTCTGGATGAGGCGCTCGGCGTTTCTGGGCAACGTTTATTTCCCACCCGCGTTCGCCGCGCGTTCAGGCCACCTCGACGACCGCCATCATGCCGGCCTCCTGATGCTCGGGAATGTGACAGTGCAGCATCCAACGCCCCGGATTGTCGGCGACCAGGGCCACCGTTGCCCGGGACCTGGAGGCCATCAGCAGGGTATCCCGCCAGGTGTCCCGTGAAGCCAGACTGCCGTTGACGGCGAGCAGCTTCATCGGGTGTCCGTGAAGGTGAATCGGATGCGGAAACGCCGTCTCGTTGACGAAGTCGATGATGTACGAGCGGCCGTAGTCGAGCCTGAGCACCGGTGGCTCGTCGTGCCGGGCGGCGACGACGCCGTTGACAGCCCAGACCTTACCGGCCCTGGCGAGCTCGCGGATGCCTGTTTCGCGGCCGTCAAACTGCGCGCTGCGAAGTCCGCCCATGGCACCTCCGGAGAAGGTGATCTCGTGGCGTTCGGCCGACGCCAGGCTCGGTTGCGGAAGATCGGGACGAGGCAGCGCGATGGCGTCCGAGAGGCTGGCCGTGCGAAGCGCTGCTCTCTCGTAGACGATGTCCATGAGCTTGAACGAGCGCCGCGGGTAGTAGCGGTCCACGACTTCGAAGCGCTCGCCGGGCGCACCGCCCATATCGAGAATGAGATCGACGCGCTGCGAGGGACCGACAACGACCAGCCCGTCCGCTGGCGGGTGGGGCTCGACGGCGTGCCCGTCGTATGCGACCACCATCGGCGTGTGTCCGGCGAAATCGAGACCGAAGATCCATGCGTTGGCGACATTGACCAATCGCAGCCGAATGCGCTCCCCGGAACGCACCGTGAAATCGCTCGGCACGCGACCGTTTACGGAGGCTGTGTTTCCGAAACGTCCCTGGTGACTCACATCGTGCAGATCGCCGAAGTCGTTGGCGATCTGTCCCTCCCCGTCCAGCCGCCAGTCGTCCAGCACCCAGACGAGATCGCGATCGACAGGCGGTGACTCGTCTTCCTCCACGATGATGACCCCGTGCAGGCCTCTGTCGAGCTGCTCGGCGCTCTGGAAATGCGGGTGGTACCAGAAAGTGCCCGGGTTCTTCAGCTCAAAAGCGTATCGAAACTGCTGACCGGGCATCACCGGGGCCTGGGTGAGCACCGGTACGCCGTCCATAGCGTTGGGGACCCGCAGGCCGTGCCAGTGCACCGTGCTCGGACGGTCGAGCTCGTTGTGAAACGCCAGATCGAAAACCTCGCCGGGGCGGAAGCGCAGGGCCGGGCCCGGAACGCTGGCGTTGTAGGCCCACACTTTTGTTGCGGGGGCGCCGGAGCCGAGCAGTGGGATGGCTGCTGATGCGGCCGTCAGGCGCCGCTCGTTGGATTTTGCAAACGCGATGCTCTCGGTCAGCATCGGCGCGATTGCCAGCATGGCGCTGCTCGCAATGAACTGTCGTCGCTTGATCATCATATTCTGCTCATTTGCGGCGCAGGGAATAGCTTCGCTTCCATGCCTGCAGGGCCTGCTGGTGTTTGGCGAGCTCGGCTTTCTCGGCGCGCTCCCGACGCTGCTTTAAGAGTTGCTCCTGGCGCCCGAGCGCAAATTTGTAGGTGACGTAGTACTTGTTAACGCCTGAGACGTAGTCCACGGTTTCTCGACCGATCGACTCGGACGCCATGTGCTCGACGTGACCAAACCAGCGGTTGGGATCGAAGCCGCGCTTCTCGGCCCGCTTTCGAAGCCTCTGGATTCGAGTCGGTCCCGCATTGTAGGCAGCCCACGAGAAATCCACCCGTGCCGCGGGGGCGATGTCCGGATCGTCGAAGTAATGACGGCGGAGGAAGCTCAAATACTTGACTCCGGCGTGGATATTGTTCTCGAGTGCTCTGACGTTTTTGATTTCGATGGGTTTATGGGCCGCCGTGCTCGGCAGCAGCTGCATGATGCCGACGGCTCCTGCCGGGCTGACTTTGCTGTTGTCGAGCTCTGACTCCTGGTAAGCCTGCGCGGCCACCGCAATCCAGTCCCATCCATAGCGTTCGCCATATTGCTTCATATGCTCCACGACGGTGTCGAGCTTTCTGAGCTCGTTCGGCTCGAGCGGATTCTTCAGCCAGCGACGGCTCTGGTAGTAGTTCTTGAAAGCGATGTTTCCTTCCAGCGTGCCTTTCTTGATCTTCCCGACATACTGGTTGACGCTGGCTTTGAACCTGGGCAGGCCCTTGCGAATGGCCCATGCGATGCGTCCACCGCGGTTCACTGCCAC
>JAABYT010000042.1:768-4736 GCA_011775625.1 Gammaproteobacteria bacterium | reverse complement strand
TCGATGGGCTTCCTGCCGTCAGCTGCGAGTTGCCTGTTCAAGGCCTCGAGATGCTCCACGTAGCTGCTTCCGGCCAGCACGTAGATGCTGCGACCGGCGAGATCGTCGACGGATTCGATGCTCGGCCCGTTCCGATGGGTGACGACGATCTCGTCGACATCTGGCAGGTAGGGCTCGGAGAAATCGACGCTGCGCTCACGATCCCCTGTGATGGTGAGGTTTGCCGCGGCCATGTGCCCGCGCCCGTCGGCAAGCGCAGGCAGAATGTCCTCGAACTGCATGGGAATGAAAACGAGAAAGTAGCGATCGGACGCTTTCTTGATTCCCTGGTTGATGAATTCCTCGTAACCTTTGACGATATCGTATTCGAAACCCCGGTAGTGGCCATTGTTGTCGATGAAGAAATTCGTCTTGTTGTAGACGGTCAAGACCAAGATAGCGCGCCGCTCGGGGTTCTCCAGCGGGTCGAGAATGTCGTAATTCTCTAAACGCCTGTCGAGCGCATCGAGCTCCTCGTCGCTGAGCTGGGCGGTCGCCGTGGCCGGAGTGAGCAAAAGGAGTGCGACGAGTGCGCCGGCGAGTCTCGCGATGGTCGAAGGGATCGTTGGTTTCGGGTGCATACGCGTCGTCTTTGGTCCAGGTGCAGTTGCCCGAGGCTCGTGGTGGTCACCGGTGGCGGCAGTATACATCGACCGGTTCCGCGAGCGGCGCGTCGTCGACGACGAGCGGTTCCGGCCCGGAGCCGTGTGGATTTATTCAGACAAAAAACAACCAGTAAATGAAAAAAGCCAGCAGCATGGCAAGCGATGCAAAGCGCTGCTCGTGAAGGGTGAGGCGGCGCACGGAACGTCGCTCGACCCCGAAGTCCCTCGGGTCCAGCTGGTTCACGGCCGCCAGAATCAGCACTCGCCTGCAATAGTGGCGAACCCAGGGCGGCACCGTCTCGCGAACGAGATACTCGCCGAACAGCCGATTGAGCCGTGTGTCATCGCATGATGACTCGTACCACCAGCGATGGGCGAGGCCGAACAGCTCGTATTCACCGATTGCGAGAACTTCGGCAGCTTCTGCGACATGGGCGACGCTCGGCGAACTGTGGTCTCGGAAATTGCTCAAAAGTGGCTGCATACGTGATGGCTCTCGAAACGAATGAATGGGGCTTGTTCAGATAAGTCAACCTGTTTGGAAAAATTCCGTCAAGAGCTGATGGGTGAGATCTTTCGCATAGCCGCCCTTTCCCGGCTCGTCTCTCAGCTCGAGCGTCATGCTCTTGCCGCTTCGGATGTCGAATAGATAGGCTACCATGTAGATCTCATTTTTGGTTCGCTTGGCGAAGTACGTCAACACCATGTCGACCCCGAGCTCGCGACCCGCTGCGAGCACCTCGTCAGACCTCGGTGTCATTGCGAGCGCTGGCCCCTCCCAGAATCGCGCAGCGTCGCCCAGCCGCGGGTCGTTGTCGCCGTCATGATCATAAGCGTACTTGAGGCGGATTCGCGGTTCGTTCGAGAGGACGAACCTTATACCTTGTTCCATTTTGTTGAGCAGAGTGGCGAGATGTCCTCCGCCGTGCCAGCCGTTGAAAGGTAGCAGTGCCACATTCAATGTGCTGTCGAGCCTGCGCGGTGTGCTGGGCTCGTCGCGCCGTGTGGCCTTCTCGAGATCGGACAGGCGAATGAGCGCAAGGCCTGCGAACGTGCCCTGAGGGAACTGCTTCAGATAGGCGCGGAAGTCCGCCGAGTTGTCGCTGTCCTTGATAGTCTCCCAGAACAGCGCCTCGTGATTCGTGTCCCCCGAAGGTGCCGTCGTCGCCGCCGCAGCCGCGGGGGCCGCAGCGCCGCGCTGATTGAATACGAAGTCACCGGTGAGCGAGGAAGACTCCCACGGCACCTGGGCACCGTTGGTTCGACCGGTGACCGCGACACGTACCCGCTTGAACACCTCCTCTACCTTGAGGTTGGGCTCCTCGAGGGCGCTCAGCAGCTCGGATGTGTACAGGCCGTTGTTTCCGTCTCCGTCCGCCGCCACCGCCCCGGGCGCCGTGGCATAGGCGATGAGGACTCCGCGTGCCGCGTCGATGGCCGCGAGGCCCCTGGAGCCGCCGCGAAACCGCCTTTCGAAGGGGTTGTTTCGGCACGCGTCGAGTATGACGATGTTCATGCGGTTTCCGGCGAACTGCATCTCCTCGAGTATCGTCTGCACGTCCAGGGCCTCGAATCTCAGGGCGCGCTCGCTGTCGATATCGGCGTCAACGGGCAGCAGGTAGTTGCGTCCGCGTGACTGCATGCCGTGACCCGCGTAGTAGAAAAGCCCGGTTGTTTCCTCTTTGAGGCTGGTCGCGAACTCGAGGATGGCTTTCTGCATCGCATCCCGCCCGCCGTTCTCCAGGCTGATGACATGAAACCCGAGCTTGTCGAGACGCTGGCTCATCGCGCGGGCATCGTTGACGGGGTTGCGAAGCGGCGCATCCTGGTAGGCGCCGTTGCCGATCACCAGGGCAATGCGGGGCGCGTCCAGCCCCTGACCCGCTGCGCCCGTGGTCAGCAATGAGGTAAAAAGGATAGCCGCAAGAGCAGCAATTCGTGGCAACTGGGTTGCTCTCCGCCGGATGTCGCCATCGGCAATTCAACCCATGACGCGGCCCGCGTGACCGGGCCATGGGTCTGACAGGGCTGTATTTTACCAAGATCCGGGCTCGATGGTGATCACCCGCTCGGCTTGTGGTCCCGCGCGACAACGAAGACAATGTTTCGAGCCATGGCGATATTCGACGTTACCGCCGTTCTCGTCACCATCGCGGCTGTCTTCAGCTTCATCAATTATCGCTTCATCAAGCTGCCCGCGGCCATCGGGCTGATGCTCATCGCATTGCTCATATCCCTGGGGCTGATCGGGCTCGCCGCTCTCGGTTTTCCGGGTCTGGAGCAGGCAGTCGAGCGCCTGGTGCTTCGCATCGACTTCAACGAGACGTTGATGCACGGCATGCTGAGCTTTCTGCTCTTCGCGGGGGCCCTGCACGTCAATATCAACGACCTGGCCAAACAGAAATGGGTAATCGCAACGCTCGCAACTGTTGGCACGGTGTCGTCGACTTTCGTGGTCGGGCTGCTTTTCTGGATTCTCACGTCCACGCTGGGAATGGACATTCCTCTCGTCTACTGTCTGCTGTTCGGTGCACTGATCTCGCCAACCGATCCGATAGCCGTGCTCGGTATCCTCAAGTCGGCCGGCGCACCCAAGTCGCTCGAGACGAAAATCACCGGCGAATCGCTGTTCAACGACGGCGTCGGCGTGGTGGTCTTCATCGTCGTGCTGAAGCTCGCGACGGGCGGCGGAGAGCTCTCGGGCGGCGAGATCGCGCTGCTATTCGTGGAGGAAGCACTGGGCGGGGTCGTATTCGGCCTGATCCTCGGGGGCTTGGCGTACTGGATGCTCATCCGGGTCGACAATTACAGTGTCGAGGTGTTGATCACCCTTGCCCTGGTGATGGGCGGCTATTCTCTTGCCCTGGCCATCCATACGTCCGGACCCATCGCGATGGTCGTCGCGGGTCTGCTCATCGGCAATCACGGCCGCCGGCTCGCGATGTCAGAGCGTACCCGCGAGCACCTCGACACCTTCTGGGAGCTCGTCGACGAGATCCTGAATACGGTTCTCTTTGTTCTTATCGGCTTCGAAGTGCTGATACTCGCTTTCTCCGTAGAAACCGCGATTGCCGCCGCGTTGACCATTCCGATGGTGCTCTTCGCTCGATTTATCTGCGTCGGCACGCCTATCCGGCTGATGAGACTTCGCCGTGAATTCACCCCCGGCGTGATAAAAATCCTCACATGGGGTGGGTTGCGCGGTGGAATTTCCGTCGCGCTTGCGCTTTCGATACCGCCGGGTCCGGAACGCGACGTCATTCTGCCCGTCACCTACAGCGTGGTCGTATTCTCGATCCTCGTGCAAGGGTTGACGATAGGCGG
>JAABYT010000042.1:0-759 GCA_011775625.1 Gammaproteobacteria bacterium | reverse complement strand
AGAGTCGGTTGAGCGCAGTCGCGGAATTCAGATTCTACGAGGAACTCAACGATTTTCTTCCGCGTGAGCTGCGCAAACGGGCGTTTCAGTACCGATGCGCTCGGCGGGCGACCGTAAAGCAGGCAATCGAAGCGATAGGCGTTCCCCACACCGAGGTCGAGCTCATAGTAGTGAACGGCGAGTCGGTGGATTTCTCACACCTGGTGAGGCAAGGCGATCGGGTGAGCGTTTACCCGCAGTTCGAGTCCCTCGACATCTCGCCGATCCTGCGGGTGAGAGAGCGGCCGATGCGAAAGCCCCGATTCATCGCCGACGCCCATCTCGCCGCACTGGCGCGAAGCCTTCGCATGCTCGGCTTCGACGTGCTCTTCGATGCAACGCTCGACGACACGCAAGTCGCCGAGATCGGAGCCCGGGAGAAGCGTATCGTTTTGAGCAGAGATCGTGAGCTGCTCAAACACAAAATCATCACTCACGGCTGCTACGTGCATGAAACGAGGCCGCGAGGCCAGCTGCGGGAAATCGTCACGCGTCTCGATCTGCTCGCCGCCATGACGCCGTTCACCCGTTGCATGGAATGCAACGCCGAGCTTGTGGATGCCGAGAAAGCGGAAATCGCGCATCGGTTGCCGCCGGGGACCGCAAGGTACTACGAGCGATTCCGCCGCTGCCCGGGTTGCGGAAAGATCTACTGGCCCGGTTCCCACTATCAACGTATGCGCACGCTGATAGACGGCCTCATCACATCCCGGCACTCGT
>JAABYT010000012.1:4592-5005 GCA_011775625.1 Gammaproteobacteria bacterium | reverse complement strand
GCGATGATGCGGTTCATGATGGCCACGGCCTGCACCGGGTAGTCGCCGGTGGCGGTCTCCGCAGACAGCATGACGGCATCGGCACCGTCGTAAACGGCGCCGGCCACGTCCGATGCCTCGGCGCGGGTCGGGATCGGCGCGTGAATCATCGATTCCAGCATCTGCGTGGCCACCACCACCGGCTTGCCCTCGGCGCGACACATTCGGATGACGCGTTTCTGCACGCTCGGCACTTTCTCGGGCGGCATCTCGACACCGAGATCGCCGCGCGCGACCATGATCGCGTCGGATGCGGCGATAACGGCATCCAGCTGTTCGACTGCGGCGGGCTTCTCGAGCTTGGTGAGGATGGCGGCGCGGCCCCCGACGAGGGCACGCAACTCGTGCAAATCTTCCGCACGCTGGATAAACGA
>JAABYT010000012.1:3108-4497 GCA_011775625.1 Gammaproteobacteria bacterium | reverse complement strand
CCGTCATCGAGCAACAGGTCGACGCCCGGCTTCAGGGCCGCAAAAATTTCCGGGTGAGGCAGGGGCGCACGCGCCTCATCGCCGGGGCTATCGTCGAGATCGAACCGGTAGCGGTTGCCCTGGGTGAGCATCGCGGTGCCGCCCGCGAGACGCCCGATGCGCAGCTTCGGGCCCTGCAGGTCCAGCACCACCGCGATGGGCCGCTGCGTCTCGCGCTCGAGTTCGCGAATCTTCCTGACCCGGTCGGCAATTTCGTCCCCGGTGCTGTGACTGCAGTTGAGCCGGAACACATCGGCACCGGTTTCGAACAGCGCGCTGATCTTCTCGAGAGTCGAGCTAGCGGGGCCCAATGTGGCGATGATTTTGGCGTTTCGGTTTCGACGCATGGAAATTGTCCGGCGCTGCCGTCGGCGCCACCAATACTACGACCAGGCATGCGTCGACGTCACCTGGCGAGCGAATGGGTGCGCGCGGGGCGGCGGGGACACGGCGGCTAATTCGTGTTAGCCTCCGTCCCTCGCCCGGTGCGCCGCGAGCGGCTGCGCAGCGGATCGGCGCAGCGTGGCCGGCCGGGCGCGGAGGATGTCCCCCTTTGAAGCGTCTAGCGTCGACTCCGGGCGAAATCGCGCGTGGCTTCGCCCCCGCGGCGGTGCTCGTCTGCACCCTCGGGGCACCCGTGGCCGAGGCACAGCTCAACTGCAATCCCGGTATCGAGTTCTACGACAGCGGTCCCCTGAAGCAGTGCAATCTCAACGGCGATCATCGCCTGCACACGGTGCGCGGCGACGTCATCGTATGCGCCAACGCTCATGTGCTGGTGCAGTTTCCCGACGGCCGGCTGCGAAGCTGTGCGGTCATCGATAACCAGGTGATCGCGGGCGAGCGCTGTGAGGCACCTGCTCGCGTCGAGCTCGCTCATGACGGCAGTCTACTCAGGTGTGAGAAAATCTGAACGGCAACGGGGCACGGCATGGACATCAATGGCGAATTCGAAATTGCGACGAGTCGTCAGCAGGTTTGGGAGGCGCTCAACGATCCCGACATGCTGGCCCGGTGCATACCCGGATGTGAAAGTATCGAACGCGAGTCGGATACCGAGCTGCTGGCCAAGATCAAAGCCAGGATCGGGCCGGTAAAGGCGCGCTTCGAAAGCCGAATCGTGCTGTCCAACCTGAACCCGCCCGAGAGCTATACCATCAGCGGGGAGGGGCGGGGCGGGCCCGCCGGGTTCGGCAAGGGCAGCGCCGATGTAACGCTTTCTGAGAGCAATGGAAACACGACGCTTCGCTATACGGCGACTCTGCAGGTGGGCGGCAAGCTCGCGCAGGTCGGCTCGCGACTGGTAGGAGGCGCGGCGAAGAAGATTGCCGACGATTTTTTCGGCAAGTT
>JAABYT010000012.1:306-3070 GCA_011775625.1 Gammaproteobacteria bacterium | reverse complement strand
AAGTGCGGCACGACGAAGAGGCCCATCGCTCGAGTTCGGGACAGAGAGAATCGACATGTCTTTGAATGTTTCCTTGACGGTAAATGGAAAGGCGGTCACCGCGCAGGTCGAGGCCCGTACCCTGCTGGTGACTCTGCTGAGGGACCAGCTGGGACTCACCGGTACACACGTCGGCTGCGATACCAGCCAGTGCGGCGCCTGTGTCGTGCATGTCAACGGTCAGTCGGTGAAGGCCTGCACCATGCTGGCTGCTCAGGCCGATGGCGCGGACATAACGACCATAGAAGGGCTGGCGCAAAGCGGAGAGCTGCATCCGATGCAGGAGGCGTTCAGAGAGCACCATGGGCTGCAGTGCGGATTCTGCACGCCCGGCATGATCATGAGTGCACTGGATCTGGTGCGGCAGAACCCGGATCCCTCCGATAGCGAGGTGCGTGAATGGCTGGAGGGTAATCTCTGTCGCTGCACCGGCTACCACAACATCGTGAAGGCCATCAAAGCCGGTGCCCGCGCAATGCGCGAATGACGTCGAGACCGGTGGCGGGCGGGGACTCGCCGGTCGCTTCCAGCAGTCGGTTGCTCAGCCACCGCCGCGCTGAAAGTAGCGCTCGAATCGCTCCATGAAGTCCTGACGTTCGCCCGTCGTGAATCCNNGGTAGTCGCAGCGACGCGATCGAGCGGTAGCGCTGCGGGCCGAGCTCGATGATCACGCTGCGTCCTTCTTGTTCGATACGCACCCGGTCGTTGTCGACCGTGAATGCCCGATGTGCGATGGCGGCCGGCAGGGAGCGAAAGAACTCGGCGTGCGTCAAGCCGAGTTCTCGGGTGAAGCTGAAATCTCGCGCATCCACCCCGGGCGGGCCGAGCGGGTCGGTCATTGGCGACGTTTCAGCCGCCGGCGATCGGCGGCCAGATTGCGAGCGTGTCACCTTCTTTGAGAATTGCCGATTCACGCTCGCTTTGATAAGCAAACACGCCGTTCACCAGCACCAGATGGCTGAGCTCCCGCGGCACCTTGAACCGATCGATGATCGAGTTCGGTGAAGCGTCCTCGGGGACGTCTATCTCGATGGCGTTGTCCACCGCGCCTTCGGGCAGATAATCGCTGAGCGTTGCGTAAAGCTTGAACTTTATCTTCATGTGCGCTTTGACATCATGCCGACCCCTGGGTTGCGCTCAGATAGGCCTCCATGATGCGCGTCGGGTCCTGCACGAGTCTCTGCTTCCATTTTCCGAGATGGAGCCTCGCCTGAATCAGTCCACGCAGAACACCCACGTGCTGGGTCAGTCCGAGGCTGTTTGCGCCCACCAGAACGTCGTCCTCGAACTGCAGATTGAGATACCGGTAGCGTGCGGGATCGCTGAGCTCCGCGCAGTCGCCGCCTTTTACGCCCTGCCAGGCACCGTACGAGGCGGCAATCAGCCCTAACGTATCGAGCACGTTCATGGCGACGCTGCCCTGGTGCAGCGAGGATCCTGATGTGACCATGTTGCTTGCAGCGATGCGTCCGTGATCGGCGGCAGTCGGCTGGATCGCGAGCACCGAGTACTCACCGGTGGAAAAGTCCTTGCCGCGGGCAACGTCGCCCGCGGCATAGACGTCGGGCTGACTGGTCTGCAGGTGCTCGTTGACGAGCACGCCGTTGTCGGTGTCGATACCGCTGCCGGCGAGAAACTCCGTGTTCGGCGTTACGCCCGTGGCACGAATCACGAGATCGGCGGGTAGCGTTTCGCCGCCTTCCAGTGTCACCACGAGTCCGCCGGCACCGCTCGCTGGCTCGATGGAGGCGACCCGCGCCGAGGTGTGCACCTTAACGCCCTTGCTTTCGCACCACTGCGTGATCAGTCCTCCGCAGCGCTCGTTCATCATGCGCGACACCATGCGGTTTTCCATCTCGACCACGCTGAGATCCACGCGCCTTGAGGCCAGCGCCTCGAGGATGATGGAGCCGATGAAGCCGGCGCCGACCAGAACGACCCTGGCGCCGGGACTGGCGAGCTTCAGGATGTGGCGCGCGTCCTCGAGGGTCCAGCAGGCGTGCACGCCCGGCAGGTCGATGCCCTCGATTGGCGGTATGACCGCCCGCGAGCCGCTGGCGACGAGCAGTCGGTCATAGTCCATGGTGCCGCCACTGGCAAGCTTCAGTGTCTTGTCGGCGGTGGAAACGGATTCGACGTGGTCGTGCACCACGGTGGTGGCAATGCGCTCGAAGTGGCCCTCGGTCTTGCGCAGATAAGTGCCCCGCTCATCGATCCGATCGATCAGGTAGTAGGGGATGGCCATGCGGGAGTAAGGTGGCTCGGGCTCGTCGCCGATGAGAGTGATGCGGGCGCCCGGGTCGCGCTTGTGCAGGGTCTCGGCCGCGATCACGCCCGCCGGTCCCGCGCCGATGATGACGTGGTGCATGGATGGGTCCTCCTGCCATGAGCGGGGCGGCGACGTGCGCCGCCCCGGGTGTTGCTCGAGGCGCTAGCCGAGGCTCGGCAGGCCGAGGCGGTCGCGGATCTGGGTGGTCACGGTCCCGTCCGGCGCCCAGCCGCGCAGCTCGTAGTACTCGGGCAGCATCTTCTCGAGCTCGGCGACCTTGCCCTTGGCCGGCCCGGTCTTGGCCGCCTCCTTGAGCAGCCGTTTCGGCAGGGTGTCGTCGGCCCCGGTGAGGCCGGCCGCGAGATTGAAATCGCGTTCCAGATTCCAGATGCGTTCACCGACCTCGAGCAGCCGCTCCGTGGACCAGTCGCCTTCGCAGGCCGCGTCGATCTGCGG
>JAABYT010000012.1:0-213 GCA_011775625.1 Gammaproteobacteria bacterium | reverse complement strand
CGCCGCCTTGCCGTCGGTCACCAGCGGGTCGGTCTTCTCCGGTATGCCGAGGATCTCCGAGGCCACCGTGTAGCTGCGCAGGTGGCAGGCGCCGCGGTTGGCGGTGGCGTAGGTGAGGCCCATGCCCTGGATGCCGCGGGGATCGTAGGCGGGGAACTCCTGTCCCTTGACGCTCATGGACAGGTCCGGATGGCCGTATTTCTCGCAAAGCCG
>JAABYT010000021.1:1708-3568 GCA_011775625.1 Gammaproteobacteria bacterium | reverse complement strand
CTCTACGATCCGGACGTGAGCCTGCTTCCCATCGGCGGGCACTTCACCATGGATCCGAGCGACGCAGCCTACGCGGTCAACAATCTGCTCAAGTCGAAGACCGTCATACCCATGCACTTCGGCACCTACGGAATTCTCAAAGGTACCCCCGAGCAGCTCAAACAGGCCCTTGGGAACACCACAGCTAAGCTCGTCGTCATGGAGCCGGGCGAAACGCGGAAGTTCTAGGCAGCGCCGATACGACGCGTCGCGGGGGCGCGTGGCGCTCCCGCTAGTGCCGTCGCGCGCATAAATTGGTCAAGCCGACGGAGGGAATGATGCGATTGGAGGGAAAGGTTGCGATCGTCGTCGGTGCCGGGCAAACGCCCGGGCCGACGGTGGGCAACGGGCGCGCCACGGCCCTGCTGTTCGCCCGCGAGGGCGCCCGGGTGCTGGCGGTCGACAGGGACCTGGACGCGGCCGAGGAGACCGCACGGCTGATTCGCGAGGCGGGCGGAACGTCGGCCGCGTGCAGGGCGGATGTGACCGACGAAGCCAGTCTCGAAGCCGCCATCGCCGACTGCGTGAGCCGGTGGGATCGGATCGACGTGCTTCACAACAACGTGGGCATCAGCGTTGCCGGAGGCGACGCCGCGGTCACTGAGATAACCACCGAGGCATTCGATCGCGTCATGGCCGTGAATCTGCGCGGCACGGTGATGGCCTGCAAGCATGCGCTTCCCGTCATGCGCAGGCAGGCAAGCGGCGCCATCGTCAACGTCTCGTCCATCGCCGCAGTGGAGAATTATCCCTGGGTCGCCTACAAAGCGAGCAAATCCGCCATGGTGGCGTTCACCAAGCAGCTGGCGATTCAGAACGCCGAGTACGGGGTGCGCGCTAATGTCATCCTGCCGGGCCTGATGGACACGCCGATGGCGGTGGATACACGCGCCAGGGCCTTCGGGCGGCCACGCGAGGAGATCGCCGCCGAGCGCGACGCGCGCGTGCCGCTGCGCCACAAGATGGGCACCGCATGGGACGTGGCCTATGCGGCGCTTTTCCTGGCGTCCGACGAAGCGGGGTTTATCACAGGAGCGGCTCTGCCCGTGGACGGTGGTGCCAGCTGCCGCGTCGGATGATGCCGCATGCGCCGGGCTGCGCTTACTTACACCACGGGACTCATACCGCCATCGACGTTGATGGCGCAGCCGTTGATGTAGGAGCCCGCGTCGGAGCAGAGAAAGCAGGCGATGTTGGCGAACTCCTCGGCGGTGCCGAGGCGGCCCATGGGTAGCTTGAGGTCGCTCGCCATGTCGGCCAGGTATTCCTCGTAGCTCTGCGACTGATCGCCGTCCCGCCAGCGGTTGTACCACTGGTCGCTCTCGATGCGCCCGACCAGCAAACCGTTGACCAGCACGTTGTGGGGCGCGCCCTCGCCGGCCAGCACCTTGGTCAGCGCCATGCCCGCTGCTCGCGAGACTGCCGTGGGCGCCCCCCCGGCCGGCGGCGCCTTGGCGCCGGTGTTGAGCACATTGATGATGCGCCCCCAGCGGCGCTGCTTCATGCCCGGAAACACCAGCCGCGCCGCACGAATCGCGGCGAACAGCTTGAGCTCCAGATCCTCCGCCCACAGCGCGTCGGTGATCTCCTCGAAGGGCATGCGTCGCGAGGTACCGGCGTTGTTCACGAGGATGTCCACCGGTCCGAGCGCTTTCTCGGCGCCCGCGATTACGCGCTCGATCTCTTCGGCCCCGGCGACATCCGCGGCGCATGCGAAGACCCTGCCCCCGCCCGCCGACTCGACTTCCTTTCGGGTCTGCTCCAGCACGTCCTCGCGCCGGGCGACGATGGCCACATCGGCACCCGACGCGGCAAATTTCA
>JAABYT010000021.1:0-1697 GCA_011775625.1 Gammaproteobacteria bacterium | reverse complement strand
CGCCATGGCGCGGCCCAGTCCGCGGCTGCTGCCGGTAATCAGGGCGACCCGCCCGTCCAATCTGCAGTCCATCTTATGCTCCCGCCTTCTGCTTTACGTTCGGACTCTTTTTGTACTCTTCCGGTATATCGATGCCTTCGCGCTCGCAGGAATTGATCTCGTCGGAAACCGTGGCGCGCAGCATGTCACGGCGCCAGCGCAGATCATCGTACTCGGTGCCGCGATGCAGCGTGCAACGATCGTCCCACATCACGAGATCGCCGACGCGCCAGCGATGCGTGTGCACGAACTGGCGCTGGGTGGCATGCGCGAGCAGCTCGTCGATGAGCGCGCGACCCGGCTCCTCGCGCATGCCGATGATGCGACCAGCGTGGGAGGCGACGTATAGAGAGCGGCGCCCCGACTCGGGAATGTTTCGCACCAGCGCCTGCGGCACTGCTTTGAGGTTCTCTTGCTCGGCCTCGACCCAGTCGCTGAAACCGATACGTGCCCGGGAGTTGAAGATCGAATGCTCCGCGACCATCCCGCGAATGCGCGTCTTCGTCTTCGGCGGGAGCGCATCGTAGGCCGCGCGCGCGTCGGCGAACTGCGTGTGTCCTCCAATGGGCGGGATCGAGCGCGCATAAAGCAGTGAGGCCCGGGCTGGCACGAACTTGAAGGAGCTGTCGGTGTGCCAAAGGCGGTTGCCCGTCTTGTAGCGACGGATACGGCTGTCTTGCGACCAGATGTCTCCTTCGGCTGTCAGATTGGAGATGTCGGAGAGCTCCGGTCGCATGCGCAGCGTGATGTCGGTCCGGTAAACACCGATAGACGTCTCCAGCGGCCCGAAGTGTCGCGCGAAACCCAGGTGCTGCTCTTCGCTGAGGGACTGGTCGGGAAATATGAGTACGGCGTACTTCCAGAAGGCTTCCTTGACCGCGTCCACTCGAGACGGACGCGACAAGTCCAGGTCGCCCACTTCGGCGACAAAATCCGAATTCAAAGGATGAATCGTGATCCCAGTCTTCACGCGAACGAGTCACCCGCACGCCGCGCAGCGGCCACATGCCGGCGCAACAGCCGCTCTGCTCCAGCTTCCGTGAGGGCTGTCATTTTAACAGCGACGCCGGATTGGCTTCGAGCGTCAGGTGGTGCTGCGCTCATCGAGAACCTCCTTCGCGATGCGGAAACTCTCGAGACTCGCCGGTATACCGCAGTAGATGGCGGCCTGGAGCAGGACCTCGGTCAACTCCTCGGGCGTGGCCCCGTTGTTGAGTGCACCCCTGATGTGGGTGCGCAGCTCGTCATGCTTGCCGAGGGCGGCAATGAACGCGATGCTCAGAAAGCTGCGCACCTTCAGCGCAAGGCCGGGGCGGCTCCACACCTGCCCCCAGGCGACCTCGGTGGTCATCTGCTGAATCGGCGCCAGGAAAGGGTCTTCGGCAGCCCTCGCCATCGAGCGTTCCACGTAGTCGTCGCCGAGCACCCGTTTTCGAAGGGCGAGGCCGGCGATGAAACGTTCGGATTCGTCGAAAACACTGTTTGGCACGGGATCACCTCCACGGTTGAAAAAGTGACCCACTCTGCCAAATGACCGCCCATCACTCAAATTCCCGGACCGCTAGCCCGGCCGGCGCCAGGCACGCCATTGGAGCGGACGCCCGGAGCGGAGATCGGCACGACGCCGATTCCGTCCCGCCCCACCGAACTCGTCATCG
>JAABYT010000009.1:78670-78908 GCA_011775625.1 Gammaproteobacteria bacterium | reverse complement strand
TTCCACGAGTTCGCCACCTCGCCGCGCTCGAGGACCACGTGGTCGATGGAGCGCTCGGCGAGGCAGCGGCTCATGGCGAGCCCCGCGTGTCCGGCCCCGATGATGACGGTAGTGGTGCGCATGGGACTTTCTCCTTCGACACCGGATACGGTGTCGCTCAGTTGACCTCGACGGTGACGTTGGTCGGATTGGTGACGACGTCGAAGACCGCCGAGCGCTTCTGCGACTGGGCGACCAG
>JAABYT010000009.1:36003-78537 GCA_011775625.1 Gammaproteobacteria bacterium | reverse complement strand
GCTGGCGAGCCCCGCGAGCACCAGCTCCACCGGTGTGGCGCCGTGGTCCTCGGAAGCGAAAACCTCGGGGTGGTCGGCCTCGAAGGTGAACTCGGTCTTGTGGCTCTGCTCCTCGCCGAGCCCGAAGAACCCTTTCACCGAAGACTTGCTGTGGGTGCCGTTCACCCACTTGCAGTTGGCGCGCCAGGTGAATTTCGCGGCTTCCGGGGCATTGGTGAGTGCCTCGCGTGCGCCGATCAGGGCCTCCACGTTGACACCGTTGTCCACCTGCTTCTGAGTCGTCGTTGCGGTCATCTGTAGCTCCTCTGGTCCTTGGCTGCTCGAAAAGCGTACTTTTCGTACGTTCGGCAATTTAGCGGGCGCGTATTTCCGCTCGGTGTCGCACGGGGTGGAGAATTGTTTCAATTGTTGCTGGCGCGCCGGCCTGCCCTCGCGCCCGGGCCCGCGCCGAGAGCCCTTGCGGGCGGCTACCGGAGTGCACTCAGAAAATGAAAAGCGCCGGTGAGTCGACCAGCGCAGTGTCGCCTTCGAGCTTCGCGGCGTGTGGCACAGCGCGTCCAGCGCGCGCCGGGCGATGGCCGGACGGTCGGCGTCGTGGCGTCAGTTCTGCTGCGTCGCCCGCCGCCCGATCTCGCGGATTTGCTCCTGCAGTGTGACGCGATCGAGCTGTTCCACGGGAAGCCTGACGAGCATCTCCAGGTGCTCGTGCAGTTGGCGATACACGTCGGCAAAGGCGCTTTTTCGCTCCGCTTCGCTCCCGGTGGCGGCAGCGGGATCGGCGAATCCCCAATGCGCCGTTATCGGTTCTCCGGGCCATACGGGGCAAACCTCGCCGGCAGCGCTGTCGCAGACGGTGATGACGCAGTCGATTCGAGGCGCGTGCGGGGCGGAAAATTCGTTCCAATCCTTTGAACGAAGACCTTCGACTGCGTAGTCGTGGCGTCGAAGCAGCGCGAGCGCAAGCGGATGAACGGCCCCCGTGGGGTGACTTCCGGCGCTGAACGCATGGAATCGGCCATGGCCGAGCCTGTTCAGCAGACATTCGGCCATCTGGCTGCGCGCCGAGTTGCCCGTGCACAGGAACAGGACGTGATATTTCTCTTCGGCCATGAACTCCTCCGAATAACACTCAGGATACCCGCCAGTCATTTCAATTTCATGATCGTTCGCTGCGATCCTGTCGCTGAAACAATCAACGCCTGACATCGATGGTGCCCATCGATGAGACCGAACCCGGCTTCTCTACCACCGCCTCCCGAAAGCCTGCCCGGCGCTCGCATCTCGGTGAATTCCTCGCCGCCTTGCTCGGGGCGGTTTTTTTTGCGTCAATGTCGGCCTCGAATCTGCGATGATTTCCAGAGGTGCACGGCAATGCAGACGAGGGCCATCGTGCTGCGGGAGCTCGGCCTGCCCCGGCCTTACGCCGAGAGCCGGCCGCTTCGCCTCGAGGAGGTCGAGCTCGACCCGCCCGGCGAAGGCGAGGTTCTGGTCAAGGTCGTCGGCGCGGGCCTGTGCCACTCGGATCTGTCCATTATCGATGCGAGCCGTCCGCGCCCGCTTCCGCTGGTGCTCGGTCACGAGGGTGCCGGCGAGATCGTGGCGGTGGGCAATGGGATCCGCGACGTTGCTGCCGGCGATCACGTCGTCTTTCAGTTCAGTGCCAGCTGTGGACGCTGTGTCCGATGCCTCGAGGGTCGCCCGCAGATCTGCGAAAGCCATGCCGTGGCGCGCGCCAAAGGCGAGCTCATGGGTGGCGGCAAGCGCTTCAGGGATGCCAGCGGCAAGCCCCTGAACCACCACACCGGCGTGTCGTGCTTCTCCGAGCACGTCGTCGTCGATCGCGGCTCCGTCGTCAAGATTGACGCCGATGTGCCGCTTCATGAGGCCGCCGTATTCGGCTGCGCGGTCATGACCGGGGTCGGCGCGGTGATCAACACGGCGCGCATCCGCCCCGGGGACCGGGTCGCGGTCATCGGGCTCGGCGGCGTGGGACTCAACGGGGTGCTCGGTGCGATACTCGCCGGCGCCGGTCAGATCATCGCCGTCGACATCAATCCCGCGAAGCTCGGGCTCGCGCGGCAGCTCGGCGCTCATGCCACCGTCGACGCATCGCAGGCCGATCACGTCGCGCAAATCCGCGATCTGTCCGACGGCGGCGTGGATTTCGCTTTCGAGCTGGCCGGCTCGGCACAAGCGCTGAAAAGCGCCTACGGCTCGGTGCGCGCCGGCGGCTCGATCGTCATCGCGGGGCTCGCGCCCCAGGATGCGAGATTCGAATTCTCTCCGAGCGAGCTCGTGAGCGGCGAGATATCCATCAGCGGCAGCTACATGGGCAGCTGCGTGCCGGTGCGCGATGTTCCACGCTTCATCGCCCACTACAAGCAGGGCCGCCTGCCCATTGACCGTTTGCTGAGCCAAACGGTGTCCTTCGATGAGATGAACGAAGGCTTCGACAGGTTGAGCGAGGGCACTACCCTTCGGCAGATACTCCTGCCCCATGGCACGGCGTGAGGCTCCCAAGCGGCCGGCGGCTACGCTTGTCGCGGCGCTGCTCCTGTCCGCGGGCGTATCCGCCCAGTCCCGCGAGCCGACCCTCGAGGAGCTCGAGATCGAAAGTCTTATTGACCAGGCCTCGAAGGCATTCGAGCGGCGCGATTTGTCGATAGAGGAAATTTCGGCCGACTTTCGCTACCGCTGCCTGCGCGCCATCGGCGATACCGCGTACTGCGACTGCCTGGTCGACAAGCGACCCTACACGCTTCGCTTCGAGCAATACATCGGCATCAGCAGCCGCACCCGTTCGGAGCTCGCCTACGAGACCCTCGGCGCGCACGGCAGGGACATCGTGGAAAAGGTCTATGACGTGCGCGACGAGTGCGTCGGTAACTAGAAAGACTTCCTCGGCGCTCGATGGCTCGGCGTCGCGATCGCGTCTGCCATCAATCACCGTAGTGCCGGTTGGGAAGCCAGAGGGCAATCTCGGGGAAGATCGTAACCAGAGCGAGCCCCAGGATCATCACGATCACAAAGGGCGTGATCGACCGGTAGATGTCCGAGAGCGAGATCTCCGGCGGCGCCATGGCGCGCATCAGGAACAGGTTGTAGCCGAACGGCGGCGTCATGTAGGCGATCTGGCAGGTGATGGTGTAGAGCACGCCGTACCAGACCAGGTCGAAGCCCAGGGCGCCCACCAGCGGCACGTAGAGCGGCGCGACGATGACCAGCATGGCGGTGTCGTCCAGGAACATGCCCATCAGGATGTAGGAGAGCTGCATCATGATGAGAATTTCCCATGGGCCGAGCCCCATGCGGTCGATGAAAAAAGATTCGATGGCCTTGACGGCGCCGAGTCCGTCGAAGACCGCGCCGAAGCAGAGGGCCGCGAGGATGATCCACATGAACATGCAGCTCACGCTGAGCGTCTTGCGGATGGTCGCCTCCATCACCTTCCAGGTGAGCCGGCCTTTGATGAGCGCGGCGATGGTCGCTGCCGTCGCGCCAACCGCCGAGCTCTCTGTCAGGTTGGTCTTGCCCATCAGGAACAGACCGGTCATGCAGAAAAAGATCAAAAGCGGGAGAATGCCGGCGCGCAGCAGGCGAAACTTCTCGCCCCAGCTTATCTGCCGCTCCTCCTTGGGCAGAGCCGGCCCCAGCTTCGGCTGAAGCCTGCAGCGCACGGCGATATAGAGAATGAAAAGGCTTGCCATCATCAGACCGGGAAAAACCCCGGCAAGCCAAAGCTGTCCCACGGGTTGGCGGGCGATCATGCCGTAGAGCACCAGAACCACGCTCGGCGGGACCAGAATGCCGAGAGAGCTGCCAGCCTGGATGACGCCGGTGACCATGACCTTGTCGTAGCCACGCCGCAGCAGCTCCGGCAATGCGATAGTGGCACCGATGGCCATCCCCGCCACGCTCAGTCCATTCATGGCCGAGATGACGACCATCAGGCCAATCGTCCCGATGGCGAGCCCGCCGTTGAGCGGCCCCGCCCAGACGTGAAACATCCGGTAGAGATCGTCGGCAATACCGGACTCCGAGAGCATGTATCCCATGTAGATGAACATCGGCAGGGTCAGCAGCGGATACCACTTCATCAGCTTCATGGCCGCGCTGAAGGCCATCTCCGACCCGCCGTCGCCCCAAAGCCCGAGGGCAGCGACGACGGCGACGACTCCGATGGCACCGAAAACGCGCTGCCCGGTCAGCAGCATGATCATCATGGTGGAGAACATCAGGATGGCGATCAGCTCGTAGCTCATGCCGACTGCGCCTCTGTGCCGGATTCGCCGTCCAGATCCACCCCTCTGAAGCGGGCCAGATCCCTGAAGAAGGTTGCGATGGCCTGCAGCAGCATGAGCGCGATGCCGAACACCATGACGATCTTGATCGGCGCCATGTAGGGCGACCACGACGAGTAGCTGGTCTCACCGTAGCGCAGCGCGTACTCGGTGCTGGAGATGCCGCCGTAGAGNNAAGCGGTAATGGAATCAGCGAACGCCTTGCCTTTGTCCGACCAGCGTCCGTAGAGAAGATCCATTCTCACGTGGGACTGGAGCTGCATGGAGTAGCCGCCGCCGAGCACGTAGTACCCGGCCATGAAAAACTGGGCCATCTCCAGGGTCCAGATCTTGGGGAGAAAGAAGCTCTTCGATATGGACGAGAACAGCAGCAGCCCGATCATGGCGAAGATGCCATACATGGCGAAGCGGCCGACCACGCGGCTTACCGCTTCGACGTAGCGCACATAGAGTCGAATGGCCTTGGGCATTTTCTTCTAGACGTCGAGAACGCGGACCGTCTTGCGCCGCCTCCGGCGAAAAAAAAGAGTGGCAGCTGCCGAACATCATCGGCAGCTGCCATCCATCACTGTGGTAAAGCTCGAGAGCCCCTGGCCGTATCAGGTGTAGCGATAAGGCCGACCGGCCTTCGCCATGACCCCGGTGTAGTCCTTCAAAATTTGGACCACCTTGGCGGATCTGGGGCTCGAGGCGGAAACCTCGTCCCAGAATTTGAGGGCTTCTTCTTCCACCTGAGCCCACTCATTGTCGGGAATCGACGTGAGCGTGAGCTTGGTGCCGCCGGTGCGAAGCTTCGCCTCTCCGCCCCAGTACCAGTGCTGGCGGTAGTAGTGTGAGCTGTCCATGGCCAGTCTGAGCAGCTCCTGCAGGTGCGCCGGCAGCGCGTCCCATTTCTCCTTGTTGGCGAAGAACGACCCGATCCAGGCGCCGGTGATGTTATTGGTGAGGAAGTATTTGGTCACATCGGCCCAGCCGACGGTGTAATCCTCGGTGATGCCCGACCACGCCATGCCATCGAGCTCGCCGGTCTGCACCGCGACCTCGGCGTCCTCGTAGGGAAGATTCACCGGCACCACGCCGAAGCGGGACAGGAATTTGCCCGCACTCGGGAACGTGTACACCCGCAGTCCCTTGAGATCGTTGAGGCTGCGAATAGGCTTGACGGTGTTGAAGTGGCAGGGATCCCAGGAGCCGGCGCTCAACCACTTCACGTTCTCCACCTCGCCGTAAGCCTCTTCCCAGATCTCGTTCAGTCCGTACTGGTGAAAGAGCACCGGCACGTCGAGGCTGTAGCGGGTTGCAAACGGAAAGTATCCGCCAAACACGGAAACATCCACGGGCGCCGCCATGGAGTCGTCATCACTCTGCACGGCATCGATGGTGCCCTTCTGCATCGCTCGGAACAGCTCACCGGTGGGCACCAGCTGATCGGCCGTGTAGAGCTCGATCACCATCTGCCCGTTGGCGACCTTGTTGAACGAATCGACGGCGGGTTTCACCACGTGCTCGGCCAGAGCGGCTCCGGCATAGGTCTGCATTCGCCATTTGATGGTTGTTTTCGATTGTGCGTGGACATAGGGTGCGTTCACCGCCGCGACTGTGGCGACGGTCCCCGCCCCTGCTTTTTTGAGAAATTCGCGTTTTTTCATTCTATCGTTCTCCCCTCATGACCCTTGCGGAATTTTTAATCCTGTCGCTGGCACCCGCCATCATATAATAAATCCGTCGGCGCATTCGAACGTCTGCCTCGATACAAGCCGGCCGCTTCCCGATGACGCGTAAGATACTGAAATGACGAGGCAACAACTGGAATGACGCTGGCGGTGATCGGCGCGGGCTTCGGCCGTACCGGAACCCTGTCCCTGAAGCTCGCGCTCGAGCAGCTCGGCTTCGGGCCCTGCTATCACATGCTCGAGGTGCTCGCCAATCCTGCCCACGACGGGGTGTGGCGCGCAGCCACTCGAGGTGAGGCGGTCGATTGGGACGCGCTTTTCGACGGCTACGCCGCCGCGGTCGACTGGCCCGTGGCGGCTTTCTGGCGCGAGCTGTCCGACCATTATCCCGAGGCAAAGCTCGTTCTGAGCGTGCGCGATGCGGCGCAGTGGCACCGCAGCGCCGTGAGCACCATCTTCAGAGCGATTTCGTCGAAACCCGATCCCGGCAACATCGAGGCCCGGGTGCATCGCGCCATGACCCGCGAGCTGATCCTCGAACGCACGTTCGGCGGACGCATGGACGATCCGGTGCACGCCATCGGCGTCTACGAGAACCACAATCGGACCGTGCACGAAGGTGTCCCCGCCGAGCGCCTGCTCGTCTACGAGACCGGCAGCGGCTGGGAGCCCCTGTGCGCGTTCCTCGGCTGCGCCGTGCCGGACGAGCCCTATCCCCACCGCAACACGCGCGCGGAGTTTCACCAGAGACACGCGCGGCGAACCCCTTCCGGAGACTGAAAGCAAGATGAGCATCAAACGCATCCCTGGAACGGCCCGCGGCCGTTGTAAGACCGTCGAGCACAACGGATTCGTCTGGACCGTGGCGACCGGGCGCGGTGATACCGTTGCCGAGCAGACGAAGGGCGCGCTCGCGGCAATCGACGCGAACCTCGAGGAGGTCGGCACCGACAGGCACCACATCGTCGAGGTGCTGGTCTATCTCAGCGACATGTCGACCAAGGCGGAGATGGACGCCGTCTGGTGCGCCTGGATTCCCGACGACGGCTGGCCTTGCCGCGCCTGCGTCGGCACCGACCTCGCGCCGGGCGATCGCGTGGAAATCAAGGTCACCGCCGTCAAGTGACCGCGCCGGGACCGGGCTGTTTGACGGCCTACGCGCGCCGATCGAAGCGCCACAGACCGGCGCTGCGCGCCGCGCGCCGGGCCGCGCTCATCTCGGCCATGGAAGGTTGCCGGTCGATGTCGGCGTACTTGGCCCGGCCGTCGCGGGTGCGCTCGTCAGTCTGATACGCGGGCCGGTACTGGCCCATGATGTTGACGTAGGTGTCCGGCGAGACCTCGCTGGCGAGCCAGCGGAAGATCGCCGCTGCCTCGTCCTCCTGGCCGGGCATCACCAGGTGGCGCACCAGTAACCCGCGTTTTGCCAGCCCGTCGGCGCCGAAGCGCAGATCGCCGACCTGGCGGTGCATCTCCAGTATCGCCTCGCGGGCCCGCTCCGGGTAATCCTTGGCCTTGGCCAGCCGGCGTGCCGTCTCCCGGTTCCAGAACTTGAAGTCGGGCATGTAGATATCCACCAGCCCGTCGAGAAGCGCCAGTGAGGCGACGGCATCGTAGGCGCTGGTGTTGTAGACGATGGGGATCTCGAGACCGCGCGGCACCGCTTCGGCGATGGCCTCGACGACCTGCGGCGCCACGTGCTCCGGCGTGACGAAATTGATGTTGTGGCAACCGCGATTCTGAAGGCTCAGCATGAGATCGGCTATCTCGGCGGCGCTCAGCTCCTCGCCCGAGCGTTTCTGTGAGATGTCCCAGTTCTGGCAGAACACGCAGCGCAGGTTGCACATGCCGAAGAAGATCGTGCCCGACCCGTTCCAGCCGCGCAGGCAGTCCTCCTCGCCGAAATGGGGAAACGCGCTCGAGACGATGGCGTGTCGGCCCGTGTTGCACACGCGCGCCACGTCCTCGAGCCGGTTCACGTGACAGTTGCGCGGGCAGGCGCAGCAATCCTCGAGCTCCGCAAGCGCCAGGCGGCGGCGCTCCTCGAGGCCTCCGGCGCGGTGCACGCGCAGGCAGGCGGGCTCGAATTCCTCTACGACGAAGCGGGGATCCGTCTGCGCTGCGGTGCCATACGCGAACATGCCGTTAGCATGGTAACACCGGGTCGGGGGACCCGCTCCCCTGGGATCAGCCTGCGGCCAGCGGCGCGCGAGTCGGAACAATGGGCTTTGCAGAAGCCTCGATGCTCGCCAGCAGGCGTTGCCACTGGGCTATCTCGCGCTGGACCATGGCGTCCGCGCGCATCTCGCACAGCCCGAGTCCCTGCTGGGCGGCCTGAACATAGGTCTGGGTGTCGGAGAACTGCGCCACGAAAGGAAATTCGAGGCGATCCAGAAAGCGCTGCAGCGACGCGTAGATTCGCGTGTTCGACTTGATGCGGTTGGCGACCACGACGACCCGTGTGCCGGCCGATCGGATGCGCGCATCGAGCAGCAGGTCGGCAATGAAGCCGGCGCCGGCGTGGATATCGGCATCCGAGGGCAGCACGGGAATGACGATGACGTCGCACTGGCGTATGAGCTCGCCGAGCTCGAAGCCGCGTACCCCGGCGGGCGTGTCGATGACGACCCGCTGGGTCTCGCTCGGGAGTCGCATCTGCCAGCTGCGCGTGACGGTCTTCGCGCGGTGACCTCCGCTGATGCCGTGAACGTTGGGGTGCTTGGAGGGGCGCAGGGTCAGCCAACGCAATGCGCTGCCCTGGGGGTCGAAGTCGATAAGGGCGGTGTCGAGGCCTTCGACCGCGTACCAGCAGGACAGATTGGTGGCGACCATCGACTTGCCGCAGCCGCCCTTGGAGTTCAGCACCGCGACCTTGAAGGTGTTCGCCGATGCAACCGGAATGTAATAAATGGACATATTCGCGCGTCGATGCCGTCGGGAGCCGTCGCCACCCCCCACCGGGAAGCTCTCCCCTCGAAGAATTTTGTCGGTCAGCGCGGCGCAAAGGTGAACCCCCCGGCGGGCACGTCGGGTCGATTTCTCGGCATGGGGCTCAGCCGTGTGAAGGCGCTCACACTCGGCCGGCCCCGCGGGGGGCCGGCAACGGATCCACCCCCGGGCACCCCGGGGGCGCCCAGGGCCCCGAGGGTGCCGCGTCCGCCGCCCCTGTCCTCGGCGGGGCACCGCCCGGCCGCCATCCCCGTGCGCGTGCCAGCGCCCTGCGCGCGTGGCGCAAGGCCGCCTTTCACTCGGTTGATTCGGATCAACCCGGCCGCTGGGCGCCGCCCTATAGTACGGCGCCGGAGATCCACGGGTGAAACAGCCTATTGCCACGGACTTGGGCTGGGATTATGCTCGCTTAATGCGAATGATTCTCATCTACATCTAACAACACTCGACCCGGAGACCGAATTTGAACACACCGTCACGTACCCTCGCGGCGGCGGCCGCAGCCCTGATCGCCGCTTTTGTGGCGTTTCCCGCCCACTCCCAGGGAGTGGTCAACGTGTACTCGTACCGCCAGCCGTTTCTGATCACGCCCATGTTCGAGGCCTTCACCCGTGAGACCGGGATCAAGGTCAACGTGGTTCACGCAAAGAAGGGCCTCATCGAGCGTCTCGAGCAGGAGGGGGCCAACAGTCCGGCCGATCTCATCGTCACCGCGGACATCGGACGCCTCACCGACGCGGTGCAGGCCGGTGTCACCCAGGCGGTGACAAACGCCACGCTCGAGGCGAACATACCTGCGCAATACCGGGATCCCGAGCATCACTGGTTCGGCTTGACGAGCCGCGCACGCATCATCGTGGCATCGAAAGATCGCGTCGCGCCCGGCGCCATCAGCTCCTATGAAGATCTCGCCGATCCAAAGTGGAAAGGACGCGTGTGCACGCGCAGCGGTAAACACGCTTACATGGTGGCGCTGACGGCCGCGATGATCGCACATCATGGCGAGGCGAAAGCGCACGAGTGGCTGCGCGGCCTCAAGGCCAACCTCGCCCGCAGGCCTCAGGGCAACGACCGCGCCCAGGTCAAAGCGATCATGGAGGGAGTGTGCGACGTCGCCGTCATAAACCACTACTACATGGGGAACATGATGAATGACAAGAATCAGGCGGCGTGGGCGGCGTCGGTCAACATCGTCTTTCCCAACCAGCAAACCTACGGCACGCACATGAACGTCAGCGGCATCGCGCTCACGAAAAGCGCCCCCAACAAGGATAACGCCATCAAGCTGATGGTTTTCCTGAGCGGCGATCGCGCCCAGCAGCTCTACGCCGAGCAGAATTTCGAATACCCCGTCAAGCCGGGCGTGCCCTGGTCGGCGCTGCTGCAATCGTTCGGCGCCTACAAGGCCGACGATCTCGGCCTCGGCGAGGTTGCCAAACATCGCAAGACGGCGAGCAAGCTGGCGGACAAGGTCGCGTTCGACACCTGAGCCGCGAAAGACAGGCAAGCGTGGGGCCGTCGGCATCCCATTTACCCGGTAGGCGAGCGTTCGCTGTGTCGTTGGTGAAGTTCAGGATCAATCCCTGGATGACCGCGACGCTGCTCGTCGCCCTCGTGGTCGCGCTGCCGATCGTCAGCATCCCGTGGCTTGCGCTCTTTCCCCGGGAGAACATATGGCCGCATCTGGCCTCGACGGTTCTGCCGGGATACGTGCTGACGACGCTCGCGCTCATGCTCGGCGTCAGCTTTGGTGTCCTGACCATGGGCGTAACAAGCGCCTGGCTCGTCACCATGTGCCGTTTCCCCGCACGCCGCGTATTCGAGTGGGCGCAGCTCCTGCCCATGGCGGTGCCGGCCTATGTCGTCGCCTATGTCTACACCGACCTTCTCGAGTACGCGGGCCCGGTGCAGAGTGCGCTGCGTCTCGTGTTCGGGTGGCAGAGCGCGGCGGACTACTGGTTCCCGGAGATCCGCAGCCTCCCCGGCGCCATCGCGATGATGTCGATAGTTCTCTATCCCTACGTCTATCTGCTCTCGCGCGCCGCTTTTCTCGAGCAGTCCGTGGGTCTGCTCGATGCCAGCCGCATCCTGGGCTGTGGCCCGTGGGCAACATTCTTTCGCGTCTCGCTGCCGATGGCGCGCCCCTCCATCGCGGCCGGGGCGGCGCTGGCGCTCATGGAGACCTTGAACGACATCGGCACCGTGGATTTTTTCGCAGTGCAGACTCTGACGCTGGGGATCTACGACGTCTGGCTCAACATGGGCAACATCGGCGGAGCGGCGCAGATTGCCATGGTCATGCTGCTTTTCGTCGCCGCCTTGCTGACCATCGAGCGTCAGAGCCGCCGCCGCCACCGTCACTATCAGATCTCCGGAAGGCTCAAGGAGCTTCCCGCGCATCGCCTGCGAGGTGCACGCGCCGGGCTCGCGTTCGTGGCATGCCTGATGCCGGTTGCTGCGGGATTCGTCATACCCGCCATCGTCCTGGTCAGTTACTCGATCCGCTACTTCGACGAGTCCTGGACACCGGATTTCCTGCGCTATGCGCTCAACAGTCTCACGCTCTCGTCCGGCGCCGCCCTCGCCGCGGTATGCGTGGCGCTCGTGCTCGCCTACGGCAGGCGCGTGGCCGGCGGCAAGCTGATCGGCGCAGCGGTAAATTTCGCCAGCTTCGGCTACGCTGTGCCGGGAGCCGTGCTCGCCATCGGGGTCATCATTCCCTTCGCGAGCTTCGATAACGCAGTGGATGCATTCATGCGCGACCGCCTGGGGATCTCGACCGGCTTGCTCCTGAGTGGCACGGTATTCGCCCTGCTCTTCGCCTACGTCGTGCGGTTTCTCGCCATCGCACTCGGCAGCGCCGACTCGAGCCTCGCCAAGGTGACACCCGCCATGGACATGGCGGCACGCACGCTCGCCCACGGCCCCCTGGCGACGTTTTTCAAGGTGCATCTTCCGCTCATTCGTGGCGGTGTGCTGATCGGCGTGCTGGTCGTGTTCGTCGACTGCATGAAGGAGCTCCCCGCCACGTTGATTCTGAGACCCTTCAATTTCGACACTCTGGCAACGTACGTGTATCAGTTCGCTTCCGACGAGCTCATCGAGAAGGCGAGCCTCGGCGCGCTCGGTATCGTGCTGGCGGGACTGATTCCCGTGGTCGTTCTCAGCCGCGTTATCACCGCAACGCGCGAGACACAGACGGTTTGACCCGGCAAGGCAAAGCAAGGCCGATTCATAGGGGCTCGGGGGCGGCTGAGAGGACCCGCGGCCGCTGATGCGCGCCAACCCGTACACGCTACTGATGCTGACTGCCCTTTTCTGGGCCGGCAACGCCATTGCCGGAAAGCTGGCCGCGGGCGTGATTTCGCCGGTGGCACTGACGTGGTCACGATGGCTGATCGCATGCGCGGCCTTCTATCTCATCGCACGCCCCCATCTGGGCAGAGACTGGCCTACGGTCCGGCGGCATCTGCCGCTGTTGTTCGGCCTCGGCGCGCTAGGCTTCTCGTCGTTCAATATCGGCTTGTACTGGGCGCTCAATCACACGACCGCGATCAACGCGGCCATCGAGCAGTCCGCCATGCCCGTGCTCATCATTCTCGCCAACTACCTGTTCTTCAGCCAGCGGGTCACCGCTTTGCAGGGATTGGGTGTGCTGCTCACCATCACCGGCGTGCTCATCACGGCAACCCGCGGCTCGCCGCTGACCATTTTCGAAACCGGCGTCAACCGAGGCGACGCCATCATGCTGCTGTGCGTGGTCCTTTACGCAGGCTATACGGTCGCGCTGCGCTACCGTCCCGACATCCACTGGACCACGCTCATGTTCACGCTGAGCTTCTCGGCAATGCTCTTCGCCTTGCCGTTCTACGCGCTCGATGTTCTGCGAGGAGGCTTCCAGATGCCGACGCCGAAGGCGTGGGCGATCATCGCCTACACGGCGATATTCCCCTCCATGCTCTCCCAGCTCTTTTTCATCCGCGGCGTTGCCATGCTGGGCGCCAATCGCGCCGGACTATTCATCAACCTGGTGCCGATCTTCGCCGCCGTCCTGGCTATCCTGATTCTCGGTGAGCTGTTCCGGCCCTATCACATGGCGGGCCTGGTGCTGGTGCTGGGCGGTATCGCCATGTCGGAACGCTTCGGCGAGCACCGCCGCGGTTAGGGCGCCGCGACGGCTTTGCCCGTGAGCCTTTCCGCGAGCCTGGTCCACTCCTCGGGCCTCAAGCCACCGACATACTCGAAACCGCCGCCATCAAGGGGACGAAAGACCGCGCACTCACCCTCCCCCGGGTAGACGCCGGTCGCCAGCCTTATCACGTTACCGTGGGCCACCAGGATGGTGTTCGTGCCGGGCATCGAACGAGCGGCGAAGCGTGCACGGGCGCGCTCGGCAATCGCCTCGCGACCGCCGAAGTACTCCGCCACGCGCAGGTTCATGATGTCGGTCGTGGTCTCGACCTCGCCGAGAGCCATCAGGCGCGCCGTCTCCACGGTGCGGCAGTAGGGACTGGCGAGCACGCGTCCCACGGGTATGCCGAGCGCACGCATGGCCTCGCCCACGGCCTCGGCGCTCGCGCGTCCCTCGTCCGAGAGCTGGCGGATGCGCGCCGGATCGCAGGAGGTCCAGTCGCCGCTGCGACGCACGTCGTCGTGCTGCGACCAATCGGTGGCGGCATGCCGGAAATAGACGTTGTAACCACCGCCCTGCAGGGCGCCCACCAGCTCGGAACCGGAGAGCGTGCCCGCCCGCTCGCCGGATTGGTCAGCAGCGCACGGGAGTGCGAAAAGGACGAGCGCCACGAAGGCGCCCGCCCCGGTTCCGAGAAAATTCATGGGAGAGCCCGAGCACGCCCGGGGCCGGCCCGGGGGAAACCGACGGCGGGTCGGAGAGACCTACTGCGTGGTCGCTGTTTCCGCCGTTGTCGTCGTGTCTTGCTGCGGATTGCCGGTGCTCGTCGTCTGCCCGGCCGTCGCTTCCTCGGCGATCGGCGCGCTCAGGCTGGCGAGCTTCTTGCTCGTCTCCGACTGCTCCTGGGGCTCGACGGCCGTGGATTGCCACTTGCTGCCGTAATTGCAGCCACCCGCGCCGCCAGCATAGACGGGGCCGATTGCCAGTGCAGACAGAGTCATCGCAACAGCGGTGAGACGAAGCTTCATGGTTCGGGTCTCCTGTGCNNACCGTGTTTGGACGCCATGCCGCCCAGTCCCTTCGCAGGGCAGTCTTACTCTGATAACGTCTGCCGAATCATGGCGCCTGCGACCGGGGAACGGAGATGAAGATCCCATTTTTTTACGACTACACCTGCCCATGGGCCTATATCGGCAGCGCCCGGGTCGAGGCCTATTTTGCCAGCCAGAGCGTGAAAATCGATTTCAAGCCCGTCTATCTCAAGCAGATGAAGGAGCCCATGGTCGGCCCGGAGCCCGCGGGCGAGCGCACCTACGGCCCGCGAAAAGCGCGCTACTACGCCGAGCTTCGCAGCAACTGGGCCGAGTGCTGCGGCGTCGAGTTCGGCGATCCCGACACGCTCGTGCGCGCCGATACGGCATTGCTGCTGAAGGCAGCGCTGGTCGCGCAGGAAATGGGACATTTCCGCGAGTACCACTACCCGGCTTACCGGGCGCGATGGGTCGACGGTGACGACGTCTCGCAACCGTCCGTCGTGCACCGGCTGCTCGGCAACGCAGGCCTGAATGCGGACGCGTGTCTCGAGAAGGCCGGGAGCGCCGAGCTCGAAGAGCGCCTGCGCGCCGTGACCGAGGAGGCCATGGCGCTCGGCGTGTTCGGCGTGCCGACCATCGTCGTCGCCGATCGGGTCATCTGGGGCAACGACCAGTTCGAGATGGCGCGCTACTTCGTCGAGCGCGAAAGGCAGGGCGTGCCCGCGTGAGTCTCAGAGACTTTCGCGAACGTACAGCAGCACCGCCTCCAGCATCGCATCCCGGGGAAAGACGTTTCTCGTCACGACCGTGGATGCCATGCCGATCGCTTTCTCCGTGAACGGCAGCGCGACCGCCCAGTGGTCGCCGTTCATATAACCGAGCAGCGTGCTGCGCGGCAGTATCTGATCGTAGAAGATCAACTGCCCGTCGTTTTTCGGGTTAATCTGGGCGAGGCGATCGTAACCGTCCCTGAGCATGCCGGATACGTTGTCACGATCCGTGAACGCCGCGAGAGAGAAGTATGCGATGTGATCGGGTAGCCGATGCGCGGCCAGCCAGGGCATCTGTACCGACGGCTTGAGCGCGCGGAATCCGGCGTTGTCACCGGGGTCACTGCCCCCGAGGAACATGGCCGCGTCGATCATGACCTGGGGAAACGCCTCGGCCAGAGCCGAACCGTTGACCGCTCCCGCGTAGCTCACCATCGCATCCACGTGACGCGCATGCTCCGGGTTGTTGACCAGAAAATGCAGCAGGTCGATGGTGCCCTTGGAGTAGCCGAGCAGGACCAGCTTCTCGTTCTCGGGAAATCGGCGGTTGATGAAATATGCGGCAATCTGCTGCGCGTTGTAATCGCCGCCGCCGCCGCCGCTCACCTGGATGTATTCGATACGGTAGCCCTTGCCGGCCAGGCGATCGATGGACGTGCCGAGCGCGCGCATGCCACCCGGCGCGGCGTCACCCATGAAGCCGGGGACGATGACGAAGCGCACCGAGGCGAGCGCAATGGGAGACCGCGCGGCCTGCTTTTCCGGCGCCGGCTCGTCGCTGAGGGCGTGAAGATAGTCGTAGCAGCTCGGCTTTCCATTCGGCGGTGGTCCGATGGCATCGAAGCGCTCGCAAAAGACCTCGCGAAACCGCACACGCCCGTCCTCGACGCCCGCCGCGCGAATAGGGCTCAGAACCTGCGCGGGCGCATCGCTTTCGTAGGTGAGAATCGGCTCGCTTGCGCATCCGCTCAATACCAGCGTGATCAGCAGGCTGAGGGGGGTAATCGCTTTCGAAAGCATCCCGGGCATTCCCTGTTCCGTCGATTCGCTCGTGCCGTCATCCGGCCGACGGGCCGGCGGAGCAAAAGCATGCTCGAATTAGCGCCGAGTGGGAAGCGTGCGCATGGGTGAACAACCACCACGGCCGGTCACAGAACGCATCGCACCGCCACGGCGCGGGCTCACACCAGCGTGGCGAGCCCCTTGAATGCCGGATGCTCGGCGGTGATCACCCATGTGGGGATGCACGCCATGTAGTCTCGAAACCGCCCCTTTGCTTCGAAACCCTGGCGAAAAACAGCCGTGTCGAAGTCGCTTCCCCAGCGATTGACGATCCCGCCTGCCAGGTATACACCGCCCCGTGCGCCGAGGGTGAGCGCCAGATCCCCCGCGACGGCACCGAGCCAGCGGGTGAAGAGCGCGACCGTCTCCATCGCCACCGGCGATTCCCGGGTGCGCGCCAGGCGTGAAATCTCGTCGGGCCGGGGCGCTTCCGTCTCCCGCAGCCCGGCGAGCTCGGCGAGCGCCCGGTAGAGATTGCCGAGCCCCGGACCGGATAGGACACGCTCGGCGGATACGTGTTCGAAGCGGTCGCGAAGACGCGCCAGAACCTCCATCTCGCGTGCATCCGCGGCACTCAGCCCGACGTGACCGCCTTCACCCGCGATAGCCGCGAATTGCCCGCGGCCATGGGGAACGAGTCCGGAGACGCCGAGCCCGGTGCCAGGACCGAGCACAGCTCTGGCGGCATCCGCAACCGCGTCACCGCTGCCCAGCTTGCGCACGTCACGCCGCCCGAGCGCTGTCAGCGACAGCGCAATTGCGGTGAAATCGTTGACCAGCACCGTCTGGCCGCCGCCGATGGCCTCGCCGATGGCCCGCGACGACAGGTCCCAATCGCAGTTGGTGAGCCTTGCGGTGCCGTCGATGACCGGGCCGGCGACGCCGATGGCCGCTTTCGCGAACGATTCGGATACACCGGCTTGGCGTCGATAGTCATCCAGCGCCGCAGCGAAATCCGCGTAGCCCGCCGTTCTCAGAACCAACGGCTCGGTCGGGTCCCTGCGCGGACCGAGCGTCGAGAANNAGCGTCGAGAACCGCGCATGAGTGCCGCCGATGTCAGCGAGTAGCGCCGACTCGCCTTTTTTCACGGGCTCTACCACGCTTGGGATCCACCACGGACTTCAGCTTCTCGAGAAAGCTCTCGCGCCACCCCACGACGTCGTCGCGGCGAACGGATTCGACGAGCGTCGCCCATCGCTTCTTGCGCTCCTGCAGCGACATGTTGAGCGCGGTCTGCAGCGCATCGGCAACCCCCTGCTCGTCATACGGATTGACGACCAGCGCGCCGGTCAGCTGGTGCGCGGCGCCTGCAAAGCGTGACAGCACCAGCACACCGGGGTTGCGCGGCGATTGAGCGGCGACGTATTCCTTCGCCACCAGGTTCATCCCGTCGCGCAACGGCGTCACCAGACCGACACGGCTGAGCCGGAAGATCCCGGCCAGGGCCGGCCGACTGAAGGAGCGATTGATGTATCGAAGAGGCGTCCAATCCAACTCCGAGTACTCGCCGTTAATCTTTCCAGCAATTCCCTCGAGCTCTTCGCGTATGTGGACGTAGTCGGGAACGTCGGCGCGTGTGGTCGGAGCGATTTGCACATAGGTCACCCTGCCGTGATTCTCCGGGTAATGCTTCAGGAGCCGCTCGAAGGCGTGGAATCGCTCGGGTAGACCCTTCGTATAGTCGAGCCGATCGACGCCGACGATGGCGTGGCGGCGCCGCAGCACACGCTCCAGCCGGCGCCGGTGCTCCATGGCGTTCTTCGAAGTCGCCAGCTCGGCAAAGTTATCCGCATCGATGCCGATCGGGAACACGCCCGCGACGATAGTACGCCCGAATGCGCTCACGCGACCGTCCTCGTAAACGGTGCCTCCGGCCTCGTTGACCACGTAATTGAGAAAGCATGTGCGATCCCCCTCGGTCTGGAAACCCACCAGATCGTAGGCAAACATGGCGCGCACGATCACGTCGTGCACTGGGAGCGTGGTAAGCACCTCCGGCGCCGGGAAAGGAATGTGCAGAAAGAAACCCATGGGTTGCTCGCAACCCATGCGTCGAAGCTCCTCCCCGAAGGCCAGGAGGTGATAGTCGTGCACCCAGACAATGTCGTCGTCTTCGAGCATGGGTTCGAGGGCATGCGCAAAGCGTCGATTGACGCGCAGATAGCCTTCGTAAAAGTCGCGGTTGAAGTTCGCGAGATCGAGCCGGTAGTGAAACAGCGGCCACAACGCGCTGTTGGCGAATCCGCTGTAGTACTCGTCGTAATCGTCTGCAGAAAGATCGACCGTCGCGACCGTGACACCACCCCTGCCTACCGTATCCGGGTGAGAGTTCGGCCGGGCGGAAACCTTGCCGCTCCAGCCGAACCACACACCGCCCGTCTTCTTCAGAAGCTCCGAGAGCGCCACGGCCAGACCACCCGCCCGGGCCGCGTCCGTGGTCACGGCGACGCGATTGGAAACGATTACGAGGCGCTCGGGCTTGGCCATGGTTCAGAGACTCGATTGCCAGAGACGTTTGAGACGACCGGCGCAGCCGACGGTGTGGACACGCTCACCGGTTTCCGGGTCGCTGTTGTCGAGCAATCCGGCCCGTTCGCGGCAGGCAAGCATGGATTTGAAGATCGCGCGCGCCTCGTCAAGAGATCCGGTGTGCGCCGGGAACTCAATATACCAGAACGCGCAGTCGTTGGAAGCGCCGCACCGCTCGCCGTGAACGCAGGCGACGCGTGTGTGCATAGCGCGGGCCCACATTTATGATATTGCATGCGCGCCCCGATCACGTGAAGCCGTCGTGGGAAAGATTGGTCGGAATTCCTATACTTATCGGCTGTGATGACAGTGCCGGGTGAATCCGTCCGGGGCCCGCGGACCAGTCCATTCACCGGCACTCCGAGCGCGTCCCGAACTCAGCGACGAAATTCGGCGTCGCGATGCAGAACACGACCGAATGAAGCATGCAAGGAATCGCGTCGCCATGACTTTCGTCAAGCTTTCGAGCACGCGCGTCTCCGCCGGTCGGGTGCTCCTGCCGATGAGGCGCCGCGGACCAGCGCATTCAGATAAAGTCGTGGCCACGCCGACGATGGTGAGTAGCTGAAGCCGATCCCCATGCGCAACGAGTCGCTATCACCCCCTCTCGACGCGGCGTTGTTCGACATGGACGGCGTCGTCACCGACACCGCCGATGCGCACGCGGCCGCCTGGAAGCGGCTGTTCGACGCCTATCTGTCGAAACGCGCCCAGAAGCCGGGAGCCGAGTTCGTGCCCTTCGACCTGGTGCACGACTACCGGCGTTTCGTCGACGGCATGCCACGCTATGACGGTGTGAGGACCTTTTTGCAGTCACGCGGCATCGAGCTGCCCTTCGGCTGCCCCGACGATGCACCGGATCGGGAATCCGTGTGCGGACTGGGAAATCGCAAGGATCACTTCTTTCGAGAATGGCTGCAGAGTCATCCTGTGCGCACCTATCCCGGCACCCTGGCCCTGCTCGAACGCATGCGTGATTGCGGGATAAAGCTGGGCGTATTCTCCGCCAGTCGAAACGCCGGCCAGGTATTGAAGCGCGCCCGGGTTCTGGACATGTTCGATGCCAGGTTTGACGGCACCGATCTCACCCGCCTCGCCCTGCCGGGAAAGCCCGACCCGGCCATGCTGATCGCGCTCGCGGAGCAGCTGGGCGTCGCTCCGAGCCAAACCGCCGTCGTCGAGGACGCGGTGGCGGGCGTGCAGGCGGCTGTGCGCGGCGGCTTCGGCTTCGTCGTCGGCATCGACCGTGGCCACTACGCCGAGGCGCTCGCTTCCAATGGCGCCAGCCTGGTCGTCGCGGACGCCGGCGAGCTCAGACTGGGCGACGACCGGCGACTCCAGGCGAGGACCATCGAGAATGTGCCTTCGGTACAGGAACACTGGCCCGAGATCGCGGCCCGGGTACGCGCCGCCGAGCCGGCCGTGTTTCTCGACTACGATGGCACCCTGACCCCGATCGTGCCGGACCCGGACCAGGCGTTGCTCGACAGCAAGACCCGCGAGGCGCTGGCGATGCTTTCGAAAAGGGTCCCCGTCACCATCGTGAGTGGTCGCGATCTCAGAAAGCTGCACGAGTTCGTCGGCCTCGAATCGGTCTACTACGTGGCGAGCCACGGCTTCGAGTTCGCCGGCCCGGGCGGATCCCACGAGATCGTGGAAGGCGCGCAGGCCTACGAGGCCGAGCTCGATGGAGCGGAGCGCGCACTCCGTGTGGCGCTCGAGGACATTGCCGGGTATTCCATCGAGCGAAAAGCCTTCGCCATGGCCGTGCACTTTCGCCGTGTGGCGGATGCCGACGTGGCGACGGTCGAACGCGCCGTCGACGACGTGCTCGCCGCGCATCCACGCTTGCGCGTGGGCGGTGGCAAGAAGGTCTTCGAGCTGCTTCCGGCCATCCGATGGAATAAGGGCGAGGCGGTATCCTCGCTCGTGGAAAAGCTCGGACTCGATTCGGACAAGGTGCTTCCTATCTACGTGGGTGACGATCTCACGGACGAGGATGCCTTCCGCATCCTCGGCACCCGCGGCATCGGCGTGGTCGTGCGCGATGGGACGCGTCGCACATCGGCAGGCTACGGGCTCGCCGGGCCCGAGGAAGTGCGGACCTTTCTCATGCGCCTGGCGACGCTGCAGGACGGAAGCGCCCCATGAACGAATGGGTTCTCGGCTACGACGGCTATGTTCCTGACAGGGAGGGCCTGCGCGAGGCGCTTTGCGCATTGGGCAACGGGTATTTCGTCACGCGCGGCGCCTCGCCGGACAGCGCTGCCGACGGGATTCACTACCCCGGATGCTATCTTGCAGGTGGCTACAATCGTCTCGAGTCCAGCATCGCCGGACGCGAGGTCGAGAACGAGGACCTCGTCAATTTGCCGAACTGGCTGCCGCTCGCGATCCGTATCGAGGACGGGACATGGCTCGAGCCGAATCAGGTGCAGCACCTGGCCTATCGCCAGGAGCTGCACGTGCGCGACGGCCTGTTGGTGCGCACCCGCCGCTTCCGTGACGCGGAGGGCCGGGAAACCACCTGGCGCGAGCGGCGCATCGTCAGCATGCACGATCCTCACATCTCGGCTCTCGCGCTGGAGATCACTCCGGAGAACTGGTCGGGGCGCCTGGAAGTGCGCTCAGGCCTCGATGGCACGGTGGTCAATGCCGGCGTCGCACGCTACCGCGCCCTCGCCGGCCGACACCTGGAGACGCTGGCGGCGGAGCACGTGGGCGAAGAGAGCCTTTTGCTTCGCAGCCGCATGTCGCAGTCCCGGCTCGAGGTTGCCCAGGCAATAAGAACGTGCCTTTACCGGCAGGACACGAGAATACACTCGCCTCGCGCGCACGAGCGAAACGATGGGTGGATCGCCGACGTCGTCGAGATCGATGCCGAACAGGGCGAGCAGATACTGATCGAGAAAGTTCACGCGATCTATACCTCACGAGACGTCGCCATCAGCGAGCCCGCCCTCGAGGCGACCGGCGCGATTTCAGAACCACGGCGATTCAACGACCTAGTCACGCAGCACAGCCTCGCATGGCATCGACTCTGGGAAGAGTGCGACATCGAGGTCGACACCGAATCGGATGACTCCGTGCAATTGAAGCTCCGCGTGCATGTCTTTCATCTGCTGCAGACCGTCTCCCCACACACATGCGAGCTCGATGTCGGCGCACCGGCACGCGGCTGGCACGGAGAAGCGTATCGCGGGCACGTCTTCTGGGACGAGCTGTTCGTGTTTCCTTATCTCAATCTTCGGCTGCCGGTCATCACGCGGTCTCTGTTGCGTTATCGCTACCGCCGTCTTTCGGAGGCACGCCGCGCAGCACACAACCTCGGTTACGAGGGCGCCACATTTCCCTGGCAGAGCGGCAGCAACGGCCGTGAGGAAAGCCAGAAACTGCACCTCAATCCACGTTCGGGGCGCTGGGTTGCCGATCTCTCTTATCGCCAGCGTCATATCAATGCCGCCGTCGCCTACAACGTCTGGCATTACTACCAGGTCACCGAAGACCACGAGTTCATGTACTTCTACGGCGCCGAGATTCTGATCGAAATCGCGCGCTTCTGGGCGAGCATCGCCACCTACGACGAGATCGATGGCCGCTACGATATCAGGGGCGTCATGGGTCCGGACGAGTACCATACCGCGTATCCGGGGGCCGACCTGGACGGGCATGGCGGTCTCGACAACAACACTTACACGAACGTCATGGCGGCGTGGTGCCTGATCCGCGCACTGGACGTCTTGGAGCTTCTACCCGACGAGCGAAGTCGCGAGCTCTGTGAGGCCTGCGGTCTCGACGAGCAACATATCCAACGCTGGGACGAGATGAGCCGCAAGCTTCGCGTGCCCTTTCACGACGATGGCATCATCAGCCAATTCGAAGGCTACGACCTGCTCGAAGAATTCGACTGGGAAGGCTACCGCCACACCTACGGCGACATTCACCGGCTCGATCGCATACTGGAAGCGGAGGACGACTCACCCAATCGCTACAAAGCCTCCAAGCAAGCGGACGTGCTGATGCTCTTTTATCTATTATCCGCCGACGCGCTCGCCAACCTGTTCGAACGCCTCGGCTATCCATTCGAGTACGACACGATTCCGCGAAACGTCGAGTACTATCTGGAGCGCACCTCGCACGGGTCGACCCTGAGCCGAGTGGTCCATGCGTGGATCATGGCGCGCTCCGATCGTGCCGCCGCCTGGCGGCACTTTCGCCGAGCTCTGGACAGCGATCTCGAAGACATCCAGGGTGGTACCACTCAGGAGGGGATTCACCTGGGCGCCATGGCGGGAACGCTCGATCTGGTGCAGCGCTGCTTTCTCGGCGTCGAGACCCGCGCCGACGTGCTCCACCTGGACCCGTCTTTGCCGGTCGAGCTCAAACGGGTCAAGGTGCTGATCAGATACCGGCGTCACCGCCTCGAGGTCGAGGCGAACCACGAAGCGCTCAATGTCAGGAGCGAGCCCGTGACCGCAGCGCCGGTCACCATTGCCTACCGCGGCAGTCTGCGCCGGCTCGCCCCAGGGTCCGAGACCCGATTCCGACTCGTCAGTCACGAGGCCCGTGGGCACACGGTTGCCCCCATGTCGGCAGATTCCTCGAACGAAACGCAGGCCGAGAAAACCAACCACCCGGCCGGGCACGGCAAGACGCCGAGCTGACCACCCTGTCTCGCAGCAACGCGCGCCGACTGCCGGCGCGGTCGTCATCCGCGGGTGCGCCGATTCGGCTCGGCGAAGCCAGGCTACTTTCGGCGATTGCTCCGATCAGAGCTTCGACTGCCAGGGCCGGCTCAGGCGAATGGCGCAGTTGATGACGCCGACGAGCGAGTAGGTCTGCGGATAGTTGCCCCAGTGCTCGCCGGTCTCGGGATCGATGTCTTCGGAGAGCAGTCCGAGCCGGTTGCGGCATGCCAGCATGGATTCGAATATCTCGCGCGCCTCGTCCACGCGCCCGGTGCGTGCCAAAGCGTCGATATACCAGAACGTGCAGATGTTGAACGCGCTGCGCGGGACGCCGAAATCGTCGGGGGCCGTGTAGCGGAACAGATGGTTGCCGCGGCGAAGATTCGACTCGATCCGCTCGAGCGTCGACTGGAAGCGTGGGTCCGCAGGCTCCAGGAAACCGACCTCCGCCATCAGCAGAAGCCCCGCATCGAGCGCGTCTCCGCCGAAACTCTCCGCAAATGCGCCAAAATCTTCGTTCCAGGCGTTCTTGAGAATCGCGCCGCGCACGCTCTCGCTGCGCTCCTGCCAAAGACGGGCCCGATCTTCGAGACCTCTGTGCGCAGCGATCTTGGCAAGCCGGTCGCACGCGGCCCAGCACATGAGGCTCGACGAGGTGTGTATGCGTGAGCGCGAGCGCAACTCCCACATGCCGGCGTCAGGCTTGTCGTGCATCTGGAAAGCACGCTCGCCCACGCTTTCGAAGCGGTCGAAGTCGGCATCGTCAGGCTGCCTGAGCAGACGATCATCGAAGAACGCCTGGGCGCCGGCGAGTATGGCATTGCCGTAGACGTCGTGCTGAACGTGCTCGTGAGCCTGGTTGCCGACGCGCACCGGCCCCATGCCGCGATAGCCGGTCAGCGACGGAACGATTCGCTCCTCCAATCGCCGCTCCAGACCGATGCCGTAGACCGGTTGCATGTGGCCGTCGCTGCCATTGTCTCGGCTCGTGGCGATGATGTTGTGCAGGTAGCGCAGATAGCTCTCCATGGTCTCGACGGCGGCGAGGCCGTTCAAGGCGCGCACCACGAAGAAGGCATCACGCAGCCAGCAATACCGGTAATCCCAGTTGCGTTCCGTGCCGGGCGCCTCGGGTACGCTCGTGGTCATGGCAGCGACGATGGCGCCTGTCTCCTCGAACTCGCAGAGCTTGAGCGTGATGGCTGCGCGGATGACCGCCTCCTGCCACTCGAGCGGCAGCGCGAGTCCGCGCACCCACAGCCGCCAGTACTCGGTGGTGCGCTCCTGAAACTCGCGCGCCGTCTCCTCGACGCCGGTTGCCAGGGTCTCGTCGGGACCGAGCACGAAGCTGGTGGGCTCTTCGAGGCAAAATGGCGTCTCGTTGAGCACGTAGGTTATCGGCGCATTGGTAGTGAGTCTCAGCGTCAGCTTATCGCCTACGTAGCGAATATGGTTGGAGCCGTGGGTCAGCGAGGGCGCTGTGGCGCCATAGTCGAAACGCGGCCTCACCCGTATGACGATACGGGGTGTTCCCACGATGGTTCTCAGGCGCCGAATCAGCGTCATCGGACGAAAGCGACGACCGCGCATGTTGAACCGGGGGGCGAAATCCGTGATTTCGATGCCGTTTCCTTCGTCGTCGAACATTCGGGTGACGAGAATCGCGGTGTTCTGCTTGTAGAACTGCTCACTGCGGGTCATTCCTTGAAGCTCTACGACGAACACCCCGGAATCACCGTCATGGTTGTTCAAGAGACTGCAAAACACCGGATCCGCATCGAAACGCGGCAGGCAGCACCAGACGACGCGAGCGGCTGCATCGATGAGCGCGCCGAAGCTGCAATTGCCGATGACGCCGAGATCGAGCGAGCTCATGGGCGCTCTCCCCTGCGTTGATCGGCGCCTTCATCCGCGCGAAGCCGGCGTCGCAGATCGCGGCGCGCCACAACCAATGTGCTGACCGCGCTTGGGCGGTGCACCTCAGCGCTCGGCCACTCGCCCACCTCCATGGAAACGCCTCCCACGCGCACGACCGCCGAGGACCCGATCTCTTCGGTGACGTCTTCCGGCGCGAACACCGCCACACCTCCGCGCCAGGGATACCGATCCCTACCTGTCTGCATCACCCGTGACATGCCTACCTCGGTCGGCCCCGCTTTCCTCGATCCCGCCTTCATCGGCGTCTCTTCGAGCAGCATTCTGCCACAGAGAACCCGGTAAGCCGTCAGATCCATGGCCAGCCCCCTCACCTGCGCCCGCAGCACCACCGCGCGCTCATGGTCACCACCGAGCCGGTTCAGGCGCCGTCGAAAGCGGGAAGCCATGAGCACGTTTCGTCTCGGGAACCGGGCAACCGATTCGACCTGCGCTAGCCGTGGACCCCGGGAAAGTGCGCCTTGGCACCGTGCACGAAGAGCGCGCGTAGCTTGTCCCAGAAATCACCGCCGAGCACGAACAGGCTGGAGAAGAACATGATATCCCCGCTGACCGCGAATACGATCGGATGCTCAACGAAGCCCGGAATGAGGTTCGGTATGTAGATGGAAATCCATGCGAACAGTACGGGCACGACGAACATGACCAGCCCGACGCGATAACGCGCAAGACCGACGGCATCCGGCGGCGCCAGCCTGCGCAGCAGACCGAACACCATTGCTTTGAAATACGCGAAACCCGGCTTGCCGAGGATGGCCACCGCGGCGAGGGTGAACAGCTCCGGTATGCCCAGCAGCAACAGGCCGGAGAGGCTTGTCTTCCACTCGGTGGCCAGTCCGGACTCGAGCACCAGGGGCACGAACAGGGGACACAGCCACCCGAATACCAGTACCGTCGCGCCCAGATACAGCCTGCCCCGCGGGGGTGGCTGCGACGCTCTCGCCTGACCGCCGGTCATTGCCAGATCCTCCTCTCGGCGTGCTGCACTGCGCCACGCGCGCGGCTGCCGCCAGCGTCCAACCCGCTCAATGAACTTGAGAAACTACTTTAAGAAGTTACACTAACTAGTGCGGGTATGCAGCCCGCGGGAGCCGGTGGCCGGATGGCCCTCTTGGGGGTGCTCGGCGCTCCAGGCGCCTATTGATTCAGAAAGGCACAGGGCGGTGAAGATCTACTTCGTGGCACGCAGCGACGAATCCGAGCACAGACGGGTCACTCAGGGCGTCGTCGAGCGCGACCGCTGGGTCATACTCAAGCGGGAGCTGGCCGAGGACGGTTTCGTCGTCACCTACTGGTGCTCCATCGAGGACGACGTCGCCGAGGACGTCGCGGCCTGACGGACACACTTGGTGCGCTGCCGCCCCAGGGCGGTCGCCGCCGCTGGCGTTCGCGCCCCGCTCTGCGACGGGCAGCGAGTCGTTGCCGCGCTTGCCCGTCGCAGCGGCTGCCTATTGAAATACCGGCCGAAGGATCCCATCTGGATTGAAGATCCCGCGTTGCCAGGATCGCGCTGGATCCATTAGGGTTCAGCGGGCAACGAGGCGTGATTCACCGACAAGGAGGCCCCTGGGACCGTCATGCGCATATTGCTGTTTCTCGCCACCAACGCCGCCATTCTGGTGGTCATCAGCGTCGTGTTCCAGATCTTCGGGATCGAAGGCATCCTGAAGGAGAACAACGTCGATCTGGACCTGCAGGCGTTGCTAATCATGTCCGCCATCATCGGCTTCGGCGGATCGTTCATCTCTCTGGCCATGTCCAAGATGATGGCCAAACGCGCCATGGGCGTGCACATCATCGAGCAGCCCGGCAATCAGGCGGAGCGCTGGCTTGTGGACACGGTGCGGCGCCAGGCCCAGGAGGCCGGTATCGGCATGCCGGAGGTCGGCATCTTCGATACCCCGGTGCCGAACGCCTTCGCCACCGGCGCGAGCCGGAACAATGCCCTGGTGGCGGTCAGCACCGGCCTGCTGCAGCGCATGACCGCCGACGAGGTGGAGGCCGTGCTCGGCCACGAGATCAGTCACGTCAAGAACGGCGACATGGTGACCATGGGTCTGCTGCAGGGTGTCGTGAACACCTTCGTCATCTTCCTGTCCCGGATCATCGGTCACGTGGTGGACCGGGTGGTGTTCAAGACCGAGCGCGGCTACGGCCCGGCCTACTTCATCACCTCCATTGCCGCTCAGATTTTTCTCTCGATCCTCGCATCCATGATCGTCATGTGGTTCTCGCGCCGGCGCGAGTTCCGCGCCGACGCCGGCGGCGCCGAGCTCGCCGGCCGGGACAAGATGATTGCCGCGCTGCGCCGCCTGCAGCAGGCGAGCGGCGAGGAGGACTCGCTTCCCGACCAGCTCGCGGCCTTCGGCATCGCCGGCGGCGTCGGCCAGGGGATCCGGCGGCTGTTCCTGAGCCACCCGCCGCTCGTCGAGCGCATCGCGGCGCTGGAGGCGCAGGGCTGAGCGAGGCTTCAGTCAGGCCCTAAAGCTCCAACGGCCTCATCTGCGCCACGCGCTGCGGCTCCTTGCGCCATACGTCGGAGGCATCCACGTACAGCTCCACCGTGTTACCGTCCGGATCGTCGAAGTAGAGTGACTTGGTCACCTCGTGATCCACCGGCGTCGGCGTGACCCCGGCGGCCTCGAGATGCGCCTTCGTGTCCCGCAGCTCGTCGAGCGACGTGCCGATGCAGAAGGCAACATGGTGCAAGCCGACCGCCTGGTCGCCACCGCCGCCATCGCCGCCGGACACCTCCATCAGGGCCAGATCGTGGTGGTTGCCGAGGCTGAAAAACATCATCTTCACGCCCTGCTCATCCAGGCGCGCGCAAACGGGCATTCCGAGCACGCCGTTGTAGAACCGCTCCGAGCGTTCGAGATCGGTCACTTTCAGCACCACGTGGCCGAGGGAATGGACTTTCATGGCCTGTCTCCTTTGGCAAAGCAAGGCTTGGGGCGATACACACGCCTCGTGCCCGTTATTTTCGGGCAAGTCGTGGCCGCGGTAAATGAGAGGTTGAGGTATTTCCGGTAGGCGCAAACCGGTCCGGATCCGTCAGGCTCACGTCGTTCGTTCCACCGGAAAGCCCCGAGCGGGTCGTGCACCCCACCGCTCGCGATCACGCACCGGTGCCAACCCTCATCGCCCGTTGAACTGCGGTCGCCGTTTCTCCATGAATGCGCGCCGTCCCTCCTGATAGTCCTCGCTGTCGAAGCATTCGCGACCGAGGTCGACAATCAGAGCGTCGTCTCGCGCTCCCTCCCCGCGTAAGATCTCTTTGACGGTGAGCTTTGATGCCCGCATCGAAAGCGGTGCATTGTCGACAATCTGCGCGGTGATCTCCGTACACGTATTCTCGAGCTCGGCCACGGACACGACTCGATTGACGAGTCCCATGGCGAGCGCCTCCTCGGCGCCCAGGCGACGGCCCGTTATCAGGATGTCCTTGGCACGCGAGGGGCCGACGAGGGATACGAGATTCGCCACGTTCTGCGCGTCGTAGGCAATCCCCAGCCGCGCAGCGGGGATGCCGAGCACGGCATCAGCGGATGCAATTCGCAAATCGGCCGTCATCGCGATACCGAGCCCGCCGCCCATGCAAAAGCCCCGGATCATCGCGAGCAGCGGCTTCTCGAGACCCAGCAGCGCGTCGCGCCCGGCACGCGAGATGGTCGCGTAGCGCATCGCGGCCTCCGCATCGGCTCGCTCTTTCTCGAACTGGGAGATGTCGGCACCCGAGGCAAAGGCTTTCTCGCCTGCGCCACGCAGCACGACGCAGCGCACCACGGGGTCGGCACCGAACGCCTCCACCGCCTGGCGCATCGCATCCCACATGTCGAGGGAGATGGCGTTACGACGCTCCGGGTTGTTGATCGTCAGCCACCCGACGCCCTCCCTGACCTCGGCAAGAATCTTTTCTGTCGCGAGATCCATATCCTGATTCCTCAAATGACATCCGCAGTGCGCAGACCTGCGATCTCTCCGGGACCGTAACCGGCTTCGGCCAGCACCTCGTCTGTGTGCTCACCGAGCTCGGGCGTCGCGCGCTCGATGCGTTCGCGAGAACGTGAGAAGTTGATCGACTGGCCCAGCAGGTGTTGGGTCCCGAGCCGTCGGTGACTGAACTCGGGCGTCATCTCGAGCGCCCGGACCTGCGGATCGGCGAACGTTTCGTCGACCCGGTAGATGGGACCACACGGCACGCCGACTCTGGCGAGCAGATCGACCACCTCGGCCGTCGTGTGAGCGCCTATGTACGGCTCGATCAGCGCGTTCAGCGCGTCGCGATGCGCGAGTCGCCCGGCGCCGTGAGCGAAGCGGGGATCTTCTTTGATCTCCGAGGCGCCGAGGGCATCGCACAGGCGCGCAAAAATATGGCCAGCGCCCGCCTGGATGTTGACGCGTCCGTCACGGGTCTCGAAAACGCCGGTCGGAATGCGGGTGGGATGATTGTTACCGGCCTGGGCCGGCACCTCGTCCGCGAGCAGATAGCGGGCAGCCTGAAAGTCCATCATGGCGAGCTGTGCCTCGAGGAGTGAGGTGTGAACCCATTGGCCCTTTCCGCTGCGCACGCGCTCGAAGAGCGCGAGGACGATGCCCAGTGCCAGGTGAAAGCCCGCGGAGAGATCGGCCATGGGCACGCCGGCGCGCACCGGCCCCTGGCCCGGCAGGCCGGTGACCGACATGAAGCCGCTCAAACCCTGTGCGATCTGATCGAGCCCTGGCCGGTCGCTGTAGGGTCCGTGCTGGCCGAAGCCCGAGATGGAGCCATACACGACGCGGGGGTTGCGCGCGGAGACGGCCTCGTAGTCGATACCGAGCCGGTGCTTGACGTCCGGGCGGAAGTTCTCGACCACCACGTCGCAGCTGTCGGCCAGGCGGAAGAACACCTCCCGGCCGCGCGGATCCTTGAGGTTCAGCGTCAGGCTGCGCTTGTTGCGGTGCAGATTCTGGAAATCGAATCCGTCGCGTTCCCCTCCGAGGGTCTCGGTGCCGAGCGTCGCAGGTCGTTCGACCATGATCACGTCGGCGCCCCAGTCCGCGAGCTGCCGCACAGCCGTTGGACCCGCCCGGGCACGGCACAAATCGATGACGCGGATTCCGGTGAGTGGCATGGCGGTGCGGCTAGTCGCGCTGGCGTACGATGCGGGAGAATATGACGGGCCCGAACAGGCCCAGAAAGGCCAGCACGAGGAACAGGGCCGCGAGCGGCTGGGTAAAAATGAGCCACCAGTCGCCTTCGAACATCTTCAGCGAGTTCTGAAGGTTGGTCTCGACCATCTCACCGAGTATGAGCCCGACCGCAATGGGCGCCACCGAAAAGCCGTGGCGCCTTGCGAAGAATCCGATGACGCCGAAAATCAGCACGATCCAGACGTCGAGCAGCGAGGTGCTGAGGGCATAGGCTCCGATAACCGAGAGCGCGAACACGACGGGCCAGAGGATAGGCGTCGGGACCAGCGATATGCGGGCGAAAGCCTTGGCTGCGTAAAGCCCCATTATCATGAAAACGATGTTCGCCAGCAGCATCGCCCCGAATATCTGGTACACCTTGTCCACCTGCTCGGTGAAAAGGTAAGGGCCCGGGCGCAGCCCGTGCACCATGAGTCCGACGAGGATCACGGCGGTCGTGCCGCTGCCTGGAATGCCGAGGACCATGGTCGGCACCATCGCCCCGCCGGTGGCGGCGTTGTTGGCGGCTTCTGCACCGGCAATGCCCTCGATGGCGCCCTTGCCGAACTCCTTCTTGTTTTTCGACCACCGCCTCGCCTCGGCATAGCCGATCATGGACGCCACGGTTGCGCCCTCCGCGGGAAGGACACCGATAAACGTGCCGATCCCGCAGGAGCGCAGCACGGTCTTCCAGATGCGTTTGTAGTCCTCTCTGGTGGGCAGCTTCACTGCCTTCATGCTGATCGTGTCGGCCACGTGGTGCGCTATCTTCGACTGCACGAGCAGCTCTGACATGGCGAACAGACCGATGAACACCGGCACGAAAGAGAGGCCCTCGTAGAGCTCGTAGTTTCCGAACATGAATCTTTCGATGCCGGTCGCGGGTTCGGCACCGATGGTGGCTACCCAGACCCCGAAAATACCGCCGATGAGATTCTTAACCGCGCCGCCGGCGCTGATGCTCGCGAGCATGGAGAGCCCGAACACGGTCAGTGCGAAGTACTCCGGTGGACGGAACTCGTAGGCTACCTGGGCCAGCATGGGCGCCGCGATGCACAGCACGATGACCGAGAAGATCCCTCCGATGGTGCTCGAGACTACGGCGATACCGAGCGCGCGCCCCGCCTCACCCCGCTGGGCAAGCGGATAGCCGTCGAATGTAGTCGCTGCCGCCGCGGCCGTGCCCGGGGTGTTGATGAGAATCGCGGTGATGGAGCCCGCGAAGGTCGCCGAGACATAGATCGTCGCGAGCGCCGTGATGGCGTGCACGGGGCTCATCGTCAGGGTGAACGGCAGGAGCAGCGCGGCTCCGGTGGTCGCTCCGAGGCCGGGAAGAACGCCGATGATCACCCCGAGCACAGTGGTCACGACAATCAGGAGGACCAGATACGGATCCAGGATCACCGACCCCATTGATTGAAGGGCTTCGAGCATCGGCCGATCCGCTAGCCGTAGTACCAGTTTGTCAACAGCCCGCGCGGAAAGCGTATTCTCAACACGGAGTCGAAAAGCAAGAACACCGCCACCGGCGTCACCACGGCGAGGGTCCCGGCCACCCAGAGCCGCCGCTCGCCCCAGAGCATGCACATGAGGAACATCACCACCGCGATGCCGATGAACATGTCGGCGTAAACGGTCAGCACGTAGAAGAGAGCAAGCAGTGCGATCGAGCCCCAGGTCGGGTAGCGCTCGAGCGGAACCTTGCGCGGCGGATGTCTGTAAAACTGAATCGAGAGCACCGCCACCAGCAGCAGATTGATCGCCATCAGGAACATCGGGAAGGCGCGCGGTTGCATGCTGTCTCCGACGATCATCGGCGGCGACTCGTCGAGTTGCAGCGAGGCCCAGATTACGACCAGCGAAAAGGCCGTGATGAGGGCCGGAATGATGAAGACGCGTATATTCACGGGAGCGGTGCCCCCCGAAGGGGGCACCTGCATATTGCTATTGCCGATTGGTTATTTCACCAATCCCATCTCCTTGAGGGCGGGACCGAACTCCTTGACCATGGACTGAATCTGTTTTCCCCACGGGCCCGAGGGCTGCGGCGAGGTGGAATCGAGACCGGAGTTCACGAGATAGGCCTGGTACAGGGAATGATCCATGGCCGCCATGATGCCCTTCTCGAGCTCTGCGCGGCGCGCCGAATCGACGCCCGCGTGGGTGACGAATCCGCGTGTCGTCGACAGCACCAGATCGATCCCCATGGACTTGGCGGTCTTGGCCTTCGGTATGGGGGCCATCCCGGACTCTGCCAGGATCACCAGCGGGCAGATCTCGCCGGCTTCGACCAGTGCCGCCGATTCCGACAGATTGAGTATGCCGACGTCGACCGCACCGGCGACCAGCTGGGTGGCAAGCTCGCCGCCTCCCTTGAACGGAATGTACGTGGGCATGTCGACGCCGATACGCTTGGACCACAGAAAAGCGGTGATGTGGTCGATAGTCCCGGTCTGGGTTCCGCCGAATTTGAGCTTGTCGCCCTTTTTCATTCCAGCGACGAACGCCTCAGGCGTCTTGTAAGCGCTGGCCTTGCAGCTCACCATGAGAATTTGCGGGTCGTTCGTGCCGCGGGCGATCGGCACCATATCCTCGACGCGCAGCTTGGTCTTGCCCATGCTCATCGTGATGGCGTGGCCGACCGTGAAGGTCATAATGGTGTTGCCATCGGCAGGGCGCGTGGAGAAGTAGTTCATCGCGGCCGCGCCGCCACCGCCGCGCTTATTGACGACGACCATGTCCTGTTTGAGGGTTCGTCGCGCACGCAGCATCATCATGCGCGAATTGACGTCCGTGCCCCCGCCCGCGCCGGCGTGAGTAACGACTTCGATCGCGGGCTTTTCAGCAGCGCTCGCAGCCGGGCCGCCCAGCACCAGTGTGCCCGCAAGAACAACCGTGCCTGCAGCAGTCAATGCGTAGGATAATTTCATTTTTCGTGTTCCTTTTCCTGTTCACCCGTGGGTACGCAGGCGGCGAACCGCCTTGGTCGGCGCGACCAGCGCCGCCCCGGGTATTTTGTGATTTAAACTGTGCGCCCGCTGCCGTCTCCAGGGTTCCGAATCTGATGATCTCTCGAGAGCCCGCGGGCAATCTTGTTTTCGTGGCGGGAGCATTGTATACAAAAGCGGCGCCGTTGCAGAACCCCGGCCGACCCGCCCGCCGGCTGCCCCTCCGAGCGTGGCTCGCCCATCGGGGCTGAGCGGTTAAAACCCCGACAACTGAGCCGTCTCAGTGGAATTCCTCTTCGAAGCGGGCGGAAATCGGGTCATCGCGCAGGCATTCTCCGCGCGCGCTAGCTGTCGACTCCATGGCCCTCATCAGCCATCCGCAGCTGCAGCAAAATCGAAAGGCTCGAATTTTCCGCCTCTGATGACAGTTGGCCAAACGCTCTGACTGCCTTGGTAGCTCTCTTCGGAGTAGCTGATGGGTACGCCGAGGCCGATGTCGAGATTGCGGATACCGAGCAGCGCACTGATGATCGTTTCCCTGTCCAGCCGAGGCCCGGCCCTGCGCAACCCCTCCACGAAAATCTTGGCTACGACATAACCCTCGAGCGAAACGAATCCGGGTTTCGATCCGGGGCTGAATTCCAGGAGATGCTGGCGATAGGCCTGAACGAGCGGCAGATCGCTCTCATAGTGTGGAACGACCTGCGTGACGAAGACGCCCTCACTGGACGTGCCGAGCGCATTTTTGAGCGCGGTGCTGCCGACGAACGAGACGTTCAGATACATCGCGTCCGGGAGCGACCGTCGCGCAATCCGAATGAATTTCGCACTTGCTGCATATGCGCCGATGATGACTATCGCCCGCGGCCTGACCGGCGCCTCCAATATCTCGAGGAGCCCTTTTTCCACATCCTGCGTGTTGCGCTCGTAACGACCGTGAGCCAGCCGGTAGCCGTGCAGGTATCCCGCGTCCCGCAGCCCCTGCATGACGCCCGCGTATCCGGCATCGCCGTAGGCATCATTTTGACTGAATATTGCGATCTCGTAAGGCAAGACGCCCTTGGCGGTGAGTCCGCGCACCATCGCAGCAGTCTCCTGAAGGTAGCTCGCGCGATAGTTGATAACGTATCGATTCGGCGGGCTCGGCCGCAGAAGTCCGGCACCGGTGAAGGCACCGAAGAGCAACGTCTTCTTCTCGGTCGCGATGGGCACCGTGACCTTCGCCGTCGGGGTGCCGACATTGCCGAGCACCGCCAGCACGTCCTCTTCATCGATGAGCTTGGTCATGTTTTGTGCCGCTGCTTCGGGCACATAACCGTCATCCATCGCAACCAGGACGAGCTCTCGACCGTGCACGCCGCCCTCCCAGTTTATATGCGCAAAGTACGCCTCGATGCCCTCAGTCACCCCCAATCCGAGTGACTGGGCCGGCCCGCTCAACGCTGTCGTTGTTCCCACGACGATAGGTGGTCCTTTCCCTTCACCGTGCGCGGCAAGCGAAACACAGATAAGAAAAATCCAAAGTAACGAGCTGAATCGAATTTCCGGCACGTAGAATCCCCGTTCAGTAAAACGCTACGAGTGTGAACAGAAGGAGCGCGAGCTGACTGGCGGGCCAGAACACAACCTTCGCAATGAAATTATCACGATAGTGCACGATGCGAATAGCCGTTTTCGTGAACAGCACGTAGTTCACCGTCACATAAAGAATCATCGCGTAAGTCACGAAGTAGAAATACTCGAGATAAAAGATATCCCGTGCAGCCAGATCTCGTCTTAGGGCAATATGCAGCAGAATCGCGACAAGGAAAAAACCCGCACAGGCCGCGATCACGTCCAAGGCGAAACCGAGCTGGCCCTTGTGACGCTCGTCACGAGTCCCGAGAAAGAGAATCGCAAACAACAGGATCGTCACCACCAACAGCGGCAGCATATTCGCGACGAAAGGGCCCGTGATCTCCTTGCTGATATCGAATCCGAAATAGAGATTCGGATAGCTCGTCAGCCCGGAAAAATCCCGGAGTCCAAAGCTCGTCTTGTAACTCTCTGCTTGATAGTTGAAAGAGGAAAATCCGATATTCCAGCCCGCGATCTGAATATCCTCGAACAAGCCCGGTTTCGCCGCCGGACTCATGAGTTTGTAGGACGCGAGATCCGGAATAAGAATCACGTTATTGGTGAACTCTTCGTGCCAGAGATCGATGACAACCTGCTCAGTGTCGAAAGGGTATCGGGAGTAGGTGAAGTCCTGATAGAGCACCGCGTTCAGATTCCAGCGAACGAGCTCCGAGTCGCCATCATCAATAGTGTATGCCTTGGTGATGGTAGAGGCCTTTGCGCCAGGCATGATGAAGCCTCGGGCGATACCATCGTGCACTCCCTTCGTGTAACGTTGCCAGACATATCCGCTGATGCCGACATTTGTTGCGTCCTCGAGAAATGCGGATTGGATGTAGATGCCGGTCGGTATGAATATGGGTAATTCATCACGTTGCCCGAGCGTTCGTCGCCGTTGCTCCGAGATGAAACGATTGAGCGTGTTCCAGTTGGTAACGCGCGTTATCTCCACATCGGCCGTTGAATGTTGCCGCATGGCCAACGCGACGACGCATATCCCGACTCCGATACATGTTACGGCGAAGACGCTCGACGCGATCCACAGGCCCCTGGGCAGATCGCGATCCATCCCCGATAGGGCAACAGCGAGCAATACGATGGATACTGCAAAGACGAGCGCGATGTGGACGAGCTTACGGCGGACAACCTGCTCGGGCAGGGACACGTCACGGTCGACAAGAACGGCGCCGAGTGTCCAGTCGGTCCCGGTGATGCGCCGAAGGAGCATGTGAGAGCGCACTCCCGTGTCCGGATCGACAAATGCCGCCGTCGTGGTGGGATCCTGAAACGCCCTTTCGAGGGCGGTGACGTCCCTGCTCGCCGCCACGCGCTCGAGAAAGCTCTCAAACGTAGCCTGCCGCTCGGCGAAATCCCTGTTCGGGTGCAGGACGAAGCGTTTTTCCGCAGACAGGATGAAGCTGTATCCGTTCTCGCCGAGATCGAGGGAATCCAGGAGCCTCTGGAATACGCTCAGCGAGTAGCTCGCGAAGAGGACACCCGCAGGCTCACCCGACGCACCCAGCCTGGTCAATGGTGCACCGTAGGTCACTGACGCGTGACCGCGGTTTCTGTCGTAACGGGGAGCTAGCCACAGCGCCTCACCCTTCATGGGGCGGTGATACCATTGTGCGTCGGGCTTGGTGTAATCCTGCTCGGCGTCGAGGTCCTTGAATCGGACGCCCTCTTTTTCGACAACAAATGCCGGCGCGAAGAGACGAATGCGGGGGTGGTAGGCAAAGGGTGCGAAGGCAACGCCGGCTTCTATGAAGCCCGGATCCGAGTAAACGAGACCGCGGGTAATGGCGAGGATTCTGTCTTCGCTGGGCGTGTCGTCACGAAAGACCTCCGTGGCCACCCGGTCAATCTGCCTGGCGAGAAGTACGAGAGTCCCCCCGATTTCGTCTCTCGCTGCCTCGGCAGTGTTACGAGCCGACGTGAGCGCACCATCGAGAAGCGCTCGGTTCTGCGCACGAAGCTGCAACGCCAGAATCGCGGCAAGAACGAATCCGGCTACCGCGATTACCGCACAAGCTCTGAGAACCAACGTCGATTTTTTCAATGGATCTCTCTCTTCGCTCGACGAAAGACGGGGAAATCCATATGGGCCTGGTGTCTTTCACCAGACAGGCGGATTGCAAGCGCCAACGTCGTGACGCAATGCAACATCCTGTATAAGGAACCGCGTGGGTGTCCCTGAATTAGCGGTTGCTGTAACGTTACATGACCCATCTTAACCGAGATCGCGCCCAGGGCGAAAATCGCGCTTAAGCAAAGTAACGCAGGCCGGACGCTCCTGCCTATCGTGCGCGAGACCGTTATTCATTCAGTATTCGGGTTTGGCTCCAGCGCGCCGGAGAATTCACGGTGAGTCACGACAAAAAAATCACGGGCGGTTGTCTCTGCGGTGATTTGCGCTACGAAGGCAACGGTGAACCGAGGTGGGTGGTGCACTGCCATTGCCGGTGGTGCCAGCGGGCATCGGGGAGCGCATTCCTCACGTACGTCGGATTCGCCATCGATGATCTCGTCTGGTCCAAAGGAAAGCTGTCCATTTACGAGTCGTCGCCGGAGGTGGAGCGAGGTTTTTGCCCGCGCTGCGGCAGCACCTTGACGTTCGCGCGACCATCGCGCGACGAGATCAGCGTCTTTGCAGGCACTCTCGACGATCCCGACAGCATCACGCCAACTGCGCACGCCTTTTTCGATCATCATTTCAGCTGGCTCGACATCAACGACGAAGCGCCACGCCATGCACGGCATCCGCCGGGAAACGAAGACCGCGATCAGAAATAGCGCATCGATGACGTTAGCGGCGTCCGCAGACTCACGCGTGCCGCTTACCGATGCCGCGAGACACGAGCGCTGACCAATGCGCAAGGATTCGACAAACTACTCCACGCGCACCGAGGTCGAGATGGCCCCGCCGGGAAGCCCGTCCAGCGTATAGATGTATGTCCTGCCGTCCTGCCCGAGGGGGAACAGCCTGCCGACCGCACCGAGACTCAGCCGATCGCCCGCGCGCAGCGTCTTGCCACGGCGCTTGAACTCATCCACGAGCCACAGCACGACCCGCAGCGGGTTGCCGAGGAGCGTCGAGGCAGGCGCCTTTTGGATGACCGTGCCGGTCTCGTCTGAGAAGACCGTCTGCAGATCCGCCATCGCCTGCACGAAGGCCGGTGTCGCCTCGACCGGCGCGCCGGGACCCTGCACCATGCGCGTGGCGACGATGTTGACGGCCACCAGGCCGGGGCCGGTGATCTTCTCCTCCACGGCAAACTGGATCGCCGGGAGCTCGATGAAGGCATGCACGCTGCTCAGGTGCTCAGCCACCTCCAGCTCCGTGCTCGCCGTCATGATGCCGGCGTCTTTCACGACCACCATCAAGTCCGGCTCGATGGCGGGCCGGTACCCGAAATCGCGCGCCACGCGGCCGCCGTCCTCGATGAACATGGGCTCGAAGAGCAGGCCCGTCGCGGGCGCCGGAATGCCGAAGCGTTCCTGGGTAGGCTTGCCGGTGAAACCGACCTTGTAGCCCACCGGCTCACCCATGGTCCTGCGCAGCAGCGCGACATACTTTTGCTGCGAGCAGTAGGCATCGTCGAGGCTGAGATCGGCGGGCAGGCCTGAAATGGGCGTATGCGGATAACCCGCGACCAGCGCGGCTACCCGCGTGTCGTCGAGGCACGCGGCCGCCGCCCACTGCACGGGCAGCATTGCCGCGCACGCGAGAGTGAGAAAGCGCAACGCACGGTCACGCAAACGGCTGCTGCTCCCGCCCCGATCGAGCACCGCCCGTGCCCTGTCAGGGCCCGCGCCCGGCGGAAGCGAGGGCCTTGACCACCTTCTCCGGCGTGATCGGCAGATCCGCGATGCGCACGCCGATAGCGTCGGCCACCGCGTTGGCGATGGCGGGCGCCACCGGTGTGAGGGACGGCTCACCGATGCCTTTGGCGCCGAACGGTCCGACGCCGCTGCGCGACTCGAGGATGATCGATTGCACCCGCGGCATGTCCATGGCCGTCGGGATCAGGTACTCGCTGAACGATGGCGTCACCAGCTTGCCATTCTCGTAGATGAGCTCCTCGCTGAGCGCATAGCCGAGCCCCTGGGACGTACCCCCCTCGATCTGACCTTCGACGGCATCCGGATTGATGGCCTGCCCCACGTCGTGGGCGCCGATACATTTCAACACGCTGACCTCGCCGGTCTCCGTATCCACCGCCACCTCAACCGCCTGAGCGCCATAGGCGTAGTCCGGATGCACCCGCCCCTGCCCCGTCTCGGCATCGATCCCGTCGGTGAACGGCGCGCGAAACATCACCAGCTCGGATCGATGGATGCCTTCGGATGCGCAGGTTGCGACCAGATCCGTCAGGCTCATGCACGTCTGCGGCCGATCGCGGACGAAGACGACCGAGTCGGCCATGTCCACGGCGTTCGTCTCGACGCCGAAGGCTCGGGCGGCGCGATCCAGCAGGCGACCGCGCACCGCCTCCGCCGCCAGGCGCACGGCGTTACCCGTCATGTACAGCGCCCGGGTGGCGGTCGTGGTGCCGGCGAGCGGCGTGGTGGCGGAATCGCTGTTGTAGACGGTGACGTCGGTGAGACCCACACCGAGCAGCTCCGCTGCGATCTGCGCGAGCGCAGACACCTGTCCGGCGCCGATGTCGGTGACGCCGGAGCGCACCACCACGGTGCCGTCCATCTCGACACCCACCCAGGCCTCGGAGGTGTCGTGCAGCCAGGTGATGCGCCCGTAGCTCTGCTGATAGGCGGCGACCCCGCGGCCGATGCGGATCGGCCCTCGCTCCTCGCTGCGCTCACCGAGGGCATCCCATGCCCGTGTCATGCACTCGTCCGACCACACCGCGCTCTCGATGGGCACGCCGGTGGCGATTGGATCGCCGGTGCGGAGAAAGTTGCGCCGCCTCAATTCCAACGGATCGATACCCAGCGCTTTGGCCGCCTCGTCCATCTGCTGCTCGTGGGCGACACAGGCCTGGGCCGCGCCGAAGCCACGAAAAGCGCTCGTGTACATGTTGTTCGTGGCCACCGCGCGGGCATCCACGTGCAGGTTGTCGACCCGATAGGGGCCGGGCGACGCGACTGTCGCGTAGAGCAGCACGTAGGGACTGAGGAAAACGTACGCGCCCGCGTCGGCGGTCATGTCCACCTGGAGGGCGGTGATCTTTCCATCGCGCGTGAATCCGGTGCGGTGGGTGATACTGAAAGGATGCCGTTTGCCGTGGCCGAAGAAGGAATCCTCGCGCGTGTAGCACAGACGCACCGGGCGGCCGGTCGCCCGCGCCAGCAGCGCCAGGTAGATCTCGACGGTGATATCCTCCTTGCCGCCGAATCCGCCGCCCACCAGCGAGCCGAGGATGCGCACCTTGTTGTGAGGCACGCCGACGGCCTCGGCGATGAAACGGAAATGCTCGATCACCTGGGTCGACATGCGAATGTTGATGACCTCGTTCTCGTCGACCCAGGCAAGCCCGACCTCCGGCTCGAGAAAGGCGTGCTCGATGAACTGCGTGTGATAGGTGTTCTCGATGATGGTGTCGGCGGCGGCGAAGCCTGCCTGCACGTCGCCCTTGCGCACCTTGTAGGTGGAGACGATGTTGTCGGCGCCCTGAACCACGGGCGCGCCGGGCGCGAGCGCGTCTTCGACACTGTAGACGCCCGGCAACGGCTCCAGATCGAACGCGATCAGATCCATCGCCTTCTCGGCGATGGCGGCGCTCTCGGCCGCCACCAGCGCCAGCGGCTCGCCGTGGTAACGCACGCGCTCGCGCACCAGGATCTGCTGATCGGTGTCGAGGCGCTTGCGACCCGTCTGGCCGGGAATATCGGTGGGCGCCATGCGATCGGGAAGCTCCACGTGGGTCAGCACGCAGGCGACGCCCGGAAGCGCGCGCGCCTTCGATGCATCGATGCGCGTGAGCCGCGCGCTCGCCTCGGGACTTCGCAGCACCTTGGCGTGCAGCATGTTCGGCATCACGTAGTCGCCCGCGTAGCGGGTCTTCCCATGAGCTTTCCCCGGCGCATCGATGCGCGGCAGCGGCTTTCCGACCTGGCGAAAATCCACGTTGGCGCCGGCGCGCGGCGTGATGGCGGAATCGCTCATCAGGATTATCCTCTCTCGCGCATGATCCGCGCCGCCTCGTCTATGGCGTCGAAGACCTTCGTGTAGCCGGTGCAGCGGCAGAGGTTGCCGCTCAGCGCGAGCCGCATGTCATCCTCGCTGGGCTCGCGCGTGTCGTTATCGAACATCGACTTCGCCGCGATGATCAGACCGGGAGTGCAATAGCCGCACTGCGCGGCGCCGCGGTCGATGAAGGCCTTGTGCAACGGATGCGGCTCGTCGACGCTGCCGAGTCCCGAGACGGTGGTGATGGAAGCTCCCTCCACCGTCCAGGTCAGCAGAAGACAGCTGTCGACAGCCTCGCCGTCGAGAAGCACCGCGCATGCGCCGCAGTCGCCCTTCTCGCAGCCGCTCTTGACCTCGAAGTAACCGAGCCCGCGAAGGCTCTCCAGCAATGTCTCGTTGGGCAACGCGCCGACCTCGCGTTCGCGGCCGTTGACTGTGAGGCGGATGATTTTCGCGTCCTTCATGCGCCCGCACCCTCCCGCGCAAGCTGCGCCCGGGCCTCGGTCAGAAGACGCCGGGTGAGCACGTGCACGCAATGGCTTCTGTAATCCGCCGAGGCACGGATGTCGTCGATGGGGCTCACCGCTTCCATCGCCGCGCGCGCGGCGGCCTCGATGCGCTCGGCGCTTGCCGGTTGGCCCTCGAGGGTCGCCTCTGCGCCGCTCGCCCGCAGCACCACCGGCGCCACCGAGCCGAGCGCGATGCGCACGTCGTGACACGCGTCACCCTCGACGCGCATGGCCACGGCCACGCCGACCACGGTGATGGCATCGCCCTTGCGCCGCGCGAGCTTGTAGAAAGAATTGGTCGCGTTCGCAGATGGCCGCGGAAAGCTCACCTCGATCATGAGCTCATCGGGGCGGCGCTGCATCTGCTTGTAGCCTTGAAAAAAATCCGCGAGCGCGAGGCTACGGCTGGCGGAGCGACTCGCGAGCGTGACCTCGGCGTCGAGCGCGAGCAAGGGAGGCACCAGGTCGGCCGCCGGCGAGCCGCTGCATATGTTGCCTGCCACGGTGGCGGTATTGCGCACCATCTGTCCCGCGAACAGCCGCGCCGACTCCACCAGGGACGGCGCTATTTGACCGAGCTCCGGATGGCGAAGCAGATCGCTCACCGTCGTCCGTCCGCCCATGCGCACCCGCGCATCATCGATCTCGATTCCGCGCATCCCCGGCACCTTGGCGATGCTGACCAGCGCGCGCGGCGATACGCTGCGCGCGCGCAGGTCGACGATCATGTTGGTGCCGCCGGCGATCGGCATGATGGGACCGCGCGCACCGTTCTCGGCGAGGGCCGCAAGGGCGGCGTCCATATCGGCGGGCACGTGGAGATCGAACTCGGCGTACATGATTGTTTATCCTCGCATGATCCTCAGACGTCCCAACCGCCGTCGACGGCGACCTCCTGCCCGGTCATGTTACGACTGTCGTCGCTCGCCAGGAACAGCACGGCGTCGGCGATATCCTGAGGCTCGGTGACGCGTTTGAGAATCATCTCGTCGACGTACTCCTGGTAGACCTTCTCGACGGGCCATCCGCGCACCCGCGCCTTCTCCTCGCACAGCTTGTCCAT
>JAABYT010000009.1:28114-35965 GCA_011775625.1 Gammaproteobacteria bacterium | reverse complement strand
TCGATGGCCGCTGTGCGCGTGAGCCCGCGCACGCCCCACTTGGACGAGCTGTACGCGGCGCGGTAGCGATAGCCGCGCAGGCCCGAGGTGCCGCCGATGTTGACCACCTTGCCGCTTCGCTGCGCCACCATGGTCTGCAGCACGTACTTCATGGGCAGAAACGTTCCGCGGATATTCGATTCGATGACGTAGGAGAAGTCCTCGGCGTCGATCTCCCACACGGGCGTCTCGATGGGACCGGTCACCCCCGCCACGTTGACGAGAATGTCGATGCGCCCGTCGAAGAACGCCTTCGCCTTCTCCACCATGGCCTTGACCTCGGCGTCGTTGGTGACGTCGGCACCAACCACCTCAGCGCGCCGTCCGAGCGCGCGCACCTGCCCGGCGACTTCCTCGAGCGCGGCGGTGTCCCTGGCGGTCAGCACGATATCCGCGCCCGCGCGCGCCAGGGTGAGCGTAATCGCCGCGCCCATGCCCTTGGCCGCGCCGGTGACGATGGCGTTCTTGCTTTCGAGCTTCATGGTCTCTCCCCTCGCTTCATCTTTCCGGTCCGGGCTCCGTCGGCGCACCGTATCCGCCGCCGCCGCAGCTTTCCACCACCACACGATCGCCCCGGCCGAGCGCCACGTTGGCCTTTCCGGGCAGCCGGTAGGCGTCGCCTTCGGCGGGAATCACGGTGACCTGAAACGGCGCACCGGGCGCCCCGCCCTGCAAGCCGTAAGGCGGCACCACGGCACGCTCGAACATGCTGGTCAGCGATATGCGCTCGGCGAGCACCCGGTACTCGCGGTGCAGGCCGTCGCCCCCGCGGTGCAGCCCGGCGCCGCCCGAGCCGCGCCGCAGCCGCTGGGACTCGACGCGCACGGGATACTCGGCCTCGATGACCTCGGCCGGCGTGTTCATGACGTTGGACATGTGCACCCGCACCACCGGAGCACCGTCGCGGTCACAGCGCGCGCCCTCGCCGCCGCCGTGGGTCTCGTAGAGCGTGGTCCAGGCACCGTCGTCGCGCTGTCCGGCGAACAGCAGCAGCCCGGAGGTGGTCGGCCCACCGGCGCTCAGGCGCTCCGGCACCGCCGGCTCCAGCGCCCTGAAAATGGCGTCTGCGACCCGCTGGGAGGTCTCGTGGTTGCCGCCCACCACGGGACGCTCCGGCCCGGGGTCGAGCACCGAGCCCGGGCGGGTGATCACCTGGAGCGGCCGGTAGCAGCCGCCGTTGGCCTGGATATCCGCGCCGACCAGCGCCTTCACGGCATAGAACACCGACGCCGCGGCGATGAACGGCGTGGTATTGAGCGGGCCCCGGACAGCGTCGCCCGATTCGGAAAAGTCGAATCGCGCGCGATCTTCCTCGAGGTCGATGCGCACGCGGATCGGCACCGGCTCGCCGCCGGCGGCGTCGTCATCGAGCCAGTCCTCACCCTGGTACACGCCCGGCGGCAGCGTGCCAAGCGCCGCGCGCATCTGCGCCTCGGCATGATCGTGCAGCCGGCTCATGGCGAGGGCGACCTCGGCGGCGCCGTGGCGCGCGCACAGCGCCTCGAGGCGCTGCTCCGCGGCGCGCGTGGCCGCCATCTGGGCGAGAATGTCGCCCTCGCGCTCCGCCGAGCCGCGCACGTTGGCGAGCACCATATCGAGCGTCTCGCGCTCGGCACCGGCGCGCGAGAACAGCCGCACCGGCGGAAGCCGCAGCCCTTCCTGCCACGCATCGGTGGCCGAGGGCACGTAGCTTCCCGGCACCGCGCCACCGATATCCGCCCAGTGGGCGAGGCTCACCGCGAAGGCGCGCAGCACGCCGTCGGCAAATACCGGGCGCACGGCCTTCACGTCGGGAAGATGGTTGCCGCCGATCTCGGGAAGGTTCAGGAACCACACGTCGCCCGGCTCGAGGCGGTCGGCGGGCACGCGTTTCAGAAACTCTTTCACCGTGAAGCTCATGACGCCCATGTGCATGGGAATGTCGCGCCCCTGGGCGACGAGCTCGCCGCGGGCATCGGTGATCGCCGAGGACAGATCGCCCGCCTCGCGCAGCAGCGGCGAGCGGGCAGCGCGCATGACCACCAGGGACATCTCCTCTGCCGTGGCCGAGAGCGCGTGGCGGATCACCTCGAGCGTGAACGGATCGACACCGCTGCTCATGGCGCTTCACCGACGTCGATGTGCAGATGTCCGCAGGCGTCTACCCGGAGCACGGCGCCGGGCGGCAGCACCACCGTCGACCAGGCGTCCTCGATGATGGCAGGCCCTTCGAGGCGATCGCCATCGGCCAGCGCGGCGCGTGCATGCAGGGGCGTCTGCCGCGGGCCGCTGGCGTCGAACCAGCACGCGGTCGATCGCCCGGCGAGGGCGGCGTTACCGTCATCACGAGCGCGCGCCATGTCGGGACGCGCCCGGCGCGGCGCGGTCAAGCTGATGCGCAGACTGACCAGCTCCCACGGCTCGTCGGTGGCGAATCCGTAGAGCTGCTCGTGTCGCGCGCGGAACTGGCGCCCGAGCTGCGTCGGATCCTCGAGGGCAGGCGCGCTCACCTCCACCGCATAGCTCTGCCCGCTGTAGCGAATGGCAGCGACCTCGCCGACGATCGCGCCGTGGCGATCGTCTTCCGGGAGCTGGCCGCCCAGCCGCTCGCAAAGCTCGCCGTGCAGCGCGTTCAGGCGATCCACCTGCCAGTCCGTGTTCAGCATGCGCACGGTGCGCTGCTGCGTGTAGCTCATCTCCGCGCCGACGCAACCGAGTGCCGAGAATGCGCTCGAGAAGCGCGGCACGACGACACGCTCGATGTCGAAGGAGCGTGCCAGCTCGACCGCATGCATGGGGCCGGCGCCGCCGAAAGCGACCAGCGTGCACGCGCGCCCGTCGATGCCTCGCTCGACGGTGACGCGCCGCAGCGCGCGCGCCATGGCGGCGTTGGCGACACGCACGATGCCGAGCGCGAGCTGTGCCACGTCGGTGCCGAGCTCCGCCGCCATCGGCGCCAGGGCGCGCTTCGCCGCGTCGGCATCGAGGTGCAGATCAGCGACGGGGCGATCCGCGTCCAGGTAGCCGAGCACCATGTTGGCGTCGGTGACCGTCGGCGCTTCACCGCCGAGACCGTAGCACGCCGGCCCCGGAACGGCGCCGGCGCTCTCGGGTCCGACGCGCAGCGCACCGCTGTCGAGCCGCGCGATGGAGCCGCCACCGGCGCCGATGGACTCGACCGCGACCATCGGCATGCGCAACGGGCGACCGGCGAGGCTGCGATCGCTTCGGATCTCGGCGCGCCCTTCGACGACGAGGCACACATCGGTCGTGGTGCCACCCATGTCGAAACTGATGGCGTTGTCGATACCGAGCTCCCGGGCCACCCAGCCGGCTGCGCTGACGCCGGCGGCGGGGCCCGAGAACGCGAGCCCGAGCGGCTGCTCGCGAAGCGCTTCGGGAGACGCCATAGCGCCGGCCGAATGCAGCAGATGCAGGCGACTCGAGCGGGGCCGCGATGCCTCGAGGCGATCCAGGTAACCCGCCGCCAGCGGCATGACCCCGGCGCTGAGAGCGGTGGTGCTGGTGCGCTCGTACTCGCGCGCCTCGGGGCTGATGCGATGAGAGAGCGCAACGAACGGCACCGCGTCGCGAAGCCGCGCGCCAATCTGCGCCTCGTGGCTGCCGTCGGCGTAGGCATGCAGCAGCGCCACGGCCACCGCCTGCACCTGCGCTTGCGCCACGTCGCGCACCGCGCGCTCAACTGACTCCGGCTCGAGCGCCTTCAACACGCGGCCGTCGACGTCGAGACGCTCGCTGACCTCGAAGCGCAGCTGCTCGGGCACCTGGGGTGGCGTCTTCGGCTCCAGATCGAGTCGGTACAGGTGACGCCGGTTCTGGCGCCCGATGGCGAGGGTATCGGCAAAGCCCTCGGTGGCAACCAGCGCCACCCGGGCGAGCCGATCCTCGACGATGGCGTTGGTAACCAGGGTGCTGCCGTGCATCAGGTCCTCGATTTGCTCCCAGGCGATACCGACAGCGTCCAGGGCTGCCAGCAGCCCGGCGACCGGGTCGTCCGGGTGGCTGCGGACCTTGGCCTCCACGACCTCTCCCGACGACGGCTGAAACGCGACGACGTCGGTGAAGGTGCCGCCGATGTCGACGCCGACCTGCCAGCCGCTAGACATGGGGCCAGGCTGCCCGGAGGACGCCCTGGGGTAGCCGCCCGTCAGGGGGCGCGGTGCAGCCGCGCGGGATGCCTTCGGCGCGGCTCCCGAAGCGGTAGCCGGGGGAAGCATGGAAGAGGCTCGCACGCACTTGCCGGACTGCCGCGGCGCGTCTCCCGATCGAGGCGATGTGGAACATATTCTTCTTAGTCAGAAACATATGCGCCGGCCGTCGAACGCCTGTCGAGCGCAGCGCTGATTGGATAGTACGGCCAGACACGGATAAGCTCCACCTATGCCTGAGGACAGCGTTTCCCGCAAGCTCACGGCGATTCTCTACGCCGACGTGGCCAGCTACAGCCGCTTGACCGGCGACGACGAGCTCGGCACTCACCGCCGGGTCATGAGCACCCTCGACTTCGCCAGCGAAGCGATCAAGGAGGGCGATGGCAGCGTCCTGCGCTACGCGGGCGATGCCGTGCTCGCCGAGTTCTCCAGCGTCGTCGCCGCCGTTACCGCCGCGACGGCCATACAGACCGAGCTCGCGTCGCGCAATCGCGAGGTCCCCGAGCAGCAGCAGGTGCGCCTGCGTATCGGCATCAACCTCGGCGAGGTTCTCCAGGACCGCGACGAGATCTTCGGTGACGGCGTGAACCTGGCGGCGCGTCTCGAAGCCGCCGCACGCCCGGGCGGTGTGTGCGTTTCCGGCGCGGTCCACGACCAGCTCGCCGGCCGCGTGGCGATCCCGTTCGAAGACGGCGGCCTGGAGGAATTCAAGAACATTGCCAGGCCCGTGCAGGTTTATCATTGGCAGCCGCAAGCGACGCGCGCCGACAGCGGTGACACGAGCATGAGCGATTCTTCTGCAACCGTTCTGCAGCTTCCCGACAAGCCCTCCATCGCCGTGCTGCCCTTCGACAACATGAGCGCGGATGCCGAGCAGGAATTTTTCGCCGACGGCATCAGCGAGGACATCATCACCGAGCTGTCGAAGTTCCGCTCGCTCTTCGTCATCGCGCGCAACTCCTCGTTCGCCTTCAAGGGCCAGTCGGTCGACGTCAAGGAAGTCAGCCGCAAGCTCGGCGTGCGCTACGTGGTCGAGGGCAGCGTGCGCAGGAGCGGCAACCGCGTGCGGGTGACCGCGCAGCTCATCGATGCGCTCGACGACAAGCACCTGTGGGCGGAACGCTACGACCGGGAGCTCGAGGATATTTTCGCCGTTCAGGACGAGGTCACCGAGGCCATCGTCTCGACGATCGAGCCGCATCTCGCGAGCACCGAGCGCCAGCGCGCGCGCCGCAAGCCCACCGAGAGCCTCGGCGCCTGGGAGTGCTATCAACGCGCCCTGTGGCACCTCTATCAGTATCGGCAGGAGGATCTCAGCCAGGCGCTCGCGCTCCTCGAGCGTGCCATCGCGCTCGATGCCACCTTCTCGTCGGCCTACGCCGGGCTCGCCCTGGCGCTGTACTACAACGTGGTGCTCGGATTCGCCGAAGATCGCGACGCAGAGATGGCACGTGCCCTCGATGCGGGAAAGACGGCCATCCGTCTCGACGACAACGATTCATTCGCCCACATGTCACTCGGCCGGGTCTACACCCTGCACGCGCAGCACGAGGCCGCCATCGCCCAGTGCAATATCGCCATCTCCCTCACGCCGAGCTACGCCACGGCCTACTTCGGGCGCGCCCACAGTCTGTGGATGTCGGGCCACGCCGAGGACGCCATCGCGTCCCACGACGAAGCCATGCGCCTGAGCCCCCGGGATCCCATCATGTGGGCATTCATGGCCAGCAAGGCCATCGCCCTCATCATGCTCGGCCGTTACCAGGAAGCCCTCGAGTGGGCACGCAAGGCGCAGCGTCAGCCCAACTCCCCCCTGTGGGCATTCCTGCCGGAGGTCGGCGCGCTGGCGCTGCTCGATCGGCTCGACGAGGCGCGCGCCGTCCTCGATCGCGCGCGGGCGCTGCAACCGGACGTATCCGTGCGCTTCGTCGACAACGTGCTGCCGATCAGCGATCCGGGTTACCGCGAGGTCTTCGTCGGCGGGCTGATCAAGGCGGGAATGCCCGCATGAGCCTGCGATAACGCCGCGTGCGGCATGCGCGGGCGGCGCCGTCAGCCGATGGTGTCCTTGAGCCGGAAGTAAAGGGTGCCGAGTCGCGCGTACAAGCGCCTCAGCCGTGCAAGGGGAAAGCGCGGGCAGAAACCGCGCACCAGCGCCGGAAGGTGCAGCGGCTCGACGGCGTCGTCGGAATTAGCGCCCGCCAGCCAGTAGGCGAGCTCGCGCCCCGCCCACGTGGCCGTGTTCACGCCGTTGCCGTGATAGCCGAAGCCGAACATGACGCTGGGATCGTCGGGAAATTTACCGATAGAGGGACGCAGGCCGCTGGTGAAGCAGACCAGGCCGCGCCATCGATGCGTGACGGCGACGTCGCGCCAGTGCGGCCAGATGGCGGCGATGCGGCCCTCGAGCCGGCGGTACACGTCGACGGCCTTGCCGGGCTCGCCGCTGGCATCGCCCCTGCCGCCGAGCAGCAGGCGGCGATCGGGCAGCATCCTGAAGTAAACGTACAGATGACGCGCTTCGATGCTCGGGCACGGGTTGCGCCAGCGGTGGGCATCGAGCTCGGCCTCGGTCAACGGGCGCGTGACGACGATATTCGACTGGTAGGGCAGCGGCCGGCCGAGCAGGGTGCCGTGCAGATGCTCCGGCATGAACCCGTTGCAGGCGACGATCACCCGCTTCGCGCGCAGCGCGCCTGCGGGTGTCTCGAGAACGTGCTGCCCGGCGTCCTTGCTCCAGGCATCGACGCGGGTGCGCGGATGCAGGACCGCGCCGCGCCGCTCGGCGGCGCGCGCCAGGCCGAGCACGAAGCGCATGGGATGCAGTCCGAAAGTCGGCACGAGCTTCGCAGCGCCGAACGCCTCGGGTGAATCATAGCCCTGCTCGCGAAACGCCTCCCGCGAGAGCAGCGTCACGTCGAGACCGAGCGCACGGCGTTGCACCTCGGCATCTGCCTCGAGGGCTCTGAAGGCGCGCGCGTTGCGCGCCACGGTCATCTCGCCGTCGCCGCAGGCCTCGAAATCGATGCCCTCGTCGCTGCCGAGGCTTCGCACCAGCTCGATGGCCTCCACCTGACTCTGGTAGTAGCGTCGCGTCTGCTCGGTGCCGAAGCGGCGCATCTGACGCCGGATGCTCAGCTTGGTGCCGCCGATGCTGCAGAATCCGCCATTGCGCCCCGAGGCGCCCCAGCCGATGTGGCCCGCCTCGAGCACCCGCACGTCGACTGCGAAATCGCGCGCCAGATGCAGCGCGGCGGAGAGCCCGGTGAAACCGCCCCCTATCACGGCGACGTCGCAGTGCTCGTCGCGGGCGAGCGGCCGTGCCGCGAGATCGCGATCGCCGGCGGTCTCTTCCCAGTACGAGGGCTGCGCCTCGTCGAAGCGGTAGAGGCTCGGGTGGTAGAGATGCGCGACGCTCATGGCGCGTCGTAGTCGACGGGTGTCGCGTGCCAGCCCTGCTCGTGCTTGCGCCAGTAGGTCTCCCGGATGCGCGACGTGATCGGACCCGGGCGCGCGTTTCCGAGGATACGATCGTCGATGCGCGTTACCGGCATGACACCGCCTGCGGTGGAGGAGATGAATACCTCGTCGGCGTCGCGCAGCTCCTCGGGGGTGATGTCGGCAAGCGCGAACGGTATATCGAGCGCCTCGCACAGCTCGC
>JAABYT010000009.1:19027-28095 GCA_011775625.1 Gammaproteobacteria bacterium | reverse complement strand
ACGCGAAAAATATTGAACCCAGGCCCCTCCGAGACGAAACCGTCGTTGTCGACCAGCACCGCCGTGTCGCCACCGCGATCGAGGGCCTGGAACAGCGCACGGGTCAGATCGCCCCAGTGAAAGTTCTTGACGGTCGGATCGACGCTCGCCGGAGCGATGCGGGGCACTTCGCTGACGATGAGATGGGCGCCCTGCTCCTGGCGCTCGGGAGAGACAATCCACACGAAGGGAATGGCGAAGGCGTAGAAAGCGTTGCTACACAGGCGCGGGTCGCGCGAGCCGGGCTTGGGCACGCCGCGCGTGCATATCATCTCGACGTAGGCATCGCGCAGCCCGCTCAGGCGCACGCAGCGCATGAGAACATCGCGCAATGCTTCGCGGCCATGGCCCGGATCGAGGCGCAGCCGCTCGCACGAGCGCGTGAAGCGATCCAGATGATCTTCGAGCCGGAAGAAGCTCCCCTTCCAGACGTGCACGACGTCGTAGGTCACGTCGGAACGGGTGAATCCCCAGTCGAGCAGCGGCAACCGCGCCTCGCCGATAGGCACGTAGCGGCCGTCGACGTAGGCCGCACCGTCGCCGAACGCGGCCGACTCCGGGTTTTCCTGCCTTACGACCACGATTCTCTCCGCTGCCGCGCGTGGCTGCATGATAGCCGAAGTGAGCCCCGGGCGGCGGTGCCCGGGTGCTTGGAAGATGCGGGCCGCGCGGACTACTCTTGGAAGTCGTAGTCGAAACACCCCGGACCTCCTGCCGATTGCGAGGAACTTCATGACCCTCTCGAGCCCATTCGCATTGCGCGCCGCCGGCGGCCTGCTCGTCGCGGCAACATTTCTGCTCGGCGGATGCAGCGGCACCGCGCTTGTCAAGAATTGCTGCTACGACGGCGAGGAGGCCGTCGTGTACCTCGACGAGGTGGAGTTTGTGGCGGCCGACGGCAGCGTCTCCAAGTTTGCCGATGTCTACCCGGGCTTTGCGCCCCAGGAGAGCTTTTTCACCACGCTGTTGCCATTTCGAAAGGTCAACAATGCCCTGGTCGTCTACGACTCGCTGGTCCTGCCGCTGAGCCTCTACGATGCAAACAAGAACGGATTCACAGAGGAGCCGGAGCTGACGGTGCTGTATCTGCGCGAGGGCGCGCTCGGCATGGGACACCAGGTGGATCACCTGGCCGTCGGCGGCAAGCGCTACGGTGCCATCACCACGTCGCCGTCCTACGTTGGCGGCCTCATGCAGTATCTGAACGCGCGCAAGGACTCGCTCCCGCCCGAGACGCAGGCCATCTTCCGCGACCTGGTGCAGGTCGGCCAGGACATCAAGCTGCGCGGCAGCGAGGGTCCCGACCGCCAGAAAAAATATAAGCCGTAATTCAACCGGTTAGACCTGTCGCGCCGAGCCAAGTGCTTGGCGCGCGGGGCACTTCCTGGTCGCCGGGCGCTTGCGTAGCGTGCCACCCGTACAGCACGCATGGGAGGGTGCATCATGGTACGGGAAATTTTCTACACGGCCGTGAGATACAACGAGGATGGTAGTACCCAGCACGCGTCGGGCGTGACGCGCCAGAACGAGTGGCCGGCGCTCAAGCGTGCCCTGGCACGCCAGGGATTCCACATCAAGAGCTGGTTCCTGATCGACGAATCACCGCTGATGACCGCCTGACCGGCGCGCAGCTTCGGAGCCGTCGCCCCGGTCCGCTCAACGCTGGAAACGGTCGGCGCGATACGGCGCGAGATCGATATTGGGCGCGCGCCCGGCGATCAGATCCGCGATCAAGCGCCCGGTGCGCGGCGCGCTGGTGAGTCCCACGTGCTGATGGCCGAAGGCGTAATAGAGTGATGCATGGCGCCGAGCGCGGCCGATGACCGGCAGACTGTCGGGCAACGACGGGCGCTGGCCCATCCACTGGCTGTAGTCATCGACGTTGGCATCGGGAAACAGATCCCGCGCCTGCCTGCGCAGGACCTCGGCACGGCGGTAGTCGGGCGGCGCATCGAGACCGGCGAACTCCGAGGTGCCGGCCAGGCGCAGGCCCTCCTCCATGGGCGTGGCGAGGAACTTGCCCGTTGCCGATCCGACGATGGTACGCGGCTCGACACCGGGATTTCGCAGCACCACGTGATAACCGCGCTCGGCTTCCAGGGGGAACCGATCGCCGCATCGCGCGGCGAGCTTCGCCGACCAGGCGCCGGCGGCGATGACGACCTTGTCGGCGAGGATATCGCCATCGTCGGTGGCGAGTCGCATGCCGCCGTTCGGCTGCGGATGCATGTCGAGGACTTCGCGCGCAAGCAGCGTCGCGCCCTGGCGCTGTGCGTATTCGGCGAGTCCCTTCACCAGCTTCGACGGATTGGTCGTGTAACCGCAGTCGTCAATGACCACCGCACAGCCGAGCCTTGACGAGAGCGCCGGCTCGAGCTCGCGCAGCTCCGCGCCGCGCACGACGCGTGGCGCGACGCCGTAAGGCCGCCGCCAATTCCAGCTCTGCATGCCCTTTGCGAGAGCCCGCTCGTCGGCGTACGCATAGACCAGGGGCGCTGGCTGCAGGAGATGCTCCACGCCGGTGCCCCTTGCAAGCTCACGATGCTGCTCGAGACTGCCGGTGACGAGGAAGCTCAAGGCCCGCGCGGAGGCCTGCATGCGATCCATGCGTCCGGCGCGAAGGAACATCGCGAGCCATGGTATGAGCGTCGGCCAGTATCGCCAGCGGATCCGCAGCGCGCCGTCGCGTCGAAACAGCATGCCCGGCACCGACCAGGCGAGTCCAGGATAGGATACCGGCAGGCACGCATAGCTCGCGAGCACGCCCGCATTACCGTACGAGCAGGCCTCACCCGGCGCGGCGCGATCGACGATGGTGACGCGATGCCCGTCTCGCAGGAGATGCACCGCGCAGGCGATGCCGACCACGCCTGCCCCGACGACGGTTACCGAAGAGCCCGTGTTGCGCATCGCTGCGCGGTCAGGGATCGGCTTTCATGGCCGCGATGTACGGCAGCGTGCGATCGCCCTCGCCAAAATCGAGACCGTAGCCCACGACCCACACGTCCGGAATCTCGAATCCCAGGTAATCGACCTCTGCGTCGACTGCGGCACGGTCCGGCTTGCGTACCAAGGCGCAGGTCTTCACCGAGCGCGGCTTGCGCGCCCGCAGAAGCTCTGAGAGAAATTGCATGGTGCGGCCCGTGTCGACGATGTCCTCGACCAGCAGCACGTGCTTTCCCTCGATGTTCTTGCGCAGGTCCATCACCAGCCTCACCATGCTGCTCGCCTCCGCGCTGTTCTCGTAGCTCGACACCGCCATGAACTCGATGCTGCGCGGGATTGTCAGGTGGCGGGAAAGATCCGCGAGAAAAATGAACGCGCCCTTGAGAACGCCGACGAGAACGAGCTCGCCGGCGTCGGCGTAGTCAGCGGAGATCTGCNNCGGATGTCCGCCTCGCTGATGAGGACCTCGAGACGTCCCTCCGGCATCGCCCTACCTCGGCAGCTTGCCCTGCACGCCCTCTACATACCATTCCATTTTCAGCAGGTCTTCGTCACTGATGGTGGTACCGCCGGCGATTCGCATACCGCCTTGCTGATCCCTCACAGGTCCCTGGAACGGATGGAACGTGCCGTTTCTGATCGCTTCTTCTTTGTCTTTGACAAGAGCGACGATCTCCTTTGGAACCGCGGGATTGATCGGTGCCAGGCTGACCATGCCGGCGGCGATCCCGCCCCAGACATCCCGGGACGTCCATTTACCTTCGATGACCTCCTGGGTGAGGCGCGTGTAGAAATCGCCCCAATGGTGCGTCACCGCGGTGAGGTGCGCGCGCGGGCCGTACTTCGACATGTCCGAGTGGTAACCGACCGCGTAAATACCCCTGTCCTCGGCCCTCTGCACCACGGCGGTTGAATCCGTATGGTGCGTGAGTACGTCGGCGCCCTGGGTGACGAGCACGTCGGCGGCTTCCCGCTCGCGTCCCGGGTCGTACCAGGAGTTGGTCCAGATGACCTTGGTCGTGGCCTTGGGATTGACGCTCTGCATGCCCAGGGTAAACGCATTGATACCCATGAGCACCTCCGGAATCGGGAATGCCGCGACGTAGCCGGCAGTGTTGGACTTCGACATGCTGCCGGCGACGATGCCCGCGAGATAACGGCCCTCGTAGAACCGCACATTGTAGGTGCCGACATTCTTGTCACGCTTGTAGCCGGTGGCATGCTCGAACTTCGTGTCCGGAAAACGCTTGGCGACCTTGATCGTCGGGTTCATGTAGCCGAAAGAGGTCGTGAACACGAGCCCATAGCCGTCGGCCGCGAACTGACGGATGACGCGCTCGGCCTCGCCGCCCTCGGGCACCTGCTCCACGAACTTCGTCACCACCCGATCACCGAGCGCCGCCGCCATCTGACGGCGCCCCGTCTCGTGCTGAAACGTCCACCCGGCATCGCTGATGGGGCTCACGTAAACGAAACCGACCTTGAGCGGCTCGGCCGCCCCGGTCGCGGCGATGCCGGCCATGGAGAGCAGCGCCCCCGTGACGGCGGACAGCAGGAATCCTGGTTTTTTCATCTTGTCTGCTCCGGTTGCTCAGGCAGCCGGATGATACGACATTCCCAGCGAGGCGGGTGCATTGATTCGGATCATCCCGGCGTGGCGCGAGATGAGCACCAGCACCACGATGGTCGCGAGGTAGGGCAGCATGGACAGCACCTGTGGCGGCAGATCGATGCCAATGGCCTGGACGTGAAACTGAACGATGGTGATACCGCCGAACAGATACGCGCCGAGCATCACCCGCCCCGGACGCCAGGTGCCGAACACCACCAGGGCGAGAGCAATCCAGCCGCGCCCGGCGGTCATGGCCTCGACCCACAGCGGCGTGTAGGCGAGTGCCAGGTAGGCACCGCCGAGTCCCGCCATGGCGCCGCCGAACAGCACCGCCAGATAACGGATACCGATCACCGGATAGCCGATCGCGTGGGCGGACGCGGGCGATTCGCCGATGCCGCGCAGCACCAGACCTGCCTTCGTGCGGTAAAGGAACCAGACCACGGCCGCGAACATCACGAAGGACAGGTAGACCAGCGGGTCCAGAGCGAACAGCAGCGGACCGATGACAGGCAATTCCCCGAGCACCGGGATATCCACGGGTCCGATCCCCTTCAGCGCCACGCCCGTGTAGTCCAGACCGAGATAGGCACTCGCGCCGATTCCAAAAATGGTGAGCGCGAGCCCGGCGGCAACTTGATTGGCCTGGAAGCTCAGAGTAACAACCGCGAACAACGCAGCCATGGCGGCACCGGCGAGCACCGCTGCCAGCACCCCGAGCCACAGCACGCCGGTCTCGGCGGCGACGAGGAAGGCGAGCACCGCGCCGGCGATCATCATGCCCTCGACCCCCAGGTTGAGAACGCCGGACTTCTCCGCCACCAGCTCGCCGAGCGCCGCGAAGACCAGCGGCGTGCCGGCTGCCAGCGTGGCGAGAAAGATTGCCGTCGCCGTCTCCACTAGGACAGAGCCTCTTCGACAACGGTGGTCTTGAAGCGCACGCGGTAGTTCACGAACAAATCCACTGCCAGCAGAAGGAACAGCAACACGCCCTGAAAAATTCCGGTCACCGCCGACGGCAGACCGAGCTCCATCTGCGCCGCCTCACCGCCGAGGTAGAGCAGCGACATGAGGAGGCTCGCGAGCAAGATGCCAATCGGATGCAAGCGTCCAACGAAGGCGACGATGATGGCGGCATAGCCGTAACCCGGTGAGATCGAAGGCAGAAGCTGGCCGATGGGCCCCGCTGCCTCACAGATACCGGCCACTCCCGCCGCGGCACCGCCGGCGAGCAGCCCAATCCAGATCATGCGCGCGCGATTGAACCCGGCGTACTCGGCGGCGCCGCCCGCGAGCCCGGCGACCCGCATCTGATAGCCGATGAAGCTCCTGCGCACGAATACCCATCCGATCGCCACCGCTGCGACAGCAAAGAGAAAACCCAGATGCAGACGCGTGTCCGCGAGGATCACCGGCAGCATGGCCGAGTCGGGGAACAGCCGCGATTCCGGGAAATTGAATCCCTCGGGGTCGCGCCACGGGCCGTGCACGAGATAGCTCAGCAGCAGCAACGCCACGTAGTTCAACATCAGGCTCACGAGGATCTCGTTGGTGTTGAAACGGGTGCGCAGGATCGCCGGGATCGCCGCCCACAGCATTCCGCCGATCGCGCCCGCAACGACTGCGCCCGGCAGCAGCCAGGCGCTCCCGGAGTCGTAAAAAAGCAGCACCAGCCCGCCGCCCGACACGGCGCCGAGAGTGAGCTGCCCCTCGGCGCCGATGTTCCATACGTTTGAGCGAAAGCCGATGGCGAGTCCGGTGGCGATGAGCATCAGCGGTGCCGCCTTCACGCCGAGCTCGCCGAGGCCATAGCGGTCGTCGATGGGGGCGATGAAAAAAGCGTAAAAGGTATCCAGCGGATCGAGCCCTGCCAAAGCGGAGAAGATGACCCCGCACACGCCCGTCAGGGCGGCCGCGATGACCGGCGACAGATAACGCATCGCTTTCGAGGCTCGGGGACGCGGCTCGAGCCTAATCATGCGCGCACTCCAGCTGCGCGTCGGAAGACAGCCCGCTCATCAGAAGCCCGATCTCCTCCATGTCGGTACCCCTCGCCGCTCTCGCGGCAGACATACGGCCCCGCGCGATGACGGCGATGCGATCGGAGATTTCGAACAGCTCCTCGAGCTCCTCCGAGAGAACCAGAATGGCGACGCCCTCGTCGCGCAGATCGATCAGAGCCTGGCGGATGGCGGCGCTCGCGCCCACGTCGACGCCCCAGGTGGGCTGCGCCGCGATCAGCACCGCAGGCTTCTGCAGGATCTCACGGCCGACGATGAACTTCTGCAGATTGCCGCCCGAGAGCGTCCGGGCCTCCGCATCGACGCCGCTGCAGCGCACGTCGAAGTCGCGCACGCATCGCCCGGCGAAAGCCTCCACCTTCGAAGAGAGCACCATGCCGAAGCGCACCATGCCTCTACGGTGAGCGGTGAGCAGAGCGTTGTCGGTGAGCGGCATCGCCGCGACCACGCCCCGCCCGAGACGATCCTCGGGAACCACGGCAAGACCCAGGCCGCGCCGCGCCGCCGTATCCAGGTGGCCCGCCTCGCGCCCGTCGATTCGAATGCGCGCGGCCTGCGCACGCGCAAGCGGTTGCTCGCCGCTGAGGCAAGCCAGCAGCTCCTGCTGCCCGTTGCCGGAAATTCCGGCAATACCGACGATTTCACCGCCGTGAACCCGAAGGCGGATGTCCTCGAGATCGGTGCCGAACGGATCGTCTGAGCGACGCGAGAGCCCGTCGATCTCGAGCCGCACCGCACCGCCTTCGCGCGCCGGCGCGTGCGTGCACACGGGAAGCTCGCGCCCGACCATCAATCGCGCGAGCTCGGCGGCGGACTCGCGCGCCGGGTCCGCCATGCCGGTGACGCGGCCGTCGCGCATCACGGTGGCCTTGTGACACAGCGTGCGCAGCTCCTCGAGCTTGTGACTGATGTACAGCACGCTGCAGCCCTCGCTCGCGAGGCGTTGCAGCGTCTCGAACAGGCCGCGCACCGCCTGGGGCGTGAGCACCGATGTCGGCTCATCCATGATGAGCAATTCCGGCTCCTGCAGCAGACAGCGCACGATCTCGACACGCTGGCGCTCGCCCACCGACATCGAGTGCACCAGACGCCCCGGATCGAGCGGCAGCCCGTAGCGCTCGGACACGGCGTCGATGCGCGCGGCGAGCGCCTCCAGGTCGAAGGGTCCGTCGACGGCGAGCGCGATGTTCTCCGCTACCGTCAAGGTCTCGAAAAGGGAGAAGTGCTGAAACACCATGCCGATGCCCAAGCGCCGCGCTTCGGCCGGGTTGGAGATGGAAACCGGCCGGCCGTTCCAGAGCATCTCTCCGGCGTCGGCCCGCACGACACCGTAAATGATCTTCATCAAGGTGCTCTTGCCGGCGCCGTTCTCGCCCAGCACCGCATGGATCTCGCCGGGCATGACGCGAAGGCTGACGCCATCGTTGGCCATCACGGCCGGGTAGCTCTTGGTGATCTGCCTGAGCTCGAGGCGGGGGGCGGTGAACCCGCCGCCGGCGTCAGCCGTCATCTCCCGGTTTCCGGGCTCAATGAACGCAGCTTGTCGACGATGGACTCGATGCCGGGCTTGTTCTCGAGGAGCTCCTCGGGGCTGATGCCGTTCAGCTCGTGGGGAAAGACGAGCCACTTGTCCGTTTCGTGGATGTAGTAGTCCGGCACGCGATCGGTTCGATTGCTTGCCGGCTTGAAGTAGGCCGTGGCGATCCGGATGTCTCTCGGCGTGTTCCTGCGCGCCCGCGCCTCGAGGCTTTCGATTACGGCCGCGATGCTGAGACCCGTATCGTAGACATCGTCGACGATCAGCAGGCCCTCGTCGGCGTCCACGTTGTCGATGACGTACTGAAGGCCGTGGACACGAATTTGCTTGTCGCGCTCGCCGATACCCGTGTACAGCGACGTTCTGATGGCGATGTGATCGGTAGGAATGCCGAAGAAATCGAGCAGCTCCTGCACGGTAATGCCGACGGGTGCGCCACCGCGCCATATGCCGACGATGAAGTGCGGTCGAAATCCGCTCTCCAGGATCTTAAGACCGAGGCGAAACGAGTCGTCGAGCAGCTGCCCGGCGCTGATGTACTGCTTCTCGATGGCGGCGGCGCCGTCGCTGCTCATCGTTAAAGGGAGGGGCCCGTATCGGTCATGGCGGTGGCGGTGAGCTCGGTGGTGATGTGCTCGAAGGCCTCGTCGACGGAGTCGGTTCGCAGGAACAGATCGAGATCCTGCCTGTCGATGGTTCCGAAATTCGCCAGGGCCTCCAGGTCCATGACCTTGCTCCAGAACTCGCTGCCGAACAGCACGATAGGCGGACGCTTCTTCATCTTCAAGGTCTGGATGAGGGTCATGAGCTCGAAGAACTCGTCGAGGGTGCCGAAACCGCCGGGCATCACCACCACCGCCTTCGCCATGTAGGTGAACCAGAACTTGCGCATGAAGAAGTAATGAAACTCGAA
>JAABYT010000009.1:17754-19022 GCA_011775625.1 Gammaproteobacteria bacterium | reverse complement strand
GTGAGGCCGATGTTGAGGGCGCCGGCCTCCGAGGCGCCGCGGTTGGCCGCCTCCATGATGCCCGGGCCGCCGCCCGTGCAGACGAGAAAGCGGCGCTCCTTACGGTCGAGATTCTTCGACCACTCGCTCAGCCGATGGGCAAGCTCGCGCGCATTCTCGTAGTAGCGCGACATGTGCAGCTGCATCTCGGCATGATCGACATCCCCGCCCTCGGCTTTGGCCGCCTCGAGCGCGGCGCGCGCCTCATCTTGCGGAAGCAGCCGCGCCGAGCCGAAAAATACAATGGTGTCGTGCACGTGCAGCCGCTCGAAACGGGCGCCGGGCTCGAGGTACTCGGCCAGGATCCGCACGGAACGCCCCTCCCGGCTGTCGATAAACGCTTTGTTCTTGTATGCCTTCTCCGGGCCTTCGAATTGGGTCTCATTTTCCATCGTGTACGCCTTTACCGACCGTAAGACTCGCCGACGTCGCGGCAGGTCTATAAATGATAGCGAATCTGAAAAGGCTCAACGTCGCGGGCGGGCGAGGCGCGCGCGGAGTCTCGCAGCGCGCCGGCGATGATCCCGATCGCAGGGGGCACCGGCCAGCAGGCGCGCGGTCGCCTCCAGAGCGCGCTCGAGATCGCGTTCTTCGTGCTCGTAGTACTTCGCCAGGTGCTCGATGGCCACGCTCACACCGGCCGCGGCCAGCTGCTCCCAGAGCTCGACGGCCAGATCCCACCGGCGGCGGCGGCGCGCGAGCCGGGCCAGCTCGAGCAGACCCTGGGTCTCGAGCAGCGGGCGATGGCGCGCCAGATACTCGAACGCCGAGCGATCGCCGGCCTCGCCTTTCAAAGCCTGTCGTTGGTGGCGCGCGCAGGCGAGCACGTCGGCGCCGGCGCTCGCCGGGTCGTTATGGCTTCGATGCAGCGCGGCCGGCAGCACCGCGAGAGACAACAGATCCTGGCGGTTGTGGGCACAGACCGCCGCCAGCTCATCGTCGCGACCGTGACGGACCCATTCGAACCAGGCGCGCGGCGCTTCGGATCCCGGCAGGTCACCGATACGCGCATGCCCGAGCAGGCGCTGCTCCGCGGTCTGCAGGCGGCAATCGGGCCAGCGCGACCTGAAGATGCGACGCGTGACGTGCAGCAGATCCACATGGCGTAGCGGCGCGAAGGGATCCTCGAATCCCGACAGGCGATAGCGCGCCGCCAGCAGCGGCGCGTCGAAGCTGCGCCCGTTGAACGTGACGAGCGTCTCGGCACCGCCGAGGATGGCCCTTGCCTC
>JAABYT010000009.1:11340-17673 GCA_011775625.1 Gammaproteobacteria bacterium | reverse complement strand
AACACGCAGGCGCGCGCGTCGCGGCCGGCGGCGGCATCGCAGTAAGACAGCGCCTCGGCGAAGCCCTCCTCGCTCAGGGCGAAGGCGCCGTGCGCGCTATCGACGGGTAACCGCTCGCGCACGAGAACGACACCCTCACGCACGACCACGCCGCCGAGACGCGAAGCCAGCGTCGCGTCGCTCGGGCGCATCCGGCGCGGTGCCCGGCGGCGGCGCCCCGCGCCGACACGCTCGATGCGATGGCGAAGGGATTCGAGCTCCGATGCGCCCGCCTGGCCGCGCAGTGCGGTGAGCCTCGAGCGCAGATCGCTCACGCCGCGCCGTCTGCGACTTTGGCGAGCAGGGACAACACCTCGAGCGCGAGCGCTTTCGCGGTCTCCTCGCGACGCTCGTCCGAGCCGAGAATCGGTCCGATACAGGCCGGGCAACCGTGCGAACAGGGGCACGCGCTCACCATGCTGCGCGCCCCGGCGATCACCCGGGTGCGCATGTCGTAGAGCGGCGCCGACAGGCCAATGCCGCCAGGATAGTTGTCGTAGAGGAACACCGTCGGCTGAAAGCGCGCATCGTCACCATCGAGCGCCACGTCCTCGCCGCTTGCCGAGCGCATCTCGCCGCGCCCCGATGCACCGACGCTCGTGAACCAGGTGGCGTCGCTCGAACCCACGGCGCGACCCAGATCGCCGGGCTCGGACATGCTCAGCATCGCCGCCACGAAGTGCATGGCATGGGCCGCGCCGAGAAATCCGTCCAGCGCCTGCCAGCGCGAAGCGAAGCGACGGTCGATGACCTCGGATCGCAGATTCCACCACACGGCGGTGGTGTGCATTTCATGGTCGGGCAGATTGACGTTACCGTAACCGACGTTCTCGTGGGTGTAGTAACGGATCTTCTTGTAACCGGCCACGCGGCGCACCAGATGCACCTCGCCGTGCGCAGCGGCGCCCGAGCGCGCTTGCGTCTCATGGAAAGCGTCGAGCACCTTGAGGCGCGTGTAGTCGATGGCCTCGGTGTAGTAATCGGCGTTGGTCGCGCGCACGTAGGCCTTGCGCCCTTCCCAGTCGAGCGTCTCCACCTGCCAGGGACGTGCCTGCAGCATGTGGATAGCGCCTTCGTACAGCGTCATGGGTGCGCCGGAATAATCCACCTCGGCGATGACCTGCTTCGCGCCATCGGTGATGTCGACGACGACGAAATTGCCCTCGGCGACGGTGCGCAGGCCCACAGCGTTCGCCGGGTAGCTGTCCGCCATCCAGTGCCAACGGCTGCCCTCGTGGTGCAGCAACTGCTCGTCTTCGAGATAGCCGAGCAGCGCTTCGATGCCGGCGCGTCCGAATCGCTCGCCATCGTTGAAAGGCAGCTCGAACGCGGCGCAGCGCACGTGATCGAGAAGTATCAGCAACTGATCCGGGTCGATGCGCGCATGCTCCGGGGAAGCATCGAAGAAGAATTCCGGATGCCGCACCATGAACTGGTCGAGAGGCTGGCTGGTCGCCACCAGCACACCGAGCGAAGGCCGATTGCGCCGGCCGGCTCTGCCGATTCGCTGCCAGGTGCCGGCGATGGTGCCGGGGTAGCCATTCAGCACGCACACATCGAGCGCACCGATGTCGACACCGAGCTCGAGGGCGGAGGTCGCGACAACGCAGTCGATGTTGCCGGCGCGCAGCTTCTTCTCCGTGTCGCGACGCTGCGTCGGCAGATAGCCACCCCGGTAGGCCTTCACCCGCGGCGGTTTTCGCGGATCGCTGTCGAAGGTGTCTTTCATGTATTTCGTCAGCACCTCGACCATGGTGCGGGTCTGCGCGAACAGAATGCACTTCAATGCTGACTTCATCGCAATGCGCGCGATGCGTGTGGTCTGCGAGCGCGCGGATGCCCGGATACCGAGATCGGGATTGACCACCGGTGGGTTCCACAGCATCACGGTCTTCTCGCCCCGCGGCGCACCGCTCTCTTCGATGACACGGACCTCGTCTTCTATGAGGCACGCCGCCAGCTCACCGGGGTTCGCAATGGTCGCCGAGCAGAGCGCGAAGACCGGGTCGACACCGTAGAAACGGGTAATACGCCGCAGCCGGCGCAGCACGTTGGCCATGTGCGATCCGAACACCCCGCGATAGGTGTGCATCTCGTCGATGACCACGTAGCGCAGGCATTCGAAGAACTGTGCCCACTTCGTATGGTGAGGCAGGATCCCCTGGTGCAGCATGTCGGGATTGCTGACGACGATGTCGCCGCGGGTGCGCACCGCCTTGCGCGCGTCCCCCGGGGTGTCGCCATCGAACGTGTACGCGCGCACGCCGAGATCGCCGCCACGGTTGAGCTCCATGAGCTCCGCCACCTGATCCTGCGAGAGCGCCTTGGTCGGAAACAGATAGAGCGCCTTGGCGTTCGCCTCGAGCACCGACTGCAGAACCGGGAGGTTGTAACAGAGCGTCTTCCCCGAAGCGGTGGGCGTCACCACCACCGTGTGCTTGCCGGCGCGAAGGTTGTCCCACGCCTCGCGCTGATGGCTGTAAAGACGCGCGATGCCGCGTCCCTCGAGGGCCTGCGCGATGCGCGTATCGACGTCCGCCGGCATGTCGGCGTGGCGGGCCGGCTGCGCTTCGATGAGGCGTCGGCCCGTGATGCGCCCGGGGAAGCGTCGCTCCAGGTGCGCGATCACCGCGTCCATGCCCGGTCGCGGCGTGCGCTCAGAAAACGTCTCACGCGCGTCGTGCGCCGGCTCCAGTGCCGTTTGCATTTGCAGTCTCCCCGCCCGTTATCTATGCTGAGTCTAGAGAACCAACAGAGAACAGACAAGCAAGCCCATGAGCGAGCCGCTGACACGCCGCCAGCAGGCTATCCTCGAGCACCTGCGCGCCCGGCGCGACGGCGACACCCACCCACCGACGCTCGACGAGCTGTGCCGGGCACTGGGGCTGCGTTCCCGGGGATCGCTGCACAAGCACATCCAGGCGCTGGTGGAGGCGGGATACATCGAGCCCATGTCGGGCAAGCAGCGTGGCGTGCGCCTGCGCGCCGACGACCCGGATCGCATCGGCACCCTGCCGCTGCTCGGCCGCATCGCCGCCGGCCGGCCCATCGAGGCGCTGGAGAATCCCGAGGATCTGCAAGTGCCCGGGCGGCTGCGCGGCCGCGGCCGCTGTTACGTGCTGCAGGTCTGCGGCGATTCCATGATCGATGCCGGTATCCTCGACGGTGACTGGGTCGTCGTCGAGCAGCGCGATCACGCCCGCGACGGTGAGATCGTGGTGGCGCTCATCGACGGCGAGGAAGCCACGCTCAAGCGCATCGAGCAGACGCCGGGCGCCTGCATTCTGCACGCCGCCAACCCGGCGCTGGCGCCGCTCAGCTACGCACCGGAGCGGGTGCGCATTCAGGGCGTCGTGGTGGGGCAAATGCGCGCCTACTGAGCGCGAGAGACATCAGAAGATATCGGCTTTCGTCGCCCGCGACGAAGCGCCCACCGGCGTACGCCGGCGCGTTCCGGATCGGCCCCCTAGAGGTCCGCGTAATCGGCGACGGCCCAGTACGGCTCGCTCGGCACCCGTGGCGCCGCGGCCAGGATACCGGCGAGATCGGCGCTGCCCACCGAAACCGGCACGGGTATGCCGTGCGCGCCCTCGGCCAGCTGCCGCGCGCGACCCCAGTCGACGGCGATCGGAGCGCCCGCCGCCTTGGCAGCCAGCACCCGCTCCAGGGCCACCAGGCGCTTGCCCCCCGGCAGGTCATCCTCCGAGAGCGGCCTGTGGGCATCCAGATACAGCTGCCCGCCGCGGAATCCCGCCACATAGGGCTCGTTGACGATCCTGACGCGCGTGCCCACCGGCACCTCGTCGAACAGGCGCGCGATGTCCTCGGGATACAGGCGCACGCAGCCGTGGCTGACCTGCATGCCGACACCGTAGGCCTTGTTGGTGCCGTGGATCAGGTAGCTGGGCAGGCTGAGCCGCAGGGCGTGGCTGCCGAGGGGATTGTCGGGACCGGGCGGCACGATGGGATCGAGTGGCTCGCCCTTGTCCGCGTACTCTTTTAATACGGATGCCGGTACCGTCCAGGTCGGCCGTACGACTTTGCGGGTGATGCGCGACTCGCCCTCGGGCGTCTCCCAGCCCTCGCGGCCGATGCCGATGGGGTGGGTGATCACCACCGGCGTCTCGCCCGCGGCGGCCTTGGGAAAGTAGTACAGGCGCATGGCGGCCAGGTTCAGGACCAGTCCCTCGCGGGCGCCGCTCGGCAGAACGAACTGGGTCGGCAGCACGATGCGGGTGCCCTCCCCCGGCAGCCAGGGATCGATGCCGGGGTTGGCCGCCACGATCTCCTCGTAGCCGAGGTCGTAGCGCCGCGCGATATCGTGCAGCGTGTCCTCCCGGCGCGCGAAGGTCACCTGAATCTCTCCGACCACGTCGGAGCCGTCCGCCGGCAGCGGGAAACGGTCGCTCGGAGCCGGCGTCTCGACGGCACCGCGGGTAACCAGAGACCAATCGGATACGCCCGCGCAGCCGGCGAGGACGCTCGCCATGCACAGGATCCCGGCGCGTACCGCCGGTAACGGGAAGACGTCTATGGGTGCCGCCGCGCGCATCGACTCAAAGAGTGGTGCGCGAAGGCGGGCGCGTCAAGGCGCTCGAGCGCTCACCCGGCCCGCCCCCGGCAAAGCGGCAGAATGAGCCTGACGCGGCCACCGCGCCATTCACCCATTGGCTATAGTTAACCTACACGCACAAAGCCGGGATACCTCCCATGCCCATCAGCGCCGAAAACCCAATGGGCACTGACGGCTTCGAGTTCGTCGAATACACCGCCCCCGAGTCCGAGCTGCTCGACGATCTGTTCACGAAGATGGGCTTCGTCGCCGTCGCCCGCCATCGTTCCAAACGCGTTGTCCTGTACCGTCAGGGCGACGTGAATTTCATCGTCAACCACGAGCCGGAAAGCTTCGCGCAGGCTTTCGCAAAGGTGCACGGGCCCTCGGCCTGCGCCTTCGCCATCCGCGTCGCGGATGCGGGACATGCTTACAATGAGGCGCTCAAGCTCGGCGCCAAAGGCTATCAGGGCACTGTCGGCCCGATGGAGCTCAACATCCCGGCGCTGCGCGGCATCGGCGGGAGCCTGCTCTACCTCATCGATCGCTACGGCGATCGCTCGATCTACGACGTCGACTTCGTGAGCGAAGATGGCGTGCCCGAACGCCCGGCGGGTGCCGGGCTCGCGTGCATCGATCATCTGACCCACAACGTGCACGAAGGCCGCATGGACGAGTGGGCCGGCTTCTACGAGCGCCTGTTCAATTTCCGGGAAATTCGCTTCTTCGACATCCAAGGTCAACGCACGGGGCTCAAATCGCGTGCCATGACCAGTCCCTGCGGCAAGATCCGCATCCCCATCAACGAGCCCTCCGACGACAAATCCCAGATCCAGGAGTATCTCGAGGCCTATCGGGGCGAGGGCATCCAGCACATCGCGCTCGCCAGCGACGACATCTATGCGACCGTGGAGACGCTGTCCAGTAACGGCATCAGCTTCATGGAAGTGCCCGACACTTACTATGAGGCGGTCGAAGCGCGCGTTCCGGGACACGGCGAGGATCTGGACAGGCTGCAGAAGAACAAGATCCTCATTGACGGCGCTCCGCAGGACGGCAAAGGGCTTCTGCTGCAGATCTTCACCAAGACGGTGATCGGTCCGATCTTCTTCGAGATCATCCAGCGCAAGGGCAACGAGGGCTTCGGCGAGGGCAACTTCCAGGCGCTGTTCGAGGCGATCGAGCGCGATCAGATAGCGCGCGGGGTACTCTGAGATGGCGGGCTCGCGCTGGATCGCCTTTCCCCGATCCGAAGGACAGATCTCGCGCCAGGCGCACGCGGATCTTCCCCCGAACACCTACGAGCGTGAAATGGGCAAGGAGGGATTCTTCGGCCCCGCGACTCACATGTATCACCGCCACCCGCCCACGGGCTGGAGCAACGTCTCGGGACCATGCCGGCCGCGGGCGTTCGATACCAACAAGCTCGATGCCGAAGGCACATCGCCGTGGAATGCGGTCGCGCTGGTGGGTAACGGGAACACACGCCTGCGGTTCTGGCACTGCGCGAAAAGCATGGATCACCTCGTGCGAAACGCGGACGGTGACGATTTGCTGTTCGTGCATCAGGGTAGCGGCGATCTTTTCTGCGATTACGGTCACATCGCCTATCGCGACGGCGACTACCTGCTGCTGCCGCGCGGAACCATGTGGCGTCTAAAGGTGAGCGAGACGACATCGTTACTGTCGATCGAAGCCAGCAACGGCAGCTTTCGTCTGCCCGAGAAGGGCATCGTCGGTGA
>JAABYT010000009.1:10132-11265 GCA_011775625.1 Gammaproteobacteria bacterium | reverse complement strand
CGCGGCGAGCTCAGCACCGTCACTTACCCGTTCAATCCGCTCGATGCGGTCGGCTGGCACGGCACGCTCGCACCGGTGCGCCTCAACTGGCGCGACATCCGGCCGATCATGAGTCACCGCTACCACATACCTCCGTCGGTGCACACGACCTTCGTCGCGAACCGTTTCGTCGTCTGCACATTCGTGCCGCGCCCCATCGAATCCGATCCGGGCGCGCTCAAGGTGCCGTTTTTTCACAACAACGACGACTACGACGAGGTCATCTTCTACCACCGCGGTGAGTTCTTCTCACGCGACAACATCCANNCACCCGGCCGGTATCACGCACGGGCCGCATCCCAAGGCGCTCGCCATCGGCGAGAAGGCGGCGCGCAGTGAAACCGACGAGGTCGCGGTGATGATCGACACCCGCGATGCGCTCGAAGTGGCCGCACCGCTCGCCTTCACCGAGTGGGAGGGCTACGTCGACAGCTGGAAGTCCGACGGCGGGTGAAGCTCGCCACACTGAGGTCCGGCGCCCGCGACGGCACGCTGGTGGTGGTGGACAGGGCGCTCGAGCGTGCCGTCGCCGTGCCTGAGCATGCTTCCACGCTGCAGGCGGCGCTGGACGACTGGCCGCAGGTATCACACCGGCTCGAGGCGATGTACGAGAAGCTCAACGGCGACGCTTCCATGGGAAGCAGTCTCGATCCCGCCGATCTGGCGGCGCCCCTGCCGCGTGCCTTTCAGTGGCTCGATGCAAGCGCGTACCTGAGCCACCTGGAGCGCGCGCGCCGCGCGCGCGGCGCCGAGCTTCCGCCGCACATGCGCTGCGAGCCGCTCATGTACCAGGGCGCATCCGACAGTACCCTCGGTCCCCACGACCCCATCGCCGTCGCCGACGAATCCTGGGGCGTGGATTTCGAAGCCGAGATCGCGGTTATCACCGACGACGTTCCCATGGGCGTCGCAGCACCGGCGGCCGGCGAGCACATCAAGCTGCTGGTGCTCGTTAACGACGTGTCGCTGCGAAATTTAATCCCGGACGAGCTCGCCAAGGGCTTCGGCTTCGTGCACGGCAAGCCGGCAAGCGCTTTCTCTCCGGTGGCGCTCACGCCGAACGAGCTGGGCGACGCCTGGCGCCATTACCGCGT
>JAABYT010000009.1:537-10123 GCA_011775625.1 Gammaproteobacteria bacterium | reverse complement strand
CTCCACTTCGGCTTCGACCGCCTCGTCGCCCACGCCGCCAAGACCCGCCGACTCGGCGCCGGCACCATCATCGGCGCCGGCACGGTGTCCAATCGCGACGCTTCCCGCGGCTGCGCCTGTCTCATCGAGAGGCGCGTGCTGGAGCTACTCGAGAGCGGCGAGATGCGAACGCCGTTTCTGAAGTTCGGCGATCGGGTGCGCATCGAGATGCTCGACCCCGAGGGAAAATCCGTCTTCGGCGCCATCGACCAGGTGGTGGCCCGAGCATGAACACGGGCCCGACGTGACCCAGGTCGCATCGAGGAACAAAAACCGTCATCCAGGGACTAAAGGAACGGAGGTTGTATGACGCTAATGGAGATCAATCGCGAGGAATCCAATCATGAGCCTTGCAACCCACCCAGAGCTGGACAGCTTCGCCCGCGATAACGCCCTCGACGGGCTCACCAACCCGAGTCTGCGCGCCATCGCCGAGGGCCGGGAAGGCTACACCGTGGAGAAAGCCAGACGCTTTCTCGAGTTTCAGGCACGCATCGATGCCGAGCTGCTCAAGCATCCCATCATCACCGACAACGCCTACACGGCGTGGTTCGAGCACGGCCGGCAGAGCCACGAGCAGCTGGTGGCTTTTATCGTGCAGTTCTCCGTGTTCTCGAATCAGTTTCTGGTGGCCCAGCTTCAGAAGACGCTCAACGCCGACACTTTGGAAGGCATGCGTGCGTCGAAAGAGATCCTTGCCAACGAGATCGGCGTCGTCTTCAACGCCCCGGCCAGGCAAAAAGCGCAGAGCGACGATCCGGATCGGGAAGGCGACCCGGAGCTCGTCTCCACCGAGGGCAGCGTCGACGGCGGCGTGTTCCGATTTCGCGCAGCGCACTTCGAATGGCTGCTGCGCATCGCCGAGAAGCTCGGTCTGCAATTTCAGGATATCGGCCGTCGCATGCACGGCACCGAATCCACCCTGTTCTTCTGCGACGAGCTGATCCGGCTCTACGGCAGCGAGGACTACATGACCTCCCAGGCCGCGAGCTACGCGGTGGAGAACTGGGCCGCGGCGGGATTCTGGGACCAGCTGGTGACGGGCTTCGTGAAGTACAACGAGACCATCGGGGCCCCGCTGCCCCTGGCGTTCTTCACCTGGCACGCGCGCATCGAGGGCCAGCACGCGGCCCACACCCAGGAGGAGCTGGAGGAGCTCTACTTCGATCGCGACGTGGACGAGGACGCGTTCATCGAGACGGGCAACGAGATGCTCGACGGTGTGGCCACCTTCTGGAACGGGCTCGACGACGAGCGCCGGCGCATCGCCGCCATCTGAGTCGCCCCATCCAAGTCACCCATTCGATCGGCCCATCCGATCGGAAAGGAGCCAGCGACGGTCTAAGATGGTTAATTAACCAAGACTCCGGTCACACCATGCGCACCATCATCGAGCCCTTTCGCATCAAGGCGATCGAGCCCATCCGCATGACCTCCCCGCAGGAGCGCGAGCGGCTCATCCGGGAGGCGTCCTACAACGTTTTTCTGCTGCCTGCCCGCGACGTTCTCATCGATCTGCTGACCGACAGCGGCACCGGCGCCATGAGCGCCGAGCAGTGGGCGGGCGTGATGCGCGGCGACGAATCCTACGCGGGCAGCGACAGCTACTACCGCTTCGAGAACGCGGTCAAGGATATCTTCGGTTTCTCCCACGTCATTCCCACCCACCAGGGCCGCGCCGCGGAGCGCATTCTTTTCAGCACCGTGTGCAAAGCCGGACAAACGGTGCCGAGCAACAGCCACTTCGACACGACGCGCGCCAATATCGCCTACGTGGGCGCCGATCCGGTGGATCTGCCCTGCCCTGAATCGAAGGCGCTGGCCGACCCGCACCCCTTCAAGGGCGACATGGACCTGCAAGCGCTCGAGCGCCTCATCGAGGAGCGCGGCAGGGACAACGTGCCGCTCGTCATGCTCACCGTCACCAACAACTCCGGCGGTGGTCAGCCCGTGTCCATGGGCAACATTCGCGCCACCGCCAAGATGTGCCGGCGCTACGACCTGCCGCTCTACATCGACGCCTGCCGCTTCGCCGAGAACGCCTACTTCATCAAGCAGCGCGAGCAGGGCTACGCGGATACCGATCTCATCGACATCGCGCGGGAAATGTTCTCCCATGCCGACGGCTGCACCATGTCGGCGAAAAAAGACGGCATGGCCAACATCGGCGGATTTCTTGCCAGCAACGATCCGCAGGTCGCGAGCGAGGGCCGCAACCTGCTGATCCTGACCGAGGGATTCCCCACCTACGGCGGGCTCGCGGGTCGCGATCTCGAAGCCGTCGCCATCGGTCTTTACGAGGCCCTCGAGCACGACTACCAGCACTACCGCATCATCTCGACCGCCTATCTCGGCCGGCACATCGCCGAGGCCGGCGTCCCCATCGTGCAGCCGCCCGGCGGTCACGCCGTCTACATCGACGCCGCGAGCTTCTGCCCGCAGATCGCGGCGCTCGAATTTCCCGGCATTGCCCTCACCGTCGAGCTCTACCGCGAGGCGGGTATTCGCGCCGTCGAGATCGGAAGCGTCATGTTCGGGCACGTGGATGCCGGGACCGGCGAGGAGAGAGCGGCCGCCAACGAGCTGGTGCGCCTCGCCATCCCGCGGCGCGTCTATACCCAGAGCCACATCGATTACGTGGTCGAGGCAATCGTCAACGTTTTCGGTCGAAGAGAATCGCTCGGCGGCTATCGCATCGTCGAGCAGCCGCCCTTCCTGAGACACTTCAGCGCGCGCTTCGAGCCCCTTTAGTCGTCTCTGCCCCGCCGCGAGTAAACGGCTCGCCGCCGGCGTCGCCACTGTGTAAGAATCGCCCGAAAGCCGGCTTCAGACAGGTTCTCCATCCGTATGCGAACCAAGATCGCAGGGATCGCGTTCGGTCTCGGTCTCGCCTTCCTGGCAGCCTACCAGCAGTTCAAGCTTCCGGTGGTGCTGCCGGTGCTGCTCGCGGACTACGACTACGATCGAACGCTCGCCGGCGGCTTCATGTCCGTNNCGGCGGGCCTGGTGCTGTGGGCACTGGCCGTGATGATTCTCGGCAATGGCTTGACCCTGGTGGCGCCGCAATCGGGCTGGCTGGTGCTCGTCGCGCGCGGACTCGAGGGCATCGCCTTCGCGGTGCTCGCCATCGGCGGCGCGACGCTCGCCAATGCCAACGCGAGCCGACGCGCGCTGCCCGTGGTCGCCGGACTCATGGCCACCTGGATCCCCGTCGGCCAGCTCACGGCGACCTCTCTCGCGCCCGTGGCCATCGCCGCCGGCAGCTGGCGACTGCTGTGGTACGCGGCCATGGCCGTAACGGCGCTGTTCTTCGTCTGGACTATCGTCAACCGCGTTTCCGGCCGCGTGGTGCTCGCGCCGCCCCCTGCGACCGACTCCCGCGCAGCCGGGGGCCACGCCCAAATGACGCCGCGCGAGCGCCGGGCGCTCATTCTCACCGGCGTCATCTTCATGCTCTGGTCGGGGCAGTACTTTGCCTACATGACATGGCTGCCCCAGTACCTCGTCGAGCTGCACGCCTTCTCGGTCACCGGGGCTCAGTGGGGCTACGCGGTGCCGGTGAGCCTGGTGGCGACGCTGTGCGTAGTGACCGGTCTGCTGCTGCAGCGGGGCGCGCCCCTGGGAGCGCTCATGATCGGCGCGCTGATCGCGCAGGCGGCCGTGTGGTGGCTGTTACCCCACACCGGCGGAGGGATCGGCGGTCTCGCCTCGCTTATCGTCTACGGAATCGGCGCCGGGGTGGTGCCCGCCTGCCTGTTCGCCATGCCCGGTGTTATTCTCGGACGTGGACACGATACCGCGCGCGCCTTCGGTATCATCATGACGGGCCGCAACATGGGCGTGCTCTTCGGCCCGGTGCTGGTGGCCCAGGCGTTCAAGATGACCGGCAACTGGGATCTGACCGGGCCCATCTTCGGCATCGTCACCACCGCCTGCCTGCTGGCATCCATGCTGCTGGTGCGGCAGCTGCGCCGCTGAGGGCCGCCGCACCCATGGGAAGCGAAACCGCATTCGAAGCCATCACCTACGACGCAGCCGGCACCCTCATCCGCGTCGCCGAGCCCGTGGGTGAGACCTACGCGCGGATCGCCGCCGAGTTCGGCGCGCATCTCCCGCCGAAGGCGCTCGACGCCGGCTTTCGCGAGGTCTTTCCGGGCATGCCGGCCATGGCATTTCCGAATCTGCACGGCGCCGCGCGNNGCCGGCGGCGTGCACGATTTCGAAAGCTACTTCGATGCGCTGTTCTCTCACTACGCGAGCGCAAACGCCTGGCGCGTCTATCCGGAGGTGCATCGGGCCTTGCAGGCGGCGCGCGCGCGCGGCCTGCGCATCGCCGTGGTCTCCAACTTCGACTCGCGCCTGGCGACGATTCTGCGCGGGCTCGACATCGAGCCACGGGTCGACGCCGTGATCTACTCGACGGCCTGCGGCGCGGCCAAGCCCGATGCGCGCATTTTTCTCACCGCGCTCGATGCGCTCGGCGTGACGCCCGAGACGGCCCTGCACGTGGGCGACAGCCTCTGCGCCGACTATCACGGGGCACTGAACGCCGGCATGGCGGCGGTTTACCTGCAAAGACGCCACCAGCCGCTCGCGGACGACATTCCCACCATCGCGGATCTGGACGCGCTCGACGCCGTCATCGATGCGAAGCCGTAGCAAGCAGGCGAGACCGCCCGCTCGATCGGAGCCGGATCAGCTCGCCCGCGTGCGCCGCTCGCGCGTCGCGTCGTGGTCGACGGCGCCGTCATCGGTCAGCACCACGCCGTAATCGCGCTCCGCCGCCTCGCGGCTGACGAGCTCGTTGCGCACGTCGTCGCGCACGCGCTCCGGGTCGCGCGCGAATGGATTGCCGAAGCCGCCCCCGCCGGGCATCTCCATGATCAGGCGATCGCCCTCGGGGACGATCTGCCTTCCCTTGGCACGCAGCTCGGCGCCCGAAGCGAGCCGCACGCGGCCGTTCAGGCCGTTGCCGCCGCCGCTGCGCCCGCGGGCCGGGTAGGTCACGCGGTCGAACATCGACGACATGGCAAAGGAGGCGCCTTCGCCGTTCTCGATCTCCATCACCTGACCGGTGCCGCCGCGATGCTCTCCGGCGCCGCCGGAGTCGGTGCGGTACTCCTTGCGCCACACGACGATGGGCGAGATGGCCTCGTTGATCTCCACCGGCGTGTTGCGCACGCCCGACGGAAAGGCCGTCGCCGAGAGCCCGTCGCTCTCCGGGCGCCCGCCGGTGCCGCCGTTGTGGAACAGCGTCACGGTGAAGGGCGTCGCGTTTTTGAACTTTCCCGAGATGCCGTGGCCGGCATAAAGCACCGGGTTCCACAGGCACGAGGTGCCCTCGGCGGGCACGCGCCCGTCGACCGCCTGCGCGAGACAGCCGAGCACCACGTCCGGCAGCATCTGGCCGATGGCGTGACGCGCCGCCACCGCGCACGGATGCGGCGCGTTCAGGATCGAGCCCGGCGGCGCGCTGACCCGCACCGGCGCGAGCGACCCGGCGTTGTTGGGGATCGAGCCGCCGACCACGCAGCGCACCCCGAACGAGGCATAGGCCTGGGTGTAAGTCACCGGCACGTTGATGCCGTAGATGGAGATGGGCGACGTGCCGGTGAAGTCGATGTCGATGCCGGTGTCTGAAATGGTCATGGCAGCGATCAGATCCACCGGCTCCTCGTAGCCGTCGATGCGCATTTGATTGCGGTAGGTGCCGGCCGGAAGCTTGCGGATCTCCTCGAGCATCGAATCCCGCGAGCTGGTGATGACGAAGTCGCCGAGCGCACCCACGTCTTCGAGATCGAACTCACCCATCATCTCGACGAGGCGCTGACAGCCGGTCTCGTTGCACGCGGCCAGGGAGTAGAAGTCGCCTTCCACCTGCACCGGCTCGCGCACGTTGGCGCGCACGATCTCCAGCAACGACTCGTTCATCTCACCGCGCTTGGCGAGCGGCATGATGGGAATGTAGACGCCCTCCTCGTACACCTGGCGCGCATCGGGCCCGAAGCCGAGCCCCCCGACGTCGACCACGTGACTGGTGGACGCGAACAGCGCCACGATGCGGCCGTTTTTGAATGTCGGCGTGACCACCGTGAAGTCGTGCAGGTGGCCGGTGCCCATCCACGGATCGTTGGTGATATAGACGTCGCCCTCCTCCATGCGGGAAATCGGAAACTTCTCGAGGAAAAAGCCGACGGACGCGGCCATGGCGTTCACGTGACCGGGCGTTCCCGTGACCGCCTGGGCGAGCATGCGACCGTCGAGGTCGAACACACCCGCGGAAAGATCGCCCGCCTCGCGCACGGTGTTGGAGAAGGCCGTGCGGATGAGAGTCTGGGCCTGCTCCTCCACCACGGCGATCAGCCGGTTCCACATCAGCTGGTTGTGGATCTGCGCAAGCGGTGAGTTGGCTTTCATGGTCTAGGCACTCTGATCGTTTCGCTCGAGGATGATATACCCCTGCCCGTCGATGCGCGCGTCGAAACCGCGCGCGACAACGGTCGAGGTTTGGGATTCGTACACCACGGCCGGCCCCTGGAGGCGCATTCCCGGCGTGAGCGCATCGCGCGCATACACGGGCACATCCTCGAAATCCGCCCGCTGGGTATTGAAAAGGCGGCGCCGCCCGTTCGCGCGCGCCGCGCCGGCATCGCCAGGCTCGACCACCGGCTCGGGCGCCGCCACCGGCGCCGTCAGGGTGAGCGCCCAGGTGAGCACCTCCACGTCCATGTCGGGAATGATGCGCCCGTAGTGTCGGGTATAGGTCGCGTCGAAGGCCTGCTGGAGCGTCTCCGCGTCGCCGCGCTGCAGCTGGCGAAGCGGCAGCGGCACGCTCACCTCGTGGCCCTGGCCCACGTAGCGCATGTAGGCAATGCGCTCCTCGACGAGATCGCCGGCGGGCGCCCCGAGACGCACGATGCCTTCGGCCTCCGCCCGCATGCCGTCGAACATGGCGCTGATGACGTCGGTGTCGAGCGCGCTCAGGCGCATGTAGCGGCTGCGGACCACCTCGTAGGAGACCGGCGCATTGAGGAAACCCACCGCCGAGCCGACGCCGGCATCGGTGGGAATGATGACCCTGGCGATGCCGAGCTTCTCGGCGAGGCGCGCGGCGTGCACCGGCGCCGCGCCGCCGAAGGCGATCAGCGCCCGGCCGCCGAGATCCTTGCCGCGCTCGATGGCGTGCACCCGCGCGGCGTTGGCCATGTTCTCGTCCACCACCTCGCTGATGGCGAGAGCCGCAAGCGGCGCGTCCAGATTCAGCGCCTCGCCCACGTCGGCTCCGACCGCTGCGCGCGCGCGCGCGCCGTCGAGACGCATGCTGCCGCCGGCGAAGCCCTCCGGGTCGATGCGTCCGAGCAGCACGTCCGCATCGGTCACCGTCGCGTGGCTGCCGCCGCGCGCATAGCAGGCGGGGCCCGGCTCCGAGCCGGCGCTCTCCGGCCCGACGTTGACGCGCTTGAGACCGTCGACGCGGGCGATGGAGCCGCCGCCGGCGCCGATCTCCACCATCTCGATGACCGGGATGCGCAGCGGCAGTCCGCTGCCCTTGGTGAACCGGTACACCCGGTCCACCTCGAAGGTGCGCGAGGACTGCGGCTTGCCCTCGTCGATGAGGCAAATCTTCGCGGTGGTGCCGCCCATGTCGAAAGACAGCACGTGCTCGAGGCGCTGCGCCGAGGCGATGCGGCTCGCAAGGATGGCGCCGCCCGCGGGTCCCGACTCCACCAGGCGGATGGGATGGCGGGCGGCGGTCTCCACGGTGGTCAGCCCGCCGCCCGAGGTCATCAGCAGCAGCGGGCAGGAGAAGCCGGCGTCCTTCAGGCGCGCGTCCAGATTGCGCACGTAGCGCGCCATGATCGGCTGCACGTAGGCATTGGCGCAGGCGGTGGAGAGACGCTCGTACTCGCGGATCTCGGGGCACGCCTGCGAGGATAGCGTGATGGAAACGTCGGGCAGTGCCTTGGCAATGCGCTCAGCGACCTGCTCCTCGTGGCGGCTGTTGGCGTAGCAGTGCAGAAGACCGATGGCGACGCTTTCCACCGCGTGCGCCTCGAGCTTGGCAAGCATCGCATCCACCGAGTCGAGGTCCAGCGGGATCAGCACCTCGCCGACGGCGTTGATGCGCTCCTTGACGGGCAGACGCAGGTATCGCGGCACCAGCGGCGCCGGCTTCTGGACCTCGATGTCGTACTGCTCGAAGCGGTTCTCGTAGGCCATCTCCACGGAGTCGCGGAAGCCCTCGGTGACGACCAGCGCGGTGCGCGCACCCTTGCGCTCGATGATGGCGTTGGTGGCGAGCGTGGTGCCGTGAATCACCACCCCGACATCCGCGGCGCTCATACCGGCCGACGCGATGACCTCGGCGATGCCGGTCATGACGCCCTCTTCAGGCGCCGTCGCGGTGGTCAACACCTTGCTGGTGACGTTCCTGTCACCGATGACGAGCGCCACGTCGGTGAAGGTGCCGCCGATGTCGACGGCGAGTCGAATGGAAACGCTGCTCAAAGACGAATACCCGTTACGCTGCGCGCGTCAGCTGCAGAACGGCCAAACCTGATACCAGTGCCGGCACTTGAAACGCTCCTCGCACTCGCGCAGCTGGGCGCCGTACTCCCGCGCCTGTCGGTCGACGCGGTTGGCGGTGCGCACCACCTCCGGCTTGCGCTTGTAGCTTCCGCGCGAATAGCCGCCGCGTCCCTCATGATAGGCGAGATACATGCGCTTCGGATCCCATTTGGAGATGCCCAGGTGCTTGTTGGTCTTGTAGTTGTACCAGCCGATGAAATCCAAGGCGTCCTCCATGTCCGAGCGGCTCTTGAAGAAGCCGCCGACCTCGGCCTCGTACTCTTCCCAGGCCTCGTCCTTGGCCTGAGCATAGCCCTCGGCCGACGACTTGCGCCCGAGTGGGATGAACAGAAACCACTGCCGCGGCGGCTTGGCGTCGTGGCGGAAGGCGGACTCCTGCTTGACGAAGGCCATGAGAATGTGGGGCGGCGTGCCCCAGCGGTCCTCGGACTCCCTGGCCGCATCGTACCACTCGGGGTACTGGTCGAATATGGCGCAGATATTGTCCTGCTGCTTCGGCGGTGCCGATGCGCAGCCGCCGGTAAGCACGGCGCAAACAGTCAGTAAGGCAAACATCGCCCTGATCGACGGCATGGACTCGGCTGGCGCTCCTCGCGGCCGGAAACGCGCGTAGTATAAAAGCTGCGCGCCTTTATTTCAGCGCCTCTACGGACGCCTGCGCAACGCTCCGTCTTGCCCCGTACGTGTCGAGTCTTCTCTTGTAGAGCGCGAGCACGCCCGGCCCGAAGCACATCAGCATGATGGCGATTCCCGTCACGATTCCCCAGCTGGTGAGAATCGGCGCGCTGCAATCGCCTCGGCTTCGCACGATGATGTGCGCGGGCACCGCTATCAGCAGCTCCAGAACGCTGCCTTTCAGCAACCAGGATAGGGCCCGCTCGAGCGTCATCGAGCCGCCGCGGCAAAAACGATAGAACACGATCCCCCACGCCGCCCAGGTCGCGGCCCATAGGATCAG
>JAABYT010000009.1:0-524 GCA_011775625.1 Gammaproteobacteria bacterium | reverse complement strand
CGAAAGCCATCGCGAGCGAAAAGATCCCGGCGACGGCCAAGAGCGTGAACAAGAAGCCGGTCAGCGCGGCGCTAATCGCAATGTGCAGCCGAGGCTTCAGTCTTCGCCAGGAAGTATCGACGGACAAGAACAACAGAAGGGCCTGGCCGCCGACGATGAGCAATCCCCAGCCCATGAGAAAACCGAATAAACCCGAGTCGACGAACTCCGCCCCGTAAATGCTCCACCACTCGAAACCTTCTCCGCGCGCGAGCGGCAACCTGGCGATTACCCGGTAGGCCGGCATCAGCAATCCGAAGATCGCGATTGCATAGAAGCCGGAAACGATTATTCCCCAGCGACGCATGCTCTCGCCCCGCGAAAAAATGATTCAGGTGCATTTATAGCGCAGGCGCCGCCGCGGTGGGCTTACATGCGCCTTACAGATGGCTTATCGCTCGGGGCGAATAACGGGAAACGTTGATATACAATAGGCGCCTGGCTGCGCACCGCAGCCTTCGAGGACATCCGATGGCCAGAGCATT
>JAABYT010000015.1:6695-7625 GCA_011775625.1 Gammaproteobacteria bacterium | reverse complement strand
GGCGCGACTTCGCCTTTCTTCCTCACCTGCGAGCACGCGGGAAAGGCGTTCCCGCTCAAGCTCGGCACCCTCGGTCTGGACCCCCATCATCTCGACCGGCACATCACCTACGACATCGGCGCCGCAGGCGTCGCGCGCGGGCTTTCACGGCTGCTCGACGCGCATCTGGTGATGTCGACCTATTCGAGGCTGGTGGTCGACTGCAATCGCTGGCCCACCGCCCATGACTTCATCACCACCCTGAGCGAGTCTACCGAGATACCCGGAAATCTGCACATCGACGAGCGCGAGAAGAAAGCGCGCACCGAGGAGATCTTCCTTCCCTATCACGACACCATCGCCGCGGCGCTCGACGAGCGCGAGGCGGCCGGGCGACCCACCGTTATGGTCGCCGTTCACAGCTGCACGCCCGTCTTCCACGGCGTGTCGCGGCCGTGGCACGTGGGCGTGCTCTACGAGCACGATCCGCGTTTTGCGAAAATTCTGCTCGAGCTGCTGCACGGTGAAGGCCATCTCTGCGTCGGCGACAACGAGCCTTATTTCATGACCAGCGACAAGGACTACGCGGTGCCCGTGCACGGCCATCATAGGGAGCTACCGCACGTGGAGCTCGAGATCCGCCAGGATCTCATCGAGACCGCAGCGGGTCAGGAGGACTGGGCCGCTTTTCTGGCCGGGATTCTGCGCGAAGGCCTCGGCCGGCTGCGCGAGGACGGGCATATCTAGTCGTCAAAGCCGGCGCACGCCAAGCCCGGGCGCGTCCGTCGTTCGCATGTAACCGTCCTCGAGAACGAAGCCGCCTTCGACGACGTCGCGCGCGAGATCGAGACTGCCGTCCAGATCCAGGTAGCGGGTTGCCGGCGAGGCCAGCGCAACGTGAAGCGCCGCGCTGATGCTCACGATGCTCTCGTCCATGCAGCCCCACATCAA
>JAABYT010000015.1:316-6666 GCA_011775625.1 Gammaproteobacteria bacterium | reverse complement strand
GGCTCGATGAGCTTGAGCGCGTCGCGCGCGTCGAGGAGCGTCTCGTCCGCCGCGAGTCGCGCGCGCACGGCCTCCGGCAGGGCCCGCATGGCAGCGATGTCATCGGCGGCCATGGGCTGCTCGAGAAACTCGATGTCGAGGTCGCGCGTGCGCTCGACGAACGTAGTGACGTCGGCAGCGGTGTAACCCTGATTCGGATCCACGCGGATGCCGACGCCGGCGCCGACGCGCCCGCGAAGACGCGCGAGCCGCTCCAGATCCTCGTCGAGAGAGTGACCTAGCTTGACCTTCAGGATCTTGAATCCGCGCCCCACGTACTCCTCGGCCTCGGCGACCGTCTCGTCCACCGGCTTGATACCGATGGTGATAGAGGTCGGCAGGCTCTGGTGCGCGCGGCCGAGCATCTCCACCAGAGGGATGCCGAGCTGCTGCGCCAGCAGATCGTGCAGTGCCATGTCGACGGCGGCGCGCGCGGCCGGCGTTTTCGGCATGCGGCGCTCGAGCTCGCGGCAAAGCGCCGGCAGCGTGCGCGGATCGCGCCCCTCGAGCCAGGCGAGGGCACTCTCCTCGATGGCGGCATTGCACGCTTCGCGGGTCTCGCCGGTGACCATGGCCTCGGGCGACGCGCAGCCGATCCCGGTCAGCCCGACGTCGGTGCCGATCTCCACCAGGCCCATCTGCACGTCGCCGATGCTTCTGAAGGCGATGGTATAGGGTCGCGTCAGCGCGAAATCCTCGACGCGGCTGCGGATGCTCGTGATCTTCACTCGCGTTGCGCCTCGACGTAGTCGGCGATCACCGGCACGAGGCGCCCGAGACCCTCCTCGAGCGGACGCACGACCGGAATTCCGAGCGCGCACTCGTAGGCCTGCTGGTACGCGATGAGCTCGTCGGCGCTCACGTGGGCGCCGTTCAGAGTGAGCGCGAGGGTGCGCGCGCCGTACATGCCGATGAGCGCAATCTCGTCGGCCGGCTCGGGAACGCGCAGCTGCTGCGCCTCGTAACCCTCGAAGAACTCGCGCCCGGGGGCGTGCTGAAGCACGACGCCGTGCGCACCGCCCGATAACAGGAACTCGGCGCCACACGGACCGCTCGGATTTCTGAGCGAGGACTGGCCCTCTATCACCATGACGTCCGGCTGCGCTTCCCTGTCGCAGGTGACGAGCGCGTGCTCGACCTCGCCGCTCACGTAGTCGTTGATGACCGCATCGAACACGAATCCGTATCGGGCGCCCTGCATCCAGCCGGTCTGTCCGGTGTAAATCATCTCCGCGTGCATTCCGGACGCGTTGAGCGCCTCGACGAGCAGCCGCGTCGTGGTGCGCTTGCCGAGGGCGCAATCGGTACCGAGCACGGCGACGCGAGGGGCGCGCACCTGATGGATGTCCCCTTCCCAGAAGTGCAGGGCGCTCTTGGGCGGCGATTTGCGCAGATCGATGAGCTCGACCCCGGCGGCCTCGGCAGCGGCGGCAATCTCGGCATCCTCCGAGGCGGCATCGTGAAGACCGTTGACGATGGAAAGCCCGCGCTTGACCGCCTCGAGCACGTTTGCGCGCACCTCGTCGGTGAACTTGCCGCCATGAGTGGCGATGCCGACGACGCAGTACGTCGGTTTCTGCCGCGCCGCTGCCAGAGCCTCGTCGAGGCTCGCGACGATGGGGATCCCCCGGTGCGTGCCGTCCAGCGCCTCACCGGCGTCTTCGCCGGCGCAATCCGGGTCGACGACGGCCATGACCGTGAAGCGGTCGCTGCCGCGTATCAGACCGTGCGCCACCTTGCCGTTCGGCGTCTTGAAGCGGCGATTGGCGAGAACGATGGCGGGACTTTTCATTGCGCTCGGACCCTCGGGGTCGTTGTTTTCATTCGCCGCAGGCGGGCATCGCGCCGCGGGCCCTGTGTACTCGGTTCTGAGCCTCGTGACAAGTCGCCACTGCGGGCGGGGCTGCGGGATTCTCGCGCCGCTGCGGGGCGGGCTGGCGCCTGTGCTTGTGCGCATATCGATAACTGGATAAAAATACAGTTATCCAATCGACCCGGGGGCCTGTCCATGCCGGCGGCTGCGAAGCCCGCGTATGCCGAGCTGCACGCGATCTCCAATTTCACTTTTCTTCGCGGTGCCTCGCACCCGGAGGAGCTGGTGCTGCGCGCCGCACAGCTCGGCTACGCCGCCATCGCCATCACCGACGAGTGCTCTCTCGCCGGCGTGGTGCGCGCTCACGCGGCGGCCAGGGAGTGCGGTCTCGCGCTGATCGTCGGCGCCGAGTTCGGGCTCGAGGAGGGCCTGCGGCTGGTGCTGCTGGCCACGGATCGGGCCGCCTACGGCCGCCTGGCCCGGCTCGTCACCCGCGGGCGCCGCGCCGCGAGCAAGGGCGGCTACCGGCTCGCAATGGCCGATCTGGAAGGCGATCTGGAGGGCTGTCTCGCCCTGTGGCTGCCGGCAGGCGAGGTGGACGGGATGCGCGCGCAGCTCGCGCAGGCGCGATGGGTCGCGGAGCACTTTCCCGGGCGTGCGTGGCTCGCCGCCGAAAGGCTCTGCGGTCGCGACGATGGGCGGCGCCTCGCGCATCTCGAGCGTCTCGGCTCACGCGCCGGTCTGCCGCTCACGGCGGCCGGAGGCGTGCACATGCACAGCCGTGCCCGAAGGGCGCTGCAGGACACGCTCTCGGCCATTCGTCTCGGCTGCACGGTGGCCGCGGCCGGCCTGCGCCTGCACGCAAACGGCGAGCGCAGCCTGCGCAGCCGCGAGCGCCTTGCCCGCCTCTATCCCGGCGAGCTGCTTGCCGAGAGCGTCGCCATCGCCGCGCGCTGCCGCTTCTCCCTCGACGAGCTGCGCTACGAGTACCCCGAGGAGCTGGTGCCGCAGGGCATGACCCCCGGCGAGCATCTGCGCGCGCTCACCGGGGAAGGCATCCGCAGGCGCTGGCCGCAGGGCATCTCGTCGAAGCTCCGCGATCAGATCGAGCACGAGCTCGCGCTCATCGCCGATCTCCACTACGAGCCCTATTTCCTCACCGTGCACGACATCGTGCGCTTTGCACGCCGTCGCGGCATTCTCTGCCAGGGCCGCGGCTCCGCCGCCAACTCCGCCGTGTGCTTCTGCTTAGGCATAACCGAGGTGGATCCGGCGCGCATGGAGATACTCTTCGAGCGCTTCATCTCGCGGGAGCGCAACGAGCCGCCGGACATCGATGTCGACTTCGAGCACGAGCGGCGCGAGGAGGTCATTCAGTACATCTACGCGAAGTACGGGCGCGAACGCACCGCCATCGCCGCCACCGTCATCACCTATCAGCCGAGGAGCGCCGTGCGTGACGTGGGCAAGGCGCTCGGTCTCGATGCCGCTCAGGTGGATCGGCTGGCGACCTCGCTCATGTGGTGGGACGGCAAGCAGGTGCTGCCGGAACGTTTCAAAGAGCTCGGATTCGATCCCGCCAATCCCGTGATGCACCGTCTCGCAACGCTGGTGGAGAGCCTGCTGGGCTTTCCGCGGCATCTGTCTCAGCACACCGGCGGCTTCGTCATCGCCCGCGACGATCTGTCGGCGCTGGTGCCCATCGAGAATGCCGCCATGGCGGATCGCACCGTCATCCAGTGGGACAAGGACGATCTGGAGGCATTGGGGTTGCTCAAGGTGGACGTGCTCGCGCTCGGCATGCTCACAGCTATCCACAAGAGCTTCGATCTCATCACCGCGCACCGCGGACGCGCGCTCACCATGGCCACGGTGCCGGCGGAGGACCCCGAGGTTTACACCATGATTCAGCACGCCGACACGGTCGGCGTGTTTCAGATCGAGTCCCGCGCGCAGATGGCGATGCTGCCGCGCATGCGCCCGGCGTGTTTCTACGATCTCGTCATCGAGGTGGCCATCGTGCGCCCGGGTCCCATCCAGGGTGGCATGGTGCACCCCTATCTTCGCCGTCGTCAGGGCATCGATCCGGTGACCTATCCTTCGCGGGAGGTTCGCGGCGTGCTCGAGCGCACCCTCGGCGTGCCGATCTTCCAGGAGCAGGTCATGCAGCTCGCGGTGGTGGCGGCCGGCTTCAGTCCCGGTGAAGCGGACAGGCTGCGCCGCGCCATGGCCGCCTGGCGTCGGCGCGGCGGTCTCGCGCCCTTCGAGGAACGCCTCATAGCAGGAATGCGTGCGCGCGGCTACGAAGAGAGCTTCGCCCGCCAGATCTATCGGCAGATTCAAGGTTTCGGCGACTACGGTTTTCCCGAATCCCACTCGGCGAGCTTCGCGCTGCTGGTCTACGTGTCCGCCTGGCTCAAGTGCCACGAGCCCGCGGTCTTCACCTGCGCGCTGTTGAACAGTCAGCCCATGGGTTTTTATGCACCATCGCAGCTCGTTCAGGACGCGCGCCGTCACGGCGTGGAGGTGCGCCCGGTGGACGTCACGGCGAGCTTCTGGGATTGCACTCTGGAGCGGCGTGATAACGGCGATCTGGCTCTGCGGCTCGGCTTTCGCATGATCAAGGGCTTTGCCGAGAGCAGTGCCGAGGATCTCGTGACGGCGCGCGGCGAGACGCCCTTCACGAGCGTCGCGGACGTCATGCAACGAAGTCGAATCCGGCGCGAGCAAATGAACCGCCTGGCCGCCGCCGGCGCACTCGAACGTCTCGCCGGTAACCGTCACAGGGCCCACTGGCAGGTGCTCGGCGTCGAGGCGCCGTTGCCGATCACCGCAACACCCCGCTTCAATGAGGCCGAGCCGATGCTGCCGGTGCCCGACGAGGGGCGCAATCTGGTGGCGGATTTCGAGAGCCTCGGCCTCACCCTCGGCCGCCATCCGATCGCTCTACTGCGCGGACATCTCGATAGCCTGCACATGGCCACCGCCACCGAGATCAGCCGCTGCCGCCACGGCGAGCACGTGCGTGCCGCCGGCCTCGTCATCAACCGCCAGCGTCCATCGACGGCAAGCGGCGTCATCTTCATGACCCTCGAGGACGAGACCGGTCACATCAACGTGGTCGTGTGGCCCTGGATCGCAGAGAGGCAGCGGCGCGAGGTTGTCGGCTCGCGCATGGTCGGCATCCACGGCACCATCGAGCGCGAAGGCGAGGTCGTGCACCTGGTCGTCAACCGCATCGTCGATCTCAGCCATCTGCTCGGACGTCTGCACACCCGCTCGCGGGATTTCAGTTAAACCCGCGAGCAATCTTCGACGTCGTCCTTCGCACCAAGCAAAGTTAAAGTAGATTCGAGCAAACGCTTCCGCGGAAGCGTTTGCTCGAATCTACTTTAACTTCCGCGCGAAAAAGCTGCGATGAGATGTGATGCATAACATGTCAAAACTCCGGTCCATTCGACGACGAAAAACTTAACAAAAGCTGAACTTTCAGTCTGTAAGCCTAGAGCGACTCAGTTGTAGGCTCAGGGCCACTGCGCACGTCTCGAAAAACCTAACGCGTCAGATCAACCCTCAGGAACCGCACTCGCTGACTCGTGTGCCGCGAGCGACCGAAACCGACTGCGGATTCAATCGGTGGATGCAACACCTAATCTCTGACTGTAGAGAGGAGGATGTTGCAAGTGAAGTATCGGACGAGGATTTACTACACGGAAGCCGACAAGGCGCTCATGTGGGAGCGCTGGCGGCAGGGCGATTCACTGCACGCCATTGCTCGCCTTTTTGACCGAGGGCATTCCTCAGTTCAACGCATCCTGGCGGAGACGGGCGGGATACGCCCGGCACAGAGACGGCGCTCGAGGCTGGCGCTGACATTGTCCGAGCGCGAGGAGATATCGCGTGGCATTGTGGCAGGCGAGTCAATGCGCTCGATTGCCCTGCGTGTGGGTCGTTCGCCGTCGACGATCAGTCGCGAGCTCGCCCGCAACGGCGGTTCTCAAGGCTATCGGGCACACGTAGCCGATCGGGCCGCCTGGGACCGAGCGCTGCGCCCGAAGCGCTGTAAACTGGCGCTCAATCGACCGCTGGCGCGGCTGGTGGCCAGGCAGCTGCGGCTGCAGTGGTCGCCGTGGCAGATTGCAGGCTGGCTGAAGCGGGCCTATTGGCACGACGAGACCCTCCGGGTGTCCCACGAGACCATCTATAAGACGCTGTTCATTCAGGCCCGCGGGGCGCTGAAAAAGGAGCTGCTGGCGCATCTGCGTCGCGGCCGCGGGATGCGTCGCTCACGTCACTACACGCACAAGAGCGACGATCGTGGTCGCATCACCGACGCCGCCTCGATTCGCGAGCGACCGGCTGAGGCCGAGGACCGTGCCGTGCCCGGTCACTGGGAAGGCGATCTCTTGTTCGGCAGCCACAACAGCCAGATCGCGACGCTTGTCGAACGTCACACGCGCTACCTGATGCTCGTGCGGGTCAAAAGCAAGGACACCGA
>JAABYT010000015.1:0-238 GCA_011775625.1 Gammaproteobacteria bacterium | reverse complement strand
ACCGACATCAAAGTCTACTTCTGCGACCCGCAAAGCCCCTGGCAGCGAGGCTCTAATGAACAGGTCAACGGACTGCTGCGACAATACTTCCCGAAAGGAATGGACCTCTCCGACGTCCATCAGAACCACCTCAATGCAATCGCAAGACGCCTTAACGAGCGGCCACGACAGACGCTAGACTTCGAAACACCAGCCGAACGATTTGCCCAATGTGTTGCGTCGACCGGTTGAAACAGCA
>JAABYT010000016.1:4117-5679 GCA_011775625.1 Gammaproteobacteria bacterium | reverse complement strand
CGGGCAGAATGCGCCGAGCTTCCCCCGGTCGGTCTCGGACGTCCACGACCAGGTCTTCACCTGTCCGTGCAGCAGTCGAAAATCGCCTTCCGGCACGACCAGCGTCATACCGAAGGCGCTGCCGGACTGGCGCTGGCAGTCGGTGCAGTGACAGGCAACGGTCATTCTCGGCTCGCCGGTGATCTCGTAGCGGACGTCGCCGCACTGGCAGCCTCCGGTGTATCTCGTTGTCATCTTTGCAGCCCTCCCGTTCGCGCGCTCGCCGATGGTTTCCTTTTCATCGGCGCAGCTTCGCGGACGCCAAAACCTCCGGATTCACGACATTGATGGGGGTGCCGTCGGCGTAGGCGACGATCTGATCGAATATGTCGCTGAACTGGATCTCGAATTCGTCGCGCGTGACGTAACCAATGTGCGGCGTGCATACGACGTTGTCCATCTCGAACAACGGATGGCCGGCGTCGCGCACGGGCTCCTCCTCGTAGACATCCACCGCGGCCATGCCCGGCCGGCCGGCGGCGAGGGCCGCAACCAGCGCACCGGGCGCGATCAGCGGCGCACGGCTCGTGTTGACCAGCAGCGCGGTCGGCTTCATGCGCGCGAGATCGTCGGCGGTGACGATGCCGCGCGTCGCATCGACGAGACGCATGTGCAGCGAGAGCACGTCGCACTCGGAGAAGAACGTCGCCTTGTCGGGCGCCGTCGCGTAGCCGTCGCTGCGCGCGCGCTCGAGCGAGGCCTCGCGCGCCCACACGAGAATGTTCATGCCGAAGGCCTCGCCGTAGCCGGCTACCACCTTGCCGATGCGTCCGTAGCCGTAGATGCCGAGCGTCTTACCGCGCAGCCCGTAGCCGATGCCCGATTGCCAGTTGCCCGACTCGAGCGACTGCATCTGCTGAGGAATCTGGCGCATAGCGGCCAACACCAGTGCCCAGGTGAGCTCCGCGGCGGCAAAAGACGGCGTTCCCGGATGCTGGCTCGACGAGACGACGATGCCGAGCGCGGTGCAGGCGTCGACGTCGATGTGAGGATAGACGCTGCGCTGACTGATGAGCTCGAGGCTTGTGAGCCGCTCGAGCAGCGGTGCTCGAATGGCGGTGCGCTCGCGGATGAGCACCAGCGCCTGCGTATCGCGCAGGCGCTCTGCGAGCGCGTCCAGCTCCTGGACGTGATCGTTCCAGATGGTGACCTCGTGGCCGTCGAGCTTGGTGAAGCAGTCCAGCGTGCGAAGCGTGTCGAAGTAATCGTCGAGGATGCTGATTTTCATGTTCTTGCTTTGGCAAGTCCGCCGAACGCGTTCGCTCGTGCATGGTAAGGTAACACGACGACCGCAGCTGCCGCTTCCGGAGGGGGGGACCATGCCGTTGCGCTGGGTGATGCTGCTGGTGCTGTTTCTGGTCAGGCTCGCCATGGGCTACCAGTTTCAGTCGGTGGCATCGGTGTCACCCCACCTGGTCACCGAGCTCGGCCTCAGCTACACGCAGGTCGGTACGCTGATCGGCTTCTTTCTGCTTCCGGGAATCTTCATCTCCATACCGAGCGGTGCGCTGACCCGCGCCGTC
>JAABYT010000016.1:0-4049 GCA_011775625.1 Gammaproteobacteria bacterium | reverse complement strand
CTCACCAAGATGGTGACCGACTGGTTCATCGAGCACGAGATTCTCACCGCCCTCGCGGTCATGCTGACGGCGTGGCCCATCGGCATCTCCGTGGGGCTCATCACCCAGGGCGGAATCGCGGACGCCTACGGCTGGTCCTGGGTGATGCATGCCACGGGTGTCCTGGCATTCGCTGCATTGATTCTGACGGCGGTGCTCTACCGCGATGCGCCTGGGACCGGGCACGCACCGGCGGCGCGCATCCGCATCGGATTGCCGACGCGTCAGTTCGTCCACATCGGCCTGGTCGGCATCGCCTGGACCCTCTACAACGCGGCGTTCATCATCTTCGTGAGCTTCGTGCCGGACGTTCTGGAGCAGCACGGATACGAGCCGGGCGTGGCGCGATCGACCACGAGTCTCGCCATGTGGTCGATGTTGATCTCGGTTCCATTCGGTGGTCGCCTGTTGGAGGTGTTCGGCTGGATCACGGCGTCCATCGTCGTCACGATAGCGGCGTCGGCGCTGGTGATGGCGGCGGTCGCCCAGGGCGCCGCGCCCGAGATGCTGTGCGTCGCCTTCGGTGTCATCTCCGGAATTCCGGCCGGGGCGCTGATGGCGCTGTCGGCCGAGGCGCTCACGCCCGACAACCGGGGTCCCGGTCTCGGGATTTTCTACACCTGGTACTACGTGGGCATGACGGTATCGCCGGCGGTGGCGGGATGGACGCGCGATGCGAGCGGCGACGCGGCGGCACCCGTGCTTCTCGGCGCGTCGTATTTCGGCATCGTGATTCTGTGTGTGGCGCTGCTGCGCCTGCTGCAGGCGACCTGGCCGATCGCGACCAGGCCGGCGTCCTAGTCGATTTCCGAGAGCACCGGGCGCAGGTATGAGAGGAATGCTTCGGGATCCTCGCTCATGGGAAAGTGTCCCATGCCCTTCATGATGGTGACGCGCGCCCCCTCGACGCTCTGCGCGATGGCGCGGGTGTCATCCGGGGTGCACGAGTAGTCGTACTCGCCGGTCAGCAGATAGAGCGGGCAGCGGCGCGTGTCGATGGCCGATAGCCTGTCGCGCACGTCGCCGTCGACGGTGTAGAAGTACAGATCGCCGCGGAACACGCCGGGACCACCCTGGGCGTAATGCCACTGGGTCTCCCAGCGATCGATCTGCGGCGCCGACGGTCCGATGAGACCCGAAATCATTGCCGCGCATATCTCGCCGCCGTGCACGTCGGGGCGGTGCAGCCACTGGAGATCGTAGTAGGGCTCGGCATGGGCGCCTGACTGCAGACCGATGAGCGCACGGAAGCGCTCGGGATAGTCGAGGGCGAGATTGAGGACGATGCGCCCACCGATGGAGCAGCCCATGACCACGGGTCGATCGAGCGAGAGCGCGTCGCACACGGTCAGGATCATGTCGATGTATCCCTGCGAGGTGAGCGTGTACTCGTAGGTATGCCAGCCCGCCGGGGGCGACGACTTGCCGTGCCAGGGCATGTCGAAGGCGATGACACGAAACTTGTCGGTGATGCCCGCATCGTTCATCACCGCTCGGTACTGGCGGCTGTCGGATCCGGCCGTGTGCAGGCACAGCAGCGGAATGCCCTCGCCGGCTTCCTCCACGTAGAGCCGGTGCGGGCGGCCGCCCAGATCGAGGTTGAGGTAGCGGCCGACGACGGGCTCGACCCGGGCTCGAATGGGCACGCTCATGGGGCTCCTCCTTCGCGCAGGCGTCCGAGCAGATCCTTGAAGTAGCGGAGATGGGTCATGAAGGGGTAGGGGTCGCCTTCGAGACGCAGGCGCTTGAACTTCAGCATCGCGATGAGGTCGTGGTAGCCCGGTGGCGGTGTGGCGCTCCAGAAGGTTTTCCAGTCTTCGCTCGATGCGCGCAGCGCGAAAGTCCATCGGGGCATGACGAAGGGGCCGCGCTCGACGGACTCCACACCGCCGTCGCGGATGCGGATCAGGTACTGTTCCTCACCCACCTCGAGCATCAGGCTGACGTCGATAAAGCGTCCGCGATGGGTGAGCCACGCGTCACCGTTGGCGAGCTCCGGCAAACGCTCGATGGATAGCTGATTCATACGCTTCGCTCCTGGCCGACGCACGGGTGGTCGTTAAGCCTCGCGGGATGCACCAAAGATGTGCGTGGCCCGGTGCGTCGAGCCAATCTGGTGCACAAAAAGCCGTCGATCCCGGCGCCGCACCGCGCACGCGCGTGCATCCCCGCGTGGCATGTTATCTGCATCAGCTGTGCTGGCAAGAACGACGGTCACAAGGGGGCAGCAGCGATGAAGCAGATAGTCGCGATCATCAAACCCTTCAAGCTCGACGACGTACGCGAGTCCCTCGGGGAAGTCGGCGTCGCGGGCATGACGGTTTGTGAGGTCAAGGGGTTCGGACGCCAGAAGGGGCACACCGAGCTGTATCGGGGCGCGGAGTACGTGGTCGACTTCGTGCCGAAGATGAAGATCGAGGTGGTGGTCGACGACGACGCGGCCGAGCGGGCCATCGAGGCTATCAGCAACGCCGCGCGCACGGGGAAGATCGGCGACGGAAAGATATTCGTCAGCTCCGTGGAGCAGGCCGTGCGCATCCGCACCGGCGAGACGGGGAGTGAAGCACTATGAAGATCGAATCGAAAACGTTCATCCGCGCCATTGCAGCTGCCGTGGTGCTGATGGGAACACCGCTCGCGGCGTTCGCCGAGAGCGCCGTCGACAGCGGCGACACTGCCTGGATTCTGACCGCCACGGCGCTGGTGCTTTTCATGACCATACCGGGCCTGTCGCTGTTCTACGCGGGGCTCGTGCGCAGCAAGAACGCGCTGTCGGTGCTCATGCAGTGCTTCTCGATTACCTGCATGGTGTCGATATTGTGGCTGATCTACGGCTACAGCCTCGCCTTCGGTGACGGTGGCGGCGTGAACGACGTCATCGGCGGACTCGGCGGTGCGTTCCTGTCCGGCGTCGGCAGAGACGCGGTCTCCGGCTCGATCCCGGAAACCGTGTTCGTCATGTTCCAGCTCACCTTTGCCATCATCACGCCGGCGCTCGTTGTCGGAGGATTCGCCGAGCGCATGCGCTTCTCGGCGATGCTGATCTTCTCCGCGCTGTGGCTGACGCTGGTCTACCTGCCTGTCTGTCACTGGGTCTGGGGAGGCGGCTGGCTCGGACAGCTCGGCCTGCTCGACTTCGCCGGTGGCACCGTGGTGCACATCACAGCGGGCGTTGGCGCCATCGTTGCGGCCATGGTGATGGGCAACCGGCGCGGTTTCCCGACAACGGCCATGCCGCCGCACAATCTGTCGCTGAGCGTCGCCGGTGCCGGCATGCTGTGGGTCGGCTGGTTCGGGTTCAACGCGGGCAGTGCGGTTGCCGCCGGCAGCGACGCCGGCATGGCGATGCTGGTCACGCACGTGAGCGCCGCCGCCGGGTCGCTAGCCTGGATGTTCATGGAGTGGTGGCGCTACGGAAAGCCGAGCGTGCTCGGCATCGTCACCGGCATGGTCGCCGGACTCGGCACCATCACGCCCGCGTCAGGATTCGTCGGCCCGATGGGCGCGCTGGTGATCGGCCTGACGGCCGGTGTCGTGTGCTTTCTCGCCACCAACTACATCAAGCGCGCGCTCAAGATCGACGATTCGCTGGACGTGTTTCCCGTGCACGGGGTGGGCGGGGCGCTCGGCACGACGCTGGCCGGGGTCTTCGTCGCCTCGCAGCTCGGCGGCGCGGGGCTCGCCGAGGGCGTCAGCATGGGCGGTCAGGTGTTCACGCAGCTGATAGGCGTAGCCGCGACCGTGGCGTGGACGGCGATCGTGACCTTTGTCATCCTCAAGGTGGTCGATGCCATCGTCGGCCTGCGCGTCAGCGAAGAGGAGGAAACCGACGGCCTCGACCTCAGCCAGCACGAGGAGCGGGCCTACAACACCTGATTACCGAGAGGTCGCATTTCCCGCTCCCCCGCTGAGGGGGAGCGGGGTGCGGGCGTCCCCCAGCTCGACGAGCCCTCGTCCAGTCACCTTTCGCCGCGCGAGCAGGCCGAACGCGTCTTCGCAGCCAGCGGCGA
>JAABYT010000044.1:35861-38440 GCA_011775625.1 Gammaproteobacteria bacterium | reverse complement strand
GTCCCAATCCGTTCACACCGGACAAAGTGTTAACCATGTGTCCGGAATAAGGTGTAAACCATGTGACCGGAATACACCCTTGATTTCATGGTGCCGGTGAGTGGACTCGAACCACCGACCTACTGATTACGAATCAGTTGCTCTGCCAACTGAGCTACACCGGCAAATGGGATCTGGCCAAAGGGCGACGGAAGTATAGCGTCGTTGCGCGCCGGTCGCTACGAATCGCCGCTTCGCTGAATTCGACCGCCCTCCAGGCGCACCACGCGGTCGGCGAGCGCGAGGCTCGCGGGGCGATGCGTAATCATCAGCACCGTGCGCTCGCGGAAGATGTCCTCGGTGAGGGCGAGAAATTCCGCTTCTCCCGCGGGATCGAACATCGAGGTCGCCTCGTCCAGAATCAGAATCGGTGGGTCCGCGAGCAGCGCCCGCGCGAGCGCGATGCGCTGTTGCTGTCCGCCGGAGAGCTTGACGCCCGCCTCGCCGACCAGGGTGTCGTAGCCGTGCGGCAAGGTGCGGACGAACGCGTCGACGCGGGCCGCTTGAGCAGCCGCCTCGATGGCGCGCGGATCCGGACTGAGCTGCCCGTAGGCGATATTCTCGCGAACGCTGCCGTTGAGCAGGAGAATGGACTGGGGCACGAGTCCGATGTGGGCGCGCAGGCTCTTCAGCGTCACGCCGGATATATCGTGGCCATCGATGAGGATGCGCCCCTTTTGCGGATCGAAGAACCTCAGCAGCAGACTGGCGAGACTGCTCTTGCCAGCGCCGTTGGCGCCGGTGATCGCGAGCGTCTCACCCGCGGCGATCTCCAGATCGAGACCTTGGAGCACGGGCCCGCGGTCGGCGTAGGCGAAGCTCACGTTCTCGAACACGATGGAGCCCCTGACGGGCGGCAACGCCGCGGCGCCGGAATCCACGGGCTCGGGCTGAATCTGGAAGACCTCGTTCAGCCGGTCGGCGGCCGCCCGCGCATGCTGGGTCTCTCCCCAGGTGCTGGCGAGCCCGCTCATGGGCCGCGCAAGCAGCAGGCCGTACATCAGAAAGCTTACGAGCGCATCCGGCGCGAGCGCCGTGCTCGCCAACCAGATCAGGACGACGATGCCGCTTACCGAGAAAAAGCCCACCACCGGATAGAGGGTGGCCGTTATCAGGTGCAGCCGATTACTGAGCCCGAGCACTCGCAGGCTCTGACGATTGAATCGCTCGGCCTCGTATCGTTCGCGGGTGTAGGCCTTGATGATCGGCAGCAGACGGAGATTCTCGTCGGCAACCGCGACCGCATGCGCGTGAGATTCGCTCACTGCCTTCGCCAGAGGGCGTATGTGTCTCCCGAGCAGCTTGACGATGATGAAGAACACGGGCACCAGCAGCCCGGCGATGAAGCCCAGGAACCCATCGATCCGCAGCATGAGAATCCAGGCGCCGGCAAAGGTCAGCACGAGCGGCGCAATGGAGACAAGGGTGCCCGTGACATAGCCGCTCAAGGTGTCGACGTCTCTGGTGACAAGACTGAGCACATCGCCTCTCCGGCGATCCTGGTGGTACGCGAGAGGCAGCGACTGAAGATGATCGTAGAGGCGTACTCGCAACGATGAGATCAGGTGCTCCGCGGTTCGCGAGAGCAGATAGCCGTTGCCGGCGCTCATCACTGCCTGAACGGCAAAAACGAGTATCAGCAGCATGAAAATCATCCGGCTCGACGAGAAGGCACCGGCCTTTGCATCGAGCAGGTTGAGCGTCAGCTCCCCGGCAAGCCAGGGAACCGTCAACGCGGTCATGCTGCCCACCAGCATGAGAGCGCTCGCGATAGCGAGCGGCCAACGCTGGCGCAGGGCGTCGGTGCGCAGAAATCGCAGTGCGTGAACCGGCCTCGCGGGCGCGCCGGACGGCGTCTGCAACACCGACGTGTACGCCGCGCAGGCCTGTTCGGCGCCGATCACGCGCTCAGCATCCTTTTCCAGGCCCCCAGAATGCCGCGCCGCACGTACAGCATGGGAAGCCAGGCGCGATTGCCGGTGGCGTATCTGGCGAGCATGTAATCGGCCGGTGGCAGGAGGTGCTCGCGTATCAGGCCCCATCGTTTGCGCCAGCTCTCGAGCGATTGCAGCTCGATCAGCAGGTGCCGTATGCGCCCCGACCTGAGGTGCGCGGCGCACGCCTCCCTCGGCCCTGCCCGCTGCAGGCGTTCGAGCGTGCCCGAGGGGACGCGGGTGCCGAAGCACCGGCGCGCCGTTTGAATCCCGTCTGCGCAGATGGCCCGCAGGCCCTTATGCTCCGCCGAGCGGAGAAACCCATCGAGCGCGGCGGGCGACATCGCCTCGAGCAGCAGGTGGATGTCATACAGCCAGATGAGGCGGTCCACGCCTCGGCCCGGCACGCCTTCGACCCGATAGGGCGAATGGAAGTGATGCACCCGGTGCATGCAGGCGAGCAGCAACGCATCCCCGGGGGCCGGCATCCGCGCGTGTGCGCCGAGAGCCGGAAGCGGCAGTGAACGCGACATGAGCTCGGCATGACCGAGGGCCGCGGAAAAAAGCTGCGTGTTACTGATCCGCCAGTGGACATCGAGCACGTGC
>JAABYT010000044.1:30117-35831 GCA_011775625.1 Gammaproteobacteria bacterium | reverse complement strand
TTTCGTAACCGAGATCGGAGAGCACCCCATCGGTGATTTTTCGATCGCCGTCGCGGATCAGAATGTCCGTGTCCGCGCGCGGACGCAGCACGGGCGACGGATAAAGCCAATGTGCGAGCGCCGTTCCCTTGAGCAACAGCGGCTCGACACCGCTCTGCGCCAGCGCGTCGAGCACCTGGACAATCTCGCGCTTGCGAATGAGCTCGATGGCCGCCTCGCCCTTGAGCGCCTGCGCCGTCGGAAGACCTGCAGGCGGTGCGTCCCGAAAGCAGCGCGAGAGCAGCGGCCCGACGCCATGATAAGCGGCGCATTCGTGAAGGCGGCGAGCATGCTCATGCGCGTTCGACACCGGCCCCACTACCGGCGCGCCGCGCAGCGCCGCGCAAATCGACTGCTCCAGGTCTGCCCCGGGATCATTCATCGCGACTCTCCGAGGGCGTCTTGCTGAAATCTCCCGAGAACCTTCCGACGTGATTGAGCGCTGCAGACCAGTCGGAGAAGCGATGCGGGAATCGCTCGCAGATCTGCTGTGCAATATCCTGCAGCTTGTGGCGCTCGCTCATCAATCGCAGGATGGTGAGGGCGACCTGCCCGTCCTCGGTGAGCGACGGGCGATGGCATGCGGCGCGCTTGTGGCGCTCGGACGCGAACATCGGCGAACCGTAGAAGCTCGATTGATCGAACGCCGCCTTTATATCCTGCGCGCTCTCGGCGGACTGAATCCGCGTGCGCCATGACCATACGTATTCCTCACCGACGAGGTCGGCGCGCATGGCGAGCGCTATGCGGTCGCCCTCGGCGACTGCGACGGGTTCGCTGAGAGGGAAAAAGGCGTTGCCGTAGACGAGCTCGGGATGATCCGGACCGCTCGAGAACCCCGCGCCCGGCGCGAGCTCGGTTTCGAACCAGACGCTCACGCCGTGCACGGTGCCGCAGCGCTGCGCCAGCCAGCTCGCGTGACCTTTGACGTGCGGGCTGTCGACCGTTGCGTAATCGAGCTCCGCCCAGCAGCCCGGCGTCGCGAGAAGCTGCTCGGTGCGAATCCGGCCTTTGTGCCAGGTGTTCTTCGCGTAACGCTGTGCGGCCCTCATGTCGAGGTCGTAAGGATGGGACATCCACGGCGACGCGTGCTTGTCGTAGAGATCCTGCGCATCGACCGGTGCGGCCATCAGCCGGTCTCTCAACGGAATCAACACGCCTTCCGGCGCGAGCAGGCGCTGGCGAGCATCGATGATCGTCTGCACGCTGCCTGCGTAGAGGGGCAGAACGCCGCGGATATCCGAGACGATCACGTCGACGGGCTCGCTCAGAGACAGATCCTCGCAGCGTCCCTGTATGAACGTGATGCGCCGCTCGTAGCCGTTGTCCCGGGCGATATCCCTGGCGAGCGCGATGGCGTCATCCGGCTCGACCGCGTAAACGTGCCGCGCGCCGAATCGGCAGGCCAGCATGGCAAAAAGGCCGGTGCCGGTGCCGATGTCGAGAACCGTCGTTTCAGGCGTTATCGTGTGCTCGAGAGCGCGCGCATACGAAGCCGTGCGCACGCGGTCTGAGATCATGCCGCCGTAGCCGATCAGATCGTACATGTCAGTCCGTCCAGCTCACCGGATTCCTCAGCGACAGTCGCCAGGTCATCGAGGATCGTGTCGCAAAGACGCACCAGGCCCGGCCTCCCCCGGGGCGCCCCGACCCGTCTTATCGGCACTCGATCCGCCAGGCGACCGAGCATGTCGAATTCCCGGCGATGCGACGCCTTGTCGGGGAAGCAGTCGCTGCGCAGATTGGCGAGCAGACTCAGCAATCCCGTCGATGCGCTGACCGCGCTGACGCCGGGAGCGGTCGGACCCGTGCGCCGCGCTTCGAGGAGGTAGATGCCGCGCAAGCGTCCCGGATCGCGCGCATACCGATAACCGCCCTGTTGCAGATCCAGATAGCGCTTTTCCCAGTTCGGCGTGAGCCGCGGCAGGCTGCGCTTCTCACCATGCAGAAGATGCACCGCCTCGGGCCAAAGACGAAGGCGCGGATAGCCCGGGTGCGCGATGACATCGCTCTCGCGCTCTTCGAGCGCGAGGGTGTCGTCGCAGAGCACCGCAAAGCCACGCTCGGCAAAAGCCGCAACCGTCGTCGACTTCCCGACTCCCGAAGGCCCGACGAGCGCCACCACGCCGGCGTCGACCACGACGGCGCTCGCGTGCAAACAGGTGACCCCCCGCAGACGCAGGGCGAACGCGAGCACCGGACCGAGAAGATACACGGCGGCATCCTCGAGGGTCATCGGTTCGTGCCAGCTGGCCCAGATACGCGTTCCGCGCCTGTCGATGACGAAATCCGTGCCGTCCTCGTAGCGCATCCGGAAGCCGTCTGCGCCGCCGCCGAGCGCGATCGGCACGGGGCGGCCGTGCTCGCAGACACGGCTCTCCGGGTGCGCAGCGATCGGATCGGGCCATGCCTCGGGCCGCGCGGCTTGCGTGCCACCGAGCTGGACGTGCACATCCGCTCGAACGTCGCCACGGCTCGGTATCAGTCCCGGGATTGGCCGGTTCGTGGCGAGCCGCAGGCCATGGGCACGAGAAATGACAAGCATCGCAATCGCCGCCGCAGCTCAGCTCTTGTCCATGACCATGCCGGTGATGTTGTCGGGTGCCGCCTTGGTTCCGATCGACTGGGTGACCTTGCGCAAATCGCCGTAGACCATCAACCGGGGACGGTGGTAGGGCTTCTTTTTCGGCGATTTCCCGTCACGCAACTTCATGGTAGTCCTCTTCAGAGAATGATTGGTTCGCGCCAGCCAGGCTCTGGAGCCAGGCGTTCAAGCACAGCGGCCGGATGTCGATCCAAAGGCGGTCCGGATCCCGCGCGCCGGCAAGCGGTGGTAATGCAGCCCTGTCGACGTACCGGCCAAAGGCCGGAGCCGCTTCGAACTCGTCGACCCAGCGCGCATCGCTTCGCTGCAGCAGCGCCATCACGGGGTCCCATGCCAGGGGGGTTTTCGGACGCTGCCGGATTGGCTCGGGCAATCGATCGCGCATCGCCGTGCGCAGCAGCCGCTTGTCGATGCACCAGGGCGCCGCGGGCAGTGACACCAGAAACTCCACGACCCGCAGATCCAGAAACGGATGCCGGACCTCGAGCGGGATGCGCGTCACGCCCGGATCGTAACTCTCCAGAAGCGTTGCGAGCAGCGGTGAGGTCAACTGACGATGCACTCGCGGGCGCTTGTCACGGCGCGTGCCGGAGCTCGACTGAACCGCTTGCCAGCGGCCGTGCAAATCCAGGCGTTCGACCAGCGCCGGGGAAAGCCACGCGGGTCCGGCGAAGGGCATCTGCCCCGCCCCCGGGCGCACCGCCCCCCCGCCACGCAGGGCTCGCCAGGCGATGGCCGCTGCACGGCGCGTGAGGCGGGCGCCTCGCGCGAGAATCGCCAGCCGCGATCGCGGACTCTCGTTCAGCAGAGCGTCACCGTCCCAGCCGCTCAGCGCCACGCGGCAATGCGATGCGACCTCCGTCGCCTGTTCGCGAAAAAGACCAGCCAGCGGCTCGATCGCCGGCTCGGGCCGTTCGGGTTCACCTCTGCGCCATTTCGCGAGCAACACCTCGTCTTTGGCGAGCGTGTAGCGAATGGGAATGCCGAGCGCATCGGCGGCCAGCCGGGAGAAATGCCGCTCCTCGTCCTCCGACCGATGCTCGGAAACGCAGGTGTAGGCGCGCAGGCCGGACCCTTGTCCGCCGCCGAGCAGCGAGCGTGCCACGCAGGCGACCGACGTGGAATCGAGTCCGCCGCTCATGAGCACGCCGACGCGCTCGGCGCGCAACCGGTCGGCAACGGCGGCATTGAACCGTTCCATGAACGCGTCGATGCACTCGGCCTCCCGCGGGGCGCGCCGCTCACCGCCCGGCGGCAGCTGCCAGTAGCGGCGCACGCGAAGCGCGTCACCGGACCAGCTCATGCAGTGCGCCGGCGCCAAGCGCCGGATGTCGGCGAATGCCGTCGCCGCCGCATCCTGATAGACCCCGAAAAGCAGCAGGTCCGCAATGGCCACATCGTCGAGCGTGTCACGGACCCGAGGAAGCTCTCTCACGCACTCGAGGGTATTGCTGAAAACGACGCTGCCGTGCGAGTGCGCGTAGAAGAAGGGTTTGACGCCGAAGTGATCGCGCGCGCAGAAAAGGCGCCCTCGCCGAGCATCCCAGATAGCGAACGCGAAGTCCCCCATGAGATGCTGAACACAGCTCTCGCCCCAGGCGTGATAGGCATGCAGGATGAGCTCCGGGTCGCTGGCGCGCTTCGCAATGTCTCTGCCGGCGCAACGCAGCTTACCGCAAAGCTCCGAACGCCCGTCGACCCTGGCGTCGGCAACGATCCAAACGCGGTCATCCAGCGAGCATGGTTGCCGCTCGTCCCGGGATTCGAGGGTCGTGCGCAGCATTGCGTGCCCGAATCCCACGCCGCCGCCGACCCACGTGTCCTCGGCATCGCCACCGCGAAAATGCAGCGCCCCGGTCAGGCGATCGAGCAGGCGCCTGTCGATGGGGCGTCCGTCGAGGCTGACGATTCCGACGATTCCGCTCACGGCAGCTCGACACCGCGCTGCGCGAAAACACCGCGCGCACCGCTGAACGGCGCGTATCGCCGCGATACGTCCGCATCGTCGTCGATGACCCTGCCCTCATGCTCGATCCAGGCATGGGCCTCGAGCCGGTCCTGCTGCTTGCGCACACCAATGTGCAGCTGGCAGGGGATCTTCTGCCTGCGAAGAAACCACCAGACGGTCATCGACCTTACCAGGCAGCTGCTGCGAACGAGGCTGCGCCGTGCGGCAATCCCGACGAGCCTGCCTGTGTGTAAGGCTCGAAGCGAGACACCCGCTCCGCACCGGGCGCTCGCCTCGGTCACCGGCGTCATACGCACGAGAAACCGGTAGCACCGCCCCGGACCGAGCGTGCGCACAGCCAACGCCATCATGGGCAGCGCGCCAATGGCCTGGAGGAGCAGCCAGCGATCGGCTGGGGACAGGGCCAGGAACCTACGAATCGGCTGCGTCATGCGTCGTGTTCTGCGCGACAGTGACGATGCCGGCCTCGATCAGCTCTTCGACGAGCCGAAGCACGTCCGCGCGAAGCGTTTCCTCATCGACCGCATATTCCTTGTGCATCTCCTCGCATACCCGCGAAAGCCTGCGGTGCTCGCGCAAATGCTGCCAGATGCGGGTCCCCACGTCGTCGAGACCGAAATAGCGCTCGCTCTCCAGATTCAGCAGCACCGCCTCACCGTCGAGCTCCTGCACCAGCACTTCGGGCGATGCCTCGACGATCGCGGAGATATCGATGGGGATTCGAGCTCGGGCGTCCATTTGCATGTCCCGGACCAAGAGCCGGGGAGACTGCTTGCTGGTAATTAAAGACTAATAATGTCTGTGGTGATACGCGAAAGGCACCGATTGCCCCACCGATGCACCCGGCCGGCCGCCGCCATCTGGAGCAATTGTGTGAAATCGGTCACATTCCGCAGCCGTTGGCCCGCGCACCGGCCCGTGAGCCGCGCCCGCACCCCGCCAGCGCCTCGTGCGGACCGCTCGGTTTCGTGAAGGATGCACGCTCCGCGCCCGGCCCACTCTGTTAATCTCGGAACTATTCCTCACTCGCACGCAGCCGGACCGATCGGCGGGGCTAAAGTCTCCATCCATAAGAACCGCAATCTCATGGTGAGAGGACCG
>JAABYT010000044.1:27616-30025 GCA_011775625.1 Gammaproteobacteria bacterium | reverse complement strand
GCGACGCCGGAGAAGTGTTACTCGACGTTCCTGCGCGCCTCGCCCGCCGAGGGACCGTGCATCGACACCGTGGAGATGGAGGTGGTCGAAGGTGAGGTGCCTCGCCCGGACCTGCTCACCATGGTATTCGACGACGGAGAAGCCTGGTCTGTTTCAAGCGACGAGCGGCGCCACGTCTTTCGCATGAAGGTCGCGCGCGACGACCAGACGCCGGCATGGAGCATCACCATCGACCGCGGCTTCAATCACGGACGTATCTATTGCAGTGAAGAGATGATTACGAGATCCGGAAAGTCGAGTCTTGTCCACGACATCATTCACTATCCTCTCGACCAGATCCTGACCGTGCACGTTGGCCTTGCGAGATCGGCATCAATGATGGTCAGAGCCGCCGGTGGCAGCATCGCTGGACAGGGTCTGCTGTTCGCCGGCTCCGCCGGCACTGGAAAAAGCACCATCACGCGGCTGCTCGGCAAGACACGCCAACGCTCGATTCCTGAGCGACGATCGCATCGTCTTGCGACGCTTCGGCTCGAAGCTCAGCATGTTCGGAACGCCCTGGCCGGGCGACGCCGACATCGCGGTGAACGAGAGTGTGCCGCTCAAGGCGCTGTGCTTCCTGCGCCACGGGAACACCACCGAGCTCACACAGCTCGCCGAGAAGGAAGCCCGCGAGCGACTGCTGCCGCTTGCGTCGGTGCCGTGGTACCAGCCCGAGCTCGCCAAGCGCGCCAACGAGCTGTGCGACTACCTGGTGAGCCACTATCCGGCGTTCGACCTCTCGTTCCGGCCCGATGTCGACGAGCTCACTTCGCTCATCGACGATTTCTCACGCGCCGCCTGAAAACTCTAGTAGCCGCTCTTCACGAGGCGCCCATCCGTGTCATTCAACGGCCTCGAAGCGCCGGGCGCCGGCGCAGTGGAACGCGAGCCCGAGATACCTTCATCGGGCCCCACGCGCGGCCACGCGCGCTTCGGCACGACCTTCTCGCCCTCGCCGGACGCCCCCTCCTTCGGGATGGTCAACGGTCGCAGGCTTTGCATCTTGCTGCGGAACTCGTCGGTCACCTGCGCCGCATCGGCCGAATCCTGCACCGCGCGCGGCGTGATCAGCACCACCAGCTCGGTGCGCTGCTGCTCGTCGACCGTAGTACCGAACAAGGGACCGATCAGGGGCAGATTATAAAGGCCGGGGATCCCCGAGCGCCCGAGGGTCTTCTGCTCGCGGATGAGACCGCCGAGCACCACCGTCTGACCGCTCTGCACGGCCACGGCCGTGGTTATGCTGCGCTTTGAGATGGTCGGCGTGAGATTGGCATCACCCGTCGACTCACCCGCAACATTGCTGACCTCCTGGGCCACCTCCATGACTACCAGACCGCCGGCATTGACCCGCGGCGTCACCGACAGCAGCACGCCCGTGTTGCGGTACTCGATGTTGTTGACCACCGGTGAGGCGCCGCCGACGGTCGATTGCTGCTGCTGGGTCGTGATCGGCACCTCGTCGCCAACGTCGATGCTCGCCGTCTGGTTATTGAGCACCATCAGCGACGGCGAGGAGATCACGTTCAAGCGCGAGTCATCGGCGAGGGCGTTGAGCACGGCGCGCACGGCCCCGGCATTGTCGACGATGGAATAGGAGAAGCCGGGCACGATGGCCGCAATGCCCGGGACACCCAGATCGAGCTGGCCGATGCCCGTCTTGTTGCCGACTTTGTTGGTGAAGAACCACTCCATGCCGTACTTGAGGTCGCCCTGCAGCGTGATCTCGGCGATGGTCGCTTCGATGAGAACCTGCAGAGGCGACACGTCCAGGCGGCGCAGGGTCGCTTCCACCTGCCTGTACTGCTGCGCCGTGGCCAGGATCACCAGGGCGTTGTTGACCTCATCGGCGATGACCCGGATGCCCGGACCCTCGGTGAGCGCGACGCTCTCCTCGGCACCGTCCGCAGCCGGCGTCGCGGCCGGCGCGGGCGCAGCGGGCTCCGGCGCCGGCGCCGCGGCCCCCTCCTGGCCCGCGGGTTTCGGCGGCGAGGCGATTTGCAGCGCTTCGAGCTTCGGCGCGAGCTCCGCGGGGCGCACGATAGCACTGCCCGCCTCGCGCTCGAAGACCTCACCGAGAACCGTGGCCAGATCGGCCGCCTTGCCGTTCTGCACGCGATAGACGAACAGCCGCTGGCCGACGCCGCCCGTATCGCGATCCAGCCGCTCGACCCACTCGGCGACTTTCGCCAGATATTGAGGCCGCGAGGTGATGACCAGCAGGGCGTCGAGCCGCTCGAGGCTCACGAACTTGATCATGCCGGCGAGCGGGCCCTCGTTCTGCTCGCCGAACACGATCTTGAGCTCGTTCGAAAGCGTTTCCGCGTCGACGAAGTCCGGTGTGAACAGGGCGACCGACATGCCCTC
>JAABYT010000044.1:23878-27605 GCA_011775625.1 Gammaproteobacteria bacterium | reverse complement strand
CCCGGCCCCGCCAGGACCAGCAGGTTGCGCACGCTATCCACCCGAACGATGTTGCCGGCGGTGGCGAACGGCTCGAGGATCTTCTGCATTTCCGTCGCGGCGACATACGCGAGCGGGACGATCCGCACGCTGTAGCCCTTGGGCAGCGCGATGGCGGAATTGCCGAGCTGCGGCGCCACCATGCCGCGCATGGCGCTCTCGCGCGGCACCACGTTGTAGAGGCCGTTGTCGGAGACCACCGCCGCACCGTTCATGCGCAGCAGCAGCTCCAGCGTCGGCACGAGGTCGTCCTTGGAAAGGGGATCGCTGGTCTGCAGGGTGACCGCACCCTGGACCGCGGGGTCGATGGTGTAGTTCTCGTTCAGGAGATCGCCGAGGATGACCTTGACGACCTCGCGCAGGTTGGTGTTCTCGAAGTTGAGGGTGATATTTCCCTCGCCGGTGACCCTGGCCTTGCGGCCCGGGGTGCCGACGAAAACGCCGCTGCCGGGCCGGTAGAACGCGGCCGGTCGCGGCTCGCGCTCAGCGGGAGCCACGGCCTCGTCGGGCGGCGCTGGCGGGCGTTCGGCCTCGGCCTCGGCGGCGGCGCGCTCGGCCTCACCGACCGTGTAGCCTTTGACGATGTCCGGATGAATGCCTTCGCAGCTGGACAGCAGAATACCGGCAGCCGCGCACAGCAGGCTGCCGGTGCGGCACATCGCGGAGTGTGCGCCTACCGCCCGGTAAGGTTTCACGTGAACGTTTCGAACAATTCACTTTAAAAAAGTCTTCTCAAGTATTGTCGCTTAACGACTGATATTCAAGGAAATACTTGGATTTATTGTCGGATTCAGGCACGGATGGCGGCCGGAAATCGGCCTGAGAGGCTCAATTCTCGCCCCTGTCCGGGACCGGCAGCGGCTCGCGGGGCCCGCGCACCCGGCGCCGGCGGCGATCCGGGGAAGCCGCCAGCGGCGTGCCCTCACGCTGGCCGGGCTGAGCGGCTTCGTTGTCCGCGCGCCGCGCCGGCTGCCGGGAACGCGGCGGCGGCGGCGGACCGAAGGTGCGCAGAGCCAGCTCCTCGCGAGTGTCGCCGCTTCTCAGCACGGCGCTGCTTTCACCAATTTTCTCCACCTGCCAGCCGGCCACCCGCTCGCCCTCCCGGACCCGGGTCAGGCCGCCGGTGGTGGTATCGCTCAGCAGCGCAATGCGTTGCTGATCGACAATGATGATGGCCGAAAGGGCGTAACGATTAGCCGTTGGCCGCGCCGCCTCGGCCACCGGTGCCGCCGCCGGCGCCTCGCTCGCCACCGCCTGCCGGTTCGGCAGGAACAACGGCCGCTCGATCGTTGCCGAGAAGCTGCCGCGTTCGGCCAGCGCGAACAACGGCACCGGAGCGGGCTCGGCCGTTGTGCTCTCGGCCGGCAGCCGCGGCGCGCGGGGCCCCTGCCCGACGCGGAAATGCAGCTCGGCCATGACCAGCGCCCACAGCACGAGCAGGCTTGCCACCAGCCAGCCGGAGGACAGCGCACGCATCAGGACGACTCCCGGGGCGCGCGCATGAACCCGCGCAGATTGAAGCGCACATCGAGCAAATCCTGAACCTGAGCTGCCGCGCGCCGCTTGCCGCCACTGCGGGCGAGAATGACGATATCGTCCGCAATCAGATAGGGAAGATCATTCTCGAGCGCATAGAGCACGCGCTGGAGCGCATCGATGGAAACCCCCATACGTACGCTGACCACGATGCGCTTGAACCCGCTTACGACATCGGCCGGCAGCACCTGCGTGCTCGACAGCGTGCCGCCGCTGCTCGTGACTACCGCTTTGACGCGCTCCTGCAGCGCGGCGGCCGCCAACGCCTCGCTCTCCTGGGCAAGCACGTAGCGATCGAGCTCGTCCGCATCCTGCAGCTCCCGGACGGCCAGGCGCAGCGTGTCCACCTGCGTCGAAAGCTTCGAATAACGCGCGATGGTTTCCTGCATTTGAATGATGGCCTCGCGGTTCTCCAGATAGCTCGATGCGATCGGCACGGCGATCAGCCGCACGACGACGGCCGCCAGCAATAGCAGCAAGCCCACTGCCAGCAGGCGGCGCTGAACCCGCGGCAGGCGCTCCATCATGTGTCACCACTCCCGGCAGCGCCGGCGAGCGCCGGCGCCGTTCTCGCCACGACGCGCGCGACGATGTGGAAACGCTCACGGCCGCTGGCGCCATCCTGCGTCACCGGCGAGGCAAAGCGAACACCTTCGAGCAATTGCGAGTCCTCGAGCTCGGCGATGAGCGCCGAGGCCGCCGCCGAGGTGCCCTGAATGTGCACCTTGCCATCACGTATCTCGACACGAAACAACCAGGTGTCGTTCGGCAGCTGGCGGCTCAGCTCTTCGAGCAGCTCCACCGCCGCCGGCTGACTGGCCTTTTGCGCAAACACAAATCGGGCACGTTCGCGCTGCCCGTCGATGCGCTGCTGCAGGTCCGAAGCCGTCATGGCGGCGCTTCGCGTTTCAGCGAGACGCGTTCGAAGCTTCTCCAGATGGCGTTGCTGCTGAACAAACGGTATGGCGATGACCGCCACCAGGAGCAGCGCATTCAACGCCCAGAGCGCACGCCTCAGATTGCTCGAGGGCAGTTGCAGCGCGTCGTCGGCGCGGAATGCGAAGACGTGTTTCCCCCCATCGGACGCGGCACCCGCATTGACGGGCTCGAAGTCCCGTGCCCCGAGCAGGTCCAGGACACCGTCGATCGCTGCCCGCGGCGCGACGCAGAGCGCCACGGCAATCTGCTGGCCATGCGGATCACGTGCCGTGATCGCATGATTGAAGTACACCTGCTCGGCACGAAACGGCGTCTGCCTCTGCATTTCGAAACCGAGCACCTGATGCAGATTCTCCTCCGCGGCCAGCGGCAGGCGTATCTGCTTGGTGAGGACCTTGTCAGCGGGTATACCGACCTCGATGCGGGTCGCGACGAGCCCGGCCTCGCCGAGGATCGCGTCCAGGCGCTCGCGTGCGCCCGGTGCCATGGCTTCGACACGGCCGAGCTCCTCCAGGCGGCCGTTCAGGCGTCTGCTGATGCACACCTCGCCATCGAGCGATGTCAGGCGCACGGTCTCGTGCCGCCGCGCCCAGCGGCGCCTCAGCGCTTCGGGCAGCATGCCGGCGAGCTCCGCGCGCCACCACTCCAAGAACTCAGCGAGACGCATCGCGTCAATCTCCGGGGATACACGAACGCCGGCGGTCATTTCGAACGAACGGCAATCGCGTTTGCTTGCTTGTTTTCATCGGTGTCAGGGGGCTTGCGGCTGGAGTTGCGGATCGGGAATCGAATCGAACCAGGCAAGGATTGCGAAAGGTCTGCGGGCGTCTCCGGTCAGCTGCACGACCGCGCGTCGGCTGGCACGCGCACCGCCCGCGAGCTCGCCCTCTGCATCCACAGTGTAAACCCTGGAATCGGCCCGCGACAGGTAGCGCGCGCCTGCCGACAGCAGCTCCACGGGCAGCCGCGGCAGCGGCTCTGCGCTCTCTGCGCCCGCGTCCTGAAGGGCATAGATGCTTTCCCGCGCGGCCACAAACGCCTCGACCGCGGCGGCATCGAGGCCTGGAACGGCAAGCAGCACTTCGCGGGGGGCGGTCATCGGGTCCACCTGGGGTGCCCACGAGTAGACCGTCACCAGCGGCGCCAGCCGCTCGTAGAGGCGCGCATCCACGCCGAGCACCTGGTTGATCTCGGCGACGCTCAGAAACGCGCC
>JAABYT010000044.1:23482-23829 GCA_011775625.1 Gammaproteobacteria bacterium | reverse complement strand
AGGTGGCCGGCTTGCGCGAGCGAGCTCATCAGCCCCTGGACCAGCGCCTCGGGGGCGCCATTCAGATCCACCTTGCCATTCTCCGACTGCAGGCGAAACCGCATGCGGCCGTCGCCGAAAGGCAGCTCGTAGCTGCGGCCATCGGCGATCCAGCGCCGTGTCCGCGCATCGGCCAGCAGGCCCAGAATGGCGCGGTGCACGCCTGCATCGGCGATCGCCTGCGCCTTGGCGCGCTCCACCAGGTTACCGGCGAGACGCGTCTCCACGCGCATGCTGAAAGCGAAGCTCGCGGCGATGACGGCGAGCAGAACGCCGGCCCACAAGACGATGACGAGCGCGAACCCGCC
>JAABYT010000044.1:18867-23452 GCA_011775625.1 Gammaproteobacteria bacterium | reverse complement strand
GTCGGATAGGCCTCCGGGATCGCCTCTCCCGGCCCGCCCGGCGCCGCCGTGCGCTGATAGCGCACCGCATCGGTCGGCAGGCGTACGATGATATCGGGCCACTCGCCGGCGAGCTTGCTGCTCAGGCGCAAACGCACCAGATTCGGCAGCCTCTGCTTGGCCTCCCAGCGACGCTGCCAGGACGGTTCGCTGTCGGGGCTGGCGGCACCGAAAAAATCGAATCGGGCGCTGACCAGATCGCCGATCAGCGGGCGCGGCTGATCATCGACGCCCGGCTGCCCCGACTCCGCATCGGGATGCAGCAGGCGCCGCGACACCATCAGCACGGAGGCGTCGTCGTGCTCCTCGACCGAAAGCGTCATCTCGTACATACCGCCCTCGCCGAGATAGGCCGGCATGGCGGTGACGAACACTACGCGTTTTGTGTCGCCTTCGAACCACAGACGCCAGGCATTGTTTCTGCTGATGGCGAGGGGGAACGCCTGTGCGGCATGTCGGCGAATGAAAGAGCCCGCCAGGCGCAGCTCGGAGATAGCGGCATGGGTTTGCTCGCCGCTCTCCCAGCTGCGCAGCCCGAGCCTGTATCCGGCATACAGAACCACGATGACGAGCGAGAAGATGGTGATGCTCACCANNCGCATGGATGTCAGGGACACGCCCTGCGATGCCCCGCCCTCTTCCCAGAACACCTCGACACTCACGGTGAAAGGCTGCGGCAGCGTCTCGGCCTGTTGGAGCTGCTCGTCGGTGTAGGCACTGATGGTAGTGCGCCAGTTGTAGCCGTCGTCGACCCTGCCGCTCTCGACACCTTCCACCAGCGGCTGCTCGACGCCGACGGCAGCCATCCGCGACTGCGCAATGACCGTCGCGCGGGTGTGGCGGTCCCCGGAACGGGCGGCGTGCATGCCGCCGCCAAAGACCTGGAACAGCGCCCCCAGCAGCATGGCGAGAATCGTGAAGGCCACCAGCACCTCGAGCAGCGAGAACCCCCGGTTCGCCCGTCTCGCGCTCATCGCCCCACGGCCTCCTCGACGACGGACTCGATGACGCTCACCCTGCCCGTGAGCCAGTCCACGTCGACCAGATAGCGCATCGCGTCGGTGGTGAGCGTGATGCGCCCGCCGGTCGAGCTGCCGTCGGGAAAGAAACGGATACCGGCACGATACTCATCGAGCCGCTCAGAGCGGGCCGTGAAAAGCGAAATTTCAATCTGCTGCGGCAGCTTTCGAGCGCGCGGCTCACCTGGCAGCTGAAATTCGCGCTTGTTGACATCGAGCGCGAGGACGGCCGGACGATTGTCGTTCAATGCATGGTTGCGCGTTTGACGCAGCCCGGCGGCGAGACTCAACGCCGCGCTCTTTATCTCCACCGAGGCGCCGCCGCCGAGCGACGGCACGACCAAGGCCGTCACCAGCGCCAATATGAGAAGAACGGCCAGCAGCTCGAGCAGCGTGAATCCGGCCGTTGATGGCCTCACGCAACGAGCGCTTTTCTGGTCGGGGCGGACCCTCACTCCCAGCTCACGATGTCCTTCTGTTCCCCCTCGCCGCCTTCGGCATTGTCGGCGCCCAACGACAAGAGATCGTAGGGGCCGTTTCTGCCGGGATAGCGATAGATGTAGTCGTTGCCCCACGGATCCTTTGGAATGGTCTTTTTCTTGAGATAGGGGCCATTCCACTTCTCGACGCCGGCAGGCTTCTCGACCAGCGCCTCGAGGTTCGGTGGGAAGCTGCCCACTTCGAGGCGATAGAGATCGATACTGGCCCCGAGCGCCTCGATCTGGATGCGCGCCGAATCGCTGCGAGCCCCGGAGACCCATTTGAGCACCTGCGGCACGGCAAACGCGGCGATGAGTCCCAGTATGGCGATCACGGCAAGCAGCTCGATCAGGGTGAACGCCCTGGTGCGACGGGGATTGGTCGATGGTTTCACGGCTAGAAAGTCAGGTTGTTGATGCTCAGGATGGCCACCACGATGGACAGGATGATGGCTGCGATAATCACGGCCAGTCCGATGATCAGCGCCGGCTCGAGCACTGCCATGAGCCGGCCCAACGCCGATTTCACCTCGCGCTCGTAGATCTGCGCGAGCTGCATGAGCATGTTTTCCAGATTGCCGCTCTCCTCGCCGACCTGAAGCAGGTGACCGGCGAGAGGCGGGAAAACGCGCGCCTCGCTGAGCGGCCGCGCAAGTCCCTCACCCTGGCGTACCCGCTCGGCGACGCGGCCGATACCATTGGCGATGAACCGGTTGGAAACGACTTCCTTGGCAATGGCGATAGCATCGAGCAGAGGCACGCCGTTGCCGAGCAGCGTTCCGAGCGTGCGCGTGAAGCGCGCCGCCTCGAGGCGCGCGATGAGCGGACCGACGAGCGGCGCGCGCAGCATGCGGCTGTCCCAGCGCAGGCGGCTCGCCGCCTCGGCATACTGGCGGCGCAGCAGAATGTAGATTGCCGCCGCCGCAAGCGCCATGACCCACCAGTACACCTGCACGAAGTGACCGGTCGACACCACCACCTGCGTGAACCAGGGCAGCTGCTGCCCCGCTTCGTCGAACATCGCCGAAATCTTCGGGATGACCAGCCCGAGAATGATGGCCATGGAAACGATGCCAACGAACACCAGCACCATGGGATAGAGCAGCGCCGAGAGGATGGAGTCGCGCAGCTCCCGGGACCGCTCCATGAACTCAGCCAGGCGCGCGAGAGCGGCATCGAGCGCCCCGCTGGCCTCGCCGGCCTTGACCATGTTGCGGTAGAAGCGCGAGAAAAGCCGCCCGTGGGATTCGAGCGCGGCGGACAGAAAGGCTCCCCCGCGCACGTCCGCGAGCAACGCTTCGAGCACGTCGCGAAACGGCGTGCGATCGGCGATGCCGACCAGCGTCTCGAGCGCCCTGTCGAGCGGCAGGCCCGCCTGGAGCAGCGTCGCCAGCTCGATGGTGAATACGCTCACCTCCGCGCGCCCGGCCCTTCGCCGCGAGAACGAGAACGCTGGCGACGCCTCGGCCGGCCCCGCGCCCGAGATCTCCTCGGCACGTATGGGAATGTGTCCCTGCGCCTGGAGCTGGCGAATCACCGCGTCCAGGCTGGCCGCCTCCATCTCGCCCTGGACGACATCGCCGCTGATGTTGGCCGCCTTGTAATGAAATACCGGCATCGCGCTCAGGCCTCCCGCGTGACCCGTTCGACCTCCTCGACGCTGGTGACGCCGGCGAGCGCCTTGGCGAGCCCGTCCTCGTGCATGCTGACGGTGCCTTCGGCCGCGGCCGTGCGCTGGATGGCCGCGGCGTCACCGTGATCGAGAATGCACTGTCGCACGCCTTCGGACATGACGAGCAACTCGAGAATGCAGGTGCGGCCGCGGTAGCCCGTGTGGTCGCAGGCCTCGCAGCCGACAGGCCGGTACAGGGTCAGATCCGATGCGTCGCCGAACCGCGTGAGGCCGAGCTCGTCGGCGAGATCGTTCGAGACCCGATAGGACTCCTTGCAGTGCCCGCAAAGCACACGCACCAGGCGCTGTGCAAGCACGCCGTTAACGGTGGAGGTCAGCAGAAAGTCCTCGACGCCCATGTCGAGCAGGCGCGTCACGCTGCTCGCCGAATCGTTCGTATGCAGGGTCGAGAGGACCTTGTGGCCGGTGAGCGCCGCCTGCACGGCGATCTTGGCGGTTTCCAGGTCGCGCATCTCACCGATCATAATCACATCGGGATCCTGTCTCAGTATCGACCGCAGGGCGTTCGCAAAGCTGAGGCCAATCTGCGGCTTGACCTGTATCTGATTGACGCCCTCGAGCTGATATTCGACCGGATCCTCGACGGTCAGTATTTTCTTATCGGGCGTATTGAGCGCATGCAGCGCCGTATAGAGCGTGGTCGTCTTTCCGCTGCCCGTGGGGCCGGTGACCAGTATGATCCCCTGGGGCCGCATCAGAATGCTCTCGAATGCTCCGCGTGCTTTGGCGTCGAAGCCGAGGCTCGCAAACTCCAACGGCAGGCTGCCCTTGTCGAGAATGCGCATGACCACGCTCTCGCCGTGCATGGTCGGCACCGTCGAGATGCGCATGTCGATCTCGCGCCCCTCTACCTGCTGCATGATGCGCCCGTCCTGGGGCAGGCGCCGCTCCGCGATGTTGAGATTCGCCATGACCTTGATGCGCGAGACCACGGCCGCTGTCGAGTGAACCGGCGGCGCCTCGACCTCGCGCAGGACGCCGTCGATGCGAAACCGCACCTTGAGGGTGTTCTCGAAGGGCTCTAAGTGAATGTCGGAGGCCTTCGCCTTGAGCGCGCGGCTGATGAGCGTATTCACGAGCCTGATAATCGGCGCCTCGCTGGCCAGATCCTTCAAGTATTGGATGTCGTCCACGTCGTGGCGCACGTCGGCACGGTATTCGCCCGCGATGTGCGCGAGCGTGCCCGCCCCGTTGCTGTACTGGCGCTGGATAGCCGACTCGATCTCCGAGATGATGCCGACGCGCGCAACGACCGGCTTGCCGAGGGCCAGCTCCATCGCCTGGGTGGTGAACTCATCGAGCGGATCGGCCATGGCGACGAGCACGTGCTCGGGGGTCTCCTCGAGAGGCACGGC
>JAABYT010000044.1:12877-18816 GCA_011775625.1 Gammaproteobacteria bacterium | reverse complement strand
AGCAGCGCCCCGAGCCGCTCGCCGCTGTCGCGCTCGAGGCGCCGCGCGCGCTCGAGCTTCTCGGGCTCGAGCTTCCCGCGCTCCACAAGCAGCTCGCCGAGATTTTGCGTCAAGGGCGGATACCTGGACGGTTGAGCATCGAATACGCCACTGTGGATTTTCGGTTTCGCTCGCGCAGGGCTCGCGAAAACGGTGCAGGCGTCACCCCTGGCGGCTGCGCACGCGGACAATTACGTCCACTCGATCCACCACCTTGCCCTCGGGCGCATCCGGAAATCCGCCGATGTCGACATCCCCGGCGTCGATATCGGTCAGTGTGCAGGATTCGACGTCGTAGAAGTGATGATGCTCGCTGCAGTTGGAGTCGTAAAAGACCTTGCTGGGATCGACAATGACCTCGCGCACGAGGCCCCTTTTCGCGAACAGACCGAGGGTGTTGTAGACCGTCGCCTTGGATACCGACAGCTCACCCTGCTTCAAGATACAGAGCACCTGCTCGGCGGAAAGATGCTGGGGTCTCGCCAGCAGGATCCTGGCGATCTCGACCCGCTGCGGCGTCGGCGTGATGCCGGCCGCGTCGAGGATCCGGGCCGCGCGCACGCGCTCGGCTGCGGGAGCCGGGCCGGCGGAGTCGTCTGAACAGGGCTGTGAGTCGATTGGCATAATCTATCGGGCGGGGGAGCGTCGATTGGAACCTGCCGCCGTTCGCTCAGTATACGACCTAAGTTCCCGTTCGGTCTAGGAATTGGCACCGCCGCTCAACCCTGTCCCACAGCACAAATCCGGGCGTTCCGGCGCCTTTCGTCGGTCCCCGGAGGCCGTTTGTCGATTCCGTCATGGCCCCCTTCGGCCGAGGATGCTATTTGTTGCGTATCGGGACGGCGCCGGCCCCGATGACTCGTCACGGCAGCTCCGAGAGCGCCGTGCAACCCATCGGTGGCGTGAGGTACTGTGTCCAGCTGATACGTTTAGCACGTGAATTGGAGTCGGGCCATGAGAACCACATTCCTAGCCACGATGTTGAGCGCCTCCGCCGCACTGCTGTCGACACAGGCGTTGGCCGATCCCGTGAAGCGCGTCCTGCCCCAGGGCAAGGACGGTAACGACTACTACTACAAGGTCCTGTGCACGAACGGCGCCGAAGGCAGCGTCGTCGTTCAGGAAAAGGAGAACAACGTCTGCGCACAGCCGCTCGGCGGCGAGCGTGTCTGCGATGCCGGCTGGGACGTGCAGCGGGCGGCGGAGCACGCCTGCCGATAGGACGACTGGAACGGACGTAAAGGCATGATGAAGCATCAAGGCGGTTTCACCATCGCGGAGCTGATTATCGTGGTCGTCATCGCGGCCATTCTCGCCGCTGTTGCCGTGCCCAATCTGTCCCAATTCGTCAAGGACAATGCCCGATCGGCGCGCCTCAATACGATGGTCACGGCGTTGAACTACGCGCGCAACCAGGCGGTGACGCGTAATGCCCGCGTATCGCTGTGCAAGAGTGCGAATGTAACAACCACTGCCCCTACCTGCGATGCTGTCCCTGGCAGTGGCAATTTCGAGGGCGGCTGGATCGTTGTCACCGATCACGTTCCCGCGTACCTGGGCGGAGCGGTGGGCACATTCGACGAGCCGGATGACCCCCGTTGCAACGACAGCAACGGCGATGGTTTCCCAGATGATCTCGGTTGCGTGCCCAATGAGGAGGTTCTTCGCCGCTTCAATCCGGACATGGGCAACTCGACTCTCATTGCCACCAACATCAATGGCGCGTTCCGCGGCATTACATTCGATGCCACGGGACTCGGCAGTGACATGGCTCTCGCATGCGGAACCCTCGTTTGCGCGCAAACAGAGTTCAAGTACTGCGATGACCGCGATGAAGGACGCACTATCGAGATATCACCAACCGGCTTTGCCAGCGTAGCCGGCCCCGCAACGGTATGCCCATGATGAAACAACGCACGACAGACACTCCTCGGCCCCTGCGTAGCGCCGGCTTCAGCATCATCGAGGTGCTCGTGGCCCTTCTCGTGCTCGCCATCGGCCTGCTCGGCCTGGCCGCCCTTCAAGCCCAGGGCCTGCGTTTCAATCACGATGCCTACGTGCGCACGCAGGCGACCCACATCGCCTCCGATATCATCGATCGCATGCGCGTCAATCCTGAAAATCTCGCGGATTACACGGCGGCCGATCCCGATCTCCTTTGTGATCCGACCTTCGAGGATCTGCAGGGTGGGACGACTATCGAGATGGATTTGAGCTGCTGGTACGATGCTGTCGAGGAAAACCTTCCCGGTGGCAGCGCAATCATCACCGCCAACGCCACGGCGAATTTCTACGACGTCACCGTTCGCTGGCTCGATCGCACGCCGAGGGACTTCGGCGGAACCGTTCGTGTGCCGGGGACGGCAGCTGAATGCGACGCCATCGCCGCTCGCTTCTGGGACGCCGGTTCCGGTGCCTGCCTGGTGGAACATACCTGGACGGTGTGGCCATGAGCATCGGCAGAAACAGGCTAAATCGCGAGCGGGGTCTCAGCTTGGTCGAGCTGATGGTGGCCATCACCATCGGCGCCATCCTGCTCGGCGGCGCTGTGACGCTGTTCATCAACAACCGCGACACGTACAACACGGCGACCCAGATGGCCCGCCTGCAGGAGACGGCCCGCTACGCGCTTGACATGATAGTCAAGGATATCCGCATGGCCGGATACTTCGGCTGCGCCGATCGCCTGGACACCGTGAGGGCCAACGTGCCGCTAGCCGCGGGAGATGTCGAAGGCGAACTGTGGCGCTTCAACATGGACCCTGCTTTTCTTGACGTTGGATACAACGGAGCCATCGTGCCGCCCATTGAGGGCATGGACCTCGACGCCGACACAAACCGTTTCCTGCCAAGCCAATATCCCGTCACGGTGGACCTCGACGCAGCGACCGATACGACTAACGGCGGCGCTACCGGCGAAGTCCTCCCGGAAACCGACGCCATCACCATCAGATATATCGCCGGGAGCATGGAGACCGGCGGCTGGAATGATGACATACTCGATCTTCAGGTCATCAGCGATGTCGTCAGTGGCAGCGATTCACCGATCGACGTCGGATTAGCCAGGGGATTCGCCCGGGGTCAGGTGGCCGCGATCTCGAATTGCGGCACTGCGGACATCTTCTGGATTAATGCGCCTGTTATCGCGGCGACGTCGTCGACGAGCCCAGCGACCGTGCAGGCGCAACAGCTCAGGAACGCCTATAACGCCAGCGCCTCGTCCTTGATTGCCCCCTACGTGGCGGTGCGCTACTACATCGGCGATAACAACCGCGGTAACGGTGAGATCCGCCCGTCGTTGTACCGGGCGGTAATCAGGCCCACGGGCTCCCCTCCGGGTGCCCCTTTCGTGGAGGCATACGAGGAAATCTTCGAGGGCGTCGAGCAGCTGCAGATACTCTATGGCGTCGACGGTGACGGCGACGGCGTGCTGGACAGCTACGTGCGCGCGGGCGAGCCGCCGCTCGCCGATACGGATCCAGCAGTGAACTGGGCCAAAATCGTCAGCGTCCGCCTGGCGGTACTCATGCGCACCGTTAACGAGTACGGCCGCGAAGAGGATAAAGATACGAAAACCTACACCGTCAACGACCAAGACGACCAGATCCACAACGGCGCGCTCCGTGCGAAATTCGGTCCCTATAACGACCGCCGGCGCCGGCGTGTCTTTACCACGACTGCGGTAGTGAGGAATCTTTCATGAAAACGTTGAATTCACCCGCGCGTGCGCATCAGTCGGGAGCGGTGCTCATCGTCGCGATGATTCTGCTGGTCGTGCTGACGCTGCTCGGTGTGACGACCATGAATACGTCGTCACTGCAGGAACGCATCGCCTCGAACACCCAGGTGCAGACGCACGCGTTCCAGGCGGCCGAGACCGGCATCAATCAGGCATTTGACGACAACCTCGCGTTCGACGTCACATGCCCCGAATCGCCGAGCTGCTACAGGGGCGGGGCCACACCTAGCTCCTTTGCCGGAGCGGCCGACAGCGCGAGCTACGAGACCATTTTTCTCGGTTTCACGCCGCCACCGCCCGGGTCGCTCTACAGCGCGACCAGCTTTCAGGCGGCGCACTTCAATTTCAGAGCTACAGGGCACAGCGGAAACAATGTTGTGATGAGGAAAATTAATCTGGGCGCCTACCAGATAGCACCCAAGCAGTAATCGGACCCAAACACATAAAAAACTGAGGAGGAACGGTCCGATCCATAAGCTCCCCGACCGTGCATAACACGGCTGGGAGCGTCCGTATGGGTCGTGCCGGCATGGGGTATGAAACGCATCCGCGCGTTGAGCTTTGCTTTCGCCGCGCTGACCGGCTTTGCTGCCGGTCTGCCGCTCACCATCCACGCTGACGACACCGAGATCTACGTCGGTAACCGTGCCTTCTCCGAGGGGATACGGCCCAATATCCTTCTCATCCTCGACAGTTCGGGCAGTATGTCGGCGAATGACGGCCAGGATCTCGATCGCCTGGACCGCGTCAAAGTCGCCCTCAACGCCATCCTCGACGAGGTCAACGACGTGAACATCGGCCTCGCGCGCTTCCACACGCCGGGCGGTCCGATTCTGTTTCCGGTCTCCTACGTCGACGCCGACGCCCAGGACGTGGAGCTCGGCCTGATCCCGGAGGTGAATCAGCGCGTCGTGGGGATCGAGAACGATGCCGAGCAGCTCGGCATCGAAACGGAAATCGACAGCCCGCAGCTGGAAATGACCGAGACGCAGTCCTTCGGCGGCGAGACGAGCGTGGTCCTTTCGATCCAGGCAGCGAGCGACGACGCCGCGGAGTCCCCTGCGGGCGCGGTCGACACCACCGCGAGCGCCATGGAATGCTGCGCAAACGTCAACGGACTACGGTTCCAGAACGTGCCCATCCCGGCAAACGCTCCGATTCTGAACGCGCGCCTCGAGTTCGTTGCCAACGCGGTCGGCGACACCGCCACCAACATGACGTTTCGTGGTCATGCGATTGCCGATTCTCCTTCGTTCGCAGCGGCTGCAAACAATATTTCCAGCCGGGCGACGACGGCGGCCTCGGTGAAATGGAACGGCGTGCCCGAGTGGGCTCAGCCGGGCGATCGATTCCGCTCCCCGAACCTGAAGAGCATTATTCAGGAGATCGTTGGCACACCGGGCGGCGCGCTGACCGGCTGGGCCGCAGGTAATGCGCTCAGCGTCCTTTTTTCCGGCAATGGCGATCGTCAGGCGCGCACCTTCGATTACAGCGGCGGCCCGGCCCAAGCCGCCCAGCTCTACGTCGATTACGGAGACCCCGCCACATCGTCGGGCAAACAGACCATCGGGCTTCGCTTCGAGGACGTGCGCATCCCCCAGGGCCAGGGCATCAAGAGCGCGGTCCTCGAGTTCGTGCCGGTGGAAGATGGCAGCGGTGCCGTCAAGTTGGAAATCAAGGGACAGAATTCAGATGACAGCCCAGCCTTTGCCGAAACCAATAACAATATCTCTTCGCGCCCGACGACCCTGAACAGCGTGCAGTGGAACGCGCCGGCAGGAGAGTGGCGAGAAGGCATTGCGCAGACCTCTCCCGACCTCACCGCCATCGTTCAGGAGATTGTCGATCGCCCCGGCTGGTGCGGCGGCAACGCCCTGACCTTCGTCATCAGCGATCAGGTATCCGGCGGACCACGCAATACCGCCAGCTTCGACGGCGACCCGAGCCTGGCGCCTTTGCTGCGCATCGATTTCGACACCACCCAGCCGCCGGGACCCGGAGGGGGATGCACCGTGCAGGAAGTGAGCGCGCGGCCCTCCCTCGACGTCGACGACGTCAATCAGAACGTCTCCGATCTCGCCCTGGACACGCCGAACACTATCGTGCAGATGGACGCCAACAAAGCCAACGGCTTGCGCTTCCAGGGCGTCGAAGTGCCCGC
>JAABYT010000044.1:11668-12844 GCA_011775625.1 Gammaproteobacteria bacterium | reverse complement strand
GGAACCGACGTCCTCAGCCGCACGCCGGTCACCTCCTCGGTGGCGTGGAGTCCGGCGCCATGGACTGCCGGTGAGGCCCAGGAGAGCCCCGATCTCTCGACCATCATCGACGCGGTCGTCAACGGCGTCACGGGCTGGAGCGCGGGCAACGACCTCGTCATCCTCATGCGCACCAGCGGCAGCGGCTCACGAATTGCAACCAGTCACGACACTTCGCCCGGAGATGCGCCCCAGCTGCGCATCACGATGCGGGTGAACGTCGGCGATCTGCCGAGCGTGCCGGTCACCACCGTTCGCCAGCGGCTCAAACAGGTGGTCAACGAGCTCGATCATCGGGGCACCACGCCCATCGTCGATAATCTCTGGGAGGCGGCGGCCTACTATCGCGGCGATCCCGTCAAATGGGGCCTCAACCGCGGCACCAGCAGCGACTCGGTGCGGCGCTCGACGCGCGTCAGTCACCCGGCGAGCTACACCGGCGGCACCGTCGTGCGCGATCCGGGGTGCACGGACTCGAACCTGAATGCCCAGGCCTGCGTGACCGAGAACATCACCGGCGATCCCAATTACGTCTCGCCCATCACCAGCGAGTGCCAGTCGAATTTCATCGTCCTGCTCACCGACGGCCTCGCCAACAGAAACAGCTCCCGGGGTCTCATCCGCGACCTCACCGGGAACAGCAGCTGCGCGACGTCGCTCGAAAGCACGGGTGATTCCATCTCCTCGGCGGAGCAGTGCGGTCTCGAGCTGACATCGTGGCTCAACGACCCGGCCAATGACCAGAGTGCCAGTGTCCCGGGTCCGAATACCGTCACGACCTATACGATAGGGCTCAACATCTCCAACGAATGGCTCAAGCAGCTCGCCAGACAGGGCGGGGGCGAGTTCTACGAGGCCAACAGCACGGCAGAATTGCGCCAGACCTTCAACGACATCACGTCGAACATTCTGCAACGCACCACCTCGTTTGCAACGCCCTCGCTGTCGGTCAACTCCTTCAACAGGCTGCAGAATCTGAACGAGGTGTATTTCTCGCTCTTCGAGCCTACCAGCAAGGTGGCCTGGCCCGGAAACGTCAAGAAGTACGAAGTCTGCGAGGACACTGACCTCTGCACTCTCGGAGAGATACTCGACGCCAACGGCGATCCCGCCATCGGAGCAGACGGGCGCATTCTT
>JAABYT010000044.1:0-11660 GCA_011775625.1 Gammaproteobacteria bacterium | reverse complement strand
TGGGAGGCGCCGGCAACACGGCGCCGAACGATACCGTTCCGCCCGCGCGACACCTGACGCGGAGGGTGTTCACGTATACCGATCTGTCCGCTCCGCCCGCTCCAGGGGGAGTGAATCTCGTCACCGGCGGCCACGAGGTGCAGGACGACAACACCGACGGCATCCTCGATGGGCTCACCGACGGCACCGATGACGAGAAGCTTCAGCAGACCAAGGATCTGCTGGGATGGCCCGGGGCGCCGGTCGCCACGCTCACGCCCGCGGAGCGTGCCGCCCTGGTCACCGAGTTGAATACTCACATACAGTGGATTCGCGGGCAGGACGTGGATGATGAAAACATCGATGGAAACACGCTCGAGGATCGCTACAGCTTCAACGATCCGCTTCACTCGAGCGCGGTGCCGTTCACGATGGGCGGTGACAGCGACGACCCGGTCGTAAAAGTCGTCGTCGGCACCAACGACGGCGCGGTGCGCCTGATCAACGGCTACAACGGCGTCGAGGAGTTCATCTTCTATCCGCAGAGCACGCTCAGACGGCTCACCAAGGTGCGTGAGAACACGCTCGGAAACCACACTTACGGCGTCGACGGCACGGCGACGGTGTGGCTCAACGACATCGACAAGGACGGCGTCATCGAGGAGGCAGACGGTGACTTTGCCCGCATCATCATCGGCCAGCGCCGCGGCGGCAACGAAATCTACTCGCTGGAAGTGACCCCGCGGGCCGGCGTCGATCCGAACAATCCTGATGTGGTCAACGGCATCAATCCGGTCTACCACTGGCGCATACGCGGCGGCAGCACCGACTACCCGCGCCTCGGGCAAACGTGGTCGCGCCCGCAGCTCGCGACCGTCGCCCTGGCCAACACTACCGTCCCCGGCGGTGTGGGCCCCGTCACCGCCATGTTCTTCGCCGGTGGCTACGACGACGCTCAAGACGGCGGCTTCGGGCCGGGCGGACTGGGCAACGCCATCTACATGGCGGACCCGCTGACCGGCGAGCGCTGGCTCTCCATCAGCGAAAACGACCCGGGTTCAGGCGACCGGGTCGTCGTTTCCAGCGATCCCGCGGCTTCCATCCTGGTAGAGCCGAAAATGCGCTTTCCGATCCCCTCCGAACTGGCGCTGCTGGACGCCAACGGCGACGGCAACACCGATCGCATTCTGGTCGGTGACACCGGCGGCCAGCTCTGGCGGGTGGATCTGGCGCCCGCGGATCCGGCTGCGAGCACCACCTCCAGGGTCAAGGCCGTCGTCGGACGGCTCGCCCTGGTGTCCAACGACGAGACCCTGGCCGATCGGCGCAAGTTCTTCGAGCCGCCCGACGTGGTCCAGGTGCGCGGAGGGGCCGGGTTCGCGAGCACCGCGAACTACGACCTGGTGGCCATCGTCAGCGGCAACCGGGCCAGCCCGCTGGACCTCACCACCCAGGACCGTTTCTACGCATTCCGTGACACAGTCATCGGACCCATGGCCGACGACGGTTTATCCTCTGGGTTGGCGGATGACGGAATTGCGGACAATTTCACATCCTTGCAAGGCGCCCTTGACAGTCCCGGGATTGCGGGCGATTTGTTTGATGTCACGAGCATCGTGGAGCCCGAGGGCTCGGATCTCTCGGACCTGCAGAATGCCAATGGCTACTATCTCGACCTCGTCGAGCCGGGTGAGAAAGGACTTTCCTCTCCCGTGGTGCTCGGAGGAACGGTGTTCTTCACGACCTACCTGCCGGAGCAGGTGGTGGACGTGGCGGCCTGCAGCCTGGCCGAAGGCGGAGGGCAGCTGTACGGCATTAACGTGCTGAACGGCACGGCGGTGTTCAACTGGGATCAATCTCCCGACACCGAGCCGCTGTCGGTTTCGGACCGCACGTTGACACTGGGCAGCGGCATCCCGTCGTCGGCTGTGCCNNNNCCGCGAGTGCGAACATATTGGTTCGAGGAGACAGGACTTTGAGATTCGGCGGTGACCTCGCACCGATCGGGTCGGAATTGGCACCAACAGTGGATGACAGATCGATGACAGGCTACAAGCGAAAGACTTTCCAAGCCGGCTCGCGCAGGGGCGGCGGTTTCACCCTGATCGAGCTGATGATCGTGGTGGTCATTGTTGCCGTGCTGGCGGCGATCGCCTACCCCTCGTACCAGAGCTACGTGCGGGAGACCAAGCGTTCCGACGCGCACACGGCGCTGCTGCGCATCGCGGCGTTGCAGGAGAAACATTTCTCTGACAACAACGCCTACGCGACCAGCACGACTACCCTCGGCTACGCGGCCCACCCCGCCACGTCAAACGATGGTAACTGGGCGGTGACGGTCACTGCCGTTGGGCCAGCTGCCTTCACGCTGAACGCATCGCCCGCCGGCAGCCACTCGGATGCCGACTGCAACGTCATCACGCTGACCTCGGCGGGCATGAAAACTCCGGGCAACTGCTGGTAGTCGACTAACCCTTTGTGCCACTTGGGGACACGGATTGTCCCCGACTCTCCGATTCACGCACGAGCGCCTTCGGCAACGAAAATACCACGCGCTCGGGCTTGCCTTCCTTTTCCTCGACGTAGCTACCGCCCCAGGACTTGAGGCGCGACAGCACCGACTGTACCAGGATCTCGGGCGCCGAGGCCCCGGCAGTGATTCCCACTCGTCCGGCACCCTCGAACCAGTCCCGATTGAGCTCCTCGGCGTTGTCGACCAGATAAGCGCTGGTGCCGAGCTTGTTCGCCAGCTCCCGCAGGCGATTGGAGTTCGAGCTCGATGGCGATCCCACGACGATGAACACGTCGCACTCGGGGGCCAGCCGCTTGACCGCGTCCTGGCGGTTTTGCGTCGCGTAGCAGATGTCGTCCTTCTTCGGACCGGTAATGGTCGGAAATCGGGCGCGAAGCGCGTCGATGACTTCCGCCGTGTCATCCATCGACAGCGTCGTCTGGGTCACGAAGGCGAGATTCTCGGGATCGTCGACCTCGAGCTTGTCAACGTCTTCCGGCCCCTCGACGAGATACATCCGCGCGCCGTGGCTGTCGCCCGCCTCCCACTGGCCCAGTGTGCCCTGCACTTCCGGATGTCCGGCGTGCCCGATGAGAATCGTGTCACGGCCGGTTTTCAGATAGTTGGTCACCTCCATGTGGACCTTTGTCACGAGGGGACAGGTTGCATCGAAAATCTCCAGACCGCGCTCGTCCGCCTCCCGGCGCACGGCCTTCGACACGCCATGAGCGCTGAATATGACGGTCGCGCCATCAGGCACCTCAGATAATTCCTCGACGAATACCGCGCCCTTGTCGGCGAGATCGTCGACGACGTACTTGTTGTGCACCACCTCGTGGCGCACATAGATGGGGGGGCCGAAAATATCCAGCGCTCTTTCCACTATCTCGATAGCCCGGTCGACTCCGGCGCAGAAACCGCGGGGATTAGCCAGCACTATTTCCATTGCCACTCGATGTGCTCCTTTGTTCGCCGTGCGCGCAACGGCGCGATTTTATAGGAAAACGAGGCCTACTGCGATCTTAGCGCAGTGTCGGTCCGACGCCGCCGAAACCCGTGTCGGAGCTTGTAATTCCCATTCCAGCCCCGTTCGGGAACGGCGTTTTCCTTCGCGCCGGGTTTCCGATTTTCCCGCACCGCCCATCGCTCCACGCACGCCGTTCGTCGGCCATGTTCGGGACTTTCATAACGGAGTTGCCAAGCCCGTCCGATAAACCTCACACAACGCGCACAAAAGCTTCGTGACACAGAACTTGCAATAGGGTGAGGGCCCCATCGACGGGGGGCGATTGAGGTAGGGCGAGAAAAGGGTACGGCACCCCTCGAGGGGTGCCGTACCCGAATAACAACTTCGAGGCCGTGCGCACCCGGTCGGGCCGAAGCTTCGAAAAGGACCATGAGACAGCCTCGGCACGCCTCATGCGGGCCGCCCCGCTCAGAGACCGTCCTTTGCCCCGTCACCTCGAATGGCGCTCCAGGCGAGCATGACCGCACCGATACTGATAGCGGAGTCGGCGACGTTGAAGGCGGGCCAGTGCCAGGTGCCGTAGTAGACGTCGATGAAATCCACCACGCCCCCGTTGGCTCTGAAAATCCGGTCGATGAGATTACCGAGCGCTCCCCCCAGCACCAGGGTGAGCGCACACGGCAACCACTTCTGTTCACTCGGGATACGACGCAGCCACAGCACGATGAAAATGCTCACGCCGATGGAAAGCAGTGCGAACAGCCAGCGCTGCCATCCTCCTGCATCGCTCAGAAAGCTGAAGGCAGCGCCGGTATTGTAGGTGAGATACAGGTTGAGCGAAGGCAGCACCGCAACCGGCTGGTGCGCGGTCAACAGCTGCTCCGCAGCGAGCTTGCTACCCTGATCGATACCGACGAGCACGGCTGCAAGCACCAGCCAGCCGAGAATCCCGGAGCGCCGCGCCGCATCAGACACCGAGCAGCTCCCGTGCCGAGCCCTCGTCGCGCGCGATCTGCGCCTTCAGCGCTTCGAGGGACTCGAAACGCTGCTCGTCACGGATCTTTCGCACGAACTCGACGCTCACGTGCCGCCCGTAGATGTCAGCCTCGAAATCGAACAGGTGCACCTCCAGGAGCCTCTCGCTGCCTTTGACCGTCGGGCGCGTTCCGAGATTGGCCACGCCCGGAAGGGCGCCATCGGCGATGCCGCGAACCCTGACCGCGTAGACCCCTGAGAGCGCCGTCGACATGCGTCGCAGGGGAACGTTCGCGGTCGGGAAGCCGATGCTGCGCCCGAGCTGCCTGCCGCGCGTGATACGGCCCTCGATGCAGTATGGACGCCCGAGCAGCGCTGCCGCTTTCTCGAGCTCACCGTCGGCGAGATCGTCGCGCACCCAGCTGCTGCTGACACGCCTGCCGTCCATCTCGAACGTCACGCAGCGCGTCACGTTAAAACCGAGGCGCTCGCCCGCCTCCTCCAGCGCCGTGAACGTTCCCCGCGCCCGGTGACCGAAGTGAAAGTCCTCGCCCACCACCACATGATGTGCGCCCAGCGCCTTCACCAGCACGTCTTCGATGAACGCCTCGGGCGATATCTGCGAGAAGGCGCGCGTGAATCGCGCGACGACAACGCGATCGAGCGGCGTTTTGGCGAGCGCCTGAACCTTCTCGCGAAATCGCGTCAGCCGCGCGGGCGCATTCTCGCCGGAGAAGAATTCGCGCGGCTGCGGCTCGAAGGTCAACGCCGCGCTCGGCAGGCTGCTGGCGGCCGCAATCTCGGCGAGCTGCGCAATCACCGCCTGATGACCCCGGTGCACACCATCGAAGTTGCCGATGGTGAGCGCACAGCCGCGGTGGCGCGGGCGCAGATTGTGCAGGCCGCGTATCAGCTCCATGTTCCCGTGCTCCCTGACGGGCGCGCATTATACGGCGCTGTCATCGCGGTGAACCACCCGCGGGCGAACGCAGCTGCTGCGGACGAATCCCTGCGGTGAACAGGCAAAGCACGTAGACCACGGCGGCGCTGAGAACCATCAGTGTCAGTCTCGTCGCCCGCATGCCGAGGTCGGCCTCGATCCACACTTGCGGTGCGCCGCGCAACGCGAGCAGAAACGCCGCCATCGCCAGATTGGCAAAGACGACCTTGGCGAAGAAGCCCGTCCAGCCGGGCCGCGGCCGGTGCACGCCATCGCGGCGCAGCCCGCGGTAGAGCAGAGCCGCGTTGACGAAGGCGGCAAGCGATGTCGCCAGCGCGAGACCGGCGTGCTTGAGCGGCACCACCAGCGCCAGATTGAGAATGAGGTTTACGACAAGGGCGACGATGCCGATCCGCACCGGCGTGCGCATGTCCTGGCGCGCGAAATAGCCGGGCGCGAGCACTTTGATGAACATGAAGCCGATCAGACCGATTGCGTAGGCAACCAGGCTGAGGCTCGCCATATGCACGTCGCGAGGCGAGAACTCGCCGTACTGGAACAATGTCGTGAGAATCGGATCGGCGAGCAGGACGAGCCCCAGCGCGGACGGCACTGCCACCAGCACCACCCAGCGCATGGCCCAGTCGAGGGTGTCGGAGAATAACCCACCGGCCTCCTCGGCGTGCTGCTGCGACAGGCTCGGCAGAATGACCGTGGCCATGGCGATGGCGAACACGCCCAACGGGAACTCCATCATGCGATCGGAGTAGTACAGCCAGGACACGCTGCCCGTCACGAGAAACGAGGCGATCAGGGTATCGATGAGTAGATTGATCTGGGCGACCGATGCACCGAATGCCGCCGGTATCATCAGACGCACGATGCGCCGCACACCCTCGTGGGCGCGGCGGATGCGCGGCGCCACCAGCAGCCCCAGGCGCTTGAGAAACGGCAGCTGAAATGCGAGCTGGACCATGCCCGCGATCAGCACGCCCCAGGCAAGCGCCGTAACCGGCTCTTCCATCTGCGGCGCCAGCCACAGCGCGGCGCCGATCAAGGAGAGATTGAGCAGGACCGGCGTGAATGCCGGCACGCCGAAGCGGCCGTAAGTGTTGAGCAGGCCGGCGGCGAACGCCGTCAGAGAGATGAACAATAAATAAGGAAAGGTGATGCGCAGCATCTGCACGGTGAGCGTGAACTTTTCCTCGTTATCGATGAAGCCGGGGGCGAAAACCATCACCAGCACGGGTGCCGCCAGCACGCCGACCGCCGTCACCACCAGCAGCACCGCGCCGAGACTGCCCGCCACGTGCGCGGCCAGCTCGCGCACCTCTTCGTGGCCGCGCTGGCTCTTGTACTCGCCCAGAATCGGCACGAAGGCCTGGGAGAACGCCCCCTCCGCGAACAGGCGGCGCAGCAGATTCGGCAGCCGGAAGGCGACGAAGAAGGCGTCGGTGTCGCGGCTCGCGCCGAAGGCCCAGGCGATGACCACGTCCCGCACGAGCCCCAGCACCCGCGAGAGCACCGTGTTGGCGCCCACCGTCGCCGTGGATTTGAGCAGGCGGGTGCTCAACCGGGCCACCGGGCGGGCGGGGTCAAATTGACAAATCTGCCGTCAGACTGCATAGTTACGCGCCTTTTTGACAGCCTGAAAACGAGGATCTTCGCCTTTGGCCAACTCACGCCAAGCCACGAAACGCGCCCGCCAGGGCGAGCGCAGACGCCAGCACAACGCCGCGCTGCGCTCACGCATGCGTACCTTCATCAAGCGGGTGGTCAAGGCCATCGATTCCGGCGACAGGAAGGTCGCAGAGGCCGCCTACAAGGAAGCCGTGCCGTTTATCGACAGCGGCACCGGCAAGAACATCATTCATGCCAACAAGGCTGCCCGACACAAGAAACGACTGAATGCCCGAATCCGGGCAATGTCCCAGTAAAAGTCGCATCGATTCTGCGCTCTCGCCGGGCGAACCGCGCATCAGATAAGCACCAGATTGTCCCTGTGGATGAGTTCGGGCTCGTCCACGTAACCGAGCAGCTCGATGATGCGCTCGCTCGGGTGACCCATGATGGTGCGCGTCTCCTCGGCGCTGTAGTTGACCATGCCGCGGGCGATCTCGCGGTTGTCCGGGTCGAAGCAGGCGACCATCTCACCACGCCTGAAGTCCCCTTGCACCGCCTTAACGCCGACCGCCAGCAGGCTCCTGCCTGAGCCGGTCAGCACCGCCGAGGCGCCCGCATCCAGGGTCAGCCGCCCGCGCACCTCGAGCTGTCCGGCGAGCCATTGCTTGCGCGCCGCGAGCGGCGCACGGTCGGGAATCAGCAGTGTGCCGAGTGACTCGCCGCCGGCGAGGCGCTTGAGCACGTCGTCCTCGCGCCCGAGCACGATTCGCGTGGCCGCGCCTGAGCGTGCGGCCAGGGCCGCAGCCGCGAGCTTGGTGCGCATGCCGCCGCGGCCGTGCACGCTGCCCTCCCCGGCCATGGCCATGAGCTCGGGATCCCCGGCCTTGCCGCTCGGCACCGGGGTGGCGGTGGCGTCGATACGCGGATCGCTGGTGAAAAGACCCGGCTGATCGGTCAGCACCACGAGCAGCTCCGCCTCGACCAGATTCGCCACCAGCCCCGCCAGCGTGTCGTTATCGCCCAGACGGATCTCGTCGGTGGCGACGCTGTCGTTCTCGTTGACGACCGGCACCACCCCCCATTCGAGCAGACAGCGCAGCGTGCTGCGCGCGTTGAGATAACGCGCCCGGTTGGAGAAATCTTCGCGGGTCATGAGGATCTGCGCCGTGTGGGTGTCGTGGCGCTGGAAGTGCGACTCGTAGACCTGGATGAGACCCATCTGACCCACCGCGGCAAGTCCCTGCAGCTGGAAAACCGCCTGGGGCCGTCGCCGCATCCCGAGTCGACTCATGCCCTCGACGATGGACCCGGACGAGACCAGCACGACGTCGATGCCGCTTTTGCGCAGGGCCGCCATCTGGTCGACCCAGCGTTCGATGGCCGCGTGGTCCAGACCACGGCCCTCGTCGGTCAGGAGCGCGCTGCCGATCTTGATGACCCAGCGCCGCGTCACGGTCCTGGAAGCGGCTGGCTTCATCGTTGCTCTTCCAGATGATTCATGATCGCCTGACACAGCTCCCGGCACCCTTCGCCGCTCAAAGCGGACACATGATACACGGGACCCGTATGTCCGAGCCGCTCGGCCAGCGTTCTGCAGTGGCTCTCCCGGACGTCCGCAGCCAGCAGGTCGATCTTGTTCAGCACCAGCCACCGTTCCCGGGCCGCGAGCTCAGGGCTGAACCGCTCGAGCTCGGCGGCGATGGCACGAGCGTCCTTGACCGGATCGGCGCTCTCGTCCATCGGCGCCACGTCGACGAGGTGCAGCAGCAGCCGCGTGCGCGAGAGATGCTTCAAAAATCGAATACCGAGCCCGGCACCGTCGGCAGCGCCCTCGATGAGACCGGGCACGTCGGCGACGACAAAGCTGCGATCCGGCGCCACGCTGACGACACCGAGATTCGGATAGAGCGTGGTGAAAGGATAGTCGGCGACCTTCGGCCGCGCCGCCGACACCGCCCTTATGAAGGTGGACTTACCGGCATTGGGCAGCCCCACGAGTCCCACGTCCGCAAGCAGCTTGAGCTCGAGCCCGAGCTCCCGCTGCTCGCCGGCCGTTCCGGGCGTAGTCTTGCGGGGGGCGCGGTTTGTGCTGCTCTTGAAGCGCGTGTTGCCGAGCCCGTGGCGCCCGCCCTTGGCGACAATCAGCTCCTCGCCGGGGGCGAGCAGCTCGCCCATCACTTCATCGGTGTCGCGCTCGCTGACCACCGTGCCCACCGGCACGCGGATGCGCAGGTCCTCGCCTCGCCGGCCGGTGCGGTTGCCGCCCTCGCCACGACGCCCGTGCTCGGCACGGAACAGGCGCTTGTATCGAAAGTCGACCAGCGTATTCAGATCCGCATCGGCCACCAGCACCACGTCCCCGCCATCACCGCCGTCGCCACCGTCCGGTCCGCCGCGCGGGATGTATTTCTCGCGCCGAAAGCTCATGCAGCCGGCGCCGCCGTTGCCGGCTTCTACACGGATGTTGACCTCGTCGACGAATTTCATCTGACTGGCGGGATATGGGGACCTGCGGATACAAAAAACCCCGTCGGCGACGGGGTTTTCAGCGCGCCCGGTGTCGAGACCCGCGACTAGCTCGGCACCACGCTCACGAACTGACGCTGCTTCGGCCCCTTCTTCTCGAAACGCACGTGTCCGTCGACCTTGGCGAACAGCGTGTGATCGCGCCCCAGGCCCACGTTGGTGCCGGCGTGGAATTTAGTGCCCCGCTGGCGCACGAGAATGTTACCGGCGCGCACGGACTGGCCGCCGAAAAGCTTCACGCCGAGGCGTTTCGACTGGGAATCGCGGCCGTTCTTGCTGCTGCCGCCTGCCTTTTTATGGGCCATCTCTGACTCCTTGACTCAAAAAGCGCTACTTCGTGCTCTTCTTCTTGGTGGTGGCCTTGGTCTTCTTCTTGGCCGTCTTCTTGGCCGTCTTCTTCGCCGGCTTCTTAGCGGTCTTTTTGCTGGTGCTCCCGGCGGTCTTCTTGGCGGTCTTCTTGGCGGTCTTCTTCGCCGGTGCCTTGGCCTTCGGCTCGGCGGCCGGCTTTGCGGCGCTCTCGGCCGCCGGTTTCGCAGCCGCCTTTGCAGCACCGCCGATACGGGTGATCTCCACCTCGGTGTAATCCTGCCGGTGGCCCTTCTGGCGCAGGTAATTCTTGCGGCGCTTGAACTTGACCACCTTGATCTTGTCACCCCGGCCCTGGGCGATGACCGTCGCCGACACCTGGGTGCCACTCACGTAGGGCGTACCCAGCTTCACGTCGTCGCCTTCGCCGACCATCAGAACCTGATCGAACTGAACCTGGGCACCCTTTTCAGCCGCCAGCTTCTCGATCCGCAGGGTGTCCCCCTCCCGGACCCGGTACTGCTTGCCACCGGTCTTGATTACCGCATACATTTAGGCCTCTCCAACGTGAGCCGGCCGGGCTCGACCCTGCGCGAACGAAACGCGAATTGTAATAACGAACGCGCGGTGGAACAAGGGCTTAGCGGCCGGCCAGCGCCGCCACCCAGGGGGGTATAATCGCGCCATCCATGGCTCCTACGGCAATGGACTGCAGCACCTGACCATGAGCACCGTACAAGCATCCAATCGCTTGGTCCCGCCTTTCCTGGACGTCGAGTCCATCCGGCTGGTGGTGGCGGATGAACTCGCGGCCGTAGACCGGCTCATCGAGCGCCGTCTCCGGTCCGACGTGGTCCTGGTGAACCAGATCGCCCACTACATCGTCTCCAGCGGTGGCAAGCGTCTGCGCCCGCTGGTGGTGCTGCTGAGCGCCCGGGCCTGCGGCTACCGGGGAGACCAGCACATCCACCTGGCAGCGGTCACCGAGTTCATCCACACCGCGACCCTGCTCCACGATGACGTGGTGGACGATTCGCAGCTGCGCCGCGGGCGCAAGACCGCCAACGCCGTTTTCGGCAACGAGGCGAGCGTGCTGGTCGGCGATTTCCTCTACTCACGGGCCTTCCAGATGATGGCGGACGTCAGGAACATGCGCGTCATGGAGGTCATGGCCGACACCACCAACATTATCGCCGAGGGCGAGGTGCTGCAGCTCCTGAACTGCGGCGATCCGGAGACCACCGAGGAGCAATATCTGCAGGTCATCCGGGCCAAGACCGCTCGGCTCTTCGAGACCGCTGCCCAGCTCGGCCCCATCCTCTGCGAGAGCCTTCCCGAGCAGGAGCACGCACTGGCCCGCTACGGGCTGCATCTCGGTATCGCGTATCAGCTGGTCGACGACGTGCTCGACTACGAGGGCTCGGCAGACGAGATCGGCAAGAACGTGGGCGACGATCTGGCCGAGGGCAAGCCGACACTTCCCCTCATCCACGCCATGCGCACGGGCACCCCGGGCCAGTCCGCCATCATCCGCAAGGCCATCGAGCAGGACGGCCTCGACCACATCGACGCCGTCATCGACGCCGTTGAATCCACCGGGGCCATCACTTACACTGCGCGCGCTGCGGCCGCCGAGGCGGACCTGGCCCTCGAGGCGCTCTCCGAGATCCCATCCTCGCCATACCGGGACGCCCTCGAATCCCTAGCGGAGTTCTCCGTCAGCCGCACATACTGAGTCGAGGGGATCAGGCCCTCGAGGACCTACCTATAGTCGGGGTGTAGCTCAGCCTGGTAGAGCACTGCCTTCGGGAGGCAGGGGTCGGAGGTTCAAA
>JAABYT010000045.1:137334-137624 GCA_011775625.1 Gammaproteobacteria bacterium | reverse complement strand
CACGATTGGGGCCGCGCTCGAGCCGGCCGGCGCGCCGAGCGAGATCTACGCCCCCAACATGCCCGCCGATCTCGACAGCACCGGCGCCTGGTCAGTGGCCGGCGGCGCCGTCACCGAGACGGTCTCCGCCGAGACCGCGAGCCAATCGAGGTATCTCGAGCAGCTGTTCGCCGAGTTCGGCAGCAGCGAGACGCCAGCGAGCGAGACGCCTGGAGCCGCGCCGGAGAGCGAATCCCGGCCGCTGGTGCTGCAGCGCCGCGATCCTACCCTGCCCACCAGAGACTGACGCG
>JAABYT010000045.1:114848-137294 GCA_011775625.1 Gammaproteobacteria bacterium | reverse complement strand
CGGTAGATCTCCACGCGATCGCCGCTGTCCAGCGGCCTGCTCGGCGACACGCGCTGTCCAAATATGCCGAGACCACCGCCACGCAGATCGATTGCCGGGAAACGCTGCAGCAGGCCCGAGCGGCGAACCGCCTCGCGCGCGCTCGTGCCGGCCGGCACCCGCAGGGCCACGATTACCTGGCAGTCGGGCAGCGCGTACGCGACCTCGACATCAATGAGCTCGTCTTCAGCCATACAGATGCCTGGCCCGCCGACAGAAAGCGTCGACCATGGTGTCGGCGATCTCGCTGAACAGCGGTCCGAGCGTTCGCCGCAGCAGCGGGTTGGCGAGCTCGAACTCCAGATCGAACACGATGCGACATGCCGATCCGTCGACACTGATGAACTGCCAGCGGCCCTGCAGATGTCTGAAAGGGCCATCGACGAGCTCGATGTCGATGCGCGCGTCGCGCGTCATCACATTGCGCGTGGTGAAGGCCTTCCTCAGTGGACCACGACCGATCTCCAGGCGCGCCTCGACGCTCTTCTCTCCGGGCTGCACGACGCGCACGCCGCGGCACCAGGGCAGGAACTGCGGGTATTCCTCCACGTCCGCGACCAGGGCGTACATGGCGCTGGCGGCGTAGGGAACGAGTGCACTTCTGCTGACTGACTGAAGCATCGCATCCACCGGGGCGCCCGGATGGTAGCACACGCGGCTATCGACACCGCCCGGCTTGTGAAACAATTTCCAGGCTGCGGAAAAGCCATGTCAAAGAAAAAGCGACGAAAAGGCGCGGACGCCAACACCATCGTAGTCAACAAGAAGGCGCGCCACGACTACTTCATCGAGGACACTCTCGAGGCGGGTCTTGCGCTCGAGGGCTGGGAGGTCAAGAGCCTGCGCGAGGGCCGCGTGCAGCTGCGCGAGGCCTACGTGATCCTAAAAGACGGGGAAGCCTGGCTGGTCGGCGCCCACATCACGCCGCTCACGAGCGCCTCCACCCACGTCTCGACCGATCCGACCCGCAGCCGCAAGCTGCTCCTGCACCGCGACGAGATCGATCGATTGGTGGGCGCTGTCGAGCGGCGCGGCTATACCGTGGTGCCCACCCGCATGCATTGGCGCCGGGGACGCGCCAAGCTCGATGTCGGCCTCGCCAAGGGCAAGCGCAAGCAGGACAAGCGCGCCACCGAGAAAGACCGCGACTGGCAACGCCAGAGGCAGCGTCTCCTGAAAGAAGCCAAGTGACGCAGGATCGCGCCCGGCCAACGGTCCCCGCTGCCCCTCCATGGACAAACCGGGGGATGAGGGTGAAAACGGCGAGCGCCGCTCGGGTCACCCCACCCGGGGCGCCGACTTGTGAACCGCGCCTCCAAACCCCATATTGCTCCCTATGACGCGCCGGGCGTAGACTGCTCGGCGCGATGAAACGAAACGGGGGCGACCTGGTTTCGACGTGGGTAGCAAAACCCGAGGTGCATGCCGAGGCGCAGACAACCTCGTTAATCCAGCTGCAAACCAAGTTAGTTGCCAACGACGACAACTACGCTCTAGCTGCTTAATCCCAGCTAGCCTCTGACCGGGCCGTGCTTGTGCGCTCGGACTCCAGGGGTCACATTTCACAAGCTCGTGGAGGCCTTCGTCCCGCAGGACTTCACTAAAACCCAAGGGACTCGCCGTCGCACTGCCCTGCCCGTCGGGAGGTGAGGCGGCTAAAAGCAAAGACGCGGCTAAGCATGTAGAGCCGAAGGCGGAGTGCTTGCGGACGCGGGTTCGATTCCCGCCGCCTCCACCAATTCTTCGATCCGTGTGTTCCCCGACGAGACGCGCAGCGCGATTTGGGAGCCTCGTTCCCATTCAGTGCTGCAGGGTGGGGCCTGGGCGATATCGGCGCTCTGAGACGCTCTCAGGGCCTCTCAGGGGCATTTCTGGGCAAGGACGCGCTCAAATGACTGCTTTTCAAGTATAACCCCCTGAAATTGAAGGCATTAGTCCCCATGCAGCGGTTGCGCCGGAGCGACGCCATACGACTCTATATAAGAGTGTGACGAGAGGGTCGGCGGGGACCCGCCGCTAGGGATTGAGCTGGCAGGGCTGTGCGCCGGCCTCGCGCGTGTAGAGCATCGGGGCCAGCTCCTTGAGGGCCCTGCGATAGACCTCGCGCTTGAAGAAGATCACCTCCCGGCAGGGGTGCCAGTAATTGACCCACTTCCAGCGGTCGAACTCGGGGCGGCGGCAGGTGTCGAGCCTGACCGCGCTCTCCCTGCCTATCAGCCGCAGCAGGAACCACACCTGCTTCTGGCCGACGCAGGTGGGCGAGCCGTGCTTGCGGATATAGCGCTTGGGCAGCCGGTAGCGCAGCCACCCGCGCGTCGAGCCCATGATTTCCACATGCGCCGGCCGCAGGCCGAGCTCCTCGCCGAGCTCCCGGTAAAGCGCCTGCTCCGGACTCTCGTGGGCCTTGATGCCCCCTTGGGGAAACTGCCACGCGTTCTGTCCGGCACGACGCGCCCACAGCACCTGTCCCTGCGGGTTGGACAGGATGATGCCGATATTCGGCCGGAAGCCATCGGAGTCGATCATCGCGGCGCCTGGGAATTGTCTGATTGCGCCGAGCTAGTTTTCCACAGTTCTCGGCGCGGGCGCAAATACCGCCGCCGGAGCAGCCCTTTGCAGGTCGACGGCGGACGTCTATGCTCGTGAGCCCGAAAACCCCGCCGCTGGAGACATCCACGTGAGCATGGCGCTCTTCGATCTGGACAACACGCTGCTCGGCGGCGACAGCGACTACCTGTGGGGGGAGTTTCTGGCGACCGTGGGGGTCGTCGATGAGGACACGCATCGGCGCGAGAATGCGCGTTTCCTCGCCGCCTACAGCGCCGGCAGCCTGGACATCGACGCGTTTCTCGCCTTCCAGCTGAAACCGCTGGCGGAAAATACCCTCGAGGACCTGCTCGCTCTGCGCGAGCGCTTCGTGCGCGAGTGGATCGCGCCGCTGGTGCTGGACAGGGCACGCGCCCTGGTCGAGGAGCATCGGCGCAAAGACCACTGGCTGGCCATCGTCACATCGACCAACGCTTTCATCACGCGCCCCATCGCGGATCTTTTCGGCATCGTGCATCTGCTCGCCACCGAGCCTGAATTCGACGGTATGCGATACACGGGGGCCTACGTGGGGGTGCCCTGCTCGGGCGAGGGCAAGGTGCATTGGGTCAAGGCGTGGGCGGAACGCAACGACCTGACGCTCGCCGGGAGCTGGTTCTACAGTGACTCGTACCAGGACCTGCCACTGCTTACGCTCGTCGAGCACCCGGTCGCGGTGGATCCTGACGAGGCTTTGTGCGGACACGCCGAGCGGGCCGGCTGGCCCATTGTCAGTCTTCGTTGAGTAGAAAAAACGAAGCCCCTACCCTTTCGGGCAGGGGCTTTCGCGAGCTTCACAGACCGGCGTTGTCCCGCTGAGTCGAAGACCGGAGCCTCCGACTCCCTGACACGCCGCAAGCGCCCGGCGACGCTACTTCTTGGTCGCGCGCCGAGTGGCCTTCCTGCGCCTTCTGGCTGGCCGCGCTGCGGCAGCCTTTTTCTTCCGTGCCGGCCGGCGCTTGGCGGTCTTCTTCTTCGCCTTGCGCTTGGTGGCCTTCTTCTTGGCGGTCTTCTTCTTCGCCTTGCGCTTGGTGGCCTTCTTCTTGGCCTTGCGCTTGGTAGCCTTCTTCTTGGCTGCGCGCTTCTTCGCCGGCCGCCTCTTCGCGGCCTTCTTGCGCGTAGCCTTCTTACGGGTGGACGTCTTCTTGGCGGCCGCCCGCTTCTTCGTTGCTGCCTTTCTCGACGTTGTCCTCCGCTTAGAGGACCCCGCCTTCCGTTTCGTCGACTTACGTCGCGCTGTTACCTTTCTCGCTGCCATACTTCCGCTTCCCCGTGTGTCATGACACAACGTCACACTAAAAACGTCGTAACCATGCCTGGTTACGTGCTACTAGAGACCGTAGACCATTTTTTTTAGGTGTCAAGGAATTCGCAAGATAAAGTTCGCGAAGAAAAATAACTGCGCGGGTCAACTCGGATGCGAGATTCGCTCACCTGACTAATTATTGTGTCACGGTGAGCGTGATGGATGCGCGCCGCCGGCGCCGTATTCAGCGCGTCAACGCAGCGACGAGATCGTCGCGGATACGCTCGACATCGCCGATTCCATCGATTCGAACGAACTTGGGCGCGGCTTGGTCGCCGCTCTCCTGCCACGCACGATAATAAGAGATGAGCGGCTCCGTCTGCTCGTGGTAGACGTCCAGGCGCTTTTTCACAGTCTCCTCGCGGTCGTCCTCGCGCTGGGTCAACGGCTCACCGGTGAGGTCGTCTTTGCCGGCAATTTTCGGCGGATTGAACTCGATGTGATAGGTGCGACCGGAGGGCAGATGGACCCACCGGCCGCTCATTCGGCGCACGATCTCGCCGTCGTCGACCGCGATCTCGACCACGAAATCGATGCGCACTCCCTGCTCCTTGAGGGCCTCCGCCTGGGCTATCGTGCGCGGAAAGCCGTCGAAGAGAAATCCCCGCTCGCAATCGGCTCGGGCGATTCGCTCCTTCACCAGAGCGAGAATCAGGCCGTCTGAGACGAGGCCGCCCGCGTCCATGATCACTTTCGCCTCGCGGCCGAGCGGCGTGCCCGCCTTGACGGCAGCGCGCAGCATGTCGCCCGTGGATATCTGCGGAATGGAGAAATGCTCGGTAATGAAGGCTGCCTGAGTCCCTTTACCCGCGCCTGGGGCTCCCAAAAGAATCAGCCGCATGCTCCACCTCCAGAGGCACTCGCCGCCAGTTTACTTAATTTCCACCCGCCAAACAGTTCACGACCGGCGCCTTCACGAAGCACCGCCGAAGGCGTTGCAGCGCCCCGTATACGGCGTGCGCGCGGCTCGAATCGGATTGCCACGCGCATCAATGGGACTTGCCGGACGGGCGCCCCGCATGCAGGATGGGGCTCGGCGATGAAGATGCATCTGGACACCACCGCAGGCGCCCATCGCATTACCGGTTACGGATCCGGCTATGTGACGGTCGACGAGACGCGGCTCACGCGCAGCCTCGTCGTCACCCCCGATGTGCTGATCAACGACTGGAGCCCGCAGAGCGTGGTCGAGCTCGACGAGGCGGCACTGGAAATCGTGGCGCACCTGCGCCCGGCCATCGTGCTGCTCGGAACCGGCGCCCAGCAAAGCTTTCCGCCTTCCAGGCTGCTCGCCGGGCTTTTCGCCGAGGGCATCGGCGTCGAGATCATGACGACGGCCGCCGCCTGCCGAACCTACAACATTCTCGTCGCCGAGGGCCGTCCGGTCGCGGCCGCTCTTTTCATGCCCTGAGCAGCACGAAGCGTCTATTCGAACACGGTATCGACGGAGAAGCCCTCGCGCTCGAGAATCTCCCGCAGCCTTCGCAGCGCCTCGATCTGGATCTGACGCACGCGCTCCCGAGTCACTCCGAGCTCGTTGCCCACCTCCTCGAGCGTCGCGATCTCCCGACCGTGCAGCCCGAAACGGCGCTCTACCACCGCCCGCTGCTTCTCGTTGAGCTTGGACAGCCACAGGTCGATGTGCGCCTGCACATCCTTGTCCTGAAGCAGCACGGAAGGGTCGGTGTTCTGCTCGTCCGGGATGGAGTCGAGCAAAGACTTCTCGGTATCGGGCGTGCGTGGAACGTCCACCGATGTGACCCGCTCGTTCAAGCCCAGCATGCGCTTTACCTCGTTGATGGGCTTGTCGAGCATCTCGGCGACGTCCTCGGGGCTGGGCTCGCGGTCCAATGATTGCGCCAGTCGCCGCGCGGCACGCAGGTACACGTTAATTTCCTTGACCACGTGTATCGGGAGCCGAATCGTGCGAGTCTGGTTCATCAGCGCGCGCTCGATGGTCTGCCGGATCCACCAGGTAGCATAGGTGGAGAAGCGAAAGCCACGCTCCGGATCGAACTTCTCTACCGCGCGAATCAGACCGAGGTTACCCTCTTCGATGAGATCGAGAAGCGCCAGTCCTCGATTCATGTAACGACGCGCAATCTTCACCACCAGGCGCAGATTGCTCTCGATCATGCGTTGGCGGGCCTTCTCGTCGCCTTTTTGCGACAACCGCGCAAAATAGACCTCTTCCTCTGCAGTCAACAGCGGCGAGAAACCGATTTCGCTCAGGTACAGTCGGGTGGCGTCCATGTCCCGGTCACCCGCCTCGCGGCTGCCGCCGCGAGCGCCTGCGCGTCCTCGCACTCTTCCTCTGACTTTTTCTTTTTCTACCTCGAGTAGCGCCTCATCTTCTTCCGCGTCTCCGTCGGTGTCCTGGTCTTCACCGAGAATCACGCCATCGGTGTCATCCGCGTCGTCTTCCATATCCATATCGATGTCGACATCACTTGCGGAATCCGGATCGGGTGGAGCTTGAACCACCTCGCGATTGCTGCCCATACAATCTCCTATGACGATCTACTTTGGTAGATAGCGCATCGGGTCAATCGGCCTGCCGTCTCGTCGAATTTCGAAGTGCAGCAAAGCCTGATTTGATCCGCCACGCCCCATCTCCGCGATGCGTTGACCACCTTTTACGGTGTCGCCTTCCTTGACCAGAATTTTATTGTTATGAGCATACGCACTTAAGTAACGTTTGTTATGTTTCACGATAATAAGCTGGCCGTACCCGATTAGTCCACTTCCGCTGTACACCACATCCCCGTCGGACACCGCCAGAATCGGCTGGCCGAGCTTACCCGCAATGTCGATTCCTTTTCCACCTGATTTGGAAAACGACGTGACGACTTTGCCCCGCGTCGGCCAATGCCAGCGTTTGATGGGAGCGTTTCCTCCCTTTGCGGCCGGTTTGCCGCTTTTCTTTAGAGTTGTCCCGGAACTCGTTTTCTCGCTCGAGACGGGCTGAGAGGCCGATTTTTTGGGGGTCGCACGCGGTTTGCCGCTCTGCGCAGCGCCGCTCGACGAGCGCTGGGCGGTCTGCGTTGCAGGCGTTCTGGGCGGTCGCGTGAGGCGCAGCCGCTGCCCCGGATAGATGGTGTACGGGGCTCGGATGCCGTTCCATGCCGCGATCTGCCGGTAGTCGAAACCGAAGCGCCAGGCAATGGAGTAGAGCGTGTCGCCGCGGCGCACCGTGTAGGCGCTCGGCCTTTTCGGCGCATTCCTGGCGCCGGATGCCCGAGTGGCGCTCTCCTCCGGCGCGGGACTCCATCCGCCACAGCCTGCCAGCGCAGCGGCCACCAGCACGAGGGAGAGAGCCAATTTGGAACGCCGGCTCGACTTCACCCCCGACTACCCGGTACCCGTGATCAGTGGTACGAAGCTCACGTGCGCGAGCATCTCCTCGTCGACGCCCTCCTCGGTGCGCGTGAGCCGCAACAGTCGCTGGGCGCCGTGGCCGCCCACGGGAATGACCAGGCGTCCGCCCAACTCCAGCTGCTCGATCAGAGCCGGCGGCACGTAGCCCGGCGCCGCCGCCACCAGGATGCCGTCGAAGGGTGCGTGCGCCGGCCAACCCGCAAAACCGTCGGCATGACGCATGCGCACATTTCTGATCCCCAACGCGTAAAGGCGCTCTCGCGCCGGTGCCACCAGCGACGCGAGGCGCTCGACGCTGTAGACACGCTCAACCAGCGCTGCGAGCACCGCCGTTTGATAGCCGCATCCTGATCCCACCTCAAGGACCTTTCGCAGACGCTTTCCTTCTACCAGGGCCTCGGTCATGCGAGCGACGATGTAGGGCTGCGAAATCGTCTGGCCGGCGCCGATCGGCAGCGCAGTGTCCTCGTAGGCACGGCTTGCAAGCGCCTCGTCGACGAAGATGTGTCGCGGCACCGCGCGCATTGCCGCGAGCACCTTCTCGTCACGAATTCCCTCCTCACGCAATCGCGCGATGAGCCGATCGCGAGTGCGCGCCGAAGTCATGCCGATGCCGCCGAATCGCTGGTTGATCAAATCCTGATGCCCCGAATCCACTCCGCCATTTCCGCCATCGATCGGTGACGGGTGAGATCCACCTGCAGCGGCGTGATCGATGCGTAGCCTGCACGCACCGCATAAAAATCAGTCCCTGGTCCGGCATCCTGCTCGCCACCGGGCGGCCCGACCCAGTAGATCGACTCGCCGCGCGGATCGACGCTGCGAATGACCGGCTCGGCCTTGTGACGCTGTCCGAGGCGCGTTACCTCGAGACCTTTGAGCTGCGACAGGGGAACATCGGGCACGTTGATATTGAGGATCGTGTCGCCAGGCATCGGGCTCGACAGCATCTCCTCGAGAATCGCGAGCACCACGCCCGCCGCGGTCTCGTAGTGATCGGAGCCGTTTGCCACGAGCGACACGGCGATGGCGGGCAGACCGAGAAAGCGGCCCTCCATCGCCGCCGCGACCGTTCCCGAGTAGATGACGTCGTCGCCGAGATTGGCCCCCGCATTGATGCCCGAGACGACGATGTCGGGCTCCTCCTCGAGCAAACCGGTGATGGCCAGGTGCACGCAGTCGGTGGGCGTGCCGTCGACGTAAATGAAGCCATTCTCCGCGGTCCTCGGCCGCAAGGGCAGATCGAGGGTCAGTGAGTTGCTCGCACCGCTGCGATCGCGCTCGGGCGCCACGACATGGACCTGCCCCCGGGCCACGAGCGCATCCGCCAGACAACGAATGCCGCGCGACTGATATCCGTCGTCATTGCTCAGCAGGATTTTCATGCGATGACTCGGCCGGAAACGCAACCAGATGGTCGGCAGCCACGCGGACACCGACACGCGTGCCCAGCTCGTGATTGAAATGACTCGGGAAGAGCGACAGCACCGTCGCTCCGGTCTCGAGCCGAAGAGAGTAGAGAATTTCCGCGCCCTTGAATGCGCGTGCGATCACCGTGCCATGCAAGGCGCCTTCTGAATCGGGCAGGATATCGTCGGGCCGCAGGAGCACGTCGACCTCTGACCCGATGGGCCAGCCATAAGCGCGGTTACCCCGGATGACGCCGACCTCCGTGTCGACGGAATCCGCCGTGCGAAGACGCCCGCGCAAGAACACGCCCTGGCCGATGAAGTCGGCGATGAATCGGTCAGCCGGCTCGTGGTAGAGGTTGTAGGCCGTATCCCACTGCAGCAGGCGTCCCTGGTTGATGACGCCGATCTGATCGGCGAGCGCGAACGCCTGGTCCTGATCGTGCGTCACGAGCAGAGTCGTCACCTCGCGCTCAGAGAGAATTTTGCACACGTCCTGACCGATGCGCTCGCGAAGATCCGCATCGAGGCTCGAGAACGGCTCGTCGAGCAGTACGGCCTGGGGCTGCGGCGCAAGCGCGCGGGCGAGCGCGACGCGTTGCTGCTGCCCCCCGGAGAGCTCGTGGACGAGGCGGCTGGAGACGCCGTCGAGACCCACCACATCGAGCAGCTCATCCACCATCGCACGCCGCTCGGCATGGGTCTTGCCGCGCAGACCGAAGGCAATGTTGCCTTCCACCGATAGATGCGGAAACAGCGCATTGTCCTGGAACACCATGCCGATGCCGCGTTTTTCCGGCGGCACCGTGACGTCGACGTCGGAGACGCATCTTCCGCCCAGGCGGATATCACCCGCGATGACCGGCTCGAATCCGGCCACCGTTCTGAGCAGGGTGGTCTTGCCGCAACCGCTCGGTCCGAGCAGGCAGGCGATGCCCCCAGGTCTCACATGAAACGAGACGCCGACGAGCACGGCCTTGCCACGATAGCCCGCCGAGACGTCTTTGACTTCGAGCAATCCGCTCATTCGGCAGTGCGTGGGCCCATGACGGGCACGAGTATAGGGGTTTTGGCCTTCGCGAAAAACGGGCCGCGCCGCAGTGCGCGGCAGGCGCTCAGCACTCGAGAAGAAACTCCACCAGCGCCATCTGCGCGTGCAGTCGATTCTCGGCCTCGTCCCAGACGACGCTCGCGGGCCCTTCGAGAACCTCCGTGGAGATCTCTTCGCCCCGGTGCGCCGGCAGACAGTGCATCACGAGCGCATCCGGCTTCGCCGCAGAGATAACCCTGGCGTTGACCTGAAAACCGGAAAAGTCCTCGAGACGGCGCGCACGCTCGTCTTCATGGCCCATGCTCGCCCATACGTCGGTGACGATGAGATCCGCCTCGTGCGCGGCCTGATGCGCGTCGTGGAGCAGCTCTACGCGGGCTCCGCTCGACTCGATGAGCCGCGCGTCGGGCTCATAGCCCGGCGGTGCGGCAATACGCAGCGTGAAATCGAAACGCTCGGCCGCCTCGATGAACGAGTTGCACATGTTGTTGCCATCGCCCACCCAGACCACGGTGCGCCCCGAAATCGTGCCGCGATGCTCCAGATAGGTCTGAATATCGGCGAGAACCTGGCAAGGGTGCTGGTAATCGGTGAGGGCGTTGATCACGGGCACCTGCGAGTGCGCGGCGAATGTCTCGATACGATCGTGTCCAAAAGTACGCAAGACGATGGCATCGGCCATTCGCGAGACGATCCGCGCCGTATCCTCGATGGGTTCGCCACGACCGAGCTGGGTATCCCGGGGCGAGAGAAAGATTGCGTGCCCCCCCAGCTTCGCCATACCGGCCTCGAAGGACACTCGCGTGCGCGTCGACGACTTCTCGAACACCATGGCGAGCACCCGTCCGCGGAACAGCGTCGGTCGCTCGCCGGCTCGCAGCAGGCGCTTCATCTGCGCCGCGCGCGTGAGCAGAGCCTGCAGCTCTTCGCGACTCAAATCTGAGACCGCGAGAAAATGTCGCGGCCTGGCCGCCGTCATTTGCTCACGCCCCCGCGTTCCAATCACTCACCAGCTCGCGAAGCGTCTCTGCGATCGTGTCGATCTCGTCGTCGCCGATGATCAGCGGCGGCAGCAGCCGAATCACCTTATCGGCGGTCACATTGATGAGCAGGTGCCGCCCGAGCGCGCGGCCGACCAGCTCCGCGCAGGCACGATCGAGCTCGATGCCGATCATGAGACCCTTGCCGCGCACCTCGCGAACGCAGTTGAGACCGCCGAGGGCTTCGACGAGCCGCCGCTGGAGGCGTTCGCCCTGCTCGCGCGCCCTGCCGACCAGATCCTCGCGCTGCATCGTCTCCAGGACCGCCAGCGCCGCGCTGCATGCGAGCGGGTTGCCACCGAACGTCGAGCCGTGGGAACCGGGCTTGAGCGCCTCGGCGGCTACGCCGCGCGCGAGGCAAGCGCCGATCGGCACGCCGTTGCCGAGCGCCTTCGCGAGCGTCATGACGTCGGGCACGATGCCGGCGTGCTGATGTGCGAACCAGCGCCCCGTGCGCCCCATACCGGTCTGGACCTCGTCGAGCATGAGGAGCCAGTGCCGTGCATCGCACAACGCGCGTAATCGGGACAGGTAGTCGTGCGCGGGTATCATGACGCCACCCTCACCGAGCACGGGCTCGACCAGCACCGCGACGAGGTCCGGCTCGTCGGCGGCAATCGCCTCCAGCGCCTCGACGTCGTCGTAGGGAACGCGCACGTAACCCTGCACCAGCGGCTCGAAGCCCGCGTGCACCTTCGGATTGCCGGTGGCGCTCAGCGTCGCCAGCGTGCGGCCGTGAAAGCTGCCGTCGAAAACCGCGATCCTCGGCACATCGACACCGCGCGAGTGCCCGTAGGCGCGCGCGATCTTGATGGCCGCCTCGTTGGCCTCGGCGCCGGAGTTGGCGAAGAACACGCTGTCCATGCCCGAAAGCTCCACCAGAATCTCGGCGAGGCGTTCCTGGTTGGCAATGCCGTAGAGGTTCGATGTGTGAATGAGACGGCCCGCCTGCTCGCCGACGGCCCGTGCCACGGCCGGGTGCGCGTGTCCGAGACCACAGACGGAGATCCCCGAGAGCGCGTCCAGGTAGCGCTCACCGGCCTCGTCGACCAGCCACACCCCTTCCCCGTGACTGAACCGCACAGGCAAGCGCGCATAAGTGGACATGATCGGCGTGGTCATGGTCGAACGCTGCGAACGAAAATAATCTTCCGACAAAACGCGAAAACCCGGCCTCGAAGCCGGGTCCCCGGAATCACTACCAGCAACTCTACCGCAATCAGCCCAGCTGTGCAGTTATTCCGCTCACATACCCTCCGCAGGGGTCCCCTCCCCCCTTGAAGAGGGGCAGGGACAGGGAGGGAGGTGACAACAAGGCGCGCGCAGTCGAAGCTCCATGCGGATCAGCCACGCACCTAGAAAGGCAACCCGTGAGCGGACGCTCCCATAAAGAGCAGCATGGGAATCGATAGTGCGGTGTTAGTGCGCGACGCCAGCAAGGCCACCCGGCGCGCTTTGTTCTTCTCCTCGTCGCTGGCCTGCACAATCCCGAGAACCTTCTTCTGTGCGGGCCAGATGAGCACCCAAACGTTGAACAGCATGATGGTCCCGAGCCACGCGCCGACGCCGATGATCTGGCTCGAACCCTGAAGGGTGAACGCGTCGATGAAGCTCAGGTGCGGTGCCGATTCGAGATACGCGGCCCCGGAGAGCCACGTCACCAGCGCCGCCCAGCGAAACCACAGCAGCGCGCGGGGCGCCACATACTTGCCGATAGCGGCCGGCCCGGGGCCGTCCTTGTCGGCCGCAGCCGCCGCCATGGCGGGCACCTGAACGAAGTTGAAGTAGTAGAGCAGGCCAATCCAGGTAATGCCCGCGAGAAAGTGGAGCCAGCGCTCCAATCCCAAGATAAAGTCCATCGTTACCCCCAATCGATCGTTCGACCATCGGCCATTCGTATCTCGCCGCGCGTGCCCCTGACGAGGCGCGCCGCCGCACGAGGCCGGTGTCTAGAAAATCAGCGCCAAAATGATCGCCAGCACGAAGCCGGTGATAATCGTGCCCCAGATGCTGTCCAACGGATTCATCTTCCCCTCTCCGGTCCCGTTCGAAAGTCGCAGTATTTTACTCGGTTTTGTTGCAAAAGCTACGCACGTCTGTGCCGGGCGCAGCGACTCGTGCGCCGGGCCCCTCGCTCAGTCTCGCTCGATCTCGAGCCACAGGCAGCGGCCGTCGCTGAGCCCATCGATGGCCTGCAGACGCGCCCGATGCGCCTGCCGTTCGTCGTCCGAGGGGCGGATCACGCGCAGCGGCCCGTGTCTTGCTCCCTCGACGCCGGCGCTGCGCGCACGCACCGCCGTGGCGGACGACGACAGATCCAGCGTCGCCTGGCCGCCGGTCATGGCCAGGTAGACGTCGGCGAGGATCTCCGCGTCGAGCAGCGCCCCGTGCAGCTCACGCCCGGAATTGTCCACTGCATACCGCTTGCACAGCGCATCCAGGCTGTTGCGCTGCCCGGGATGCAGCTGGCGGGCGAGCGCGAGCGTATCGAGCACGCGGCAGTAATGCTCGAGCAGCGGCTGCCCTTCGTCGAGTCGTCCCAGCTCGTGGTTGATGAAGCCCACGTCGAAAGGGGCATTGTGAATGATGAGCTCTGCGCCTTCGATGAAGGCGAGAAAGCCCTCGGCGACCTCGGAGAATGGCGGCTTGTCCTCGAGTGCCTGCTCGCTGATTCCGTGCACGGCGAAGGCCGCCGCGTCGATTTGCCGATCCGGGCGCACGTACTGGTGGAAATGCCGTCCGGTCAGGCGCCGGTTGACGAGCTCGACACATCCGATCTCGATAATCCGATGCCCCTGCTCGGGCTCGAGACCGGTGGTTTCGGTATCAAGAACGATCTGACGCATGTCTCGGGCGAACCTGTCGCGGCCGTCCCCTGCTACTCGAGCATCGCATCGATGGCGGCACGCGCGAGCGCATCGGCCCGCTCGTTCTCGGGATGCCCCGCATGGCCTCTGACCCAGACCCATTCGATCTCGTGGCGCGAGTCAGCCGCCTCGAGTCGCTCCCACAGATCGGCATTCTTCACGGGCGTGCGGTTGGCGGTACGCCAGCCATTACGCTTCCACTTCGCCATCCACTGGGTGATGCCGTTTCGCACGTACTGCGAGTCGGTAACGAGACGCACCTTGCAGGGGCGTTTCAACGCCTCCAGAGCCTGAATCGCCGCGAGCAGCTCCATGCGGTTATTGGTGGTCTCGGCCTCGGCACCGCTCAGGCACTTCTCATGGCCGTCATAGCTCAGAATGGCGCCCCATCCACCCGGTCCGGGATTTCCGCGACATGCACCGTCGGTGTATATCGCGACGATCTCACTCACGCTCGACCAATCCGTCGGCAACCCGTGCCGATGGCCCAACCAGCCCGACGGCGACGAGTCGGCGCCGCGGTCGCCAGCGTGAGCGGATGGGTGTCAGCGTCGTCACCCGTTTCTGTGCGAGCACGAGATAGGCGCCGGCAAAATAAGCCGGCATGCGTGTGCCGATGCGATCGAGAAAGTCGAGACGCTTCAGCAGGCGCTCGTTGCTGAAGGGCGGCTTGAAGAAGCAGGCGGTCTGGCTCGTCACGTCGAAACCGAGCAGCGCCAGCCAGTCCCGTAGCCGCGTCAGGGCGAGGAACCGCCCGCTCCACGGCGCCGACTGCTGACGCCCTTTCAAATACCGCCAGCAACCCATCATGCTCCATGGGTTGAAGCCGCAGATGACGAGGTGGCCTTCGGGAACGAGCACCCGCGCGGATTCGCGCAACGCCTCGTGCGGTTGCGCCTCGAACTCGAGAATGTGCGGCAACACCACCACATCGACGGTATCGGACTCGATGGGCAAAGCCGTGGCGCTGCCGCGCACGACGGGATAGGGCTGATCCTGCTCCAAGCCGTCGATCTCGATGACGTTGCGATTGAGCACGCGGCTGTTCGAGAGCAGATCCAGATCCCCGAGGCTGCCGACCTGCACCAGGTGATAACCGAAAAGATTCGACAACACCCGATCGAGCTGGCCACGCTGCGCCAGCGCGATTTCGCGACCGGGCACGCGTGAGAACCAAGCGTGTAATGCCCGGCGGTCAATAGGTTTGGCAACCGTCTCAGCGTCCATCAAGACAAGTATTTCCCGAACTGCCCGCCCGTACAACCTTTGATGGGACCCGCCGAGCGGGGATGGGCGGGTGTCACGAAACGGCGACCGCGTCCTTGACCGGCACCTGCGCCACTTCTAGGATTGCCCGGGTTGTGCGGCCAATGTCTGATTCGGTGCCCGATAACAAAAAGCATACAACGGCAATCGGAGCCCCCGGGACCGCACCCGGGAGCCCGACCGGTGCACCGAGCGCAGCGCCCCGCGCCGCAGGGCTCGGCGGCAAGGCGTCGATTGCCTGCGCGGCGCTCCTCATGGCTGCGTGCGCCACCGGCGAGAAACCCTCCGAACAAGCCATCAGCTCCGAGCACGACGCCGCTCCGCCAACCGTTGCGGGCGGTGACTTCGACGCGCACGCGCGACGCTACGGCGATGCCGCCATCGACGCCGTCATCGACGCGGATCTCCTCTGGATCTCTGCCGCAAGCCTGTCGCTCGACGTCGCGCCGCCCGTCAGGGCGGACCTGTGGCATCGGGCGCGCAGCGGCTTCGCCCTCGAAATCGAGGACCGTCCGACCCTGAGGCGCGAGCTCGACTGGTATCAGCGCAATCAGGCTTACCTGGATCGGGTCTCCGAGCGGGCGCGGCTGTATCTTCATCACATCGTCAGCGAGGTGGAACGCCGTAACCTGCCCAGCGAGCTCGCCATGCTGCCGGTCGTGGAAAGCGCCTTTCAGCCGTTCGCCTACTCCCATGCGCGCGCATCGGGCATCTGGCAGTTCATCCCCTCCACAGGGCGGCTCTACGGGCTGCGCTACAGCTGGTGGTACGACGGTCGCCGCGACGTCGTGGAATCCACACGCGCGGCTCTCGACTATCTGGAGAAGCTGCACGCCGAGTTCTCGGGCGACTGGCTTCTTGCCATCGCCGCCTACAATTCCGGGGAAGGCAACGTGCGCAAGGCGATACGGCGCAATCTGCGCGCCGGAAAGCCCATCGACTTCTGGTCACTCAAGCTGCCGCGGGAGACGCGCAGCTACGTGCCGCGCCTGCTGGCGGTGTCGGCCATCGTAGCCGATCCGGACCGCTACGGGCTCGCCCTGAAATCGATACCCGACGAGCCCTATTTCGCCGCCACGCATCTGGACGGTCAGATCGACCTGGCTCTGGCCGCGGACATGGCCGAGGTTTCCCTCGAGGAGCTCTATTTATTGAATCCCGGCTTCAGCCGCTGGGCCACCGACCCCGAGGGTCCGCACCGGCTGCTGCTACCGGTGGACGCGGTCGACGCGTTCGAGAACCAGCTCGCCGAAATGCCGGCGGAACAGCGCGTGCGCTGGCACCGACACGTGATCCAGAGCGGCGACACCCTGGGCGTCATCGCCGAGAAATACCGCACCAGCGTCTCGACGCTCAAGCAGGCCAACAACCTGCGCGGCACCACGATTCGCAAGGGTCGCAGCCTCATCGTACCCGTGGCCTCGCGCTCGCTGGCCGAGTACCGGCTGAGCGCGGAGATGCGCCGCGCCATGCGCCGGAAGGTCCCGGGCAGCGGCACGAAGATCGTTTACCGGGTGCGCGGTGGCGACAGCCTGTGGCGCATCTCGCGCCGCTACGGGGTGAGCGTGAGCAAGCTGGCCGCGTGGAACGGGCTTTCCCGGCGCAGCGTGCTGCGCCCGGGGAAAAAGCTGGTCATCTACCGCGGTGGTAGCGCCGCCGGCAAGGCCGGCGTGACCCTCAGCAAGGCGGCCCGGCCCTCCTCCCCGGCGACCGGTGCCTCTTCGGTGCACGTGGTGCGCCGCGGCGACAATCTCTGGACCATCGCGCGTCGCCACGGTCTTTCCGCCCGCCAGCTCGCCGAATGGAACCGCATCGGCCCGGACGCGCTGCTGCAGCCGGGTCAGACGCTGCAGCTGGCGTCCCCGGAACGCGCCGGCGCCGATTCGCAGGCGCCGCAAGCTGCCGGCGCGGCCTATCCGGACAGCATTTGACGCATTTTCTCACGATTTCAGCCACATCTCTTTTTTTTCATCCACTTAAGCGACTTTTCTCAGTCTGAATCGATACTTCGCCCGGGATGCGCCAAGCGTGCCCGGACACGCCAGTCCCGCCACGTTGGGGCCAGGGTCACAGAAACATGCGGGTTTGGTGGCCATACTTCCCATTCCTCTCGGATAAGCCCGGACAATGAACATTCCTGAGAAGCTCGGTAAGTACGAGGTCATCGAGTGCGTGGGACGCGGCAGCATGGGTATCGTGTATGCCGGTCACGACCCGTACGCCGACCGCAAGGTCGCCATCAAGGTCTGCTCCATATCCGACGAGAACGAATCCCAGTCGAGCCGCCTGGCGAAGAAGCTGTTCTTCAACGAGGCCCACACCACCGGCTCGCTCGACCATCCGAATATTCTCAGCGTGCTGGATGCCGGTGAGGACGGTGACCGGCCGTACATCGTGCTGGAGTTTCTCGACGGCGGCGACACCCTCAAGAGCTACATCGACAAGGACAACCTGCTGTCCATCGAGCGCGCCGTGGAGATTTTGTTTCAGTGCGCCAAGGCACTCGACTACGCCCACCGCCGCGGGGTCATTCACAGGGACATCAAGGCCACCAACATCATGCTGACGTCCGACGGACGCGTGAAGATATGCGACTTCGGCATCGCCCAGTACTCCATGGCCGACGAGACCCAGGTCATGGGTTTGCTGGGCTCTCCCCGTTACATGTCCCCGGAGCAGGCCCGCGAGGAAGACGTCACCGCCAAGACCGACATCTACTCCCTCGGTGTCGTCGCCTACGAGATGCTCACGGGCCGTGCGCCATTCGCCGCGAACGGTCTTTCCAAGCTCATCAACCAGATTCTCCACGAGGAGCCGACGCCGATCCGCGACCTTCGCCCGAAGGTCCCCGAGCAGCTCGCGCAGATCGTCGCCAAGGCCATGGCCAAGGACCTCGGTACGCGCTACCAGACGGGGCAGGAGATGGCCGTGGACCTGGCGGGCCTTTTTGCCCATCTCGAAGCGCCCGCCGAGCCGCCCGCGGATGCGGACAAATTCACCAGCGTGCGCAATCTGCGCTTCTTCAACGAGTTCACCGACGAGGAGGTTGCCGAGGTGGTCAGGGCAGCCGACTGGAAGCAGTTCCAGCCCCTCGACAGCATCGTCGACGAAGGCACACTCGAGCACTCGTTTTTCATCATCGTCTCCGGCGATGTGGCCGTGGTGAAAAACGCAAAGCAGATCGGCTCGCTCAGCAAGGGCGATTGCTTCGGAGAAATGAGCTACGTCTCGAGGACGCAGCGCAGCGCCTCCATCGTGGCGATCAGCGACGTCGAGCTGCTGCGCATCGACGCTGCCCTGATGGAGCAGGCCTCAACGGCGACCCAGCTTCGCTTCAATCAGATTTTCCTGCGCACGCTGATCGAGCGCCTCGCCACCACCAGCGAAGAGCTCGCGCGCTACGTCGCTTGAACAACCACCTCGCGGCCCTTGCCTGCGCCCGCGTGTGCTAAACTCCATGTTAGCCAATTCCAATGCACGGGCTTGAAAGCGTTCACCTGCACCCGGCGAGCATCGCGGACGGTCTCCCAGACCATAGAGTGATCCACTAGTCACGCGAGCCATCATCACCTGAAAGACGGAGAGCGAGCATGTCAGAGAAGATTTCTGTCGAGGCGATGGATCCCAGTAAGAAGAACTCTCCGGTGGCGGGCCCCATCGAGGAGGAATCCACGGTGATGCTCGACAAGGCCAGCAAGGTCTGTTACTGGAATGACCAGGAGTTCAAGGAAGGACAGGTGGTCGAAAGCGACGGCGCCGAGTACGAGTGCAACTTCGGGCAGTGGATCAAGCAGGACTAGGCATCCCGGCAAGCTCACCCGTCGTAAAGATGACACCGGGTCGTGTGACCCTCCCCTAGCCGCGTGCGCGCCGGGTAGCGTTGCGCGCACACCGCCATGGCCTTGGCGCAGCGCGGGTGAAAATGACAGCCCGCAGGGGGATCCACCGGCGATGGCAGGTCACCTTCCACGCGCAGCACCTTGCGCTTGCCGGCGTTCTCCCCGGATCTCTCGATTTGCGGCACAGCCGCCATCAGCGCCTCGGTGTACGGATGGGCGGGCTTTGTCAGGATAGTTTCTGCATCACCGTGCTCGACGATGCGTCCGAGATACATCACGGCGACCTCGTCGGCGATGTAAGAAACCACCGAAACGTCGTGCGTGATGAAAAGGTAGGACAGACCGAGCTCGGTCTGCAGCCGCTTGAGCAGGTTCAGAATCTGGGCCTGCACGGANNGCCCGGGCGATGCAGATTCGCTGCCGCTGACCGCCTGAGAACTCGTGGGGATAACGCCGGGCGCTGTCCGCCGGCATTCCCACCTGCTCGAGCAGGCTCGCAACGCGGCTCTCGTGCTCGTGGCGCCCGGCGCCGATTCCCTGCGCCACCAGCCCTTCCGCGATGATGTCACCCACCAGCATGCGCGGATTCATCGACGATACCGGATCCTGGAAAATGATCTGCATCTCGGAGCGCCTGCGGCGAAGCGCGGCCGGGTCGAGCGCAGTGAGATCCTCGCCCTCGAAGCGGACCTGACCGCCGGTGACGCGCAGCAGCTGGAGAATGCCCTTGCCGACGGTCGTCTTGCCGCAGCCCGACTCACCCACCAGCGCGAGGGTGCGCCCCCGGCGTATCGACAGCTCAACGCCGTCGACGGCGCGCACCCAGCCGGCGGTGCGCTTGAACAGCCCCTTGCGGATGGGGAAATGGACGGCCAGGTCGCGCGCGTCGAGCAGCACGCCACCCGCGTCATCATACGTAGTTCGCGCTGACGCGGCGGGGGGCCGATCGGCACCGGCCGCGGCATCCTGCGCAGCCCCTGCCGGCTCGGCAAGCAGATGGCAGAGCGCGCCGTGTCCGCCGGATTCGTGCCACGCCGGCACCTGCGTGCGGCACACCTGCATCGCCACATCGCAGCGTGGCGCGAATCGACACCCCTGGAAGTCGCCGCGAAGCGAGGGTACGAAGCCCGATATCACGCGGAGCTCGCTGCGCCGCTTGTCCATGCCCGGCAGTGACTCGAACAGCCTGCGGCTGTAGGGATGCCGCGGTGCGGCAAAGAATGCTTCGCGCGTCGCCTGCTCGACAATCTGCCCGGCGTACATGACACCCACCCTGTCGGCAGTCTCGGCGACCACGCCGAGATCGTGGGTAATGAGCAGGATCGACATGCGCCGCTCGCGTTGCAGGCTGCGCAGCAGCTCCAGCACCTGGGCCTGAATGGTGACATCGAGGGCCGTGGTCGGCTCGTCGGCCACCAGCAGGGCGGGCTCTCCGGCGAGCGCGATGGCGATGACCACACGCTGCTTCATGCCACCCGAGAGCTGGTGCGGATACTCGTCGATACGCCGCTCGGCATCGGGAATGCGCACGGCCTCGAGCAGCTCGCGGACGCGTCGGCGCCGATCGCCCGCCGCACCGTGGGCATGACGATCGAGCGCCTCGGCGATCTGCTCACCGACGGTCATGACAGGGTTCAGCGACGTCATGGGCTCCTGAAACACCATGGCGATACCGGCGCCACGCACCTCGCGCATGGCGGCCTCGGGCAGACGCAGCAAATCGTGCCCCCGGAACACGACCTCGCCCGCGACGATGCGCCCGCTAGCCGGCAGCAACCTCAGAAGCGAGAGCGCCGTCATCGATTTTCCGCAGCCGGATTCTCCGAGCAGCGCGAAGATTTCGCCGGCGCGGATATCGAAGCTCACGCCGTCAACGGCGCGCACGGGGTCGGCATAGTCGCCGAGCTGGGCGCGGAGCCCGCGTACAGTGAGCAGCGTGTCGCTCATCGTCCCGTGTCCCTCATCTCAGCGTAATCGCGGATCGAACGCATCGCGCACGGTATCGGAGAACAGGTTGGCCGCAAGAACCAGAGTGAACATGAACACGAAGGCGGCGGACAGTGACCACCACACGACCGGCTCGCGGGCGAGCTCCAGACGCGCGCTGTTGATCATGTTGCCCCAGCTGTGCATGGTCGGGTCGACGCCTATCTGCACGTAGGAAAGCACGGCCTCGGCGAGCACCAGCCCGCTGAAATCCAGCACCACCGTGATGAGCACGATATGCATCACGTTGGGCAGGATGTGTCGGGTCAGAATAGCGAAATGCGTCGAACCGAGGGCGGTTGCCGCCTGCACGTAATCCACCTCGCGCAGCTTCAACGACTCGGCCCGCAGGTAGCGGCACAGGCCCGTCCAGCTGGTGACGCCGAGAATCAGGCACAGGAACAGCAGGCGCAGATCGGCCCGTTCCACCACGCTGGCAATCTCCTGCCCGTGACTGTCCAGGTACACCTGGAGAATGAGGATAGCGGCGGCAATCAGCAGCACGCTCGGAATCGAGTTGAGGGTGGTATAAATATACTGGATTACGTCGTCTATCCAGCCGCGAAAGTATCCGGCCATGATGCCGAGCACGATGGCGAAAGGCAGCATGACGAGGGTCGTAAGCGTGCCGATGACGAGCCCGGTACGCACGCTCTTCAGGGACTGGTAGAGCACGTCCTCGCCCACCTTGTCGGTGCCGAGAACGTGGTAATCGAAGCTGAGTGCGACGACCACAAAAATAACGACGGTGCACATCCCCGAGGCGAGGAGCATGGCCCGCCAGCGAATCACCGTGCGCGCGCCGAGGATCTCCGCAGCCGCCTCGGNNGGCCAACCAGGCGAGCAAGCCGACAATGGCCGCCTGCGAGGCGGTCGAGAATATATCGAATCCCCTGTCCCGTTCGGGCTCCTCGAGATGACTGCCGCCGTGCACGAGTCGCGGATAGGCGCGCCGAGTGCCACCGTCGGCGGTCTCGACGGTTTCCTTGACGAACAGATGCGTAGCGAAGGGCGCCGAGTAGGTTTTCTCGTCCATGTCGCGCAGATGCGTCACCAGTGTGTCGAACAGACTCAGCACCTCGGTCGAGTAACCCGCCGGCGCTCCCTGCTTCGAGGCGGGCAGACTTGGACGGAAGTGAACGGAATCGAGGAGCCCGATGGCGACATACACGGCGAGCACCACCATCGAGGCCATGGCGACGGAGCTTCGTCCCACGCGCCGCCAGGGTGCACGCAGATGCTCGCGCCGGCGCGCGTAGAGCACGAATGCGCAGACCGCGGCGAGGAGCAGAAAAATGAGGATATCGGTCCAGAGGAATACCGGCATGACCATCTCCATGTCAATCGCTCAAGCGTACGCGCGGGTCGACGAAGGTATATGAGATATCGGTCAGAAGCAGTCCGAGCACGTAAAGCACGGAACCGAGAAAAACCATCGAACGGACGATGGCGAAATCCTGGCGCTGGATTCCGTCGATGGTGTAGCTGCCGAGACCCGGGATACCAAAAAACGACTCGACCAGCAGGCTGCCCATGAACAGCAGCGGGAGAATCACGACGACGCCCGTCAGGATTGGTATCAGCGCATTTCTCAGAACGTGGCGGAACATCACCGACGCATCGCCGAGGCCTTTCGCCCGGGCCGTGCGCACGTAGTCCTTTTCGGTCTCCTCGAGAAA
>JAABYT010000045.1:112151-114805 GCA_011775625.1 Gammaproteobacteria bacterium | reverse complement strand
GCCGGTGTCGTAACCGGAGATCGGCACGAGATGGAGCAGCTTGCTGACCAGATACTGCCCGCCGATGATGTAGAACAAAGACGAGATCGAGAGCAGAGCCACGCACAGCACGACCGCCCAGAAATCGAAGCGCGTGCCGCGAAAGAGCGCGGTCGCAAGCGCGAACGTGATATTGATCAGCAGCCCTACCAACAGGGTGGGCACCGCTATGGCGAGACTCGGCCACATGCGCTGGCTGATGTCGTGCCCGATATCCCTGCCGCTGTCGGAACGCCCGAACTCGAGCAGAAACAGCCGCAGCGATTTATCGAAAAAGATGGTGTCGACGAGCTTGTCCGCGCCCGAGGCCGCGGCATTGTAGAGCATCGGCTTGTTGTAGCCGTGCGAGCGCTTCCAGGAGTCGATGGCCTCCTCGGTGACCCTGCGATCGCCGAGCTGTGAGCGGGCGATGTCATCGGGCGTGTTGATCATGAAAAAGAGCACGAATGTCAGCAGATTGACGCCGATGAGAATCGGAAACGCGTAAAAGGTGCGACGCACGATATAGGTGATCAAAGGGCCGTGCCTCTCTCACGGCGCCGGTACACCCCGGCCCCCGACACAATCAGCGCGATGATCGCCACCGCAAGCACAACGAGCGGCCACACCACCGGTGGATTCCACTGCTCTCTTTGCCCGGCGCGAAGCACCGGATCGATGCGCTCGTACTTGAGCGTGTTATTCGCCATGAGATTGGGCTTGACGTTGCGCACCCAGGCGTGGTGGAGCTCGAAATTTTTTGGATGGAATCCCCACGACCAGGGCGCATCACGCCGGGCGATGGCGACCATCTCTTCGATAATCGCCCGCCTCGGCTCGCCGTTCTCCATGTCCTTCATGCGCCGAAACAGCGCATCGAATTCGGCGCTGCGATAGTTGCTGGCGTTCTCTCCCTGACCTTCGACCTTCGAGTTCGGACCATAGAGCAGAAACAGGAAATTCTCGGGATCGGGGTAGTCGGCATTCCACCCCCACATGAAAATCTGCCCGCTGCCCTTGAGCATCTTCTCGCGGAAACGGTTGTAGTCGGTTGCGCGAACGACCAGCTGGATGCCGAGCTTTTCGAACTGCTTGCGGATCCATGTCAGTCTGGCCTTGTCGTCCGGTCCGCGCGAGAGAGCCTCGAAGTACAGCACCAGCGGCTTGCCGCTCGCGCGCTCGCGTCCGTCCACATAGCCGGCCTTCTCCATCAGCGCCAGGGCCTCTGCGACGGGCTTGCGCCTCGGCGCGCCGTCGATCCAGTCGTAGACATAGGGATTGATGCCGGCCTCGCCCTGCCGATGGCCGAAAATTCCAGGAGGGATGGGCCCCTGGGCCGTCACGCCACGACCGTTGAGAAAGATCGAGACGTACTCCTCGAAGTCGACGGCGATGGAGATGGCCTGGCGAACAAGCCTTGCCCGCTCGCTGTCACCACCGATCACCGGGTCGAGCATGTTGAAACCCATGTAGAAGCTCGTCGTGGCGACCGCCGTGGACAGCACAATGCCCCGCTCGCGCATCGCCTCGGTGAGAACGGCATCGCCGCCCGCGTCGAAGCGCACGGCCTGGTCGAAGCTGTCCGATCCGATGCCTGAGCTGTCGTAGTAGCCCTGCAGAAACTTGTTCCATCGTGGAATGGCCTCTTTCTCGAGGCCGAAAACCGCCGCGTCGATGAAGGGAAGCTCGGCACCCGCGTCGTCGAGCAGACCCATCTCGGCATCACCCGGCGCCGCGCTGTGAGGATAGCGTTCGCCGTGAAAATGCGGATTGCGCGCGAGCACCATGCGCAGATTCGGATTGTTCTCGGCGAGATAAAATGGCCCGGTGCCGATGGGATACCAGTCGAGGCTGATGTTTTTCTCCTCGAGCCCCGCCTGTGCGTAGAAGCGATCGGCTTCCCACGGCACCGGCGCGAAAAACGGCATCGCCTGCCAGAAAAGAAACTGCGGGTATACCCCCTCGATGCGAATACGATAGCGGTGAGGACCGAGCACGGTAACGCCCGCGAGCGGCAGCGTGCGCAGGTCGATATACGAAATCTCTGATTCTGCTGTGCGAAGGCGCGCAATCGCCTTGGAGAGCGAGTCGAGCCCCACGATGTACTGCTTCATGACGCCGGCAATCGGCGAATGCACGGCCGGATCGGCGATGCGCTTGATGGCGTTGACGTAGTCTTCTGCAAGCAGCTCGCGGGTGCCGCTGCGCGGCAGATCGCCGAGGCGGTTGAGCCCATCGATGGTGCGCCGATCGAGCGCGTGGTAGAGATACCCGCCGCTCGCATCCCTCGCGAGGGCCGGATGCGGCTGGTAGTGGATGCCCGCCTGAATGTGGAACTCGTAGTCAGTGAAGGCCACCGCGGCGGGATCCGCGCTGTCGTCGAGGATTGAGCCATCATGACCGATCCAGGTCACCTTCGGCATGCCCTCGAGGGTCAGCGGCACCAGCCGGTAGGGACGCTCGAGAAAATGATATTGCAGCGGCGGCTCGTAGATTTGGCCGATGAAGCGGTACTCATCGGAGCTGTAAGAACGCGCCGGGTCCAGATGCTTCGGGCGCTCGGAGAACGAGCCGTAGAGCGTGTTCGCGAGCCTCTGCTCGCGCGCATAGGGATCGTTCCAAGGCGACGCAACGGC
>JAABYT010000045.1:99195-112130 GCA_011775625.1 Gammaproteobacteria bacterium | reverse complement strand
AATCGGCCCGGTTGCGAGATCGCTGCGAGCAAAGCATTTGATGCAAGGCGGACCATGGAACGGGCGTGGTTGGCGGCAGACTTGGAAAAGAATGGTCGATGGCGCCAGATTCAGCAAGCCGGTGCCGGCGGACAATGACGACATCCGTCTCTCTCCGGTACACTCCCCGCCTGGCAGCGAACCAGCATCTGCGGAGACCGGCGATGGGATTTCTCGAAGGCAAACGGGCGCTCGTGATCGGTGTGGCGGGGAACCGCTCCATTGCCTGGGGCATCGCCCAGGCCATGCATCGCGAGGGGGCCGCGCTGGCGCTCACCTACCAGAACGAGCGTTTGAAAACCCGTGTCGAGAAGCTCGCCGCGGAGCTCGACTCCGAGATCACCATGCCCTGCGACGTGGAGTTCGACGAGCAGATCGACGCCACATTCGCCGAGCTCGGCAAACACTGGGACGGACTGGACATTCTCGTGCATGCCGTCGCCTTCGCACCCCGCGAGGCGCTGCAGGGCGACTACCTCGATGCCGTGAACCGCGAGGCGTTCCGTATCGCCCACGACATCAGCTCCTACAGCTTCGCGGCGCTGGCCAAGGCCGCGCGGCCGATGATGCGCGGGCGCAAAGGCGCGCTAATCACGTTGAGCTATCTGGGATCCGAGCGCACCATGCCGAACTACAACGTCATGGGCGTCGCCAAAGCCAGCCTCGAGGCCAACGTGCGCTATATGGCGGTCAGTCTCGGCGCCGACGATATCCGGGTCAACGCCATCTCGGCCGGACCCATCAAGACGCTCGCCGCGGCCGGGATTCAGGACTTCCGTCTTCTGCTCGAGCACGCTGAGAGCCGCGCGCCGCTGCGCCGTAACGTCACCATCGAGGAAGTGGGCAACGCAGCCGCGTTCCTCTGCTCCGATCTGGCATCGGGTATCACCGGTGAGGTGACCTACGTGGATGCCGGCATCAACATCACCGCCATGCCGCCGGATTACACCTCGGGCGGTTCATGAGCGACAAACGCCGTGACGCCCCCGTGCTGGTGGAGTTTCGGCGCGGCGGCGCCGATCGCGTAGAGACCCGCCACCGCGGCGCGGTGGCGGTCAGCGATGCCCGCGGCCGCCTGCTCTGGCACGCGGGCAACACGCAGCATGCCTATGCTCTGCGCTCGACCGCAAAGCCCTTCCAGCTGCTGCCCCTGTTGCTCGACGGCCTGCATGCCGGCCGAGGCGCAGAAGCACCGCTCTCGGCGGCGGACCTGGCGGTGATGATGTCGTCGCACAACGGCGAGCGGATGCACACCGAACGCATCGCCGCCCTGCTATCGCGCTTCGCACTGACAGCGCAGGCACTGAAATGCGGCGCCCAGGCACCGGCCCTCAAGGCCGACAAGGAGAGGCTGGTGCGTGCCGGCGAGTTGCCGAGCGCGCTGCACTGCAACTGCAGTGGCAAGCACACCAACATGCTCGCCGTCTGCCAGCGGCGCGGCTGGCCCATCGACAGCTATCTCGAGCTCGATCATCCCCTTCAGCGGCGCATCCATGACATTCTCATGACCCTGGTCGGCGAGACGGGCATGGCGCATCCGCATTCCATCGACGGCTGCTCCCTGCCGACCTTCTGGCTCCCGCTCGCGGCGCTGGCACATCTGTTCGCCTACATCGCCGACCCGTCCGCCGCACCCGACGTCGAGGGGCGCAACATCACGGCCGAGCTGACCACGCTTCGCGCCGCGGCCATGCAGCACCCCGAACTGATCTGCGGCACCGGCTCCCTGGACACCGGTCTGATGCGGGCGCTGGAGGGGCGAGTGTTCGCCAAGACCGGCGCTGCCGGGCTCTACGCCGTGGCGCTGCCCGAGGGGCCCGGGGTAACGACGCCGATGGGCATCGCCATCAAGATCGAGGACGGTGACCCGCCATCACGCATCCGCGCCGCGGTTATCGTCGAGGTATTGCGCCAGCTGGGGGTCGCGACGCGCGAGGACACCGCGCTCGGCAGCGAGCTCGAGGGCATTGCGCGGGCGACCGAGCGAAATTTCCGCGGACTCGTCGTGGGGCACTACACGCCCGTTTTCCGCCTCGAGCAGGCCTAGTCGGCCCCGGCAGAGCGCGCTGGAGCTTTTCCTTTCGCCCTGCATTGATGCAGAATACGCGCCAACTCACCTGTTTAAGCCCCTATTCGAGCACGGATTTGAGGCATGCTGCGACGAGCGTGACAGACGAATGGCACCTTTGATTCTTCGCCTCGATGTGACCGGCCAGCCACTTCGCTGGATTCCCTGGCGGGAAGCCGTGCTGCTCGACTTCAAATCCATGATCGCCTGGAACGCGGGGGAGCATTCCTTCACTTTCCGCGGCGGCTACAACCGCTTGAGCGGAGAGCGCTCCAGCATCACGGTGAACTCCATCATCGCCGTCAAGGGGCGATCGCGTCATGACGCTTCGGGAAATCTGGTTCCGCCGCTGTCGAACCGGGAGCTGTTCCTGCGCGACGGCCAGATGTGCCTTTACTGCGGCAAGCAGCTGCCCGAGCACATGCTCACCCGCGACCACATCCGGCCGCTGTCCGAGGGCGGTAAGGACACCTGGCAAAACGTGGTCACGGCGTGCAAGCCGTGCAATCACGCCAAGGGCGCACGCAGCCCGGAGCAAGCGAACATGGCTCTTCTGGCCGTGCCGTTCGAGCCCAACCGGGCCGAGTATCTGTTTCTGTCGAACCGGCGCATCCTTGCCGATCAGATGGAATTCCTCAAAAAGCGTTTTCGCAACGGCAGCCGACTGCGCATTCAAACCTGATCGCGAACGCCATCCTCACAGATTGTCGCGAAACAAGACGACGTCGGCGTTGCTTCTGAGCGTCTCGACGACACTGTCGTAGGTGGTGCGGCCCGCGTCGACCTCGAGCTGGCGGCGCGCAGCGCTACGGCTCTGCTCGTCGTCGTCGAGGGTGCCGTCGATGACCTGCTTCAAATCCACGATGACGAAGTCGCCGCCGGCGGTGGTGCTGGCGCCGAAGGCGTTAGAACCCGGTGCCGGACGTGCCAGGCGGAAGGCTGTGTTGCGCACGCCCGGGTCGACATTGGCGCTCACTCGCTCGAGCTCCGAGTCTCCGGACCAGGCAAGCCCCGTCTCGTCTGCGACCCTCCGCTTGTCTTCACCGGCCTCGAGCCTCTCGAGCAGCGCGCGCCCGGTTTCGGCAGCGAGCCTGCGCGCCTCCCGGTCAGCCAGTTCGCGCTCGATGCGCTCACGCACCTCCTCGAAGGGCTGCTGACTGGCTGGACGGTGATCCGCCATCCGCACCACGACCACGCGCCCCGGATCGAGCTCGATCGGCTCGCTGTTGAAGCCGTCGCGGAGCACATCCGGATTGAAGGCGGCCGCGACGACGGCCGCGATGCTGCCGATGCCGCTGTTCGACGACGCCTGCGGCGATAACCAGTCGGTCACGCTCGGCACCAGGCCCAGCGTTTGCGCCACCCCGTCGAGGGAGTCGGGGGTTTCGAAAGCCATGGTCGCCATGATGTCGAGCATCTCGACGAAGCGCTGCTCGGCCCTCTCGTTCTGGTACTCCGCACGCAGGGCATCGCGCACCTCCTCGAAGCTCGGCAGCTTCGACGGCGTGATGGCATCGACCCGTATGAGGTGCATCCCGAAAGCGGAGCGGACAGGGTCGCTCACCTCACCGGCAGCGAGACTGAACGCCGCCTCCTCGAAGGCCGGGTCCATGACCCCGCGGCCGAACGCACCGAGCGAGCCGCCCTGACCCGCCGAGCCGGGATCCTGGGAATGCTCGCGGGCGAGATCGGCGAAAGACGCGCCGGCGGCGATCTGTTGCTTGAACCCGGCGAGGCGCTCGCGCGCAGCTGCCACCGCCGCCTCGTCGGCCTCGTCATCGAGGGTGATCAGGATATGGCTCGCTTCGCGCTGCTCCGGGGTCTGCATGTCCGCCTTGCGCCGCTCGTAGACGGCGCGCAGCTCATCCTCATCGACCGCAATGCCGGCGGCGATTGCGTCGCGGGAAATCTCGATGTACTTGAGCTTGACCTGCTCGGGCGCGACGTAGTCGGCCTGGTTGGCTTCGTAGTGAGCGCGCATGGCCGCCTCGTCGATCTTCACGTCCTCGAAACGCGACAGCGGAACCGTCAAGGTGTCGATGGTCCGCTTCTGACGCTGCAGACGAATCGCATTGTCAAGGTCGTGTGCGGTGACGATGGCCGAGGTGGCGATGCCGGCGACGAGCTGCTCGGTGAGCAGGGATCGCTTGAGGTCGTTCTCGAACCCGCCCGCCGAGTACCCCTGGACGCGCAACCACTGTTGATAGAGAGCCTCCGAGAAGTTGCCGCTCTCCTGGAAGATCTCCTGCGTCTGTATCGCCCGTGCGAGCTGTCGATCGCCGATCCGCATACCACCAACGAGCGCTGTCTGCAGCAGGATCTCGTCGTTTATCAGTTGATTGAGCGCCTCCTCGCGCAGGCGCTCCTCGTCGAGCTGGTTGATGTCGAAGCTCGGTCCGAGAATCGACTGCAGCTGAGCACGCTGTCGCTGATAGACGCGCTGAAACTGGTCGGTCCCGATATCGGTGCCGTTCACGCTCGCCACCGCGACGTTGGACGTCGGCGACAGGTACTCGTGGATACCCCAGAGGGCAAACGGAATACTGATGAGAATTACAATGATCCACGCGATCCAGCCCGTGGCGTGATCGCGAATGCTCTGAAGCATGACCGGTCAATTCCTCGAGGAACAGCTGCCCTCGCCGCCGGCGAGCTGGCCGCAGCGACACAATTCAATTAAACAAAGACGCGCCCGCCGGGGCGCGTCTCAAGTCGGATGGCGGAGTGGACGGGACTCGAACCCGCGACCCCCGGCGTGACAGGCCGGTATTCTAACCAACTGAACTACCACTCCGACTGCTTACTGGTGGGTGCTGAGGGGTTCGAACCCCCGACCTTCGCCTTGTAAGGGCGACGCTCTCCCAGCTGAGCTAAGCACCCGAAGGAAGCCGGCTAGTTTAGGGCGTCCTTCAGGGCTTTTCCAGGCTTGAACACCGGCAGATTCGACGCCGCGATCTGGATCGGCTCGCCGGTACGGGGGTTGCGCCCGGTTCGGGCCTCTCGCCTGCGTGAGCTGAACGTGCCGAACCCCACCAAGGTCACGGCATTGCCTTTCTTCAACGAATCAGTGATGACCTCGAGCACCGTGTCCACGGAACGCCCGGCAGCGGCTTTCGAAATATCGGCAGCATCGGCAACCGCATCAATCAGTTCTGCTTTATTCATTCACCTTCCCCTCAGTTACGCAAGCGCAGGTTGAAAAAAGCCCGGAGGCTCGCACCAGACTCCGGAATCTCGTTCGGACCTCAACTCCTATGGTCGGGCACCGGGAAATCACCGTCAAGCGGCCTGTAGCCAGCTTTTGGTGCTGATTCGCCCGGGACCACGTCACCGCTCCAGCCGTTCAATGGGGCCTTAACGGCTTGCGACCCTCGTCCTCACCGCCCGACGTTTCCCCGTCGACGACCTCTGCGGCATTTTCCCGGTCGGAAGTCAGCTTCGGCTTGTGCTGAAGCGCGACCTCGAACACCTCGTCGATCCATTTGACCGGCTTCACTTCCAGGTTCTGCAGAATATTGGCGGGAATCTCGGAAAGCTCCCGCTGATTCTCATACGGAATCAATACCGTGTCGATGCCGCCGCGAAGCGCCGCCAGCAGCTTTTCCTTCAGTCCACCGATGGGTAACACCTCGCCCCGCAGGGTGATCTCGCCAGTCATCGCGACATTCGAACGAACCGGGATCTTCGTCAGCGCCGACACGAGCGCCGTGCACATGCCAACGCCGGCGCTGGGACCATCCTTCGGCGTCGCCCCCTCCGGAACGTGAATATGCACATCGGTTTTCTGATAGAACTTTGCATCGATACCGAGCGCATCGACCCGACTTCGCACGACCGTCATCGCAGCCTGAATCGATTCCTGCATGATGTCGCCGAGCTGTCCGGTGTAACTCGGTCGGCCCTTACCCGGCATCACCGCGGCCTCGATGGTGAGCAGATCGCCTCCCACCTCGGTCCAGGCGAGCCCTGTGACCTGGCCGATACGATCCATCTCCTCCTTGCGACCGAAGCGGAAGCGTTTCACACCGAGATACTTCTGAAGGCTGCGAGGCGTGATGCGAACCTTGCCTTTGGCTCTCCTGGAGACCTGTTGCTTGACCACCTTCCGACAGATTTTCGCGATCTCCCGCTCGACGTTACGAACGCCCGCCTCGCGCGTGTAATAGCGCACGATGTCCCGGATAGTGGCCTCGGATATCGCGAGCTCGCCCTCTTCCAGACCGTGATTCTTCATCTGCTTGGGCACGAGATAGCGCATTGCGATATTGATTTTTTCGTCCTCGGTGTAGCCCGACAGCCGAATCACCTCCATGCGATCGAGCAGCGGTCCGGGGATATTGAGAGTGTTCGCGGTCGCAACGAACATCACGTTCGACAGATCGTAGTCGACCTCGAGGTAATGGTCGTTGAACGTGTGGTTCTGCTCCGGGTCGAGCACTTCCAGCAAGGCCGAGGATGGATCGCCGCGGAAATCCATGGACATCTTGTCTACCTCGTCGAGCAGGAACAACGGATTGCGCACTCCCGCCTTGGCGAGATTCTGGATAATCTTGCCGGGCAGCGCACCGATGTAGGTTCGCCGATGCCCGCGAATCTCTGCCTCGTCACGCACGCCTCCGAGCGACATCCGCGAGAACTTGCGATTGGTGGCTCGCGCGATGGACTGCCCGACCGATGTCTTGCCGACACCAGGCGGACCAACCAGACACAGGATCGGACCCTTGAGCTTTTTCACTCGCTGCTGCACGGCGAGATACTCGACGATGCGCTCCTTCACTTTCTCGAGTCCATAGTGGTCGGCCTCGAGGACTTTTTCCGCTTCGACGAGGTTGTTGCGGATTTTGGTGCGTTTCTTCCATGGAACGCTGACGAGCCAGTCGACGTAATTGCGCACCACGGTCGCCTCTGCTGACATAGGCGACATCATTTTCAGCTTGTTGAGCTCGGCGGTGGCCTTTTCGCGCGCTTCCTTGGGCATGCCCGCCTCTTCGATCTTGCGGGCGAGATCCTCGATCTCGTTGGGCGCATCATCCATGTCGCCCAACTCTTTCTGAATAGCCTTCATTTGCTCATTCAGATAGTACTCCCGCTGGCTCTTCTCCATTTGCCGCTTGACGCGTCCACGGATGCGCTTCTCGACCTGGAGCAGATCCATCTCTTCCTCGAGCTGCGCGATGATGTGCTCGAGCCTTTCGCGTTTCGACTCGATTTCGAGAATGGCCTGCTTCTGCTCGATCTTGACCGACAGATGCGCCGCAATCGTGTCAGCGAGTCGGCCCGGATCATCGATCCCCGTCAAGGAAGCAAGAATCTCCGGCGGAACCTTCTTGTTGAGCTTTACGTACTGCTCGAATTGCGTGAGCACCGAGCGCGTCAGAACCTCGAGCTCGCGACCCTCGTCCTCGTCCTGCGTCGACTCCAGCACCGTGAGCTCGGCGCCGAAGAATTCTTCGTCGTCGACGAACGCTTCGACGCGGGCGCGCTCACCGCCCTCGACCAGAACCTTGACCGTGCCGTCGGGAAGCTTCAGGAGCTGGAGAATCGTGGAGATGGTGCCGATGCGATAGATGTCATCAGGATTCGGCTCGTCCTGGCCCGCATCCTTCTGGGCCACCAGGAATATCTTCTTGTCGTGCTCCATGGCACGCTCGAGCGCGCGAATCGACTTTTCGCGGCCGACGAACAGCGGTATCACCATATGCGGATAGACGACGACGTCCCGCAGCGGCAGTACTGGCATCATGGTCCTAGGTCTCCCTGATGGCTTGGGCCGGGCGTGGATGGGAGGCAGCAGACGCCGGCCGGCGTACCCGGCGACAAGCCGCGATAACAAACCCTGACCGTCGCCGAAGCACCGTCAAAGCCCATATCTGGTGGTATTGAGCCGGGAATTCAAGGTCAGCGTACAGATTATAGGCGATACCGCAAGGCGAATGTGCTGCCCGTCACATCTGGCCAATTTGGGGGTATCGCACCCTCCGGTCAGGCTCGCCCGCGCCCGGGTCAATCCGGGGCGGCCCGCTGCTTGTCGCCCTCGAAGATAACCAGCGGCTCGGACTCGCCGTTGATGACACCGGCATCGACCACGACCTTGGCGACATTCTCCAGGGAGGGAAGATCGTACATGGTGTCGAGCAGCACGTGCTCGACGATGGAGCGCAGCCCCCGCGCGCCGGTCTTGCGCTCCATGGCCTTGCGCGCCACCGCCCGAAGCGCGTCCTCGCGGAACTCGATCTCGGAGCCTTCCATCTCGAACAGGCGCGAATATTGCTTGGTGAGGGCGTTTTTCGGCTCCGTGAGAATCTGCACGAGCTGCTCCTCGTCGAGCTCGTCGAGCGTCGCCAGGATCGGCAGGCGGCCGACAAACTCGGGGATCAGACCGTAATGGATCAGGTCCTCAGGCTCGACGTCGCGCAGTATCTCGCCTACCTGCTTTGAATCTTCCTTGCTCTTGACGTCGGCACCGAAGCCGATGCCGCCTTTCTTCGAGGAGCGGTTCTCGATGATCTTGGCGAGCCCGTCGAAGGCTCCACCGCAGATGAAGAGAATATTCGAGGTATTGACCTGCAGAAATTCCTGCTGCGGGTGCTTGCGGCCTCCCTGGGGAGGCACCGACGCGATAGTGCCCTCGATGAGCTTCAGCAGCGCCTGCTGAACACCCTCACCGGAGACGTCACGCGTAATCGAGGGATTGTCCGACTTGCGCGAAATCTTGTCGATTTCGTCGATGTAGACGATGCCCGTCTGAGCCTTCTCCACGTCGTAGTCACACTTCTGCAGCAGCTTCTGGATGATGTTCTCGACGTCCTCGCCGACGTACCCGGCCTCGGTGAGCGTCGTCGCATCGGCGATCGTGAACGGGACGTTGAGCAGCCGGGCCAGCGTCTCCGCGAGCAGGGTCTTGCCGCAGCCCGTGGGGCCGATGAGCAGCACGTTGCTTTTCGACAGCTCGACCTCGTCTACCTTGAGACCGGAGTCGAGCCGTTTGTAGTGGTTGTAGACCGCAACAGACAGAACCTTCTTGGCGTGATACTGGCCGACGACGTAGTCGTTAAGTATCTGATTTATCTCATGCGGGGTAGGAAGCTTGCTGCCGGTGCCGGTGCCGACCTTGTCCTGAATCTCCTCGCGGATGATGTCGTTGCAAAGATCGACGCACTCATCGCAGATGAACACCGAGGGCCCGGCGATGAGCTTGCGCACCTCGTGCTGGCTCTTGCCGCAGAACGAGCAGTACAGCAACCGATCGCCATCGCCACCCTTGCCCTGTTTGTCGTTGCTCATGGACCTACCTCACGAGGGCCAATTTCAAGCTCGTGTTTCCGTCGACAGTTTGCGCGTCTCCAGCACCTCGTCGATGATGCCGTACTCGCTGGCCTCGGCACCGCTCATGAAATGGTCGCGGTCGGTGTCGGCCCTGACCCGATCGAGCGGCTGCCCGGTGTGCTTGGACAGAATCTGATCGAGCCTTTCGCGGGTGCGCAGAATTTCCTGAGCATGGATATCGATATCCGAGGCCTGCCCCTGGAATCCGCCCAGAGGCTGGTGAATCATGACGCGGGAATGCGGCAGACAGTATCGCTTACCCTTCGCGCCTCCGGCCAACAGCAAGGCACCCATGCTGGCTGCCTGGCCGATGCACAAAGTGCTGACATCGGGTTTGATGAACTGCATGGTGTCGTAGATCGCAAGCCCCGCACTTACCATGCCGCCCGGGGAATTGATATACAGGTGGATATCCTTGTCCGGGTTCTCTGACTCCAAGAATAGCAGCTGTGCGACGACGACATTGGCGACCAGGTCTTCCACCGGGCCGCAGAGAAACACGACGCGCTCCTTGAGCAGCCGCGAGTAGATGTCGTAGGACCGTTCCCCGCGCGCCGACTGCTCGACGACAATGGGAACGAGATTCAAGCCACGCTCGTGCCCGGCGCCTGTCCTGTCTGCGCTATCAATAGTAGTCATTGGATCTTTTAACCACCCTGAGTCTGCCCCGGATTCAGAAGTTCGTCAAACGACTTGGTCTCCGGCTCGATCTCGGCTCTCTCCAGGATCCAAGCCACCACCGTGTCCTCGAGCACGCTGGATTCGACATCCGCAAGCCGAGAGGGTTCGGAGTAGTACCAGCGCACGACCTCCTGTGGATCCTCGTAGGTAGAGGCGATGCCGTCGACGCGGGCGCGTACCTCCTCCGGGTCCGCCTTGATACCGTTTTCCTTGATGAGCTCGGCGATGAGCAGCCCCAGCGACACCCGTCGCCTGGCGGGCTCTTCGAAAGCCTGCTTGTCGAGCTCGATTTTCTCCACGTCGTAGCCGGAGTGGGCCAGCTCGAGACGCTTGGCCGCCATGCTCCGCTGCACCTCGCGCTCGACCAGCGCGCTGGGCAGCTCGAGCGACCTTCCCGCGAGCAGCGCCTCCATGACCCTCTGCTTGGTCAGCGAGCGGACAGCTTCGTCGAGCTCGCGCTGCATATTTGCGCGAACCTCCTCTCTGAGCTTCTCGATGCCGCCCTCCTTGACCCCGAAGCTCTCCGCGAAGGCCTCATCCATATCCGGCAGCACGGCCTCCTCGACGCTGTGCACCTTGACCTTGAACTGGCCGGGCTTTCCCGCCAGCGAACCGGCGCCGGAATCCGATGGAAAGTGCAGATCCAATGTCAGCTCCTGACCGGCCTCCACGCCGACGAGACCGTCCTCGAAGGCCTCGAACAGCTGCCCGGCGCCAATCTCGACCGCGAAGCTCTCGGCCTTCAAATCGTCCCGGGCCTCGCCTTCGCAGGTACCTTCGAAGTCGATGACCAGGCGGTCCCCTGGGGTCGCCGCCCGCTCTACGGCGTTCCAGGTGCGGCGCTGCGTGCGCAGCCGTTCCAGCATCCGGTCCAGGTCCGCGTCGTTGATGGCCGCCTCGGGCCGACGGATCTTCAGCGATTCGATGGCGGGCAAGCGTACCTCAGGATAGACGTCGAAAACTGCCGTGTAGGCCACACCGCTGCCCGATTCCCACTCCAGGGGGTCGATGGTGGGATTGCCCGCGGGGCGCAGTCGCTCCTGGAGAATGGCGTCCTGAAAGCTGCTCTGGACGATCTCGCCGACGACCTCCTCGCGCACCTGCTTGCCGTAGCGCTGGGCGATGACCTTCATGGGCGCCTTGCCAGGGCGGAAACCGGGCAGCCGCGCGCTCTGGGCGATGTTGGACAGGCGCTTGCTGACCTCGCCCTGAACGCGCTCCTCGGGCACCTGGACCTTGACACGGCGCTCCAGGCCCTCGGTTGTCTCAACGGTCACTTGCATGCTGACGCCTCGTGGAATGCCGCTGTGCGCGGCTCATATTTAATGAGCGTATGGTGCGAAAGGAGGGACTCGAACCCTCAAGGGGCTTGCCCCACTGGCACCTAAAACCAGCGCGTCTACCAATTCCGCCACTTTCGCCCGATTCGTGGTCCAACTGCGGTCTGCGCGGCACCGCGGCAAAGTATACCGGGCGGCCCCGGGTGCTAAAAAGGGTCAGGCCGCCAAGACCTAACCCTTTGTTTTTACTGGTGGGCCGTCCAGGGCTCGAACCTGGGACCCGCTGATTAAGAGTCAGCTGCTCTGCCAACTGAGCTAACGGCCCTGTGTGTGCATGTCCACGCCTGCGCGCAGCTGGGGTGGGCGATGGGATTCGAACCCACGACCGCCGGAACCACAATCCGGAGCTCTACCGGCTGAGCTACGCCCACCATTGGTCTGCAAACCGATCGCCACATGCCTGGCGCGCCCGGCAGGACTCGAACCTGCGACCCACGGCTTAGAAGGCCGTTGCTCTATCCAGCTGAGCTACGGGCGCAGTAGTAAAGTGGTCGGGGTAGAGGGATTTGAACCCCCGACCCCCTGCTCCCAAAGCAGGTGCGCTACCAGACTGCGCCATACCCCGCCAGTCGCGCCACAGTTAAGGGGCGGGATGATACGCCCAGCGTTACAAAAGCGTCAATCGACGCGCCTGCCCCAGCGCGGCAAAAACCATTATCATGCGCATCGCCGAGACCGTGGAGACAGCAAACGATGCGCCTGATTCGCATGGCTTTATTTCTCAGCGCCGTAATCCTACCGATGATCGGACCCGACACGGTGGGCGCGGATGACACGCCGCGGGTGCGGCTCGAAACAAGCCTCGGCAGCGTGGTTCTCGTGCTCGAGCGCCAGAAAGCCCCGGCGACGGTGGAGAACTTCCTGGGCTACGTCAACGACGGATTCTACGACGGGACCATTTTTCACCGCGTCATCGATGGATTCATGATCCAGGGCGGCGGCTTTAGCGCCGATCTCTCCCGCAAGGCGACCCGCGCGCCCATCAAGAATGAAGCGGACAACGGTCTCGAGAACAAGCGCGGTACCATCGCCATGGCGCGCACGCGGGACCCGCACTCGGCGACCGCCCAGTTTTTCATCAACGTCGTCGACAATGGCTTCCTCGATCACAAGGCACCGACCGGGCGCGGCTGGGGTTACGCGGTATTCGGTCAGGTCGTCGAGGGCATGGAGGTCGTCGACAAGATCCGCGCTCAGCCGACCGGCGTGCAGGCCGGAATGCGCGATGTGCCCGTGACGGCAATCACGATCGAGCGTGCCGTGGTCGAGACGCCCTGATCATGGCCGACAGCGTCAAGGTCGAGCTACGTACCAGCGCCGGCGCAATCGTCGTGGAGCTGGATCCACTGAGAGCGCCCAAGACCACCGAGAATTTTCTCAGCCACGTGCGCGAGGGATTCTACGACGGCACGATTTTCCACCGTGTCATCGACAATTTCATGGTGCAGGGGGGCGGATTCGAAGTGGGAATGGTACGCAAG
>JAABYT010000045.1:87843-99167 GCA_011775625.1 Gammaproteobacteria bacterium | reverse complement strand
ATCGCCATGGCACGCACATCTGATCCCCACTCGGCCAGCACGCAGTTTTTCATCAATGTGAAAGACAACGCTTTTCTCGATTTCAAGTCCCGCAGCCGGGACGGCTGGGGCTACTGTGTCTTCGGCGCGGTCATCGGGGGCATGGACGTGGTCGACAGGATCGTCAAGATGCCCACCACCAGTCGCGGCGGACACCAGGATGTGCCCGTCGAGGACGTGGTTATCGAAAGCGCCCGCGAGCTCGCCGACAGCTAGTCGGGAGGACGGGCATGCGCACGCTTTTCGTATCCGACGTGCATCTGAACAGTGCCCGCGCAGGTATCGTAAAAGCGTTTCTCGAATTCCTCGATCAAAAGGCGCGCCACGCGGATGCGCTGTTCATACTCGGCGATCTTTTCGACGAATGGCTCGGTGACGACGACGACAAGGCGCCGCATCCGGAGGTCTGCGACGCGCTCGCGGCCTTGACCGCGAGCGGATTGCCAGTCTCTGTGGTGCACGGCAATCACGATTTTCTGCTCGGAAAGCGCTTCGCCGCGCGCAGCGGCTGCACGCTGCTCGGCGATCACACCGTGATCGACCTGTATGGCACGCCGGCCCTGATCATGCACGGCGACACGCTGTGCACCCGCGACGTCAAGTATCAGACTTTTCGCAAGGTCACGCGAAATGTGCTCTTGCAGAAGTTGTTTCTCAGCATGTCATTGGCCAAGCGGGCCGAGAGAGCGGCGAGCATTCGCAGCCAATCGAAACAGGACGTGGCACTGAAGCCCGACGACATCATGGACGTGACCGCCGAGGCCGTGGACGCCATGCTGCGCCGCCACGGCGTGCGCCACCTGATTCATGGCCACACCCATCGCCCGGCGATCCACGATTTCGTTCTCGATGGCGAACGCGCCACGCGTATCGTCCTCGGCGACTGGTACGAGCAGGATAGCGTATTGGTTTGGGATCAAGCGGGTTATCGCCTGGGGCGTATTGCAGATGTGTAGCCGAATGCCGTCTCCTGTGAAGGCAGACGGTCAGCGTGGGGGGAGCAAACCGACGCTCCTCGTGTCCACCCGCCCCCGTGTTCCCCTACCGGGATAAACCCCCTCCCGTCTATGGAGCGGGGAACCCCTCGTTCAGCACGTTTCCTTTGTAAAGGACCTCTGTTGTCTCATGCGCCGCCGCGGCGGTCCGCGACACGGCGACGTTCCTCGACTGGGCGTTGCGCGTGCTCGCGACGGTCGGGAAGACCGAGCAGTCGGCGCTCGATGGGCCACCACAGCAGTCGTCGCCGGTGCCAGCTGACGGCCATGAACACGCAGTAGAGCGCGAACAGGCCGAGGAAAAGGTAGAACATGGTGCTCTCCGCGACGCCGGCCTCGAGCGCCGCGACCCCGGCCACCGCGCAAACGCTGGCGATGCAAAGCATGACCCACACGCTCGTCGACGCGCGCATGCCGGTCATCTGCAGCACGTGATGCAGATGACCAACATCGGACGAGGTCGGAGAGCGGCCCTGGGAGAAGCGCCACAGGATCAACCAGACGGTATCGAAAAGCGGCACCATGAGCAGCCACAGCGCAGCCACCGGTGGCATCGCGCGGCCATCACCCTGGGACAACGCGATGAAGAACCAGGTCAGGGCGAATCCCAGAAACATGCTGCCTGCATCGCCCATGAACACCAGCGCCCGCCGTCGCCACGGCAGTCGCAGGTTGAAAGCCAGAAAACCCGTGACCACCACCGCGAGCATCAGCAGCAGAGCCCGCTCGGCGTCTCGCCCCGCGCTGTCCGCGACGTAGGCGAGGCCGAGCAGCGCGATGAGGCTCAGGCCGCCGGCCAGCCCGTCGAGCCCATCGCTCATGTTGAGCGCGTTGATGACGCCGACAGTGGCGAAGACCGTGAATACGATCGCCCATCCGGAGAGCGTGACAAGCCTGCCCTCGCCGCCGAGATGACCGAGATCGTGCAGCACCACTCCACCCCAGTAGGCCATGATCAGCGCCGCGCCGATTTGCGCCCCGAAGCGCCCCCGCGAGGAGAGCTCGTGGATGTCATCGAGCAGCCCGACGACCACCACAATGGCAGCGGCGGCAAAGAAGCCGCGGTACGCCGTAAGCCCCACATCGAGGGTCAACGTGGCGAGTGTGAATCCGCAGAACATGGCGACGCCGCCGATGAGGGGCACCGAGCCCTGGTGGGTTTTGCGCGCATCGGGCTCGTCGACGAGCCCGATGCGCGTCGCGAGCGGGCGCAGGATGTGCAGCAGACCGCAGCACACGATCAGCGCCAGCGCAAAACTTGCCAGCATTTTCACGCGTCACCCTGGACGCTGCGGGCATCGGCGACCGCCCTCAGCGTGCGCTCCCAGGCCGCCGTCGCGAGACGGCGGTCGAACCGTTGCTCAAAAAGTTGGCGCGCCGCGGCGCCCTGACGCCGTGCCGTCTCCGCATCCGACGCAAGCGCCTCGATGCGCGCCGCGAGCCCGGCACCGTCGCCGACCGGGATCTGAAATCCGCAGCGCGCCTCCTCGATGAGATCCGCGAGCTCACCCTCGGGTGCACCGATGAACAGCACCGGCCGGCCGGCGGCGGCGATGGCGTAGAACTTGCTCGGCACCATCAGTCCTTCGAGCCGTGGCAGCAGCGATACCAGGTGGACGTTTGCAGCCGTGAGGCTCTCAGCGAGGCGCTCCCGGGGCTGGTAAGGCTGCATGCGCACGTTCCCGAGTCGTCGGCGCGCGATCTCCTGCTCGATGAACGATCTCTGCACACCGTCGCCGACGAGAAGGAAGACAATGTCGTCGCGGTCGCGCAACCGCTCGGCCGCATCGAGCACGGTGGCGAACTCGTGGGCGTAGCCCATGTTGCCCGAATACATCACGACCGTCCGACCCTCGAGATGAAGCGCGCGGCGAACGCCATGACCTTCGAGCGGCAGCGGTCGCACCAGATCACCGTCACACCAGTTGTGAACGATCGCCACGCGCTCGGGGGGGATCCCGAGCGCTTTGACCTGCGCTGCCATGCGCGCGCCGATGACCACGTTGCACCGCGCCCGTTGCAGCGAGCGGTTACGCATGCCCCTCAACGCGTTCGCGAGAGCACCCTTCACGAGCGGCACCCCGACACGTTCGGCGATCTCCGGAAACAGATCGTGCAGCCAGTTCACCAGACGTGCTCCTCGCGCCCGCGCAACCAGGGCGGCCATCACCGAGATCAAGGGTGGATCGGTCTTCGCCACGACCACGTCGTCGCGACGGCAAAGTCGTGCGAGACGCCAGCCGGCGCCGAGATAGAAGCTCAGGTAATCGAGTCCTCGGCCGACCAGCGACCCGCGGCCGAAACGCGTGCTCCACACGCGGCGCACGTCGATTCCGTCCAGCTGCTCTCGGGAGGCGAGCCGCGCACGGGGATCGTCGATCAGCTGGCGACTCGTGATCACGACCACGTCCATGCCGTCACGCGCCAGATCGAGTGTCAGATCGGTCAGCATCTGGCTGGTCGCAGAATGATCGGGGTGAAAGTATCGGTTGACGAACAGGACCCGCATGAGCCGAGCCGGATGACCGTCGAAGGCCTAGCGGCTGACCTCGAATCGCTTGCCCGTGCGCGCGCCCAGGTCCACCTCGAGGCGCTGCCGGCTCCACCCGTGCACCTTGTCGTGCGCCTCCACGTAAACCTTCGAATCGCCATCCGGAATCATCACGCCACCGAGGCTGCGGGTGAAGGGCTGCTCGTTCTCGTGGGGATGATAGAGCGTGCGCGTGCCGAGAACGCTGCCATCGGCGCCGACGACACGCCATGCATCGGCATAGTGATCCCAACCGGTGTCGGCGTGACGCAGGGTCACATCCACCGACCAGCTGCCACCACTGTGGCGGAAGCTCGCGTGCTCGATCTCCACGTCGCCCGCAATGCCCGCCCGGGGAATCCCGGACAGGGCTGCGAGCGTCATGGCGGCCAGCATCGGCAACCGACGTTTGAACATAGGCATGCTGCAGAACTTTAGACTAAACGCGTGCGGCGCGCCGTCGCTTGCCGGCGGGCGTCCCCTGCAGCAAGGGGAAGCGACGGGTTTCCACCTGCCAGCGGCTGCCGCGCACCATCAGGAGGCTGAAGCTGGGACCGCCGAAGGTGCGCACCCTGCCCGCCGCGCCGGGGTTGAGAATCCAGGGCGAGCCGAGACGGTCGGCGCACTCGCGATGGGAGTGGCCGTAGACCACCAGCCGCGCATCGGAAAAATCCCGGCGCATGCGCGCGTGACAGCGCCCGGGGTTACCGTAGTGGTGCCCGTGAACGACCACGAGATCGCCGCCGGGCAGGGTCACGCGTGTCTCCCAGGGCAGCGAATCCAGCAGGTTCCAGTCCCCTGCGTGCCACTTCTCGCGCACGTCGTTGTTGCCGCGCACGGCGATCAACCGCCCCGCGCGGGGCTGCAACGCATCGAGCACCTCGCGGCTGCCTACGTCGCCGGCGTGCACCACCAGGTCGCTCGCGACCGCCTCGCGGGCGATGCGCTCGTCGAGCTCACCGTGGGTGTCCGAGACGATGACGACTCGTAGATTGTCCGGCACGCCTGTCCGCTCCTCATACCATCGGGGTAGTGGAGTATATTAGATCCAGCGCCCACAAGCCGGCCGTCGTCCCATGACCAATCGCAAGGAAAGCTCAGAGCACGTCGACATCGAGCAGCTGGCGGCGCTGCACGCACGTGCGCGTAACGGCGCCCTCGCGACCCTGGTTCTGACGGGGACCGTGATCATGTTGATGTGGGGGCGCATGGAGCTGGGCGTGCTGGCGCTCTGGGGCGTCGCCAGCGCCATTCTCGAGGGCGCTCGGCTGATCGTCGCGCGCCGCTTCCGCGCGCGCCGTCGCGAGCCGGGAGAGCGCTTGCTCTGGACGCTCGCGGCGCTGCTGCCGGCGAGCGCGTCGGGGCTGCTGTGGGGAGCCCTGGCGGTTTACCTGGCATGGCTCGACAGCGAGTGGGCGCTGATGATGGTATTCGCCCTGCCCGTGGCCCTGATGGCCCTCGCCGCGGCCAATTACGCGCTGCATCGCACGGTGCACACCGTGCATATCGTGCTCGCCGCGAGCCCTTCGGTGCTGATCCTGCTCGCTGAGCCCAGTGCGGACGTGAAGCTCGCGGGCGTGGCGCTCGCCGGACTCACGCTGATGTCCCTTTACAGTGCTCAGCTGACGGCACAGCGCGTGCGGGAGAATCTGGCTCTACGCCACGCCACCGCCGAGCTCGAAGCGCGCCTTCGCGTCATTCACGACCACATCGGCTCCGCGCCTGGCGTCGATCGGCTGCTGACCTTCCAAACCAGCCACGATCCGCTCACCGGCCTCATCAATCGACGCGAATTCGAGAAACGCCTGGGACAAGCGCTCACCAGCGCCGCCGGGGGACGGCGCCGGCACGCCATCTGCTANNCTGCGTCAGGTCGCGGCCCGCTTGCAGACGCTGGTGCGCGGCACCGACGTGCTGGCACGCATGAGCGGCGATCAGTTCGCCGCGCTGCTCACCGACTGCAGCCTCGAAAACGCGACATCCGTCGGCGAGAACCTGCGCGAGGCCGTGCGCAACCTGCGTTTTCCGTGGGAAGACCACGTCTTTCAGGTCAGCACCAGCGTCGGCATCGCATCGATCGACGTGACCACGCCGCATTTTGCAGATGCCTTGAGCGCCGCGCACGCCGCCTGCCTGGTCGCCCGCCGGGAAGGCGGCGACCGTGTGCGCAGCTACCAACCCTCGGACCTGGCCCACGGGCATCACCAGCACCTTGCGCGCTGGATGCAGAAAGTCCGCGAGGCGGTGGAGAGCAGCCGGTTTCAGCTTCTCGTCCAGGAGATCGCGCCGCTCGACAAGAGCGCCAGCCAGGAGCGGCACGGCGAGCTGCTGGTGCGTATGCTCGATGAGAACGGCGACCTGGTCGCACCGCACACATTCCTGTCGGCGGCGGAACGTTACAACCTGATGCCGGCCGTCGATCGCTGGGTGATTCAGAGCAGCTTCGCCGCCCTCGACAACGGCTCGGATGCGCTTTCATCGCTGGACCTGTGCGCCATCAACCTGTCGGGACAGTCGCTTTCGGATCCCGAGCTGCTCGGCTTCGTGACCGGGCTGCTCGACGCGGCGCATTTCTCTCCGGGACGGCTGGTCTTCGAGATCACCGAGACGGCGGTAGTGGAGAACTTCGAAGCGGCGCGCACCTTCATTCATACGCTCAAGGAGCGCGACTGCCGATTCGCGCTCGACGATTTCGGCAGCGGAATGAGCTCGTACAGCTATCTGAAGAACCTGCCCGTGGACTATCTCAAGATCGACGGCAGCTTCGTGCGCGGCATGCTGGAAGATCCCATCGACAGGGCCGTTGTCGAGTCGATCAACCAGATCGGCCACGATTTGAACATGAAAACCATCGCCGAGTTCGCGGAGAGCGACGAGATCCTCGCCGCGCTGTCCGAGCTGGGCGTCGATTACGCCCAGGGCGCCGCCATCGGCGAGCCCCGACCAGTCAGCTGATTTGCGAACCTCTGCTCACGGCTCGACCTCTAGCGCCATCAGCCGCTCGAGCAGCTCCTCGTGGGAGTGCGTGACGGGGAACTGCGGGTACTCCCCAACGAGCTGCTCGGGCGGGCGGAACAGGATGCCCGCGTGCGCCTCCTCGAGCATGCTGATGTCGTTGTAAGAGTCGCCGGCGGCGAGCACCTGGAAATTGAGATTTTTGAANNTTTTTGAATGCCCGCACGGCCTGGCGCTTCTGATCCGGCTGGCGCAGCCGGTATCCGGTGACCCGTCCGTCCGCGTCGATGTCGAGATCGTTACAGTACAGGCTCGGCCAGTCGAGCATGCGCATCAGCGGACTGGCGAACTGATAGAAAGTGTCGGAAAGAATCGCCACCTGAACCGATGCGCGCAGGCGATCGAGGAATTCCCGCGCACCGGGCAGCGGACTCAGCGAATCGATGACCGTATGAATGTCTTCGATACGCAGTCCGTGCTCTTCGAGAATCTCGAGGCGCCGCTTCATGAGCACGTCATAATCGGAGATATCCCGGGTGGTGAGTCGAAGCTCCTCGATGCCGGTGCGCTCCGCGACGCCGATCCAGATCTCGGGCACGAGCACGCCCTCTAGGTCCAGGCAGATCAGTCTCACTTGCTTTCCTCTATCCGTACGTCTCGCGGAGCTCTCGACGCAATATTTTTCCAACGTTGCTTTTCGGAAGCTCGCTGGTGAACTCGACGTGCCTGGGACACTTGTATGCCGTCAGGTTGGCACGGCAATGCGCATCGAGAGACTCTCTGGTCAGGCCGGGATTCCGCTTCACCACGACGATCTTGACCGCCTCGCCCGTGCGCTCGTCCGGCACTCCGATGGCGCCGACCTCGAGCACGTCGGGGTGCGATGAGACCACCTCTTCGATCTCACTGGGGTAAACGTTGAAACCCGATACAAGGATCATGTCCTTTTTCCGATCGATCAGATAAACGAACCCGCGTTCATCGAAACGCGCAACGTCACCGGTGTGAAACCAGCCGTCCGCGTCCATGCAGGCACGCGTCTCGTCGGGTCGCTGCCAATAGCCCTTCATCACCTGTGGACCGCGCACGCACAGCTCGCCGGTTCCACCAATCTCGAGCACCTCCCCCTCATCGCTCTTGATGCAGCACTCCGTCGAAGACACCGGAAGACCGATGCTGCCGTTGAATCCCTCCAGGTCGAACGGGTTTGCACACACCGTTGGAGACGTCTCCGTGAGACCGTAGGCCTCCAGCAGCGTCGTGCCGGTCACCTCGTGCCAGCGCCTGGCCACCGCCGCCTGCACCGCCATGCCGCCGCCGATGCTTATCTTGAGCGCCGAGAAATCCAGGTCTGCAAAGCCGGAGGCGTGCAGAAGTCCGTTGAAAAGCGTATTCACGCCCGTTATGCCGGTGAAACGAACCTTTCTCAGCTCGCGCACGAATCCCGGCATGTCACGAGGGTTGGTAATCAGATAATTCAGCCCGCCAATCTTCACGAACGAAAAGCAGTTCGCGGTAAGTGCAAAAATATGATAAAGCGGCAATGCCGTTATCACGACCTCCTCGCCGGTGACGAGAAAAGGGCCCATCCACGCGGTGCTCTGCTCGACGTTGGCGACGACGTTGCCGTGGCTCAGCATGGCGCCCTTGGCGACACCGGTCGTGCCACCGGTGTACTGAAGAAAAGCGAGATCCTCGTGCCCGAGCGTGACCGGCCGAAGCGACGCCGAAGCACCTTCGGAGAGGGCGTCCGTGAAGCGAATCGCGCCCTGGATATGAAACGCAGGCACCAGCTGCTTCACGTACTTGACGACGAGATTGACAATGGCGGACTTCGGGAACGGCAACAAATCGCCCATCCGGGTCGTGACGACGGACCTCACGGGCGTATCCGCGAGACACTCCTCGAGCACGTGAGCGAAATTCTCCAGGATCAGGACGGCACTGGTGCCCGAGTCGTTCAGCTGGTGTCGCAGCTCCCTCGGCGTGTAGAGAGGGTTCACGTTGACGACGACGAGCCCCGCGCGCAGCGCGCCGAAGAGCGCCACCGGATACTGGAGCAGGTTCGGCAGCATGATGGCGAAGCGGTCGCCCTTATCGAGCCCGAGCCTGGACTGCAGGAAGGCGGCGAAGCGGCGGCTGAGCGCGTCCAGCTCCCTGAAGGTCAGCGTCGCACCCATGTTGGCGAACGCCGGGCGATCGCCGAAGCGGCGCACGCTGTCATCGAACATCTCCACCAGCGATGCATAGCGGTCGGCGTCGATCTGCGCCGGCACCTGCTCCGGGTAGCTTTCGAGCCAGAATTTTTCCACGCCTTAGCCCACGATTCCCGGCCTTCGCGCCGGGCAGCCATCGCAAAAGAGCAGCCATTTTAGATCAGACCCCGGTTTAGTCCATTGCGGTTGTTTTCAGCCGTCTTATGGGCTTTATTTACTGGCGTAAGAACGAATCGGCCATCGGAGGCCCGGCAGACGAGGACGCCTCCGGAAAACGGCGCCGACGACCCCGGAGGACCCATGACGCCAAACGGTTTGCGGGGCAGGCCCGGACGTGCGCACGTCGTCGGAGCATGCGCGCTCATGGCGATCCTTTGCCAGTTGCCGGCCGGGCCCGTCTCTGCTCTCGAGTGGGAGTTCGACGACGTCACGGTGCGCCTCGACACCACGCTCTCCCAGGGGATCACGGTGCGCGCGTCCGAGCGCGACTCGGCGACCATCGGCATCGCCAACGGCGGCAGCGCGTACTCGGTCAACCACGACGACGGCACGCTCAACTACGACGACGGGCGCATTTCCCAGAACGTCTCGCGCTTCACCAGCGAGCTGGATATCGACGGCGGCGCGCTGAGCGCGTTCTTCCGGGTCACGGGCTTCTACGACTGGGAGCAGGAGAACAGCAGCCGCGCGCGCACGCCGCTGACCGATCAGGCGCTCGACATCGTCGGCTCGGAGATCGAGCTGCTCGATGCCTACGTCACCGGAAACTTCAACGTGGGCCAGGCGCCCGCGCAGCTGCGCTTCGGCAACCAGGTGCTGAGCTGGGGCGAAGGCACCTTCATTCCCGGCGGCATCAACGTCATCAATCCCATCGACGTGGCCGAGTTCCGCACCCCGGGCGCGGAGCTGCGCGAGGCGCTCAAGCCCGTTCCCATGCTGAGCGGCTCGGTGTCGCTCACCGAGAGCATCTCGCTCGAGGCCTTTTATCAGCTCCAGTGGAAGGAGGTGGAGATCGACCCGCCCGGCACGTATTTCTCCACCAACGACTTCGTCGGTGCGGGCGGCTCGCGGGTGTTCCTCGGCTTCGGTGACTTCTCGGATCTCGGCACGAGCTTCGGTCCGCTGACGCCGGCGATCAACGCCGACCTGGCTGGTGCGGCGATACCGGTGCCACCCTTTCCGGCCTTCGACCCGACCTTCCTCGGCGTGCCGCGAGGGCCGGACGACGAGGGCAGCGACAGCGGCCAGTTCGGCCTGGCCATGCGCTTTTTCAGCGAGCAGCTCCAGGGCACCGAGTTCGGGCTGTACTACTTGAAGTACAACAGCCGTCTGCCCATCATCAGCGCGCGCACCGGCACTGCCGCGGGCGTCGGTCTCGCTCTGGCATCGGCTAGCGCCGTGGCGAATCCGACCGGCTTCACAGCCGGAGCGGCAGGGCCCGCGACGGCCGCGCAGATCGGCGGTGCCATCGGCACCGATCGTTACGCCCAGACCGCGAGCTACTTCATCGAGTATCCCGAGGACATCGATCTGTTCGGCGCAAGCTTCAGCACCGAGCTGGGAAACAGCGGATGGGCGCTTCAAGGAGAATACTCGTTGAAAAAGGACGCGCCGCTGCAGATCGACGACGTGGAGCTGCTGTTCGCAGCGCTGACGCCGTTGGCGGCCTTGAACCCGTCATTCACCGACAACCAGGTCGGCGTCTTCGCGCCTGACACGGTCATTCCCGGCTTCATCGAGCGCGACGTCAGCCAGATCCAGGCCACCGCCACCAAGGTCTTTGGCCCCACCCTGGGCGCCAATACCGGCATCTTCCTCTTCGAGCTGGGCGTCAACCACGTGCACGGCATGCCGAGCCAGGACACGCTGCGTTTGAATGGCGCCGCCACCGATACCAGCGGCAATCCCGACCAGGCCCTGCCACTCAACCCGGTGTCGGGCGCACCCGGCGCACACGCAGGAAAAGCCGCGGAGCCGAGCAGCGCCTTCCCGACGCCCTGGTCCTGGGGATACCGCATGGCCGCCCAGCTCACCTACGACAACGTGTTCGCCTCGATCAACCTTTCGCCGCGGATCCAATGGGCCCACGACGTGGAGGGGATCTCGCCGCAGCCCGCGGGACCGTTCCGCGAGGGCCGCAAGGCCATTTCCGTCGGCCTCAAGGCCACCTATCTGCAGGAGTGGGAGCTGGATCTGGCCTACACGGACTTTTTCGGGGCCGGTAAGTACAATTTGCTGAACGATCGCGATTTTTTCAGCGCCATCCTGAAGTACTCGTTCTGAGCCCATGAACCGCAAAGCCGTCGTCACGCTGACACTCGCCATTGCGCTGAGCGCAGCTTTCCCGGGCGCGCGCGCGGAGCTATCGGCCGAGCAGATCGCGCGCCTCGGCGCCGACCTGACGCCCTTCGGCGGCGAGCGTGCCGGCAACGCCGACGGCAGCATACCCGCCTGGGAGGGCGGCATCACCGAGCCGCCGGCCGGCTACGAGCCCGGCATGCACCATCCCGACCCGTATCCCGACGACCGGGTGCTGTTCACCATCGACGCCAGCAACATGCAGCTCTACCAGGACCGGCTGACGGCGGG
>JAABYT010000045.1:84105-87741 GCA_011775625.1 Gammaproteobacteria bacterium | reverse complement strand
CTGCTGCGCTACCGCGGCGAGACCGCCGCGCGCTGGATCGGGCAGGCCATGCCGACCCGCAGCGGCGACTACACCCTGGTGCGATTCGAGGACGAATTCGACCTGCGCTACGTGCACCGGGACATGACCGAGGCGGCGCTCAACAACATACTGCTGCTGTTCAGGCAAAAGGTGGTGGCGCCGGCGCGTCTCGCCGGAGGTATCCTGCTGGTGCAGGAGACCCTCGACCAGGTCAAGGAGAACCGGCGCGCCTGGGTCTACAACAAGGGCCAGCGAAGGGTGCGGCGCGCACCGAACGTCGCTTACGACAACCCCGGAACCGCCAGCGACGGTCTTCGCACGAACGATCAGTTCGACATGTTCAACGGCGCGCTGGATCGCTACGACTGGAAGCTCGTCGGCAAGCGCGAGATGTACGTGCCCTACAACGCCTACAAGCTGCACAGCGACAAGCTCGAGTACAAGGACATCCTGACGCCGCTGCACATCAATCCGGAATATCCCCGCTACGAGCTGCACCGGGTCTGGGTGGTCGACGCAACGCTCAAACCAGGCATGCGACACATCTACAAGCGCCGGACGTTCTATATCGACGAGGACTCATGGCAGATCCTCGCGGTGGACATCTACGACAATCGCGATCAGCTCTGGCGTGTCTCCCAGGGCCACGTGATCAACTACTACGAGGTGCCGACCATCTGGACGACGCTCGAGGTCACCACCGACCTGCAGGCCGGACGCTACATCGCCCTCGGCCTCGACAACGAGAGCCGCATCTACGACTTCAGCATCGAGCGGAGCTTCGAGGATTTCACTCCAGCGGCGCTGCGCCGCGAAGGAAGGCGCTGACGCCGTGAGCCACGGAAAGGCGGTTTGAGCCCCGTCCGCGCGCGTACCTGCCACCGTTTTCGCGCCCCTATTCCCGCGCTGGCCGCCTGTGTGCTGTCTCTCGTGGCCGCAACCGGCGCTGCGCAACGGCCAGCGCCCGATGCGGCGCACGCGGTGCGCGCGGCGCTCGTCCAACGCTCCCTGCTCCTCGACGGCGCCGCCATCGGCGATCGCATGGTCGTGGTGGGCGAGCGGGGCCACGTGCTGCTCTCCCGCGACGGCGGCGCGAGCTGGACACAGTCCGAGGTGCCGACCCGCGCAACGCTGACGGGGGTGACCCTGCATGGGCCTGCTCTCGGCTGGGCGGTGGGCTATGACGCCATCATCCTGCGCACGCGCGACGGCGGCGAGACCTGGCAAGCCGTCCACGCGGCTCCCGAGCAGGAGCGTCCCCTGCTCGACGTCTGGTTCGAGGACGCCCGGCACGGCTTCGCCGTCGGCGCTTACGGTTTGTTTCTCGAGACCCGGAACGGCGGCGATACCTGGACACCGCGGCGCATCAGCGACGACGACCCGCACTTGAACCAGATCGCGGCGGCACCCTCTGGCCCGATCTATATCGCGGCGGAAGCCGGCAGGGTGTTTCGCTCCGACGATCGTGGCCAGAGCTGGCGGCTGCTCGCCTCTCCTTATCACGGTTCGTTCTTCGGCGCGCTGCCGCTGGACGACCGGCGTGTGTACGTGTTCGGACTGCGCGGCCGATTGTTCCGATCCGGAGATGCGGGTGCCACCTGGTCGGCCGTCGATACCCGCACCGATCAGATGCTCACCAACGCCGTGGAGCTCGCCAACAGCCGGATTCTTTTCACCGGCATGGGGGGCACGCTGCTGATCGGCGCTGAGCGTGGCGATGTGTTCGAGCAATTTCGACGCGCCGACCGGCAGGCGATCGCCGGCGCTCTCGCCGCCGGCGACGGGTCCCTCGTCATCTACGGTGAGTTCGGCGTCGAGCGCACCACCACCGACCGGCTCGAGGCCGTTCAATGATCGAGCGCCTGGAAAGGATCGTCTTCCAGCGCCGCGCGCCGATCCTCGCCCTCTTTGCGCTCGTCACCATCGCTATGGCCTGGTCCGCGACCGGGCTTCGCATCGAGGCGAGCTTCAGCAAGCTGCTGCCGCTCGATCACCCTTACATGCGCACCTACAACGAGCTCAGTCAGGAATTCGGAGGCGCGGATCGGATCCTCATCGCGCTGATGGTAGAGGACGGAGATATTTTCACTCCCGATTTCTTCTCCCGCCTGGAAGCCATAACCGACGATGTTTTTTTCATACCGGGCGTGGACCGAACCCAGGTTTATTCTCTTTTCACACCGAATGTGCGTTATACGGAGGTCGTGGAAGACGGTATCGCAGCGGGCAACGTGATACCGTCAGACTTTTCAGCCGACGCCGAGGGCCTGTACAACGTCCGATCGAATATCCTCAAGGCGGGAATCGTCGGACGCCTCGTTGCCAACGATTTCCGTGGCGCCATCGTCAGCGCGCGCCTGCTCGAGTTCGATCCGCGCACGGGCCAACGTCTCGACTACATCGACGTCGCCCACCGGCTCGAGCAGACCATCCGGGCCAGGTACGCCGACGACCCGGGTTATGAAGTGCACATTATCGGCTTCGCCAAGGCCATGGGGGAGATTGCGGACGGGTCGGGCAGGGTCGTGTTTTTCTTCGGCATCAGTTTGTTCATCACTGCCCTGCTCGTCTACGCCTATTCGCAGTCCGTGCTTTTCACGGCCATTGCCCTGGTATGCTCTCTGATCGCCGTCGCCTGGCAGCTCGGCGCCGCCGCGCTGCTCGGGTTCGCAATCGATCCCATGTCGATACTCGTGCCCTTTCTCATCTTTGCCATCGCCGTGAGTCATGCCGTGCAAATGGTCAGCGCCGTGCGCGCGGAAATTTTCTTTGGTCATGACAGCATGACCGCGGCACGGCGAAGCTTCTGTCGCCTGCTCATCCCCGGCAGCACCGCGCTTGCCAGCGACACGATCGGTTTTCTCGCCATTATTCTGATCGCGATCCCCATGATTCAAGAGATGGCCGTCATCGCGAGCCTCGGGGTCGCCGCTATCGCGCTCACGAATCTGGTGATGCTGCCGGTGCTCCTTTCCTACCTGGGTCCCGTGGATAGCTACCGGCAGCGCATCGACCGAAGGGCCGAGCAGCTGCACGGCCTTTGGCGAGGCATCGCCCGGGTTGCCCGGCCACGCCCGGCGACAGCGGTCATCGGTGTCTCGGCCGGGTTGCTCGCCCTCGGGCTTTGGAAAGGCACCGACGTCCAGATCGGCGATCTTCAGGTCGGCGTCCCAGAGCTGCGCGAGAGCGCCGTCTACAACGTGGACAGCCGCGCCATCGAAGCAAGCTTCGACATCGGCGTCGACACGCTCACCGTCATCAGCAACACCGATCCGCAGGGATGCATCGACTATCGCGTCATGACGGAGATCGACGCCTTCGAATGGCACATGCGCAACGTTCCCGGCGTCCAATCCGTCGTCGGGCTGCCCGACGCAGCCAAGCTCATCAACGCCGGCTGGAACGAGGGCAGCATGAAATGGCGCGTGTTGCCACGGAATCAGGACATGCTGGTGCAGTCGGTTGCGCCCGTGCCGAGCAGCTCGGGGCTCCTCAACAGTGACTGCAGCATCATGCCCGTGACGCTGTTCACGACAGACCACAGAGCCGCGACGATCAACGGCATTATCGAAGCAGTCGAGGCGTTCCAGGCAGAATCCCAGCTGCCGAACCTGG
>JAABYT010000045.1:83659-84067 GCA_011775625.1 Gammaproteobacteria bacterium | reverse complement strand
TCACTCACGGCGACGCTGTGCGTCGTCGTTCCCCTCGCCCTCGTCTCTCTGCTCACCTATGCGCTCATGGCTGTTCTCGGAATCGGTCTCAAGGTCTCCACGCTGCCCGTGGTCGCGCTCGGCATCGGTATCGGTGTCGATTATGGAATCTATATATACAGCCGACTGCGAAGCATCCTTGCCACGGGCGAGCCATTAGCCAACGCGTACGAATACACCCTTCGGATCTCCGGAAGCGGCGTCGTGTTCACCGGTGTCACGCTCGCGGTCGGCGTCGCAACCTGGATATTCGCACCACTGAAATTCCAGGCCGACATGGGCATTCTTTTAACGTTCATGTTCCTGCTCAACATGCTTGGCGCAATTTTCCTCCTGCCGGCACTGCGGTGCTGGCTGTCGCGCCTGTCC
>JAABYT010000045.1:83143-83610 GCA_011775625.1 Gammaproteobacteria bacterium | reverse complement strand
ACCACCGAGAACTCGAGCTGACCGATCTCCAGATCGGAATTCTCCAGCTCCTGAATCACCTTCACTTTCCAGTCGCCCGCAGTCGCGGTCGGGATTTTCTTCCACGTCCTGTATCGTGTCGCCCCGGCCAACGTGACGTTCGACGTGTCCCTGACTTTATCTTTGCGCGAGTACTGCAAAAGGATCCTGGACTGCTCACCGACGGGCACCAGGAAATTCATCCAAAGATAGGCTTCCTCACCCTTGGCGACCTTCTTGTCGAGAATTTCCGAAACGCACTCGTTCTTCATTTCTCCCTGCTTCGGGATCTCCTTGCAAAGCTTGTACTCCATCGGTATCGCGCCCTGACCTTTTCCCATGAAGTAGTAGTTGATCACCTTTCGAGTTTCTTCCGGTGTCGGCTTCTCCTGTGCGATCGCACCGTGGCTTACCGAGAGAAACGACACTAACAGCGCACACAGCAGCTT
>JAABYT010000045.1:48082-82924 GCA_011775625.1 Gammaproteobacteria bacterium | reverse complement strand
TCTCGAGGCCGTCGCGGCATTTTTCCGCGGTGTTGACGTCCTTCGGTGGTCCCGGGCACGCGCCCATCAACGCGGCCATCCCGGCGATGGCTGCGACGCGCGCCAATGTTGCGAAAGCGGGCATACCGACACTCCTGGTTCCTTAATGTCTTCTGCGCTATGGAAAACGCGCCGGGCGCTTTTCCACGAAGGCGCTGACGCCCTCCGCGAACTCGGCTCCCTTGACGCCGGCGAGGAAGCTGTCCCTCTCCGCCGCGAGCTGCGATTCGAGCCCTGTTGCCAGGGATGCATTCAGCAAAGCCTTGGTGCGCGTCAGCGCGGCAACCGGACCGGCCGCGAGACGCGCCGCCAGCTCTGATGTGAGTTTAGTCAGTTCTGCCGTGGGCACCACCCAGTTGATCAATCCGTAGTCCCGTGCCTGCGCCGGGGTGATGCGATCGCCGAGCAGCGCAAGCTCCATGGCGCGCTTGAGTCCGACCATGCGCGGCAGTGTCCAGGTGCTGCCGCCATCCGGCGAGGTGCCGATGCGGCAGTAAGCAAGGCTGAAAACCGAATCCTCGGCGGCGATCGCCAGATCGCAAGCCGCCACCAGGCTCATGCCGAATCCGGCGCTTGCGCCGCGAACGCTGGCCACCACCGGCTTCGGCATGCTGTGGATATTGAGGACCGCAGCATGCACGGCCTCGATCTCGGCGCCGATGCGCTTATCGACATCCTGAGGGGTGTTACTGATGAGGCTGTGAAAGTGGCGCACGTCGCCGCCGGCCATGAAATGATCCCCCGCACCCTGGATGACCACGCATCGGACCGCCGCGTCCGCGGCGAGCGCGGCGGTCGCATCCCGCAGGCCGTCGGCCATCTCCGGGTTCAGCGCGTTCAGCACTTCGGGACGATCAAGGGTAATGGTTGCAACGCCATTGTGGATGGCCGTGGAAATATGCTCGGACATGTTTGATTCCTCCGAAGACCTCCGGCGGATGCTTTCAGAACGCTTCGTCTTCGAAGTCCGCGATCGATGATCCACCGGCTACGATGCAGGCATAGAGCGAGGCGGTCTGCGGCAGCACCCGCTGCATGTAGAAACGGGCCGTCGCCAGCTTGCCACGATAGAACTTGTTTTTGCTCTCGCTTGCGAGCGCGATGCGGGCCATGCGCGCCCACATGAAAGCCATTGCGACGAGGGCGAACAGGCGAAGATACTCGCTCGCAGCGGCGCCGGCCTCGTTGGGATCCCGCGTGCCGTTCTCCGCGATCCATCTCGTCGCCTTCTGAAGCAGCGCGAAAGCCTCCGAGAGCGGCGCCACGAACTCCGTCAGGTCCCCGTTGTCGCTGTTGTCGGCGATGAACGCCGCCACCGGCTGGAAAAATCGGCGCAGGTATCGGCCCGCGTGTGCAGGCAGCTTGCGGCCCACCAGGTCCATGGCCTGGACGCCGTTAGCCCCCTCGTAGATTTGACAGACTCGCGCGTCGCGCACGAGCTGCTCCATGCCGTGCTCCCGGATGTAGCCGTGCCCGCCGTAGATCTGCACGCCCAGATTGGCGGCCTCGCTCCCCATATCCGTGCAGTAGGCCTTCAGAATCGGGGTGAGCAGCGACACCAGGTCGTGCGCGTCGTCGCGCGCCTGTGCGTCGGGATTGCGCTGCGCGTGCACGTAGCGCGCGGCGACCCAGGTCGAAAGCGCGCGCGCGCCCTCAATCTGCGAGCGCATGCCGAGCAGCATGCGTCGCACGTCGGGATGCACGAGAATCGAGTCCGCAGCCTGCTCGGGCGAGCGGGGACCGTCGAGCGCCCTGCCCTGGCGGCGCTCGCGCGCGTAGGCGACCGCGCCCTGATAGGCGGCCTCCGCGATGCCGATGCCGTGCAGGGCCACTGCCAGGCGCGCGCCGTTCATCATCGTGAACATCACCCGCATGCCCTGGTGCAGTCCACCGACGAGAAAGCCTTGCGCGTCGTCGAAGTTGAGCGTGCAGGTGGCCGAGGCGTTGAGACCCATCTTGTGCTCGATGTTGCCGCAGGTGATGCCGTTTCGCGGGCCGAGCGTGCCGTCGGCGTTGATTGTGAACTTCGGCACCAGGAAAACACTCAAGCCCCCGGTGCCCGGCGGCGCGTCCGGCGTGCGCGCCAGCACCAGGTGCAGGATGTTCTCGGTGAGGTCGTGCTCGCCCGCTGAGATGAAGCACTTCGCCCCGTTCAACGCGAAGACGTCATCCCCGCGCGGCGTCGCGTGGGTGCGGATGAGCCCGAGATCGGTGCCGCACTGCGGCTCGGTGAGGCACATGGTGCCGCTCCAGCGTCCCTCGACCAGGGGCGGCAGCCAGGCGTTCCTCTGCGCCTCGCTGGCGTAGCGTCGGATGAGCCGGTAGGCGCCGTGGCTCAGACCCGGGTAGATGGCGAAGGACAGATTCGAGGCGCACAGCATCTCGTTGACCAGCGCATCCATGGTCTCGGGGAGCCCCTGGCCGCCGTAGTCGTTGTCGGCGGCGAGCCCGGTCCAACCGCCGGCGGCGAATTCGCGGTAGGCGTCCTTGAATCCGTCCGGCGTGCGCACGACGCCGTTCTCGAACAGGCAACCCTGCTCGTCGCCGCTGCGATTCAACGGCTGCAGGACGCTCGCGCAGAAGCGCGCGGCCTCCTCGAGCACGGCATCGAGCACGTCGGCACTGAATTCCTCGTTACCCGGCAACGACTGCAGCCGCTCGTCGGCGAGCAGCTCGTGCACGACGAAGCGCATGTCTTCCAGCGGCGCGGTATAAGCGGGCATTCAGTTTCGCAACGGCTTGCCGGTCTCGAGCATGTGCTCGACGCGGGCGAGCGTCTGTGGACGCTTCACCAGCGACATGAAGGCGCGGCGCTCGGCGTCGAGCAGGGCGTGCTCGTCGACGGTCTCGGTGATGTCGGTGTCGCCCCCCGAAAGCACGTCGGCGAGCGCGCCGGCGATGACGGCGTCGTAGTCGCTGGCCTTGCCCAGGCGCCGGAAACCGCCGACCGCCATCTCGAGGGCCACCTTGGCGGTGGCACCGGGCAGAGCGGGCTGCGGCGCCTGCGCCGGCGCGTAGTCGTCGGCGAGCGCGAGCACGCGCGCCTTGGCGCTCGCCAGCACCCGATCCCGGTTCATGACGATGCCGTCGTCCTGGCGCAGAAACCGCAGCCGGCGCGCATGCGCCGCGGATGTCGACACCATGGCCATGCTGATGGTCTCGAAAGCCTTGCTGATAGCCGGCATCGGGCCGCCCGGGCGGCGGCTGTCCTGCCACCAGCGCAGCAGCAGCTCTTTGCAGCCGCCCCAGCCGGGGATGAGGCCCACGCCGACCTCCACCAGCCCCATGTAGGTCTCGGCGTGGGCCTCGACGGCGTCGCAGTGCAGCAGCACCTCGCAACCACCGCCGAGCGCCATCCCGGAAGGTGCGCCGACCACCGGGAAGGGCGCGTGCTTGAGCGCCATGTAGGCCTGCTGACCGGCCCGAACGGTGGACTCGATGTCGTTCCAGGCGGCCGTGTTGGCGGCGAAGATCATGAGGCCGAGGTTCGCGCCGACGGAGAAGTTCGTGCCCTCGTTATAGATCACGAGGCCCTTGTAACCGCTCGCAACGATGGCGAGCGCCTTGCCGATCATTTCCAGGATGTCGGTATCGATGGCGTTCATCTTCGAGTGAAACTCGAGACAGACGACGCCGTCGCCGACGTCCCAGAGGCTCGCCGAGCCGTTTGTCGCCAGCGGCTGCGCGCGCAGCTTGACATCGGCGAGCAGCTCGACGCCTGCGGGGCGCGTGACGTCGTGGTAGGCGCCGTCGGTGCCGAAGTGCTGACGGCGCCCGTCGGCGATGCGGTAGAAGCTGCCCTCACCGACCTTCTCGAGCAGCTCCGGCACCGGCTCGCCTTGTTCGCGCAGTCTCCCGGTGAACCACGCCGCACCGAGGGCATCGATGAGCTCGAACGGTCCCTGGGTCCAGTTGTAGCCGAGCTTCATGGCCTCGTCGACGGCGACGATGTCATCGGCGATCTCCGGCACCAGGCTCGCCGCGTAACAGAGCGTCTTCGCCATGATCCGCCAGGCGTAGGCCCCGCCCTTGTCGGGATGCTCCATGAGCGCGCGCACGCCGCCGCTTTTCGCGGCGTCCACGCTCGCGAGCGCCGCCTTGCCGGCGTCGCGATACTCGCCGCTCGCGAGATCGATGGCCTGCTTGACGCGCTTGCCGCCGTCACGCTGCAGGCGATAGAAGCCGCCCTTGCCTTTACGGCCGGTGTAGCCGTCGGCGATCATCTTCTGGACGAGATCCGGCACCTCGAAGTACTCGCGCATGGCGTCGTCGGCACCGAGCAGGCTGTCCATGCTCACCATGATGTGCGGCATGAGATCGATACCGACCAGATCGAGGAGCCCGAACACGCCCGTTTTCGGAATGCCCAGCGGCCGGCCGGCTACCGCGTCGGCCTCCTCCACCGTGAGTCCCTGGCGCATGGCCTCGAGCGCTGCGCACTGCAGCCAGTACACGCCGATGCGGTTGCCGATGAAGCCCGGCGTGTCCTTGCACACCACCACGCCTTTACCGAGCGCCCGGTCGCAGAAATCGCGCACCTCGGCGGTGGCGTCCTCACGGGTCGTCGGTCCGGCAACGAGCTCCAGCAAGCGCATGTAGCGCGGCGGATTGAAAAAATGCGTGATCAGAAAATCGCGCCGGAAGCTCTCGGGCATCTCCTCGAGCAGGCTCGCGAGAGGAATGGTCGAGGTATTCGAAGAGACGATGGAGCCCTGCTTTCGCACCGCATCGACTTTCTTGTACAGATCGCGCTTCACGTCGAGACGCTCGATGACCGCCTCGATGATCCAGTCCGCCCTCGGCCACGATGTCGAGAAGAAGCACCTCGTGTCCGGCGTTGGCCACCTGGGCGGCGATACCCGATCCCATGACTCCGGCGCCGAGCACCGCGACCTTGTGGATGCTCACGATACCGATTCCAGAACCGTGGCAATGCCCTGGCCGCCGCCGATGCACTGTGTCGCCAGCGCGTAACGCTTGCCTTCGCGTTTGAGCAGCGACGCCGCCTTACCGGTGATGCGCGCGCCGGTGGCGCCGAGAGGATGGCCGATGGCAATGGCGCCACCGTCGATGTTGACCTTGTCGTGGTCGAGCCCGAGCTCGCGCATGCAGGCGATGGCCTGCACGGCGAACGCCTCGTTGAGCTCGATGACGTCGATGTCGCCGAGATCGACGCCGGCGCGCTCGATGGCCTTGCGCGTCGCGACGACGGGGCCGATGCCCATGATCTCCGGTGCGCAGCCGCCGACCGCGATGCTCCTCACCCTGGCGAGCGGCTCCAGTCCGTTCGCCGCCGCGTAGTCCTCGCTGCACACGAGCACCGCGGCAGCCCCGTCGGTCAGCGGCGACGAGGTGCCGGCGGTCACGCTGCCCTTGTCGAGAAACGCGGGGTTCAGCCCCGCGAGCCCCTGCTCGTCCGTATCCGCACGGATACAGCCGTCTTCGGTGACGGCGACGCCCTCGTGCGAGATGGGCACGATCTCGTCGCGCAACCGGCCTTCGCTTCGAGCCGCGGCCGCCCTCCTCTGGCTCACGACGGCGAACGCTTCCTGCTCTTCGCGCGTGATCTGATATTTCTCGGCGAGGTTTTCCGCCGTCTCGCCCATGGACATGTAGGCTGCGGGGAAAGACGCGTACAAGGCGGGATTCGGCATCGGATTGAATCCCGCCATCGGCACCCGGGACATGGATTCCACGCCCGCGCACACGAACGCCTCGCCGGCATTCAGCTGAATTGCACCCGCCGCGATGTGAATCGACTGCATCGAGGAGCCGCAGAAACGATTGACCGTCATGCCGGCAACCGAGATCGGCAGGACCTCGGAGAGAAAGTCGATGATGCGGCCGACGTTGTAACCCTGCTCACCTTCCGGAAAAGCGCAGCCGCAGATCAGGTCTTCGATATCCTCGCCCTTGACACCGGTGCGCTCGATCAACGCCTTGACCACGCGCCCGGCCAGGTCATCGGGGCGCACCTTGCTCATCTCCCCCTTCATTGCAAACGTGAACGGTGAACGCGCGTAACCGGCGATAACGACATTCTTCATGGGCACAAACTCCAGAAATCCGTGAGTCTCAAAATCCGCAACCAGGTTAAGTAATTGTTAGACCATTACTGACCTTGGTGACACCGCACTTAATTCCTCATGGCAGCGCGCAGGTTCGAAAAATGATCCTGAAACCGCGAAAACCGCATCCCCGGAAATCACGGGGGCGCCGCACTCGGGAAATGTCAACGAAATCTTCCTTGGCGTTGCTTTTACGAGTCAACCTGCAGCAGTCCCTGGCCTCGCTCCGCATATCCTCGATGCTCTGATGACGCACATCCGCGCCATGCACATGGAGAAAGTATTGCAGTTTCTCGACAGCGCGTCGCGCTGCCCTGACTACAGGGAGACCTTGCGCCACTGCTCCTCGAGGCGTTTCGCCGAAATCCTGTACGCGGTACCGAGCTCCTGGGCGAACAGCGAGATGCGGTACTCCTCGAGCATCCAGCGGTAACGGGCGAGCTCGGCATCGCGGTGGCCGCGACTGGCGTGCTCGGACGCGCGCACCGCGAATCGATCCCAGAGCGGCATCACCTCGGCGAGCTTGCGCCCATCGCCCGCGCCCCCCCGGCACAGCTTGTCGAGGCGCACGCGCAGCCCGGCCAGATAGCGCGGGTAGGCCGCGAGCGCGTCGTCGGGAACCAGGCGTACGAACCCCCTGAACACGAGATGGGCCATCTGCCTGTCGATGTCGTCGAGACTCGCGCCCGGCAGGGCCGATCCCTGCTCCCGACGCAACGCCACCAGGGAGCGATGCTCTTCGAGAATGCCAAGGATCTGTGCGGCGAGCGACGCCATGACCGCGGGCAGCAGTGCGTCCGCTTCGGCGGCAGCGGCCTGGAAGGCTGCCTCGTCCCGGATGGCTCCGGCATCGGCCATGGCCCGTTCGATAGCGCGATCCACGATCGTCCCCGCGAGCCCGTCGGGCGCCGCCCGATCGGCCTGCAGATAGCCCGGCGGCGCGGGCAACACGCTGTGCATGAGCTCCATCGCAGCCAGATTCGGCAATTCGTGCAGCATCCGGCGCGTCGTGCGGGTGATCCGCTGAGCGTACAAACGCCGCACACCGGCCGCGTGCGCCTCGGCGGCCGCTTCGGCACTTGGAAAAAGATCCAATGCGACCGACTCGCCGCGGTCCGCCAGCGCCGGATAGCCCCGCAGCAAACGGCCATCCACGTGCGTCTCGACGAGAGTCGGCAGATCATCGACGACCCAGCCGCGCAGCCCCTCGCGCGGGTAGCCGGAACGCGCCGCTGGTGGCGGTGCCGGCGGCTGCGCCGCAAGCCGCGCCTGCAGACGCGGCAGGTCCCGGCTCTGATCGAGGCAGCGCCCGTCGGCGTCGATGACGCGGAAATTCATCAGCAGATGCGGCGCGAGCTTGCTCTCGAGCCGCGCGCGCTGCCAGGCATCTGCGGGCACGTCGACGCCACGCCGGGCGCGCAGAAACGCGCGCAGCGCATTGGCGAGCGAGCCGCTCCCGCGCGCACCTTCGGCCATGAAGTCGCGCGCGCAGTCGTTGAGCGGCAACAGCTCCCGTCGACTCGTTTTCGGCAGCAGCCTCAGCATCGCGAGCACCTTCTCCTCGAGCAGGCCGGGCACCAGCCACTCGCACGGCTCGACCCTGAGACGCGGCAGCAGCTCCAAGGGTATCTCGAGCGTCACGCCGTCGTCCTGTCGACCCGGGTCGAAGCGGTAGACCAGGGCAAGGCGCTGCTGCTCGAACTCGAGCGTGTCGGGAAAATCGTGACCGGCGCTCTCCGGCAGCCGGCCGCGCATGAGCTGCTCGGCATCCATCAGCAGGTGCTCGGGATCCTCGCGCTCGGCGCGCCGTCGCCACGCCTCGAAGCTCTTGCTGTCGCAGACATCCTCCGGGATCAGGCTCATATAAAAGGCGTATACGTCGTCATCCGCCACCAGAACGTCCGGGCGCCTCAGCTTGTGCTCGTAACGACGCAGGCCGTCGACAACCTCGGCGTTTTTTTTCAGAAACCCGGCCGGTGACGCGAGGGTGCGATCCATGATGGCCGATTGAACGAAAATCGCGTGGGCGTCCGCTCGGCTCACCGGCGCGAGGCGCACGCGGCGCCGCGGCGTCACCGTGAGACCGTGAAGGCTGGTCTGTTCGTAGACCATGACCTCTCCGCGCCGCGGGTCCCAGTGGGCGTCGAAGTACGCGCGACGCAGCAGATCCCCCGCGGCGCGCTCGATCCACTCGGTACGAATGCGCGCCACCTGATGCGCATACAGACGACTGGTTTCCACGAGCTCGGCGGCCATCACCCAGCGCGCCTCGCGCCGGGCCTGGCCGGACTGGGAAGAGAGGTGAAAAACGGTGTCGTGGAGCCCGTCGTAGGCGCCATCGGCATTGCGCATGCCGATATTGCGCAGCAGCCCCGTGAGCAGCGCCCGGTGGATACGCGAGTAGCTCGTCTCGTGGCGGCGCGGGCGCAGCCCCATGTCCCGCACGATCTCCTTGAGCTGACGATGCACCTCCTGCCACTCGCGCAACCTGGGAAGGCTCAGGAAGCGCTTTCGGCAGAAAGCTTTCGAGGCGCCCGCGCCAAGGCCGCGGGTTTGCTCGTGGACGTAGTCCCAGAGACTCAAGAGCCCCATGAAATCCGAGCGATCGTCCTGATAGCGTTGATGCGCCAGCGCCGCCGCGGCTTCCGCATCCGGCGGCCGCTCGCGCGGATCGGCGACGCTCAGGGCGCTTGCGATGACCAGCACCTGGGCGAGACAGTCGAACTCCTCGGCGGCGAGTATCATGCGGCCGATCGGAGGGTCCACCGGAAGGCGCGCCAGTCGGCGACCGATGGCCGTCAGCGCGTCGGCGGCGTCGATGGCGCCGAGCTCGCGCAAAAGCCGGTAGCCGTCGTTGACGCGGCGCCGGTCGGGCGCATCCAGAAAGGGGAAGGCTTCCAGATCATGGATGCCGAGTGCCCGCATGGATAGCAGCACCGCGGCCAGATTGGTGCGTCGGATTTCCGGCTCGGTGAACTCGGGCCGCCCCAGGTAGTCCTCCTCGCTGTACAACCGCACACACACCCCCGGCGCCGTACGCCCGCAACGCCCCATGCGCTGATCCGCGGATGCCCGGGAAATCGGCTCGACGGGCAGGCGCTGCACGCTGCCGCGCCTTCCGAAGCGGCTGATGCGCGCGAGCCCGGGGTCGATTACGTAGCGTATGTCCGGGACCGTGATCGAGGTCTCGGCGACATTGGTCGCGAGCACCATGCGGCGTTTGCCGCGGGGCTCGAACAGGCGCTGCTGCTGAGCAAGCGGCAGGCGCGCGTAGACAGGCAGGATCTCGCACGACTCGCCGAGACGACGGCGCAGTGTCTGCAGCAGCTCGCGAATATCGCGTTCGCCGGGGAGGAACACGAGCACGTCCCCCGGACCTTCGTCGCACAGCTGCTCGACGGTCGCGACGATGTGGTCGTGCAGATCGAGCTCGGCGCCGGCGGTGGCCTCCACAGGCTGATAGCGCAGCTCCACCGGATAGCCCCTTCCCGAGACCTCGATGACGGGCGCACCTTCGAAGAACTCGGAAAAGCGCGCGGTATCGATGGTGGCCGAGCTGATGACGAGCTTCAGATCGGTGCGCCGCGCAAGCAAGCGCTTCAGATAGCCGAGGAGAAAATCGATATTGAGGCTGCGTTCGTGGGCCTCGTCGATGATGATGGTGTCGTAGGCGGCGAGATCGCGGTCCGCCTGGATCTCGGCGAGCAGCATGCCGTCGGTGAGCACCTTGAGATAGCACGCCTTGCCAACCCGCTGGTCGAAGCGAAGCTTGTAGCCGACCTTGTCGCCGAGAGAGGTCCCCAGCTCGACGGCGATGCGCGCGGCGGTGCTGCGCGCCGCCACACGGCGCGGCTGGGTGTGGCCGATGAGTCCCGCGGCACCGCGCCCGATGGAGAGACAGATCTTGGGGATCTGGGTGGTTTTGCCCGAGCCGGTCTCACCGCAGACGATGACCACCGGGTTGGCGCGGATGGCGTCGGCGATCGCCTCGACCTGCGCGCTGATCGGCAGTGCCGGCGGATAGTCCGGCTTGGGCAGGCTGCGCTGGCGCTCGCTGCGGCGCCGCTCGGACTGCTCGATCTCCGCGCGCAGCCCGGCGAGCCCTGCGGGTCGATCGTCAGGCCGCGCGGCGCCTTTCTCCAGACGACGCAGGCGGCGCATGAAGCGCCCCTGATCGGCGAGCATGCACTGTTGGATTCGGGATTCGAGGCTGGCCATGGTGTTCGGCGGCAGGCCGGACGGCACGCGCGGGCCCCATTGCGGTTAATGAAAAAAAGCCACGCGCATCGGACACTTAGGCTCTTCCGTCGGCCCGCTTGGCGTGCTAGGGACGAACTTATACCATGCCTGCACGGCCTGTGGGAGGGTGTTGCGATGTGTGGTCGCTACGTGCTCAAAGCGGCGCTTCCCGACATCGCGCGCATGCTCGGCATGGACGTCGACCTTGCCCTCGAGCCAAGCTACAACATCAGCCCGACGACGTCCGTTCCTGCCTGCAGGATGCGCGAGCCAGGACACAAGGAGCTGCTGCTGCTGCGCTGGGGCCTGATCCCACACTGGGCCAAGCAGGCCGATGGCGGTTACCGCATGATCAACGCCCGCGCCGAGACCGTGGCCGAGAAGCCCGCCTTTCGAATCCCGTTCCGCAAGCGTCGCTGCCTGATCCCGGCGGACGGCTACTACGAATGGAAGCCCGTGGAGGGCCGCAAGCAGCCGTATTATTTCACCATGAAGGACGGCCATCCCTTCTGCTTCGCGGGCCTTTGGGATCGTTGGCAGCCCGCCGATGGGGAACCGGTCGAATCCTGCGCGATTATCACCACCGGCGCCAACGATCTGGGCGCCGGCGTTCACCCCCGCATGCCGGTCATCATCGCGGCGGACGCTTACGCGCGCTGGCTCGACCCCCGCCTGACGCAGGCCGAGGCTTTGCTGCCCCTGCTTGCGCCCTTCCCCGCCGACGCCATGACGGCCTATCCCGTGAGCACGCTCGTGAACAATGCGCGGGTCGACGAGCCGCGCTGCATCACCCCGCTCGCCGATCCGGCCTAGGCGCAATCCGCGCTCTCGTAAGGTTGTCACAGGGTTGATGTATTACTGGACCGCGGAGGTGCCAGACCACGGCTGATTCGCCGCTCGTCGTCTGTCTGATGGCCGGCTAGGCGCCTTTACCGATTTTCGCCCACGAATCTCTGAGCGTTACGGTGCGGTTGAGCACCGGCGTACCCGCACGGCTGTCGGCGCTGTCGACGCAGAAGTAACCGAGCCGCTCGAACTGAAACGGCGTGCCCGGCGCGGCGTCGACGACGCTCGGCTCGATGTGTGCCGCGTCCAGGGTCTCGAGGGAGTGCGGGTTGATGTGGGCGACAAAATCCTGGGCGTCCGGGCTCGGCACGTTGAAGAGCCGGTCGTAGAGCCGCACCTCGGCACGGATAGCGTGGGGCGCGGACACCCAGTGAATCGTTCCCTTGACCTTGCGCCCGTCGGGCGCGCCGCCGCCGCGGGTTTCCGGATCGTAGGTGCAGTGCACCTCCACCACCTCACCGTCCGCGTCCTTGACGACGTCGACGCAGGTGACGAAGTAGGCGTAGCGCAGGCGCACCTCGCGTCCGGGCGCAAGCCGGAAGAATTTCTTCGGCGGATCTTCCATGAAATCGTCGCGCTCGATGTAGAGCTCCCGCGAGAACGGCAGCGAGCGCGTACCCATTTCCGGATTCTGCGGGTGATTGGCGGCCTCGAGCGCCTCCTCCTGCCCCTGCGGATAGTTGACGATCACCATACGCAGCGGACGCAGCACGCCCATCACGCGCGCGGCCTTGGCATCGAGCTCCTCGCGCACGCAGTTCTCGAGCAATGCCACATCGATGACGTTGTCTTTCTTGGTAATCCCGACGCGCTCGCACATATCGCGAATTGCGGCCGGCGGAAAGCCGCGCCGACGCATACCCACCAGCGTCGGCATGCGCGGATCGTCCCAGCCGTTCACGTGGCCGTCATCCACCAGCTGCTTGAGACGCCGCTTGCTCATCACCGTGTAGCTCAGATTCAGGCGCGAGAACTCGATCTGGCGCGGCCGGCTCGGCACGTCCAGATTGTCCAGAAACCAGTCGTAGAGCGGGCGATGATCCTCGAACTCGAGAGAGCACAACGAGTGGGTGACGTGCTCAATGGCGTCGGACTGACCCTGGGTAAAGTCGTACATGGGATAGATGCACCATGCGTCGCCGGTCATCTGGTGAGACGCATGCAGAATGCGGTACATGACCGGGTCGCGCATGTTCATGTTCGGCGCCGCCATGTCGATCTTCGCGCGCAGCACGTGGCTGCCGTCGGCAAACTCGCCGGCGCGCATGCGCGCGAACAGATCCAGGTTCTCCTCGACGCTGCGGTTTCGGTAAGGGCTCTCCCGCCCGGGCTCGGTGAGCGTGCCCCGGTACTCGCGGATCTCGTCGGCGCTCAGGCTGTCCACGTAGGCCTTGCCGGCGCGCGTGAGATCCACCGCCCATGCGTAGAGCTGCTCGAAATAGTCCGAGGCGTGACGCAGATGCTCGCCCCAGTCGTAGCCGAGCCAGCGGATGTCCTCCTTGATGGATTGCACGTACTCCATGCTCTCCTTGACCGGGTTGGTGTCGTCGAAGCGCAGGTTGCAGTGGCCGCCGTAATCTTCGGCGATGCCGAAGTTGAGGCAGATGGCCTTGGCGTGGCCGATGTGCAGATACCCGTTGGGCTCGGGCGGAAAGCGCGTCACCACGCGTCCATCGTTTTTACCGCTGCGCAGGTCCTCGTCGATGATCTGGCGGATGAAGTTAGTGGGCGTTGCGGCTTCGGTCATCGTCGCATGTGTCCGTGTGCTGGTGACGCAATCGTATCGGCAAGCCTCAACTTTTGCTCCTCATGCGGCGCACTCTTTCCAGGAGCGCCGCCGTGGATCCATCGTGGCTGCCGACACCGCCGCCGGCAAGCTCGGCAACGATGCCCTGCGCGAGCTCCTTTCCGAGCTCGACACCCCACTGATCGAACGCATTGACCCCCCAGCAGACGCTCTGCACGAACAGGCGGTGCTCGTAAAGGGCCACCAGAGCGCCCAGAGTGCGCGGCGTGAGCCGCTCGTATAACAATGTGCTGCTCGGCTGGTTGCCCGCGAACACGCAGTGCGGCAGGCGCGCCTTGAGTGCCGGCCCGCCGAGCCCCTGGCCCTCGAGACGCGCACGGGTCTCGGCGGCCTCGCGTCCGCCCATGAGCGCCTCGGCCTGGGCCAGGGCGTTGGCGAGCAGGGTGTCGTCGTGGCCCGGGCTGGCGTGCGCGCCGCGCGCGGCGACCAGGAAATCGCAGGGCACCAGCTCGCTGCCCTGGTGCAGGAGCTGGAAGAAGCTGTGCTGGGCGTCGTTTCCGGACGCGCCCCAGACCACCGGGCACGTGGCGATGCCGAGGGCGTCGCCGTCGCGCGCGACGCTTTTCCCCGCGCTCTCCATCTCCAGCTGCTGGAGATAGGCGGGCAAGGCGCGCAGCGGGTAGTCGTAGGGCAGCACGGCGCGGGTGGCGGCGGCGAAGAAGTTCCGGTACCAGACGCCCAGCAGCCCGAGCACCACCGGCATGTTCTGCTCCAGAGGTGTCTCGTGGAAATGCCGGTCCATGGCGTGGGCACCTGCCAGCAGCTCTTCGAAGGCATCCATGCCCGCCGCCACGGCCACCGGCAGCGCCATGGCCGAGGTAAGCGAGTAACGCCCGCCGACCCAGTCCCATACCGGCAGAATATCCTCGGCCGCGACGCCGAAGGCGCGCGCGGCATCGTCGTTCGCCGTCACCGCGATGAATTGCCCGGCGATGGCGTCGCGTCCGCTGCCGGCGCGCAGCCACTGCGCGGCGCTCGCCGCATTGAGCATGGTCTCCGCGGTGGAGAAGGTCTTGGAGGCGACGATGAACAGCGTGGTCTCGGCATCCAGGCCCTGGAGCGCGCCGGCCAGGTTGGCCGCGTCGACGCTGGAGACGAATCGCACCGCCGGTCGGCCCGCCTCGCGGGCTGCCAGCGCCTGAACCGCCATTTCCATACCCAGATGCGAGCCGCCGATACCGATGTGCAGCACGCTCGTGATCGGTTTTCCCGAGTGGCCCAGGCGCGTCCCGGCGCGCAATGCATCGCTGATTTCCCGCATGCGCCGGCGCGCCGCCAGCACCTGCGGCATGACGTCGCGATCCGCGTGCGGAAACGGCGCGTCGCCGGGGTGGCGCAGGGCCACGTGCAGAGCCGCCCGCCCCTCGCTGGTGTTGATGGCGTCGCCCGCATACATGCGCTCGCGCCAGGCCTCGACGTCCGCCTGCCGTGCGAGCTCGAAGAGCAGCTCCATGGTCTGCGCGGTGATGCGGTTTTTCGAGTAATCGAGAAACAGATCGCACGCCTCGAGTGAGAAGCGCCGGGCGCGCTCGGCGTCGTCGGCAAACAGGCGGCGCATGTGCAGGGACGCGATGCGGCTGTGGTGGGACAGCAGGGCCTGCCATGCCGGCAGGTGATTCGGCGCACGGGTGGTCACGACGGTGTTGCTGCTCTGCGATTGCGGCGACCGCTAGCCTACTGGCTGGCGACCATACACTGAACCGCCCGCTGGCCGCCATCGGCGCGCCCGCGGCGTGTTGGTCAACGCCTCGCGAGCGGGTATACTTCGCCGCACCCGTGGACACGGTGGGTCCATGCGGTGGGGGGCAATCTCCAGTTCGGGCGCATGACGCCGACGCGAAGGGCAAGGGGCGACGATCGCCGCGCCCCTCCGGCAGCCCCTCGGGGTGAGATCAGCACAGCACGACCGAAGGAGCACCATGAAGACGAGACGTCTGCTCTTGAGCGCAATGTCGGCAGCCATCGCCGTGGGCCTGGCGGCGAGCACGGAGGTTCGCGCCGGAGGAGATGCCAAGGCCGGCGAGGTGAAGGCCATCCCGTGCATGGGCTGCCATGCCATCCCCGGCTACAGCAACGTCTACCCCACGTATCACGTGCCCCGGGTCGGCGGTCAGCAGGCCGACTACATCGTCGCGGCGCTCAAGGCGTACCGCTCCGGTGAGCGCAGCCACCGCACCATGCAGGCCCAGGCATCCAGCCTCAGCGACCAGGACATGGCGGATATCGCCGCCTATTTCGCGGCAAAGCCCGAGTAGACAGCGGGCACGCGTCCGCATCAGACACGGAGATCACCATCGACATGCGCACATTGCTCATCGCCACCGTCACCGCGCTGGCTCTCGTGCAGCCGACCGCGCAGGCCGCCGGCGACGCGCAAGCCGGCAAGGCAAAGTCTGCGTCCTGCGCGGCCTGCCACGGCCCCGAAGGCAAGCGCCCGACCACGCCCGCCTTTCCAATCCTCGCCGGACAGTACGCGGACTACCTGGTTCGGGCGCTGGAGGACTACAAGACCGGCAAACGCAAGAATCCCATCATGGCTGGACTCGCCGCGGGCCTGAGCGCCCAGGATCGGGAGGACCTCGCCGCCTTCTATGCGAGCCAGGAAAGCGACCTTTACACCGTCGAGTACTCCAAAGAGCTGCAATAGCAGCAGCCCGTCGGCGCGCGGCGGCCGGCGCCTGCCGGCCCGAAAAGAATGCTTCGGTCACCCGCCGCCACCGAAACCGACGCCGGCAGCGGATGCCGAACCAACGCCCACACACCGGACCGGCGGCGCACGCCGTTGTTTCACCGCGCACCCGGCGCGCATGGGCGCCCAGGGGGCCCTGGCCCGGCGCTACCAAGGGGCCCCAGGCGAACCGACCTGTTTCCTGAGACCGGGCCGAGGGAGCAACTATTCCCCCTCCGGACCTGGTTCACACATTCCCACGCATTATCCCGGGCGGCGAAATAAACCCTTGGACTCGGCGGTCTATTGGCTGTAGGAGTCACGGGATGCCGGATGCGCGCATGCACAACGCCCAGGCCCGCTTCGAAAGACTGGTCAACGCCGTTTCCTCCGACCTGTACCGATACGCGCTGATGCTGTGTCGCAACAGGGCCATGGCCGAGGATCTGGTGCAGGAGACATTCATGCGCGCATGGCGTTTCCTCGACAGCCTGCGCGACGAGAGCAAGGCCAAGAGCTGGCTCATGACGACGCTCAGACGCGAGTTCGCCCGTCAGTTCGAGCGCTACCAGCCGGTATTCGAGGACGTGGAGCTCGATCAGATCCGCGGCGATCAGGGTATCAACCCCGAGGTGTGGGCCGTGCGCCGCGGTCTGATGCAGCTGCCGACAAAGTACCGGGAAGTCCTCGTGCTGCAGGTCATCGGTGGCTACAGCGGCGCGGAGATGGCGAAGATGCTGGACCTTCCGACAGCGACGGTGAATACGCGCCTGTTCCGGGCCCGCCAGCGGCTTCGAGAGATTCTCGAGGGCGACGCGCACAGCGACAGCGCAAACGAGAGAGGCCGGGTATGAACTGCATGGAATTTCGTCGAATGCTGCTCACCGATCCGCGCTCCTCGGAGCCGGCTTTCATCGAGCACCGCAGCCATTGCCCGGAGTGCGCGGAAGCGGTGGCGCGCAGCGCGCGCTTCGAGCGCCGGCTGGCCGAGGCCGTGAACGTCGAGGTGCCGGAGAATCTGGCATCCCGGATTCTGCTCAAGCAGTCGTTCGAGCCGCAGCCGCGGCCGGCCTGGTGGCGCTCCGCACGCCTGCTGGCGCTCGCGGCCAGCCTGTTGCTCATGGTGGGGGTGGCCGCCCTCGGCTGGCAGTCCTATCGTGCGCAGCAGCAGCTCGCCGACGAGTTCGTGGCGCTCGTCAACGGCGCACCCTATGCGCTCAGCGCCACCCGCGCGGTCAGTGGCAGCGAAATCTCCGCGACCCTCGAGCCAACCGGACTCGATCTCGCCGGCACCATCGGCGACGTGACCTTCGCCGGGCGCTGCATTATTCGCGACAAGCTCTCCGGTCACCTGGTGGTCAAGGGCGACACCGCTCCGGTGACCGTGTTCCTGATGACCGACCGGCTGGTGGAGAATCGCACGAGGATTCGCACTGCGCAGTACAGCGGCATCGTGCTGCCCCAGGGCAGTGGCACCATCGCTATCGTGAGCGCGCCCGGCGAGATGCTCGATGATGTCGAGGCGCGTGTGCGCGCGGCGCTGCGATTCCGATCGACCCGGGATGCGTGAGACCTGTCGCCCTCAGGCGGCGACGTCCGGATTCAGGCTGTAGATCCCCGTGAGCGTCGCCGTTTCGAGCACGTGCCCTTCCATGGCCGCGAGCACATCCTTCGCAGTGAATTCGCCGCCAACGGGACAGCGCTCGAAATCCAGGGCGTAGAGCGTGAAATGATAACGGTGCGCGATGACATCGTTCCAGGGCGGACACGGGCCGTCGTAGCCGAAGTAGTTGCCCGCCATGGCCTCGTCGCCGGCGAACCAGCGCGTGTAGTCGTTGATGCCCTGGCGCGTGCCGCGGGCGCTCGCCGGTCCCGATTTTCCCCCCTGGGTGACACCGTCGGAGAACTCGCCCTCCTGGATGCCGACGACATCGGCGGGAATGTCCACCAGCACCCAATGGTAGAAATCCGCGCGCTTTCGCCGCGCCGTGATGCGCTTGCCTTCGGTGTTGACGCCGTCGGGCTTCGCCGGTGCGTCCGGGTCGTGACAGATGAGCACCAGAGACTTGGTGCCCTCGGGCACATCGCTCCACGACAGGTGAGGATTGAGATTGCTCCCGAGGCATGCGTGCTGGTCGGGATCCGCCGCGCAAAACGCGCAACGTTCCGGTATCGGCTGCTCGTGGGAAAAGCTGTCGCTGGTCAGCTTCATGGTGGTCGTCGCTTCCCCCTGCCGGTCACGAGGCAAACGCTGCGCGTCGTGAAGTCGGCGCAAGCCTAGCACGACCTCCCGCGCCACTGGAAGCCGCGCCAAACTTCATGTCAGTTTGCAATAAACCCTATAACTTTATAATCCGTATGAAATTTTTCGAACCTCATGTAATTTCTCATGCGCCGCGTTCACCGAGCCGCTCGCGCAGCGACTCGACCTGCGCGCGGGCGCCGTGATCGTGCGGATGAATGGCGAGCACGGCTTCGAATGCGTCCAGCGCCCCGGCATCGTCGCCGCGGCGCAGAAATATCAACCCCATGCCGGAGATGGCGCCAAAGTGCCTCGGCTCGAGGGCGAGGGTTCGGCGGATGTCCTCCACCGAGGACACGTCGTCCTCGTTCAGATAGTAAGCGGTGGCGCGCTTGTTCCAGCCCTCGGCGAAACCCGGCGCCCGCTCGGTGATGCGGGTGAAGATGCTGATGGCTTCGTCGAGCCGCCGGTCGCTCATCGCGAGTATCCCCTCTTCCATGAGGGCGTCGATGTCCTCGCGGCCGCTGTTGAGCCAGATCCGCCAGATTGCCTGCTCGGCCGCCACCGCCGCCCCTCGGTCGGCGGTGCTCTGCAGCAGTGCGAACAGGTCGTCGAGGCGCGCGTCGCTCTGATCGGCGCGCGTAACGGCAGCTGCCAGCGCGAGCAGCACAACGCCACTCAGGGCGGCCAACCGCCAACGCTTTGTCGCCATCGCCCCCTACTCCTTCGCAGCCCCCTTCGCCACCCGCATCATGGCGTGGTACTCCTCCATCACCACCAGAACGGCCGCCTCGTGATCGCAGGCCGGACAGGTCGCATCGAGCATCACGCCGAGCGCTTCGGGGTCGTCGTAGTTTTCGTCCTTGCGATGCACGAACTCCAGCAGGCCCTGGAATCCACACTCCTCACAGCTGCTCCAGGATTGGTAACGCTCGACTCTTTTCGTCACCACACTGCTCCAATCACCGCCAGGAAAGGTTACCGCAACGGCCTTTTGACGAAAACAAGCGGTTGTTGTCAAATTCGGCCCGGCAGTGCTTTACTTTGCCGGCCACGGACGAAGACGGTAGGAAACCACCATGTTTAATTCCTCGCGCGCCGAATCGGTCCCGGGTTTCAGGACCCTGGCGGTGATCGTGATGCTCGCCGTGATCGGCGCGTTCGTGCCCCCTGCGCACGCCGCGGGCAGCTGCGAAGGAAGCAGCCACGAGGATGCGCTGCGGCTCGTGCGCGAGACCACCGACGCCCTGTTCGCGGCGGTCGACGCCTACGATGGCGTGATTGCCGACAACCCCGCCGACGCCCGGGCGCTGGTCGATCGGTACATCACCCCGCACGTGGATCTCGAAGGATCCTCGAGGCTGGTTCTGGGCAAACACTGGAAACGGGCGACGCGCGAGCAGCAGCAGCGATTTCTCACCCAGTTCCACAGCTTGATGCTGCGCACCTACGCCACCGCAGTGACCTCCTACACGGGCATCAAGATCCAATACCTGCCCATGCGCGACGAGAGCCGCGAGAACTTCGCGACGGTGCGAACGCTCATTCCCCAGACCCAGGGCGAGGGCGTCGAGGTCCACTACCGCCTGCACTGCCGCAACAACACATGGAAAGTCTTTGACGTCAGCATCGCCGGTGTCAGCATGGTGACCACCTACCGCACCACGTTCTCCGCCGAGGTGAGAAAATCCGGGCTCGAGGGCCTCATCAAGGCGCTCGAGCAGAAAAACGACGAGATCGGCGCCTGAAAAAGAGCGCCCACCGCTGCCCGCCATCTCAGCGCATGGTGACCAGCTCCTCGGCGTTGGTCGGATGGATGGCGACGGTGTCGTCGAAATCGCGCTTGGTGGCGCCCATGCGGATGGCGACCGCGAAACCCTGAAGCATCTCGTCGGCGCCCAGGCCAAAGATGTGGCAGCCGACGATGCGCTCATCGGCGCCCACCGTGACGAGCTTCATGGCCGCTCTGGTCTTGTGGCGGGTGAACGCGTGGTACATGGGATTGAACTCGGTCCGGTAGACCTTCACGTCGTCACCGAAGCGCGCTCGGGCCTCGCTCTCGGTCATACCCACGGTGCCGATGGTGGGATGGGAGAAAACCACGCTGGGGATACAGTCGTAATCGAGCTTTCGATCCGTCATGCCACCGAACAGGCGATCGGCGAGACGCCGCCCAGCCGCGATAGCGACGGGCGTCAGCTCGTGGTGACCGGTGACGTCGCCGATGGCGAAGATACCGTCGACATTGGTGGCCTGGAACGCGTCAGTGGCGATATGGCCGTCGTCGCTGACGGCGACGCCCGCGGCCGCCGCGTCGAGCTCGCGCGTGCGCGCAGCGCGTCCGATGGCCCAGAGCACCACGTCGCAGCTCTCGATGNNTGCTCGACCTGGCTCTCGGTGCGCACCTCGATGCCGTCGGCCCGCATGGCGGCCGTCAGGTGCTCGGACAACATGTCGTCGAACTGCCGAAGCAGCCTCGCCTTGCGAACCAGCAGGGTGACCTCGGCGCCCAGCGCATGCAGCATGCCGCCGAGCTCGACCGCGATATAGCCGCTGCCGACCACCACCACCCGGCGCGGGCACTGCGCGAGCTCGAAGAAGCCGTCGGAGGTGATACCGAGCTCCGCACCGGGCAGATCGGGAACCAGGGGAACGCCACCGGTGGCGATCAATATCTTTTCGGCACTCAGGCGCTCGCCGTTGACTTCCACGGTCCGGGCGTCGACCAAGCGCCCCGTGCCGCGGATGTCGGCGATGCCGGCATCGACCAGGCGCTTGGCGTAGATGCCGTTGAGCCTTTTCACGTAGGCATCGCGTGAGTGCTTGAGCGCCGCCCAGTCGAGACCGCGGCGCTCGAGGTCGAAGCCGTAATCACGGGCGTCCTCGAGCATGTGCGCGATGGAGGCCGTGTACCACATGACCTTCTTGGGCACGCAGCCGACGTTGACACAGGTGCCGCCGAGGCGGTGATCCTCGAGCAGCGCGACCCGCGCGCCATGGGAACGCGCTCGCACCGCCGCGGCGATACCGCCGCTGCCGCCGCCAATGACGATCAGATCGTAGGTGGTGCTCATGACCAGAGCACCGGCTCAGGCAGTGAACTCCGGTCCGCTTCCCGGAGAAAGATTACCGCGTCTAGCATCGAACCCTCCTGCGCGCGAAGGCTCGATTCTACGCGCCGCCTCAGTTGACGGTCACTTCCTCTTCGTCGTCTTTGCCCCACCCCGGCAGATCGAAGGCATGCTCCGGCGTGTCCAGGGTGAGCGCGGTCTCGAGAATGCTGCGGCGGATGTAAGACCCTCTCGACGAGAGATCGATGACCGTGATGCGCTCCTGGCCCTCCCACTCGATGATGAGGTGCGCCCGGGAGATGTCGCTGAAATTCTGGTCAACGGGCACGTCGCTCTCCGGATGCCGCCCGACCATGTTGCGGCCCTCCTTGAGAAAGTAGGTCACCCCGTTCTGGTCGATGAGGCTCGGCGGATGCCCGCCGATGATGCGGAACAGGTGCCCGGCGAGCATGATGTCGAGCTTCTCGCCCTGGGCGATGGGGATCTCGAGGGACTCACCCATGGGCATGCGGCGGAAATCGCCGGTGAAGCGGCGCAGCCCGTCCTCGCTGAGCGGCCCGTCGGCAGGGTTGAAGCCGGTGTCCGGCGAGGCCATGGGCGGCGGATTGGGGTACTCGGTGAGCTCCTCGGCGTAAGCGTCCATCTCGTCCAATCCCTGCTTGCGGGCGTAGATGTAGTCGAGCAGACGCTTGCGAAAGCTGAGGTACTGCAGGTAGCGGATGAGGACCGTGCGCTTGTAGCCGTCGTAGCCGCCCTCGTGGGCGCGGATGGTCGAGAAAATGGCTCGCCAGTCGTGATCCCGGGAGATGGACTTCAGGTCCAGGTCACGCAGAAAGGCGTTGGTGCTGGCGGGATTCTCCATGGAATTGACCACCGCCTCGGCGATGCGCTTCAGCACCCGGGACACGTGCTCGGATTCGCGGCGCAGCTTGTAGATCGGCCAGCCGAGGAACTCGTGCAGGCGCTCCGCCGGCACCTTGGTGCGGAAAGCGAGCCGCGACTCGAACTCGCTCGGACCGTCCGCAATCATGCCCTCCCTGGTGACATCCGACACGGTCGTGGTGTCGGAGTGGGCATACGTCATCGCTGGCTTTCCTCGCGCAAGTTAATGTGAAGTGTAGCCTAGTCGCTGTAATCGTCTGTAAACGCACGCAACGAGGCTCACACGCGCCGGGGGCGGCGCATTCGGCGCGGTCTCTTTATCAATATCGACAAGCCGTCGGCATTGTTGACGCGGCCCGCCGGCGGCCCTGTGACCCGGGTCTCATAACCGGGCCCGGGCCGCACAGCCTCAGCGACGGCCGTCGTACCACAGGTAGCAGAGGCGTCGATCGCGGAAAAAGCGCCGCGGATGGCGCAGCATGCTCAGGAACAGAAGGCCTATTTCCCGATGGCTGTACAGCCGGCCCTTGCGCCCGGAAGTGAGCATCGGGTGACGATGCAGGATGCGCAGCGCGAGTCCCCGGGCGCCACCCCATCGTTTGATGCGGCGGCTGAAGTCCAGCTCCTCGGCGGCGAAGAATTCGGCGCTGAATCCACCGATGGCGTGAAACCCATCGCTGCGACAGAAAAGGAACGCGCCGGCGCTCCAGCGACACACGCGCGAGACGAGGTTCCACGCGTGCAGCGCCACGGCGATGCCGGGCGCCACGTCGTGCATGCGCATGGTGCAGCCGCCGGCCACCACCCGCGGGTCTTGCATGGCTTCCAGCAGATCGCGCATCAGCGCCGCGTCCGGCCAGGAATCGGCATCCAGAAACAACAGCCACGGGGCCCGCGCGCCCGCGGCGCCGGTGTTGCGGGCCCGTGCGATCTGCCGCTCCGGCTCGAAAACGACCCGGGCGCCGGCCTGCTTCGCCCGCTCGGCGGTCGCGTCGCTGGAAGCGTTGTCACAGACGATGATCTCGAAGGCGTCCCCGGTGAGCCCCGCCGCGCACAGGCTCGCCGCCGCGTTGGCGATGGTGTCGGCGATGAGCCTCTCCTCGTTGTAGGCCGGCATCACCACGGACAGCCGCAGGGCTTGTGGGTCAACGCTCAATGGACGGCTACCCGGGCGTCAGGGTACCCGGCTCGGGACCGGTAGCGATGGGGCGCTCTGGATCGCGGCACCATTCGCTCCACGACCCCACGTACAGACCGCCCGCCGGCAGACCTGCGTGGCAGGCCGCCAGCAGGTCGTGGCACGCGGTCACTCCGGAGCCGCAGTAGTACACCGCCTGCTCGGCCGGGGCGCCCGCCAGGGTCGCGGAAAAACGCTCGAGAAGCGCCGCCGGGGGCAGAAAACGCCCGTCGGCATCCAGGTTCTCACCGTAGTAATGATTGACCGCGCCCGGAATGTGCCCCGCGACCGGGTCCAGGGGCTCGTGCTCACCCCGGTAGCGGCGCGGATCGCGCGCATCGATGAGCCGGTGCGCGGCGCGCACGCGCTCCAGGGTCACCAGCCAGTCACGGCGGGGCTCGCCGCGGAAGGCGCCCGCCGGCCGGCGCTCGACGCCGCTGGCCGTGGGCAGCCCCGCCGCCGTCCAGGCCTTCCAGCCGCCGTCGAGAACCGCGACCGCATCGTGACCCATGTAGCGCAGCATCCACCAGATGCGCGCCGCGACGGCACCGTCGCGCTGGTCATAGGTCACCACCTGGATCCCTTCCTCGACGCCAAAGCGCGCGAACAGCCGCTTCATGGCCTGCGCCGAGGGAAGCGGATGACGCCCCGCATCGGTGAGCGGCGGCCCGCTCAGATCCTCGTCCAGGTGCGCGTACTGCGCACCGGGGATGTGCGCCTGCAGGTAAGCCCTGCGGCCCTCGTCCACGTCCATCAGATTGAAGCGCGCATCGATGACGAGCAGGCGCGGATCCTCGAGACGGCCGTGGACAGTGTCCACGTCGATGATGGTCTGAAACGGGCTGGCCATGGGACGACCTCGCTAGGCCGGAATGGAGCCGGCGCTGTTCATGGTATCGGTAAGGATGGGCGAATCGTCCAATGCCGGCCGGTCAAAAGCGGCTGAGCGGGCAGACGAGGAGATTTTTTCGTCACAAATCGTAAAAAAAGTGCGATCTGGCCCAACTTGTGTGACGGAATTCACAGAAACTGGCCCAATAGTCATTTACTCTTTAGTTACTTAGTTCCTGACAACTTCAGGCGTACCTGAAAACTCAGGCGCTCGGTGGCGACTCCCTCCTCCCCCCTTTCCGCCCCGAGCGATTTTTTTTGCCTGAAATCAGCCCTTGCTGTACCCATCGCGTAACCGTTAGGACGGTTTTCCCGCGCCGATACCGATGACGCGACCGGCCTGGGGCGGGCGCGGCAAGCCGGCGTGAGCGCCCATCAGCGCCGCCACCTGGCCCTGTACCGCGTCCGGCATCGGCGTCGAGCGCACGCTCGCCATGTCCATGTGCATGAGCATGATCTCGGTGGTCGCGCACAGGGTGTCATCGATTTCCCGGTAGAGCCGCTCGAAGTAGTGCAGGCGCTTGGCGTCCCAGTCGAGAAGCTGCGTGGTGACCCGGTAGGCCTCCCCCGCCTTGAGCTCGCGCTCATAGGTGATGTGGGATTCGAGCACGTAGGTAGAGTAGCCGGTGCGCGCACGATAGTCGGCGTCCATGCCCAGGTAATCGAGCAGCGCGTCGGTGCCCTGATCGAACACGAGCACGTAGTAGGCCACGTTCATGTGACCGTTGTAGTCGATCCACTCGGGCCGGATGCTGCCCCGGTGCAGACACAGCGGTGCGGCGGCGCTCATGGCGCCGCACCTTACAGGCTCGCCGCTGCGGGTCAAGAGAGCAGCGCACGGCATGCCCCAATCCGTGGCTTGCCCGCGCCCGCGCCGGTTGCGCGTGGCGGTCCTATCGGGTAGGTTTTTCGCGCTTTTACGCCGCCCGCCTCGAAAGAATCATCGATATTGGCGCAATCCCGAGCAGTGCCTGCGCAACACCCGGCCGACGCATCCATGCTGTCGGCGGCCGAGCTCGCCTGCTTTCGCGGCGATCGTCTGCTTTTTCAGGCGCTGAGCTTCGCCGTCAATGCCGGACAGGCGCTGCAGATACGCGGTCCCAACGGCTGCGGTAAGACCACGCTGCTGCGCATCCTCTGCGGCCTGACGCTGCCCGAGAGCGGCGAGATACGCTGGTGCGGCCGCGCGCTGCGCGCCGGCGACCCGGATTTCCTGCGCGAGCTGCGCTACGTCGGCCACAGCGACGGCGTCAAGCTGGTGCTCACGCCCCGGGAGAACCTGCGTATCGCCATGGCGCTGCACAGCGTCGTCGAGGAGGCGCAGCTGGAGAGCGCGCTCGAGCGCCTCGGCCTGGGGCAGTTCATGGACGTTCCCTGCCGAACCCTGTCGGCGGGACAGAGGCGCCGCGTGGCCCTGGCCCGGCTGACCCTGGGCAGCGGCCGCCTGTGGCTGCTGGACGAGCCCTTCACCGCCCTCGACCGAGACGCCAGTGACACGGTGCGTGCGCTCATCGAGACTCATCTGGCTGCCGGCGGCTGCGCGGTGCTCACCAGTCACCAGCCCATCGGCATCGACGCCGGCCGCAGCGCCAGCATCGAGCTGACCTCATGAACGGGCCGGGCGCCGGTTATGCCTTCGTGCGGCTGCTCGAGCGCGATCTGGTGCTGGCGGTGCGCAACCGCGGCGAGCTCGCGAATCCCCTGCTCTTCTACGTCATCGTCGCCACCCTGTTTCCCCTCGGCGTGACCTCGGATCCGAAAACCCTGGCAACCATGGCCGCGGGCGTGCTCTGGATCGCCGCGCTGCTGGCGACGCTGCTTTCGCTGGACAACCTGTTCCGCTCGGATTTCGACGACGGCACCCTCGAGCTCATGATGCTGAGCCCCTGTCCTACCACCCTGCTGGTGCTCGCCAAGGTGCTGGCCCACTGGCTGGTGACGGGCTTACCGCTGCTGGTTGCGACACCTCTTCTGGCGGTGCTGATGGCGGTGCCCGAGGCGGCCCGTTGGACCCTATGGCTCACGCTGCTGCTCGGCACGCCGGTGCTGAGTCTCGTCGGTGGCATCGGTGTGGCGCTGACGGTGGGGCTTCGCCGCGGCGGCGCGCTGCTCTCGCTGCTTGTGCTCCCGCTTTACGTTCCTGTGTTAATCTTCGGCGCCAACGCCGTGGGCGCTACGGCTGCCGGGCTGCCGGTTACCGGTCAGCTCCTGATGCTGTGCGCTTTCCTGGTGCTGGCCCTGAGCCTCGCACCCGTGGCCACGGCGGCAGCTCTACGCATCAGCATCGACTGAGGACGCGCTTCGACGCCCATGTGGACATTTCTGCACAAGCTCGGCTCGCCCCGGCATTTCTACCGCATCTCCGGGGGCATGCTGCCCTGGCTTGCCTGGACCACCGCGCTGCTGATGGCCGCGGGACTCTACGGCGGGCTGGTGCTGGCACCTCCGGACTACCAACAGGGCGAGAGCTACCGAATCATCTTCATCCACGTGCCGAGCGCATGGATGTCGCTGTTCGTGTACGTGATCATGGCCGCCGCCGGCGCCGTCGGTCTCGTCTGGCGCATCAAGCTCGCCGACGTGATGGCCGCCGCCAGCGCGCCACTCGGCGCGAGCTTCACGTTCCTGGCGCTTGTCACCGGGTCTCTTTGGGGCAAGCCCATGTGGGGCACGTACTGGGTCTGGGATGCCCGGCTCACCTCCGAGCTGGTGCTGCTGTTCCTGTACTTCGGCGTCATGGGCCTCCATGCGGCCATCGAGGACAAACGCACCGCCAGCCGCGCGGCGGCGGTGCTCGCCCTGGTGGGGGTGGTGAACATTCCGATCATTCACTATTCCGTGGAGTGGTGGAGCACCCTCCACCAGGGACCCACGGTGACCAAGTTCGACGCGCCCTCCATTCACCTGAGCATGCTCGTGCCGCTGCTACTCATGGCGCTGGCCTTCAAGCTCTACTACGTGACCGTTCTGCTGATGCGCGCGCGCAGCGAGGTGCTCGAGCGGGAGCGATCCAGCGCCTGGGTGCGCGAGCTGGCGCGGGGAACATAACCACTGTGGCGGCACTCTCAATGATCACATACGCAAACGGAGACTGATCCACGACATGGACGCATTGCGGGAATTCTTTCATATGGGCGGTTATGCCTTTTACGTCTGGAGCGCCTACGGCGTGGCTCTCGTGGTCCTGGTCGCCAATGTCGTGGTGCCGATGATGCGCGCCCGAGACCTGCGCGCGCGCCTGGCGCGCCAGGCACGCCTGGAGCGGAGTCCATGAGGGCGCGCCGACGTCAGCGCCTGATCTTCGTCGGCGTCGTCCTGGCCGGCGTCGCCGTCGCCACTGCGCTGGTGCTGATGGCCATCGGTGAGAACATGCTGTACTTCTACAGTCCTTCGCAGATCGCCGCGGGCGAAGCGCCGCGCGGCCACGACGTGCGCGTCGGCGGACTGGTGGTGGCAGGCAGCGTCGAGCGCAGCAGCGGCAGCCTCGACGTGCGCTTCGATCTCACCGACACCTCGGCGAATGTACGGGTCGCCTACTCCGGCATCCTTCCGGATCTTTTCCGCGAGGGTCAGGGCATCGTCGCCCTCGGGCGTATCGGCGACGACGGCGTGTTCCGGGCCCGCGAGGTGCTCGCCAAGCACGACGAGAACTACATGCCACCGGAGGTCGCGGAAGCGCTGGAGCTGGCAGCGGACGGCGGCACCATGCCCCATCCGGTCAAGAATTCAGCCGGCCAAGGTGGGGGCGGCAAGCCATGATCCCCGAGCTCGGGCATTTCGCTCTCATCATCGCCCTCGGCGTGGCAGTGATCCAGGGCGTGGTACCGTTGCTCGGCGCCCAGCGGGGCGTGCCCGAGTGGATGGCGGTGGCGGTGACGGCGAGCCGCGCGCAGTTCCTGTTCGTGCTGCTGGCCTACGCGTGCCTCACCTACGCGTTCGTGGCAAAGGATTTCTCCGTCGCCTACGTGGCCCAGAATGCCAATGCCGACCTGCCGCTGTTCTACCGCATCTCGGCGGTGTGGGGTGCCCACGAAGGATCGATGCTGCTGTGGACGCTGACTCTGGCCGGCTGGTCGGTGGCGGTCAGCATGGCGAGCGGCGCCTTGCCGATGGCCTTCCGGGCGCGGGTGCTGGCGACCATGGGGCTCATCAGCTGTGGCTTTCTGCTGTTCATGCTGCTGACCTCGAACCCGTTCGAGCGCCTGCTGCCGGCGCCCCAGGACGGGCGCGATCTCAACCCGTTGCTCCAGGATCCCGGCATGGTCATCCACCCGCCCATGCTCTACATGGGCTACGTGGGCCTCGTTGTACCCTTCGCGTTCGCCGTCGCGGCGCTGCTCGGCGGCCGACTGGACGCGGCCTGGACCCGCTGGACCCGACCCTGGACCACCGTCGCATGGGTGTTCCTCACCGTCGGCATCACGCTGGGCAGCTGGTGGGCCTACAACGAGCTCGGCTGGGGCGGATGGTGGTTCTGGGATCCCGTGGAAAATGCGTCGTTCATGCCGTGGCTGGTGGCGACGGCACTGATGCACTCCCTGGCGGTCAGCGAGCAGCGCGGCGCCTTCAAGGCCTGGACGGTGCTGCTCGCCATTTTCGGCTTTTCCCTGAGCCTGCTGGGGACCTTCCTGGTGCGCTCGGGGGTGCTCGTGTCGGTGCACGCCTTCGCCACCGACCCGGCGCGCGGGGTCTTCATCCTTGCGTTCCTGGCCCTGGTGGTGGGTGGCGCGCTGACCCTCTTCGCCTGGCGCGCGAGCGTCATCAGCGGCGGCGGCAGCTTCCGGCTCATGTCCCGGGAGACCCTGCTGCTCATTAATAATGTGTTGCTGGTGGTGGCCTGCGCCACGGTGCTGCTCGGCACCATGTACCCGCTCATCATCGATGCCCTGGGACTCGGCAAGATCTCCGTCGGACCGCCCTACTTCGATGCGGTTTTCGCGCCGCTCATGCTGCCGCTGGTATTCCTCATCGGCATTGGGCCCCTGACCCGCTGGAAAGGCGACCACGCGTCTCGCCTGGTGCAGCTGCTGCGCATCGCCTTCGTCGCCAGCCTGGTAGCCGCGGGTGCCATCGTCGTGGTCACATCGGGCTACTCGCTGCTGCTGCTGGCGGCCCTGGCGATGGCCATATGGACCCTGGCGAGCACCGCCCAGGGCCTGATAGCGCGCATGCGCGGCAAGCGCGGCGCCTGGAAGGGCGTGCGCGCGCTACCGCGAAGCTTCGTCGGCATGACGCTGGCGCATCTGGGCGTCGGCGTGTTCATCATCGGCGTCGCCATTACCAGCACGTTCAGCACCGAGCGCGACGTGCGCCTCGGCCCCGGCGACTCGGAAACCCTTGCCGGCTACCGTTTTCAGTTCCAGGGCGTCGGCGAGTTTCCGGGTCCCAATTACGTTGCCCGGCGCGCCGAGGTGCAGGTGTTCCGCGGCGAGCGACGGGTCGCCACCCTGTATCCGGAAAAGCGCCGCTATCCCATCCAGGAGCAGCCCATGACCGAGGCTGCCATCGACGTCGGCTTCACCCGCGATCTGTACGTGGCGCTGGGTGAGCCCCTGGGCGACGGCAGCTGGGCGGTGCGCCTCTACTACAAGCCGCTGATCCGCTGGATCTGGTTCGGACCGGCACTCATGGCGCTCGGCGGGCTGCTGGCCGCGAGCGATCGCCGTTACCGCAGCGGGCGACGCGCCGAGCGCGCCGCGCCCGTTACCGATACGGGCGGCGCCCTCGGCGCCGGAGTGTCGGGAGGATGATCCGCTACCTGTTACCGCTGGGCGTCTTCATCGCCCTGGTGGCGCTGCTCGGCGTGGGCCTGCGCCTCAATCCCCGCGAAGTGCCCTCGCCGCTGGTGGGCAAACCGTTGCCGGAGTTCCGGCTCGCGCAGCTGCGCAACCCGACGAAGACGCTCTCGCGCGCCGATCTCGGCGGCCGCCCGGTGCTGCTCAATGCCTGGGCCACCTGGTGTGTCGAGTGCCGTCGCGAGCACGGATTGCTGCTCGCTATCGCGCGGCAGGGGAATATCCCCGTCTACGGGCTCAACTACAAGGACAATCGGCCGGACGCGCTCGAATGGCTGCGCCGTCTCGGCGATCCCTATGTCGCCAGCGGCTTCGACGGCGACGGCCGCGTCGGCATCGACATGGGCGTGTACGGCCTGCCCGAGACGTTTCTCATCGATGCACGGGGCATCATCGTGCACAAGCACATCGGCGCCCTCAGCAGCGAGATCTGGGAGCGCGATTTCGTTCCCATTCTCGAGCGTCTGTCGCGCGGCGAAAGTTGAATCGGCTGCGCACCATCCTCGCCGCCACATGGCTGGCATTCGCTGGCGCCGCCGGCGCTATCGTTTTCGAGCAGCGCGAATTCGAGAGCGAAGAGCAGCTGGCGCGCTACAAGACGCTCGTCTATGAGCTGCGCTGTCTGGTCTGCCAGAACCAGAACCTGGCGGATTCGGACGCGGACCTCGCCGCCGATCTGCGCCGCGAGGTCTACCTAATGATCCGGGAAGGCAAGAGCAACGATCAGATCATCGACTTCATGGTAGCCCGCTACGGAGACTTCGTGCTGTATCGACCGCCGCTCAAAGCAAAGACCGTCCTGCTTTGGACAGGACCTTTCGTGCTCGGCATCGGCGCCCTCGTCGCGCTGCTGGTGCAGCTGCGTCGGCGTCGCGCGGCTCAGGCGACGTCGGTGCCGCTGAGCGCTGAGGAACGCGCGCGCCTCGATGCGCTGCTCGAGAATGACGACGCCTAGTCCGAATCGACCGTGTCGGCGCCGCCGACGCCGCGCGCGAATGCCGTGATCCCGATTCGCGATCACATCGCCACCAAGCGCATGCCCTTTGTCACCTACGCGATCGTCGGCGCCTGCGTGCTCGTTTTTCTGTGGCAGCTGACTCTCGACCCCGCGCATGCCCAGCGGGCCGTGTTCGCCCTCGGCGCCATTCCGGCGGTCATCTTCGGTCATGCACGACTGCCCGCGGAGATCGTCATGGTGCCGGAGCTCGCCACCGTGTTCACTTCCATGTTCCTGCACGGAGGCTGGATGCACCTCATCGGCAACATGCTCTACATGTGGATCTTCGCCAACAACGTCGAGGACAGCATGGGGCATGTGCGCTTCATCGTCTTCTACCTCGTCTGCGGCATCGCGGCCGTGCTCGCCCAGGCGCTCCCCGACACGCACTCCCAAGTGCCGATGATCGGTGCGAGCGGCGCTATTTCGGGGGTGCTCGGCGCCTACCTGCTGCTCTATCCCCACGCGCGGGTGCTCGTCATGATTCCCTTCGGCCTGGTCATAAGGGCCCTCTATCTCCCCGCCGCCGCCGTGCTCGGCTTCTATTTCGTGCTGCAGCTGATCATGACGGCGATGACGCCCGCGAGCGGCGGTGGCGTCGCCTTCGCTGCGCACCTGGGGGGATTCGTCGCCGGTGCGGCGCTGATTCCTCTTTTCAAACACCGTGATGTGCCGCTGTTCAGCAAGCGCAGGTAAGTAAAAGAAGATGCTTTCGCGGGGAAAATGCCGCAGAATCCGCCCCCTCGCAAGCCACCGGGCGAAGGCTCCATGATTGAGTACGGGACCGCGCAGGATCGGCTGCGCAAGCTCCTCGACGTATGCCCGGATGCGATTTCGCACGGCTGTCTCATCGGCCTCGAGAAGGAGAGCCTGCGCGTCACGGCCGATGGCGATATCGCCCAGACGCCGCATCCTCGAGCCCTCGGCTCGGCGCTGACCAACCGCTACATCACCACCGACTTCTCCGAGGCCTTGCTCGAGTTCATCACACCACCGTGTGCCAGCGCCCGCGAGGCGCTCGCCTGCATGAGCAACATCCACCGTTTCGCCTACGCCCATCTGGGCGACGAGCTGCTGTGGGCCACCAGTATGCCGTGCAAGGTCGCCGGAGACGCGAGCGTTCCGATTGCCGAGTACGGAACCTCCAACGTCGGCACCATGAAGCATGTTTATCGTCGCGGCCTGAGCTACCGTTACGGTCGCCTGATGCAGGCGATTGCCGGTGTGCATTTCAACTATTCACTGCCGCAGTCGTTATGGTCGGCGTACCAGAAGCTGCTCGGCAACCGCGGCCCGCTGCCTCGCTTCGTCTCCGACGGCTACTTCGGGCTGATCCGCAACTTTCAACGCCAGGGCTGGCTGCTGCCCTATCTCTTCGGAAGCTCTCCCGGCGTGTGCAAGAGCTTTCTCGGCAACGCGCCAGGCGAGCTGGAGGAATTCGACACGGGCAGCTGGTTTCAACCCCATGCGACGACGCTGCGCATGAGCGACATCGGCTACAGAAACAAGAATCAGGCGTCTTTACGCATCTCCTACGACGACGTGGATGCCTACATCGAGAGCCTGACCCGTGCCATCGAGACCCGCAATCCCGACTACGAGGCCATCGGCGTGGTAGTGGACGGCGAGTACCGGCAGCTCAATGCCAATCTTCTCCAGATCGAGAACGAGTACTACAGCTTCATCCGCCCGAAACGCGTTGCGCGCAGCGGAGAGAAACCCACCGTGGCACTCGCCGAGCGCGGCGTCGAGTACGTCGAGGTCCGCGCCCTCGACGTCTCGGCGACCGATCCCAACGGATTCAACGAGGATCAGATGCGCTTCCTCGAGGCGTTCCTGCTGCTTTGTGCTCTTTGCGATAGCGACCGCATCGGCGCCGACGAACAGCGCGAAATCGATTACAACCAGCAGCTGGTTGCCACACGCGGCCGACAGCCCGGTCTCGAGCTCCAGCGCAGGGGGCGAACGGTGGCGCTGCGTGAGTGGGCGGAGGAAATCTGCGCCGGCCTCGAAGGAATTTGCGACCTGCTCGATGCCGGCGACGCGGACGCCCCCTACGCGCGCGCGCTCGATGATCAGCGCCGGGCGGTTGCCGACCCGTCGCGGCTGCCGTCTGCACGCATGCTCTCGGAGATGAAGGCCGCCGATGAGTCCTTCTTCCAGTACGCCATGCGCCTTTCACGCGAGCATCGCGATTACTTCAGGCGCACGCGACTCAGCGACGAGAAGCGTGAGCGCTTCGAGGCCGAGGCGAGCCGATCGCTGGCCGCCCAGCGCGACATCGAAGCCACCGACACCGTGAGCTTTCCCGAGTACCTGGAGAGCTATTTCAAGCAATCCGCTGTGCGCACCAGGGAGCCAAGCACCTGAATCGATACACGGCGCCTCGAGCCGAGCGCAGCGACGCGCTTGCCCGTGCGCCATTCCTGCAATTAGGATCAGCACCATGACTCAAGCAGAAAGAAAACCCGACGCTTCTGCGCGGGCGGGCGCCCTCACCCGGCCCATCCACGGCGTCTGGTCGCCGACGCTCGTGCCCGTGCACGAGGACTTTTCAATCGACGTGGAGCGATTCATCGCGCACGCACGCTGGCTGCTCGCGCAGGGATGCCACGGCCTCGCGCTGTTCGGCACCACCAGCGAGGCCAACTCGTTCTCGTTGCAAGAGCGCATGGCGCTGCTCGAGGCGGCGCTGGCGGCGGGCATCGACCCCGATCGGCTGATGGTCGGCACGGGTTGCTGCGCGCTCACCGATTCAGAGCGCCTCACCCGGCACGCGGTGGACAACGGCTGCAAGATGGTGCTCATGCTGCCGCCCTTCTACTACAAGGGCGTGAGCGATCGGGGGCTGTACCGGAGCTACGCGCAAGTCATCGATCGGGTGGGTGACGACGAGCTTCGGGTGCTCTTCTATCACTTCCCCAGGCTCTCGGGGGTCCCCATCACCGTGGGGCTCATCGAGCTGCTGCTCGCCGACTACCCGAGCGTGATCGCGGGGCTCAAGGACAGCTCCGGCGACTGGTCGAATACCGCCGATCTCATCGAGCGCTTCCCGGAGATGTGCATCTTCCCGGGCTCCGAGCGCTACCTGCTCGACGGGCTGCGCCACGGAGGCGCGGGCTGCATCACCGCCACTGCCAACGTGAACCCGTCAGGCGCCCGCGGCGTGTGGGATGCCTGGGCGAGTGGCAGCAACGATCTGGAGGCGCGCAACGATCGCATGATCCAGGTGCGCACGGCCATCGAGGCCTATCCGCCCATCCCGGCGCAGAAGTTCCTGATCGCCCGGCACCGCAACGATCCCGCGTGGCGCCGGGTGCGCCCGCCCCTGCTCGACCTCGACGACAGGCAGGGCGCGGAGCTGCTCGAGTCCCTGGCAAAGCTCGACTTCACCCTCGACTGATCGTTGCCCAGCGCCGGCGGCCTCCCGTTGCCGCTACCGCCAGCGGCCACCAGGGAATGGCAAACGGCGCCTCGGGACGCGTCCGGCGCGCCGGGCTCCGGCATGCTGCCGCCTGCTTCGACCACAGCAGGGAACGGACATGCACTGCCTGGCCACTATCCGCATCGCGCTCGCGGGCGCTGCCCTCGCCTTCACGCCTGCGGCGCAAGCCGATACCAGCCTCGATGCGTTGATCGAAGATCACGTCATGCCGCGCTTCGACCGGCAGGCGCGAGCCTTTGTCAATAACGCCGGTGCCCGATTCGTCTCGAGCCGCTGGAACAGCGAGACCCGCACACTCATTGCCTTCGGCGAGCTGGATCGCCGACTGTCTGCCGCCCCCGTGGACGTCGCCCACCAGGGCAGCGCGAATATGGCGAGTGTGGACCTCAAGAACGCCCACGTCGCCGACCTCTGCCGCCACCCCGACGTCGCTTTGATCACCCGGTTCCTCGCGAAGTACGAGGTCACCATCGCGCTCGTCTATGACCGCAGTGCGCAGCGGCTGGGTCCGGCAGTGATCGAGATCGCGCACACGGATCTCGGCGGCTGCCGGTAAAGCGCGAGGTCGTGTATGCTTCGCGCGTGCAACGACTCACCGTGTGGATATACAGAGGCTCGCGGCGCGCGGAGACGTATCTTTACGTCCCGACGCAGGACAACTTCGAACGTGTGCCG
>JAABYT010000045.1:31178-48075 GCA_011775625.1 Gammaproteobacteria bacterium | reverse complement strand
GACGTCATGAAGAGCGTGGCACGCGCGGGCTACTTCCTGCAGCTTCCGCCCATCGAGCCCGAAGGCAAACGTCGGATTCAGTAGGCGCTCAAACGAATTTCTTTTTCGGCTCGGCAAACAGACGCCGCACCATGGGCTCGAAGTGCTCGAGCGGCAGGGTGTCGTAGTCCGGGTCGAACGCGCACTGATCCCAACGCTCGCAGAAGCGCGCGCACGCGTCATAGTAGGGATTGTCCTTGAAGCGATCCCGCGCGTGTCGATCCTGATCGTAGTGATGGAAGTAGTAGTAGCCCTGAAAGAGCCCGTGATGGGCGATGACCCAGGAGTTCTCCTCGCTCACGTAGGGACGCAGTATCGCAGCAGCGAACTGGCCGTGGTTGAACGGGGCGTAATTGTCGCCAACGTCGTGCAGCAGCGCGCACACGATCTGCTCCTCGTCGGCGCCGTCGCGCATGGCGAGGGTGGCCGATTGCAGGGAATGGGTCAGTCGATCGACCTTGTAGCCGAACGTCTCGCCGCCGAGTCCGACGAGCATCTCGAGCACGGTGCCTGCCAGCGCTGCGTCCCTGCCTTCCTCACATTCGCGAATGAACTCGTACTCCGCCCGGGTACCGTCCGCCATGTGGATGAAGTCGACGCTATTCATGCTCACGCCTTCTGGTAGACCTCCGAGCCCTTCTCCTTGAACTCCGCGGCCTTGTCCTTCATGCCCTGCTCGAGCGCCACCTCCACATTCTCGATGCCGAGCTTCTTGGCGTAGTCGCGCACGTCCTGGGTGATCTTCATGGAACAGAAGTGCGGTCCGCACATGGAGCAGAAGTGCGCGACCTTGTGGCCTTCCTTGGGCAGCGTCTCGTCGTGGAAATCGCGCGCCGTGTCCGGGTCCAGCGACAGATTGAACTGATCCTCCCAGCGGAATTCGAAACGCGCCTTGGAGAGCGCGTTGTCGCGGATCTGCGCGCTCGGGTGCCCCTTGGCGAGGTCCGCCGCGTGCGCGGCGACCTTGTAGGTGATGATGCCTTCCTTGACGTCGTCACGATTGGGCAGCCCCAGGTGCTCCTTAGGCGTCACGTAGCAAAGCATCGCCGTACCGTACCAGCCGATCATGGCGGCGCCGATCCCGGAGGTGATGTGATCGTAGCCCGGCGCGATATCGGTGGTGAGCGGGCCGAGGGTGTAGAACGGCGCCTCGTAGCAGTCTTCGAGCTCCTTGTCGAAGTTCTCCTTGATGAGCTGCATGGGGATGTGACCCGGCCCTTCGATCATGACCTGCACGTCGTGCTTCCAGGCGATCTTGGTGAGCTCGCCCAGCGTCTCGAGCTCGCCGAACTGCGCCTCGTCGTTGGCATCGGCGATGGAGCCGGGCCGCAGGCCGTCGCCGAGGGAGAACGCCACGTCGTACTGCTTCATGAGCTCGCACATCTCCTCGAAGTGCTCGTAGAGGAAGCTCTCCCGGTGATGGGCGAGGCACCACTTGGCCATGATGGAGCCGCCGCGCGAGACGATGCCGGTGACGCGATTGGCGGTGAGCGGCACGTACGCCAGGCGCACGCCCGCGTGGATCGTGAAGTAGTCGACGCCCTGCTCGGCCTGCTCGACGAGCGTGTCGCGGAACATCTCCCAGGTCAGCTCCTCGGCCTTGCCGTCGACCTTCTCCAGCGCCTGGTAGATGGGCACCGTGCCGATGGGCACGGGGCTGTTGCGCACGATCCACTCGCGGGTCTCGTGGATGTGCTTGCCGGTGGAGAGATCCATGACCGTGTCGGCGCCCCAGCGGGTCGCCCAGGTCATCTTCTCCACCTCTTCCTCGATGCTCGAGGTCACCGCCGAGTTGCCGATGTTGGCGTTGATCTTCACCAGGAAGTTGCGGCCGATGATCATCGGCTCGGTCTCGGGATGGTTCACGTTGCAGGGGATGATCGCGCGTCCGACGGCGACCTCGTCGCGCACGAACTCCGGCGTCACCTCCTCGGGGAGATTGGCACCGAAGGACATGCCGGGATGCCTTCGCCGCAGCTCCGGCGCAAGATGCTCCCGTCGCCGCATGTTCTCACGGATGGCGATGAACTCCATCTCCGGTGTGATGATGCCGCGGCGCGCATAGTGCATCTGGGTGACGTTGCCACCGCTGCGCGCGCGCCGCGGATTGCGCGTATGCGCGAAGCGCAGGCGCTCGAGCTTCGGATCCCCGAGGCGCTCTCGACCGTACTCGGAGCTCAAGCCGGCGAGACTCTCGGTGTCGCCGCGCTCGGCGATCCAGGCGGCTCGCAGCGCCGGCAGACCCTTGCGCACGTCGATCTCGACGCCCGGATCGGTGTACGGCCCGGAGGTGTCGTAGACGTAGACGGGCGCGTTGTGCTCGACGCCGCTGCTCGTATGCGTGTCGGCGAGGCGGATCTCGCGCATCGGCACCTGGATATCGGGGCGCGAGCCCTGCTCGTAGACCTTGCTCGAGTTGGGGAAGGGCTGAACCGAATCAGGGTCGACCTTCGCCGTCCGGCTCAGAAACTTGTCCGCCGCTGCGCTCATGCTGATGCTTCCCGTGACGCTGATAATCCGAATGACGCTATCCAATGCGTCGAACTATTGCAAGCGGCCCCCGGCGGGCGATTTGCGCGCTCCGCGTGCGCCCCCCGGAACCGCAGGCTCGTAGACCGGCACATGCTCGGCGGGCAGGGGCGCGATACCCCGGATCAGGTCGGCCACCTTCTCGGCCACCATGATGGTGGGCGCGTTGAGGTTGCCGCTGACAATGCTCGGCATGATGGATGCATCCACCACGCGCAGACCCCGAAGGCCGTGCACGCGCGCCTCGCCGTCCACGACCGCCATGTCGTCGGCGCCCATGCGGCAGGTGCAGGCGGGATGGTAAGCGCTCTCCGCCTTGGCCCGCACGAAGGCGTCGATTTCGGCATCGCTGCGCACCGCCTCCCCGGGCGCGAGCTCCGCGCCGCGAAACGCGTCGAAGGCCGGCTGCGCGAAGATCTCGCGGGTGAGCCGCACCCCATCGCGCATCTCCTCGCGATCGCTCTCCGTCGCCATGTAATTGAACAGGATCGACGGTGCCACGCGCGCATCCGCGCAGCGCAGGGCCACGCGCCCGCGGCTGGTGGGGCGCATCGGTCCCACGTGGGCCTGAAAGCCGTGCCCTTCGGCGGCCGCGCGCCCGTCGTAGCTGACCGCGATGGGCAGGAAATGGTACTGCAGATCCGGATGGCGAACGCCATCGTGGCGGCGGATGAAGGCGCCGGCCTCGAAGTGGTTGCTCGCCCCGGGCCCCTTGCCGAAGAGCAGCCACTCGAGCCCGATGCGCAGCCGACTCAGGGGCCGGGTGGCCCCGTAGAGCGAAATCGGCTGCGTGCAGGCATGCTGGACATAGATCTCCAGGTGATCCTGGAGGTTGGCACCGACGCCCGGCAGATGCGTGTGCACGTCGATGCCGAGCCTGCCGAGGGCGTCGCCGTCGCCGACACCGGAGAGCATCAGCAGCTGCGGCGAGTTGATGGCGCCGCCGCACAGCAGCACCTCGCGCTCGGCGCGCGCCGTGTGCCGCCGCCCGTTGCGCAGATACTCGACGCCGACGGCGCGATCGCCCTCGAAAACGATGCGCGTCACCAGCGCGCGCAGCTCGAGAGACAGGTGCGGACGGCCGAGGGCGGGCTTGAGGTAAGCCTGGGCGGTGCTCCAGCGCCGGCCCCTGCGGGTGGTCATGTCCATGGCGCCGAAGCCTTCCTGCTGGAAGCCGTTCATGTCCTCGGTGAAAGGGTATCCCGCCTGCACGCCCGCCTCGATAAAGGCTTTGAAGAGCGGATTGCGACACGCGCCGGTGGACACCGTCAGCGGTCCCGCCCCGCCGCGGTATACGTCGCCGCCCCTGACGCGCGACTCGGCGCGCTTGAAATAGGGCAGCACGTGGGCGTAGGACCACTCGGGCAGTGCATTGCCCGCCCATCGGTCGTAGTCGAGGGCGTGACCGCGCACGTAGCACATGCCGTTGATCGATGACGAGCCGCCGAGCACCCGCCCGCGCGGGCAGTACATGCGCCGTCCGTCCATGTGCGGCTCCGGCTCGCTCTCGTAGTACCAGTTGTACCTGTCGTCCTTGAGCGGCCAGGCGAAGGTCGCCGGCATGTGGATGTAGAGGCTGCGATCCCTGGGCCCTGCCTCGAGCACCAGCACGCGCGAGTGGGCGTCCTCGGTGAGCCGGCTCGCGAGAACGCTGCCGGCGGAGCCGGATCCGATGATCACGTAGTCGTACGCGGCGTGAACATTTTTCATCGTTTCGACGGTCTGCTCATGAGATGGCTATCGGGCTCGCCTGCCGATGGCTAACGTATCAATTCGCCGCGAGGCCGTCTAACCAAGGAGGATCCGACTCATGCACCCATCGACCCGTCGCTGCTTCCCGCGCGCAGCGGGACTCTTCGCCGTTCTCTTCTCGCTTGCCGCCGCCGCGGACAACCCGACGCCGTTTCCGGGCACCCACGTCATCAAGACCGGGCACTCCTACCAGGCCCTGGTCGAGAAGCTCCCCGAGGCGGTCGCCAGGAACAAGATGGGGGTCGTCGCCAAAGCGAGCGCCACGCTGGGCGCCAAATCCATCGGCGTCACCATTCCCGGCAACATGGTGGTGATGGTGTTTCATCCGAGATACGCCATCAGGATGCTCGCGGCGAGCGTGCCCGCGGGCATCGAGGCACCCTTGCGTTTTTATATCACCGAGGGGGCTGACGGCAACGCGACGCTCACCTACCGCGAGCCGAGCAGTGTTTTCGCGCCTTACGAAAACGCCGAGCTCGACGCCATGGCCCGGGAGCTCGACGCGATATTCGCCCGCATCGCCGCGGACGCATCGTCATGAGAACGCTCGAGAGCTGACGGGGCCGGTGGGACCCGGCCCCGTTGCCAGTGCAATACCGAACCGGAATCAGGTGGTCTTGCAGGGATTCTTCGCCGCGCACGGATTGCACGGGTTGCAGGGGTTTTTCGCCGCGCACGGGTTGCAGGGGTTTTTCGCCGCACACGGGTTACACGGGTTGTAGGCCTTCGCGGCGCACGGGTTGCACGGGTTGCACTTCTTCGCCGCACACGGGTTACACGGATTGCACGTCGCGGCCAGCAGCAGTGGATTCTGCTGCGCCGCAGGATTGACGCCGTCCGCGATCACTGCGCTCGATGCCGAGATGGCGAATACACCGCCAACGACGGCTGCGTACAGGGGCTTGCGATTGATATGCGTAGGTTTTTGCATCGATTCTTCCTCTGGTGGTGCTTATTTTCAGCCTCTCAATGTCGTAGACGCCGCTTGGGCCCCTACCCGAGCCTGTCCAATCAGCCGGCCGACACTTCCAGCCGGTAGTCCGGCGTGGGGTTGAGCGGACAGGAGTAAACGTAGCTTCCGGGCTCGAGCTCGATGGCGTAATCACGGCTCTTGCCCATCGTCAGCCCACCGCCGGAGACGCGCGGCAGTGTCGTGTAGCCGAGCACGCCGGAGCCCCGCAGGTAGAAACCGAGCATGTAGGGCACATCCCTGTTCGTGACCCGAAAGATGTACTTTCCCGGTTTCAACTGCAGAACTTTCGCATCCGCGAGGCGCTGCTCGGCGGTTTTCTGGTTGATGCCTTCACAGTCTTGCTTGCCGGCGGTCTTGTAAGCGTGATCGATACCGTTCTCGCTCTCCAAGAACTGGCATCCCGTCTGGGTGAGCACGATCACCTGCGGCTCCTCAGAGGCCCATGCGTTCCCCGTGAGGGTCACCAGCGCCGCCATCGCGGCGCCCAGGGCGAAACGGCGTTTACAACGATGCATAGTCACGGCTCTCTCCTCGATGTGAGTGTTCGGGTGCCGGCAGTGATTGCATTGCCGAGAACACGGTGAGCAGTATTCGTCAATCCCGGGGACCAATCCTCACGGAAGGTTCACATCCTTAGAGACCGGCTTGTCAGGCTTTTGATTTCAGCGGCGCGGCGGGGCCGCCGAGCATCAGGCGATCGCCGCGCGTACCGCCGCCAGCTGGTCGTCCACGGAAATGTCGAGCCAGCCGGTCACCTCGAGGTCCCGGTCCTCGAAGACGTCGACTCCCGGATGATCCCGTGCCCAGGCCTCGACGACCGCATCCCGGTGGATGAGCAGCGCCGCGATCTGCGGTCGGAACAGCCGCATCATCGCGGTGATCCACCGATTGGTGGGCCACGACGGGTTGGCGTGGTCGATGCGGAAGCGATCCACCATGTCGATGACGTCGTCGGCCCGGTACCAGGCCTCCGCGGTCACCCAGCGATTGGTGGCGAACAGCCCGATGGGAAAGCCACGGGCATCCATGGAGATGCAAATGAGATGCGACAGGGCCTCGTCGCCGCGCGGCCAGGGCTCGTCGCCGTCGTAGGGCACGGGCTGGACACCTTCCGCAATGGCGCCTGCGCGCAGGAAAGTGTGGAAGTGCCCGTGCTCGCCCTGCTGCTCCCGGTGCGCGTGGTAGTAGTACTGGGAGCTGAACTCCTCGTCGTAGATGTCGCCCTTGGGGTAATGGTCGTACTCGTAGAAGGTGCCCTGGCCCTTGAGGAGCTCGCCGACGATATTCAGACCCGCCTTGGTGAGCACCCGGTAGCACTCGAGGATCTCCTCGCCGGCGGCGAGCATCGCCTGCAGGCGCTCGCGCGCGAGGCTGTCGATGGCGGCAACCTCGGGGAGGCCGACGCGGCTGTCCACGACATCGTTCATTCACGCACCCGTCTGAATCCGATCACCAGTCTGTTCGAGCGTCACCGGTCGGCTGTGCCGCGCCGCCGGGCGGCACCCGCCGACGACGATGGCCCGTGCACCGCCCGCCGACGTCGCCGCCCGCGCGAACATCTGCCCGGCGACATCCAGTATGCCAAACGAACTGGTGTGTTTGGAAAAAGTTGCGATCGGCGTGGTGTCGAAGCAGCCGCGAGCGCGGCTGTTCAATCGCTCCAACCGACAGTCGTCACCCCGGGGGACGCGACGACCGTCGCGATCGCGCGCGGGCCCCCGGAGCGCGCCTTCAGGCTAGCTGGTCTTGCACGGATTCTTGACCGCGCAGGGATTGCAGGGATTGCACGGGTTTTTCGCCGCGCACGGATTGCAGGGATTGCAGGCCTTCTTCGCCGCGCACGGATTGCAGGGATTGCAGGCCTTCTTCGCCGCGCACGGATTGCAGGGATTGCACGGGTTGCAGGGGTTCTTCGCCACCTTGCAGGGGTTGAAGCCCCGCTGCAGCTCGGCCGAGTAGGCGGTGAGCGCGGCCAGCTCCCGGGAGCCCCACTTCAATGCCGGCGCCTTCATGGGCACCAGCATGCAGAATTGCACCATCTCGTCCAGATGGATGGGGCCGACGCCGGCCATCTGCGACGGCATCGCGACCTTGTGCGGATAAGGCTCGGCGAAGGTGGCGTTGAGCGCCGCGCCGTTGGCGTGACAGGACTGGCAGGAGAGCCCGCTGGTGCCGAGCGAGGTGTCGTTCCAGAGCGCCTTGCCCTGGCTGACCAGCGCCGCCGTGGATGCCGCCGGCGCGCCGACGCCAGCCGGTCGCACGAAGTCCTTGGCCGAAACCTTGGCGGCGCACGGGTTGCAGGGATTACATCCTTTGGCCGCGCACGGATTACACGGGTTGCACGCCTTGGCCGCGCAAGGGTTGCACGGATTGCAGGCTTTTTTCGCCGCGCAGGGATTGCACGGGTTGCACGCCTTGGCCGCGCACGGGTTACACGGATTGCACTTCTTGGCCGCGCAAGGATTGCAGGGGTTGCATGACGCCGCCAGCACGAGGGTGGGATTCTTCGCTGCCGGCGGGTTGGTCGCGGTGACGCCCGCCGCCAGCACCTGCGTCGAGGACAGTGCGACGATGCCTCCGAGAACGGCAGCGGCGATGGGATTGCGAGCAAAATGATTCGGCCGTGGAATGTCTGACATCGTTGCCTCCTGGTGCCGGGTCGATACGTGTCTGCGCAGCCGGCCCGCGCGCTTTGGCGTTTGCGTTGCGCGCGCACGGCGCCGTGCCCCCTAGCGCTTATGACCGGCGGGCGAACGGATTTATTCCCCCGGCTCTCCGGCTCGCTCCAGGCCGTCGGGGACGACGCTGTCTGCGTCGACCAGGGTGCGCCCGAAGAAATCCAGGATCTGCGCGTTGAGCCGCCGGTGAAAGGCCACGCGATCGAAACCGAGCCGGTCGCGGCAGATGTCCGGATCTTCCTCCATGAGTGCCTCGGGACACGGGGCCGTGAAGGCATAGTGCCCGGCGCCCTTGACGATGCGGTACTCGGGAACCACCGGCAGCGATCGCAGATAGGGCTCGACGTGCGTGTCCGCGCGCAGCAGGTTGTCCATCTCGGCGCGGTACAGCTGCACCCGGGCGCGCACCCGGCGCAGTCGATCGCTGTCGAAGAGAAAGCCGAAGGCCGGCGCCATCAGCACCGCCGAGAGCACCGGCTCCGCGTACTCGGGGACCTCCTCGGGCAACGAGTCCAGGGTGAGCTCCCAGTGCGGCAGAAGCGTCGGGTCCTGGGGATTCCAGTGCGCGTGGCTGGAGAAGCGCGCGAAATCAGGCCGCCCACCCATGAGCACCGCGACCGTATAGGCGCCCTCGGCGAAACCCATGGCCGCGAGACGCTGCGCGTCGATGATGCTTCGGTACTTGTGGGTGCCGAGCACGTAATCCTTGAGCAGCTTCATGTGGTGCGGTCGTCCGAGGAGCTGCTGCGCGCCCAGATAACCGCCCAGATCCTGGAAGTTGTCTCCGGGATGCGTCAGCGAGGCGACCACATAACCGCGCCGGGCGAGAAACTCGGCGCTGTCGTGGTGCGCGCCGTACCAGCCGCCCGAGCCGTGGGAGAGCAGCACGAAAGGATAGCTGCCGGGGGCCGGCATGGCATCGCGCGCCACCAGAAAAGACCGTGCCTGCTCGGTGACGAGCGCCTCTCGGGCCTTGGTCGGGTACCACACGCCCGCCGTGATGCGCCCGCCGCTGGCCGGGTCTCCCACCGTCACACGGCTGAATCCCGACGCGTACGGGGTTTCGCCGCTATCGCTCACCGCGGCATCCCGTGCTCGTGGCGGCGCGCATCGACCGGGACGGTGAAACGCACGTCCGCCGCCGAACGCATCGGCTGCGGCGACGCGACGGACATCCGGCGGCTGTCGTTCGCCTTGGTATGCAATCGCTCGAGCGCAGACACGGCCTTCCCCCGGGGCGCGGGCGCGGTTGATGCCACCGCTGCCGGCGAGCCCGCATTTTGCCAGAATTCCGCCCGTGAAGATCTACGGACTGCTTGGCATCACCCACGGCGCGGCCCGCGTGCTCACCGTCATGAGTCCTGCGGGCGCACGCGCCGCGCGCGCGCACATGAGCGCAACCCGGGATCTCGTCGTCAACGCCGGCGAGGGGCGCCTCACGCAATACGTCGAGAAACGCAGCGGCGCGCTCGAGCGACTCATCGAAACCTACGACGTGGAAGTGCTCACCAAGACGCAATGGGATCGCCGCAAGCAGGCGCTTGCCGATGACATCTGGGACTGATGCGCTGCCCACGGCGCGGCGCTCACAAATTCATCCCGCCAGTGCAGTGTCCGCTTGCCTGAGCGGACAGAGCGTGCCGGCAACAGATCCCGCTAGCCGCCCTGGATCGGCGGCATGATGGCCAGGTGATCGTTCTCAGCCAGCACCCGCTTGCCGCGCTCGCTGATCACCACGACCTCGCCGTTCAGGGATACCAGGTAGTTTTCACCGGTGGGCATGCAGAGCTGGCGCATCACGTCCATGGGCGTGGCGCCCTCGGGTACCTCGAGCTCCACCGTGTTGCCCTGGGTGCCCGGGGGCAGATGCTCGACGAGGCTGCCGCCGGTCTTGAATTGAATCTTCACGCTCACCCTGCCGCTCAGGCGCGCCTGCGGGTGCAATCCAGGTAGGCGTCCATGACGAGCAGCGGATCGCGCAGCAGCTGCGGTTTCCACTGCCCGAGACGCACGCGCGTCTGGATGAGCCCGCGGATCACACCCACGTGCTGCGTCAACCCGAGCGCCAGGGCGCCCACCAGACGATCCGCCTGGAACTCGAGGCGCAGGTATCGGAAGCGCTCGGCATCGGCGGCACGCGCCGTCTCGCCGCCCTCGGCGCCCATCCACAGACCGAAGGAGCTCGAAACCAGCCCGAGGGTGTTCAGAACGTTCATCGACAGGCTGCCGCGAAAGCGCGTGCGCCCGCCCGCCATGTTGAGCGCGGCGATGCGCCCGTGCTCGCTGGCGGTGGGCTGGATAGCGTGCACCCGGCGCTCGCCGGTGGAGAAATCCGGACCCTGGGCGACGTCACCGGCGGCGTAGACGTCGGCGACGCTCGAGCAGAGGTACTCATCGACGAGCACACCATCCTCGATGCGGACGGCCGTGTCTGCGAGAAAATCCACGTTGGGGCTCACGCCGGTGGCGCAGACCACCAGCTCGGCCCGCAGGGACTCGCCGCTGTCGAGCGCGAGCTCGAGGCCGCCGTCGGCGGCGCTGACGGCGCCGACGCGCGCACCGGTCAAAACCCGCACGCCCTTGCTCTCGCACCAACGCTTGATCATCTCGCCACCGACGTCGTCCATCATGCGCGGCAGCATGCGCTCGCCCATCTCGATGACCGTGAGCTCGACGCCGCGCTTGGCCAGCGCTTCGAGGACGATGCAGCCGATGAAGCCGGCGCCCATCAACACCACCCGCGCGCCGGCGCGTGCGCCGGCGGCAACCCTGCGCGCGTCGGCAAGTGTCCAGCAATTCTCGACTCCCTGCAGATCCATGCCTGCGATGGGCGGTCGCACCGCGTGGGAGCCCGACGCGATCAGCAAGCGGTCGTAGTCGAGATGGCCGCCGCCCGCGAGTGCGACGCGCCGATCGCCGACATCCACCCCGGTAGCGCGATCCCGGCGGATGTCGACAGCCAGCTTCGCGAAGTGATCGGCGCCGCGACGCAGATGGGTGCCCGCATCGCCAATGCTGCCGGTAAGCAGATAGGGGATCGCCATGCGCGAGTACGGCGGCTCGGGCTCGTCACCCACGACGGTGACGGTCGAGCGCGGATCGGCTCTTCGCAGCGTCTCGGCGGCGATGATGCCGGCGGGGCCGGCGCCGATGATGACGTGCTTCATGACCCTAGGTCAGCCCGAGCGAAGCCGATCCCTGCGCCGGCATCCTAGAGTCCCAGCCGTTTCCGGGTTTGCTCGCTGGGCACGCCGTCCTTGGTCCAGCCGCGCGCCTCGTAGTATTCGGGCAGCATGATGTCGAGCTGGCAGACCTTGCCCTTGGCGACACCGCTCGGCGCAGGCACCTCCAGCAGCCGCTTGGGCAGCGTATCGTCGGCGGCGGTGAGCCCCGCCGCCAGGTTGAACTGGCGCTCGAGATTCCAGGTACGCTCGCCGCAGGCGATGAGACGCTCCTCGGTCCAATCACCCTCGCAGGCGGCGTCGATCTGCTTGCGGAACTCTTCCACACCCCAGGCCGCCGTGGTGAACAGGCACAGGCCCGTCGAGTCGATCATGGCGACGCGATCCTGGGATTCCTTACAGGGCACCGCCTTGCCCCTGCCGCTCTGATCTTCCATGTCCTCGGCGAAAACATCGTGCTTGAGGTGGCACGCACCGCGGTTCGAGGTCGCGTAGCCGAGCCCCATGCCCTGCATGGCGCGCGAATCGTAGCCGGCGAACTCCTGGCCCTTGACCGACATCGAGATCTCCGGATGCCCGTACTTCTCGCACATGAGCCGCGAGCCGAGCCCGAGAATCTGGCCGAAGCCCTCGTACTTGCCGGTCTTCTCCGCCATCACGGTGAGCGCTTCGGCGTTTCCGAACTCGAGCGCGATGCCGTCGGTGTCGTCCTTGCCGATGACGCCCATCTCGTAGAGCTCCATGGCCGCCGCCAGCGTGCCGCCGAAGGAGATCGGATCCATGCCGTGCTCGTTCATGAGAAAGCCGGCGAAGGTGAGCGCATCGATGTCATCGACACCCACCAGCGGCCCGAACGCAAATGCGGTCTCGTACTCGAGACCTCCGGAGGCGTGCCAGTACTCCTTGCGATTCACGATGGTGAAATGACGCTCGTCGATGTGCGCGATGCGCCCGCAGGCAATGGTGCATCCGAAGCAGGCCTTGTTGGTGAGCAGATTGACGTGACCGTTCGGCTTCGACGTCATCATGGCGCGCGCGTTGACCCTGTCGGCGCCCTCGAACTGCACTTCATGGAAGTTCCGCGTCGGCAGACCGCCGAACTCCTGCATGGTGTCCATCATGGCGTTGGTGCCGTACTTGGTCAGCCCTTTGCGGCCACGGCTGCTCTCGAGCAGATCCTTGGTCTCGGCCACCGCCTTCATGAAGCGCTTCGGATCTTTGACGGTCACGCCGACGCTGCCGTGTACGGCCACCGCCTTCAGATTTTTCGCTCCCATGACCGCGCCGACGCCGGAGCGTCCCGCCGCGCGATGCAAATCGTTGACCACGCAGGCGAAGCGCACACCGCGCTCGCCGGCGACACCGATGGACGCGATCTTCAAAAGCGGATTCTGGTGGCGGGCCTTGATCCATTCCTCGGTCTGCCACACGGTGCAACCCCAGAGCTCGCGCGCAGGCAGAATCTCGACGTGGTCGTTGACGATATGAAGGTAGACCGGGTCGGGCGCCCTGCCTTCGAGGATCAGCAGATCGTAGCCGGCGAATTTGAGCTCGGCGCCGAACTTTCCGCCGGAGTTCGAGCAGGCGATGGCGTTGGTGAGGGGGCCCTTGGTGACCACCGCGTAGCGGCCGCTCGTCGATGCCATGGTTCCCGTCAGCGGCCCCGTGGCGAATATGAGCACGTTCTCGGGGCTCATGGCATCTGCCTTGGGGTCCATGCTCTCCATGAGGTACTTCGAGGCGAGACCGCGTTCACCCAGATAAGCCTTCGCCCACTCCATGTTGAGCGGCTCGATGGACGACGAGCCTTCGCTCAGATTGACGCGCAGGATTTTCTTCTGCCAGCTCATGGATTGTGTTCCTGTCAGGCCGACGGTTGACTGTGTGTCTTCTGCGCCCACTCGCGCATGCGGTCATAGCCGGTCCAGTCCGCATCCACGTAGGTGATGGCGCCCGTCGGACAGGCCGCCGCGCACTGGGGATCGCCACCGCACAAATCGCACTTGATGACCTTCCCCGTGTCCTGGTTGTAATTAATGGTGCCGAAAGGACAGGCGATGGTGCACACCTTGCACCCGACGCAGACATCTTCGGCGACCTCCTTGGCGCCCGTCTCCATGTTGAGGCTGATGGCCTCGACCGGGCAGGCGTAAAGACACCAGGCCTCGGCGCACTGGGTGCAGGTGTAGGGAATCGCCCGCCGCCCGTGCTCGAACTCGAAGATCTTGATGCGCGACTTCGCCGGATTGAACACGCCTTCGTGCTCGAAGGAGCAAGCCATCTCGCACTGCAGACAGCTGGTGCATTTCTCGGGATCGATGAGGAGTGATTTGTGCATGCTCGGCTCCTTCCCTCGGGACGCCCGACTCTAATCCATTTTCGGGATCGGGGCGAGGGACGCCCGCGGCTCGGGCCGAAGCGAGGCGCGAACACCATGGGCGCCCCGGCTGTCGCTGCGCGCTACGTCTGCCGGCTGACGACGAAGGACTCGTCGATGAACCACAGGCCGCCGTGCCGGGCGAGCACCTCGGCGGTGGCGTCCAGGTATGCGCTGCCGGTCATCGCCGCGGTGACCTGGCGGTCGTCGATTTGGGCGACGTAGACGGCCGCATTCCACGCCGCCAGCAGCGTGGAGGTGCCGATGTGCTCTCGAATCTCCGTAGGCATGACGTGCAGGCCGTAACGGAACAGGTTCGTGCGCTGCGTGTCGGCGCTGTAGCGCCGATCCGGGAAGCTTTCCGCGAGACAGGGCATCAGCGCCTCGAGCAGCATCGGGCCCGGAGTTTGGAACGGCTGCTCGCCCGGCCACACCGCGCGGATGATCTCCATGCCCGGATCCTGGCCGGTCGCTTGAATGGTGATCATGCGCCCGCCCGGAGCGAGTGCCGCAGCGAGCGGCGCCAGCACGGTGCGCACCTTGATCTCGACCGGGTGGCGCGCGCGGTAGGGCTGCGCGGCGATGATCAGATCGTAGTCGAGATCGCAGGCGCCGCGGCGCGGGATCACCGCGTCCAGCACGAACTTCTGATCGGCGCGGTAGAGCACCAGCACCGAGGGCTGCTCGTAGAGCGGGTTGCCGGTCTTGTCGCTGGTGCGCACCTGCCACCAGTCCCGCAGCAGCGGCCTCAAGGCGTTGATTTGGGTCTCGAACTCGTGGGAGGTGGAACCATCGAGGGCACAGTCGCGCCAGTTGAGCGCCGCCTGCTTCGCCTTCGTGTTGGGGCAAAGGCGCGGCGCTTCCGAGTAGTGCATGTTGGTCATGACCACCACCATCTGCGGATGCTCGGCGAAGCGGTCAGGCAGCTTCTCGAGCGTCAAGCGCAGATCCTCGAGGCTTATCTCCTTGCCGACGACCAGGAAAGGCACGTGGGGGAACGCCTCGTGCAGACGCCTGAGCGAGCTCGCCAGGACAGTGCCGTCACCGGTGCCCGCATCGAAAAGATTCAACGCCGGCGGGCGCGGCGAAATGTTCGCTATCTCACTACCCACCTGCTCCGCGATCGCCCATTTCTCGCCACAGGTGGTGACGAACATCAGGTACTTCTCGCGGTTGTCGAAGAAACGGAACGGCCGCTGCGTGGAATCGAATTCGTCACTCATCGATGAGCCGCCCATTCAGTCACCCAAATCATGCATCGCCCTCCAGATGCGCTCCGAAGTCGCCGGCATCTCGAAGTCGCGTCCACCGAGGGCGTCGACAACGGCATTGATGACCGCGCCCGGCGCACCGATGGGACCCACCTCACCGGCTCCCTTCATGCCGAGAGGATTGTTGCGGGTCGGCTCGCCGGTCAGGACCGACGTGAACGCCGGCAGATCGTCGGCGCGTGGCAGCGCGTAGTCCATGAACGATCCCGAAAGGAGCTGGCCGCTCTCCTCATCGTAGACGGTGCGCTCGAGGAGTGCCTGGCCGATTCCCTGCACCGCGCCGCCGATCACCTGCCCGGTGGCTATGGCGGGATCGAGGACGGTGCCCAGATCGTCGACACAGGTGAACGCCTCGATGCGCACGTGCCCGGTCTCGCCGTCGATGCTCACCTCACAGACGTAGGCGCCGTTAGGATTGGTGCCGTGCTCGCCCTCGAAGGCGGTCTCGCCGACGCACGAGCGCGGCTCCCCTTCGCGGAGGCGACTCGCGATCTCGAAAAGTCCCACGCAAAGATCGGTGCCGCTGACCGTGAAGCGTCCTTCACCATACTCGAGATCGAGCGCCGCCGCTTCGAGCATATCCGAGGCCGACGCACGCGCCTGCTCGAGCATTTGCTCGGTCGCGCGCACGATGGTCGTCGCACCGATAGGCAGCGACGACGACCCACCGGTGCCACCACCGCTGGCAATGGCATCGGTGTCGCCCTGGACGACGCGCACCTGCTCGATGGGGATCTGCAGGCGCTCGGCGACGAGCATCGCAAAAACCGTCTCGTGGCCCTGCCCGCTCGACTGCGTGCCGGTGCGCACGACGACCGCCTCGGCAGTCAGCTCCACCTGACTCACCTCGACGGGGCTGCCGCCCGTTGCATGCAGATACAGGGCGAGGCCGATGCCGCGGCGATCGCCGCGGGCCTGCGAGAGCGCGCGGCGCTCGGCGAAGCCGGCCCAGTCCGAGAGCGCCAGCGCGCGATCCATGACCGCCTCGAAATCCCCGCAGTCGTAGACACGCCCGAAGGCCGAGTAGGGCATGGCCGACGACGGCACGAGATTGATGCGACGCAGCTTGATGCGATCGATGCCGCTCTCGCGCGCGGCGCAATCGATGAGGCGCTCGACGGTGGTGACGATCTCCGGCTTGCCCGCACCCCGGTAGGCGTCTATGGGTGTGGTGTTCGTGAGCATACCCTCTACCCGCAGGTACAGGGCGGGAATGGCGTAAACATGGCCGAAGACCCGTTGCAGCCCATCGGTCGGAATCAACGGCGCGATGCTCGAAAGATAGGCGCCGAGGTTGGCCTTCACGTGAACGCGCAGGGCGAGAAAACGACCTTCGGCATCGAGAGCGATCTCGGCATGATGCGCGTGGTCGCGGCCATGGGTGTCGGTGAGAAAGGCATCGCTGCGATCGCCGACCCATTTCACCGGGCGCTCCAGGCGCCGCGCCGCGTACAGAGCGAGCGCCTGCTCGGGATAGGTAAAGATCTTCATGCCGAAGCTGCCGCCCACATCGTAGGTAACGACGCGCAGGCGATGCTGCTCGATACCGAGCACCGATTCTGCGAGCGCCTTCTGCAGCGAATGCACACCCTGGGACTGGGTGTAGAGCGTGTAGCGTCCCGACTGTGCGTCGTAGTCCGCGACCACCGAGCGCGTCTCGATAGGATTGATCACCACGCGGCTGTTGACGACGTCCATGGTGCAGATGCGCGCCGCGCGGGCGAATGCGGCTTCGACCGCGCCCGCATCGCCCTTCTCCCAATCGAAGCAGCGCTCGCGGCTCGCGCGCACGTCGGTGCAGGCATCCAGCGCCTCGTAATCGATCTCGACGAGCTCGGCGGCGTCGCGGGCGATCTCGGGGGTGCGTGCAACCACGAAGGCGACACCGTCGCCAACGTAGCGCACCACCGATTCCGCGAGCGCGGTGCGATCCGGCGCCTGCATCGGTGATCCGTCGCGCGAAACCACAGGCGTTCTGCACGGCAGCGCACCGATGCCGTCGCGCTCGAGATCCGCGGCCGTGTAGACCGCTTCGACGCCTGGGACAGCGCGGGCGGCCTCGACGTCCATCGACAGGATGCGCGCGTGGGCGTGGG
>JAABYT010000045.1:29314-31161 GCA_011775625.1 Gammaproteobacteria bacterium | reverse complement strand
AAGCGGCCGTGACCGGTCAGCAGGCGATGATCTTCGAGTCGCATGAATGTCCGGTTATGGTGTCATTGGAGGGAGACCGCGTCTAAACGAAGTCCGCGACCCGCTTGAGCTGTCGCGCAGCGACGCATCTTCCGAGCAACAGCAGCCAGGCCTCGCGCGCCTCGAGATGACGCTCGAAGTCCCGGGCAAACGGCTTGGTTGATGAAGCCATTCTGGACATCGACGACGAGCAGGAGCGATCGCGACCGCCGGCCCTCAGCCATCACCGTGCGCTTTCCATGCCGGGTCGTCGAAGCGCTGTATCTCGATGAGATATCCGTTCGGATCGCGCAGGAAGCAATGATAGATGTTGAATTTCGGGTTGAAGGCAGGTGGCTTCTCGAAGACCACGCCGCGCGCTTCGAGGCGCGCATACCAGCCGTCGACGTCGTCGCTTACGAGCGTGAGAATGATGCCGTCGCTTTCCGGCGCCACGTCGCGCCGGCACACGCCGATGAAAGCACCGTCGCGCACGCGATAGATCCGGCACGCGCCCTGATCGAGCGCAAGCGGCAGCTCCAGCAGCGACTCGTAGAAGTGCGTCGTCGCCTCGAAATCCGTCGTGTAGCAGAAAGTGACCTGGGCGTCCCAGGCGGGTGGCCTGCTATGCATGTCCCTGGCGGCCCCCCCGACGCGTGGCCAGCGAATCGGCGAGCACGCACAGGATCTCGTACATCATGGTGGCGCCAACCAGCGCGGTATTGCCGCTCGGGTCGAAAGGCGGTGCAACCTCGACCACATCGCCTCCGATCAGATTGAGTCCCCGCAGCCCGCGCACCAGGAGCTGCGCTTCGATGGTGGTCAGCCCGCCGACCTCGGGCGTGCCCGTGCCCGGCGCGTAGACGGGGTCGAGGCCGTCCACGTCGAAGCTGATATAGGTCGGCCCGTCGCCGACCACCCGGCGCGCTTCCTCGAGCACCGCCTTGTAGCCGATCTCGTAGAACTCGTCCATGTAAACGACGCGCATGCCGGTATCGTGGCTGAACTGCCATAGATCGCGGAAACTCAAGGCACCGCGGATACCGATCTGGATGGTGCGCTTCGGGTCGAGCAGGCCCTCCTCCACCGCGCGCCTGAACGGGGCACCGTGGTGGAACTTGGAGCCCAGGTAGTCGTCGGCGGTGTCACAGTGGGCGTCGATGTGCACCATGCCGACGGGTCGCTCTCTGGCAATGGCGCGAAAGATGGGCAGGGTGATGGAGTGATCGCCGCCCGCGGCGAGCGGCACGACACCGGCCGCGTGCACCCGCTCGAAGAACGCCTGGATCTCGTCGAGACTGGATTCCAGGTGAAACGGCGTCTGCACCCAGGCATCGCCGATGTCCGCCACGCGGCAGAGGTCATAGGGGCAAATGCCGCTCGACTGATTGATCTTGCGCATCAGACTCGACTGGTTGCGGATCTCGCGCGGCCCGTGGCGCGCGCCGGTGCGGTTGGTGACGCCCCCGTCGAAAGGCACGCCGGCGAGGCCGATGTCCACCTGGGACAGATCGTCGCTGAAGGGCGCGCGCATGAAGGTGGGCAGCCCCGTGTAGCGGGGCTGCACCATTGGTTCGGTGTGATCGCGGCTATCGTTCACGACGCCCCCCGGTCATCGTTGCATGCGTGTGCGGCATGATACCCCATGGCGTTTCGCCTCCGCAGGCCGCAGAATCCCTGCCACTGCGTTCACTGGACCCTGGCTCATGACCGATGCCCCGACCCCGCGCAACGGCGGGCAAGTGCTCATCGATGCCCTGAGAATCCACGGCGTCGACACCGTTTTCTGCGTCCCCGGCGAGAGCTATCTGGCCGCTCTCGATGCGCTT
>JAABYT010000045.1:18953-29302 GCA_011775625.1 Gammaproteobacteria bacterium | reverse complement strand
AAGCTCACGGGCAAGCCGGGCGTGGTCATGGTGACCCGCGGACCGGGGGCCTGTAACGCCTCGGTGGGCGTGCACACCGCCTTCCAGGACTCGACGCCCATGCTCGTGCTCATCGGTCAGGTGGAGCGCGCGCACGAGTACCGCGAGGCGTTCCAGGAGATCGACTACCACACGTTCTACGCCCCGCTGTGCAAGTGGGTCGCGCAGGTGGACAGCGCCGAGCGCATCCCGGAGCTCGTCAGCCAGGCCATGCATCGCGCCTGCTCCGGGCGCCCGGGTCCCGTTGCGCTCGCGCTTCCCGAAGACATGCTGCGCGACAGCGTGCGCGTCGCCGATGCCGACGCCTACCGGCGCGTGCAGCCCGGCGTCGCGCCCGGCGCCATCGACGCCATGCGCGCGCTGCTGAGCGCGGCCGAGCGCCCGCTGGTCATCGCCGGCGGCGGCGGCTGGTCGGCGCAGGCCTGCGACGACCTGCGCCGTTTCGTCGAGGCCAACAGGCTGCCCACCGGTGCCGCCTTCCGAAACCAGGACCGCCTCGACAATCACCACGACTGCTACATCGGGCCGCTCGGCGTCGGTGCGTCCCCCGAGATCGCCGCAATCATCCGTCGTGCCGACCTGATCATCGCCATCGGCGCGCGCCTCGGCGAGGCCACCACCCAGGGCTACACCCTGCTGAGCGCGCCGCGCCCGGCGCAGCGCCTGGTGCACGTGCACCCGGACCCGTCGGAGCTCGGGCGCGTCTATCACGCCGATGTGCCAGTCTGCGCGGGCGTGGAGAATTTCCTGCGCGAGGCCCGCGCCATGACGCCGGCGGATCACAGCGCCTGGGACGCGTGGGCCGCCGACGCGCGCGCGGCCTATCTCGAGGATCTGAAACCCACCGCGGGGCTGCCGGGTGATTTGGACATGGCCGCGGTCATGGCGCACCTGCGCACGCGGCTGCCCGACGACGCCATACTCACCACCGATGCCGGCAACTTCTCCACGTGGATGCACCGGCACTACCAGTACCGCCGCTACCCCACCCAGCTCGGCCCGACCAACGGCTCCATGGGTTATGGCGTGCCCGCTGCCGTCGCCGCGCGGCTGGTCCATCCCGAGCGCCCGGCGGTCGCCTTCGTCGGCGACGGGGGCATGCTGATGACCGGTCAGGAGATCGCCACCGCCATTCACTACGGCATCGATCCGATCGTCCTGGTCATCAACAACAACATGTACGGCACCATCCGCATGCACCAGGAGCGCGACTATCCCGGGCGCGTGCACGGCACCTCGCTCAGCAATCCCGACTTCGCCGCCTGGGCACGAACATTCGGCGCCCATGGCGAGCGGGTGACCCGCACCGAACAGTTTGCCGACGCGTTCGAGAGGTCGCTCGAGGCGGGCAAGGTGGCGGTTATCGAGCTTTGCATCGATGCCGACGTCATCAGCACCCGCACGACGCTCAGCGCGCTGCGCGAGCAGGCCCGCAAACGCTGATCCGGCGCCGCGCCCGGCGCTCGACGCAGGGCCGGTGTTTGGAGTATAAGCCCGCCCACACGACCCGCAGTGGGTGAGCCGAGTAGAGCCGCGCATGTCCATGATGGCAGCCATCCGCAGCGCCTGGTCCCTGCTGCTCGGTCTGGTTTTACTGATGCTCGGCAACGGCCTGCAGGGCACGCTGCTCGGCGTGCGTGCCACGCTCGAGGGTTTCTCCACGCCGACCACCGGTGTGGTCATGACCGGCTACTACGTCGGCTTCCTGATCGGCTCGATCGCCGGGCCCCGGCTGGTGAAGAATGTCGGCCACATCAGGGTGTTCGCTGCGCTCGCGTCGATTTTCTCCGCGGCAACGCTCATGCACGGCGTGTTCGTCGAACCGTTTACCTGGTTCGCCATCCGCATCGTGAGCGGATTCGCGGTCGCCGGGCTCTACGTCGTCGTCGAGAGCTGGCTCAACGACACCGCGACCAATGAAACCCGTGGACAGCTTTTGTCGGTCTACATGGTCATCGTGCTCGGCGGCATGGCCGTCGGCCAGTTTCTATTGAACGCCGCCAGTCCGGCCGGTTACGAGCTGTTCATCCTGCTGTCGGTGCTGGTATCGATGTCGCTCGTGCCGATCGCGCTCAGTATGGGCCGCGCGCCGGAATTCGAGACGCCGGCCCGCGTCGGCTGGCGATCCATGTATCGCAGCTCCCCGCTCGGCGTCATTGGATGCCTCATTGTCGGCATCGCCCAGGGCGCGCTGCTCGGCATGGGCGCCGTCTACGCGCGCACCATCGGCCTGAGTGTCGTCGACGTGTCTGTTTTCATGGCCATGGCGCTCGCCGGCGGCATGGCGCTGCAGTGGCCGGTCGGGCACATTTCCGATCTCTTCGACCGCCGTAGGGTCATCACCGTGACGACGCTGCTCGCCGCCGGCGCAGCGCTCGTCGGCGCCCTCGCCGGCACGCACTCGATGCTCATTATCATGGCGACGGTGTTCGTCTTCGGCGGTCTCTCCTTTCCCATCTACTCGCTCTGCATCGCGCACACCAACGACCACCTGCAGCCCGAACAGATGGTCGCGGCGAGCGGCACGCTGATACTGGTCGCCGGCATTGGCGCGAGCATCGGGCCGACCCTCGCCGCCGTGCTCATGTCGCTCCTCGGTCCGCCCGGATTCTTCTGGTGCCTGTTTGCAGTGCACGCGGCCATCGGTGTGTTTGCGCTCTACCGCATGACGCGGCGCGCCGCGGTGCCCCTGGACGAGCAGAACGCCTACAAGGCGATGCCGGTCCGATCGACGCCGGTCGCGGCGCGCATCGCCCAGGCCGAGCCGATCGATTGCGCGGATCAGGTGCAGGGCGGCCGCGTGTGAGCCCGCGGCGCCGGCTCACCCGCGCCGTCGGGGCCTTGACGCTGCTCGTGCCGACCGCGGCATCGGCCCTGGACGGCGCCACGCGCGCGGACCTGCGCGACGCCTACTACGCCTTCGAGGTGGCGGGCTACTGCAGTCTCGTCACCCACGCGGTGGCGGCCGGCTTTCAGCGCCGCGTCGCACGCATCCTCGAGGATACCGACGTCGATCGCGAAACCCTCGATGCGGTGCGCGGCGAGGCCTGGCAGGCTGCCCATTGGGAGTGGCAGAACCGCGGACTCGGCGGCTTCCGCGGCTGGTGCCGCAGCGAGGGACGGGCCGCCGCCGAAGGCTTCCTGGGCGAGCCCCCCCTGAGTCGCCCTGAGTCGCCCTGAGTCGCCCTGAGTCGCCCTGAGCCGCCCCTGCGCGTCACGAAACGGTCATTCCCCCGGCCTGGAATCCGCCCCGACTCCGGACCCGAACCGGTCCAGAGACTGGATCCATGGACTGTCTTGACCCCTGCCAATGCGTGCGGTCAAATGGAACGCTCAAGCACGAGAAGTCGAATAATCTGCTTTTGGCGTGGGTGCCCGTCCACGCTGGTCCGGCGCCAGAGCTTTCTCATACTCACCCTGGAAATTCGGGAGGATAACTATGTCCGACAAGAAACAGACGCCGGCCACGGTCAAGCGCCGGTCTGTACTCAAGGGCGCGGCCGCATTCAGCGCCGTCGCGGCCGGACCATGGATCATCAGTCCAAAGGCCCTCGCCTCCTCGGGCGAGATCAACGTCCTCATGTGGTCTGATTATCTGCCACCGGAGTGGATCGAGGGATTCACCAAGAAGACCGGCATCAAGGTCAACTACACCGGCATCGGCTCCAACGAGGAAATCATCAACAAGATGAAGGCCACCAAGGGCCGCGGCTTCGACATCATCAGCCCGACCAACGTGCGCTCGCTGCAGTGGGCGCCGCTCAAGCTCATTCAGCCCTTCGACATGAATCGTATCAACACCACCACCGTGAACAGCGCGATGCTGCGCATTGGTGAGAGTGAGTGGAACTTCGAAGGCAAGGGCGTGCACTGGCTGCCGCACATCTGGGGCACCGAGGCCATGGCCTGGCGCACCGACCTGTACTCGCCGCCGGGCGGCCTTCCGAGCTACGGCAACGTGTGGCAGCCGGAGGTCAAGGGCAAGACCATGATGCGGCCGCACTCGGGCATGCTCGGTGCCGGGCTGTACCTGGAGACCATCGGCAAGCTCAACCCGGGCGACTGCTGGCGCGCCTACCAGAGCGAGGAGAAGATGCGTCCGGTGTGGGAGAAGATCACCAAGTTCTGCATCGACAACAAGGCGCAGATCAAGCTCTTCTGGAACGACGCCGACAGCCAGAAGAACGGCCTGCTGAACGAGGGCGTGCTCGTCGGACAGACCTGGGACGGACCGCCGCTGGCGCTGAAGACCCAGGGCGAGCCGGTCACCTACCAGGCGCCGCGCGAAGGCGCGCTCGCCTGGGTCGACGGCATGTCCGTGCCGACGGGCGCGGAGAACATCGACCAGATCTACGCGTTCATCGAGCACGTGTTCCTGCCGGAGCCCGCCGGTCGGGCCATCGACAAGCACGGCTACAACTCCGCCGTGCTCGGTGCCGACAAGTTCGCGAGCGCACAGTACGCAAAGAACTTCTCCGAGGCCTATCCCGGCGACGCGTTGAAGAACCTGAACCCGTGGCCGGCCGAGCCGCAGTGGTATGCGGACATCCGCACGGAGTACCGCAACAAATTCGTCAACGCCTGATGCGATGAGCGAATGTCCCCGGGCCGCCCGGCCCGGGGACCCGTGTCTCGGATGCCCGCCTCGCCGTGACGCGCCGGGTGCGTAAACGGCAACATGAGAATGGGATGCAAACCCGTCAAGTTGACGCACGTTACCGCCTTTTTCGACTTTTGACACCGCCCAGGGTGAAGCACCATGAGCGCTGACGTTGAATTGAACGACGTCTGGATCAAGTTCGGCGATTTCGTCGCCGCGCGCGACGTCAACATCACCATCGAGGGAGGCGAGTTCTTCAGCTTCCTCGGCCCATCGGGATGCGGCAAGACGACGCTGCTGCGCGCCGTGTCGGGGTTTCTCGAACCTTCCCAGGGCACGATCAAGATTGGCGGCCAGAACATGGCCGGCATCGGTCCCAACAAGCGCCCCACCGCGCTCATCTTCCAGAACCTGGCCCTGTTTCCGCTCATGGCCGTGTGGGAGAACATCGCTTTCGCCCTCGAGGTGAGAGGCATGGGCAAGGCCGCACGGCGTAAGAAGGCGGACGAGCTGCTCGAGCTCATCGCGCTGCCCGGTCAGGGCGACAAGCTGGTGCACGAGCTCTCCGGGGGACAGAAGCAGCGCGTCGCCATCGCCAGAGCGCTCGCCGCCGAGCCGGAGGTTCTGCTCCTCGACGAGCCGCTCTCAGCGCTCGATCTCAAGCTGCGACAGCACATGCGCACCGAGCTTCGCGCCATCCAGCAGCGGGTCGGCATCACTTTCATCTACATCACCCACGATCAGGGCGAGGCGCTCACCATGTCCGACCAGGTCGCCGTGATGCGCGAAGGCATCATCGAGCAGGTGGGTGACGGCAACAATATCTACGATCACCCAGCGACATCTTTCGTCGCCTCCTTCGTCGGCGAGAACAATCTATTCCGAGGCCGTATCACCGGGATCGACGGCGACTACGCGATGGTCGATACCAATGTGGGGCCACTCAAGGCGCGCATGACCAAGACCAACGGCGAGGTGCCGCTCAAGTTCAATGACGACGCTTTTGTCTTCGTGCGCCCCGAGTCCCTCAAGTTCGCTAACGGGGTTAATTACGAAAACACCGTGCGGGCACGCATCGCCCATCAGGAGTTCGAAGGGCATTTCTGGCAGGTCTATCTCGACGTCGCCCAGGCCGAGAAGCGCATCTCCATGTCGCTGGTCAACGACGGCCAGGAGCTCGGCCACGAAACCGGCTCGGAAGTGACGCTGGGCTTTACACCCGATCTGGCCGTTGCACTCCCCGAAGGCCCCCTGGCCGCGGGCGAGTAGTCGGCCGTCTCGAGAAGACTCGACGAGAGCATTCAAGCAATGAACCCGAGTCTGGCTCTGCAGCGCTTTTTCCTGAAAAACGGCATGGCCCTCGGCATCTTCCTGCTGGTGGCCGTCGCTTTCTGGATGTTCATCCTGATCATCCTGCCGCAGCTCTTCATGGTGGATTTCTCGCTCTCGAAGAACCTGCCGCCGGCGGAGATCGGCGGACCGAAGGACGTTCTCACCTTCGAGCACTACAAGTTCATGCTCTACGGCAGCGCAAAGGAAGCCGGCAGCTTCAATACCGTGGACCTCGGCGTGTTCATGAGAACGCTGCTGGCCGCGTTTTTCGTCACCATCTTCGACCTCGTGCTCTGCTACCCCATCGCCTACTACCTGGCGCAGGTCGCGCATGGTGGCTGGGGCCGGCTGATGGTGCTGTCGCTGATCGTGCCCTTCTGGGTGAACGAGATCCTGCGCGCATTCGCCTTCCGCATCATGTTCGGCTCGGCGGGTGTCATCAACACATTTCTCATATGGGCAGGCATCCTCGACCAGCCATACGACTTCATACCGAACAACGTCGCGCTCTACGCGGGCCTCGGCTACGCCTTCATCCTGCTGATGATCTTCCCGCTCTACAACGCCATCGAGAGCCTCGACAAGAATCAGATCGAGGCGGCGCGCGACATGGGCGCGTCCTGGCTGCGTATTCACTGGCGGGTCGTAATTCCCTTCGCCAAGCCGGGCATCAGCTCCGGCTGCACCATGGTGTTCATGCTCACCGCCGGCGCACTGGCCGCGCCGCAGATCCTCGGCGGACCGAGCAGCCTGTGGTTCACGCAGATCATCTACCAGTGGTTCAACACCGGCGGTAACTGGCCGCGCGGATCCGCCTACGCCATCATCCTGCTGGTGTCGACCATTCTCATCGTGCTTCTGGTGATGAAGATCTTCAAAGTGAAGCTCGGAGAGATCGCCAAGTGATCGCCGATCGCGTTCGCAAGTTCTTCGTGATCGGCTTCGTGATCGTGTTCTTCAGCTACCTGTTCGGGCCGCTGTTGCTGATGAGCGTGTCGGCCTTCAACAGCTCCGCTTTCCCACGTGTATCGCCCTTCGAGTGTTTCACCGTCGAATGGTTCGCAGTGCTCGCCCAGGATGCGACGCTGATGGAGGGTCTGCGCAACAGCCTCTTCATCGGCTTCGGCGTCGTGCTGATCGCCGTGCCCATGGGGCTCGCGGGCGCACTCATGCTGACCCAGGTCAATCCGCGGGTACGCCCCTGGTACTACACAGTTGTCATCTCGCCGATCCTGATTCCGGGCGTCGTGCTCGGTATCTCGACCCTGGTCTTCTGGGATCGCCTCGGCACCATGTTTGGAGCGAGCTACGACTCGATCTTCTACGACGGCATCTTCCTCACCATCGTCGGCCAATCCACCTTCATCGCCGCCTACGCGATGCTGGTCTTCATCTCGAGGCTGCAGCGCTTCGACACCGCCCAGGAGGAAGCGGCGCTGGATCTCGGCGCGACCAACGTTCAGGCGTTTAGAAAAGTCCTGCTGCCCTTCCTCAAGCCCGCCATCGGCTCCGCGGCGGTGCTCGCCTTCCTCGCCTCGTTCGAGAACTACAATACGACGGTCTTCACCATCGTCTCCGAGAGCACCTTGACGACGGTGCTGGCGAGCAAGGTGCGCTACGGCATCAACCCGTCCATCAGCGCGCTCGCCGTGGTCATCGTCGTTCTGACGCTGGTCGGCGCCGTCTTCTACGAGATTCTGCAGCGTCGCGAGGCGGCGGCGGCGAAAGCCTCGGAAGCCGTGGCGAGGGGCGAGACCGCGACGCGCGCGCAGCAGGCAGCACTTTACGCGGATCCGGCCGTGATCATTGCGCTGCTCGTTTTCATCGCCGGCTTCGGCACGGTGTACTTCGCCGGCACCCTGGGCGTCGACGAGTGCAAGGTCGCGGTCAAGGAAGAGAAGCAGCGTCTCGCCAGGGAGCGCACCAAGATGCGCCAGTCGCTCGAGATGTTCAAAGGTGCAGCACCCGGCGTGCAGACAGCGCCGGCAACGACGGCACCGAAAGTGCGAGCGAAAGGCACCGAGGGTTATGAGAACGTCTTCGCACCCAGCAACCTGGAGGAGACGGTGGACTCGGACAGCCCGGCGCAGCAGAAACAGCAGGAGCAGCCCGAAGAGAAAGTGGAGTCGCCCGGCAAGTCGCAGTTTCAGAACATCTTTGACCCGGCGAACCTGCAGCAGCAGTCGGGGAGCGGGGGCACCAACTGAAGCTCCGCGTGCGCGGCGCTATTTCCAGCGAACGTTGCCCGGCTGCATGTTGGCGCGCGGCAGCTTGATGTCGAGCATGCCGCGCAGCTCCCGGTCCGTTGCCTCGGAGATGTGCGACGGATAGTGATCGCAAAGGATGTCGGCGACCTTGCGCCGGGCGCGCTGCAAAACATCGCTTGCGCCCTGCTCACGCCACTCCTTCGGACTGGCGCGATCGCCGACGAGCGGATAGACGTACTCCTTTTCCATCAGCCCCAGAGTCTGAGCGTGGCCGAGAAAATGTCCCGGTCCGTTTTGACACACTTCGCGCATGACCTCGACCGAGAGCGTCTCGTCGCTCACCTCGATGCCGCGCACGGTGCGGTTGATGGCGCCGAGCATGTCGTTGTCGATAACGTAGCTCTCGTAGCTGCAACCGAGCAGACTCGCCTGCATGCCGGCGGACTCGTAGACGAGGTTCGCACCGGAGTGACCCGCGAGCACGTTCGTGTAGGCCTTCTCGTAGCCCGACTGGGCGTCCGGGAGCTTTGAATCCGCCATACCGGCCGCGATCCCGGTAGGAAGATCGTAGTAGCGACCCATCTGCGCACAGGCGGCCATCAGTACCGCCTGCTCGCCGCTACCGCCGCTCATGGCGCCGGTGCGCAGATCCGACACGAAAGGCCACGGACCGAAGATGGCCGGGTGCCCGGGCACGATGAGATTGACGTAGACGAGCCCCGCCAGGCACTCGGCGATCTCCTGGACCACGGCGCCGGCGAGCGCCGCCGGGCTCGTGGCACCCGCCTGGCCGGCTGCCAGCAGCAGCACCGGCATGCCCGCACGCACGCCCGCCTCGAGCGTTCGGCAGGCATCCTCGGCGAACTTCAGCGGCGGCACGACGAAGCACGAGGACATGCTCACGAAAGGCCTGTCGCGCCAGTTCGCCTCGCCGCCGGCAAGTCTGTGCAGCATCGGCATGGTCTCCTGCAGATGCTCGGGAAGCACCCAGCTGCTGCCGACGTGCTTGGTCGTCCCGGCTACGCTTGCGTAGCAGGTGTTTACGTCGAGATCGCGCGGCTGCACCATGTCGCGCGCCACCAGGGGCCGCTGAAAGAAGTGGATGTGCTCGAGGCTGTCGACGAGACGTGCGATGTCATAGAGATCCGCCAGCGTCGAATCGCGGTACTCACGGCTCTCGACGTCGACAACGTGCACCGCCGCACCGGCGGTGCCGAAGTACACCTTGTAGCCGCTGAGCTCCATCTCGCGGCCGGGAGCCTGGCCGTGCAGCACGATGTCACGCGCCGCCATGGCGAGCGTGTCCTCGACCAGTGCGCGTGGAAACAGCAGTCGGCCGTCATCGGTGTAGATTCCTCCGGCCGCGGTCACGCACTCGACGCACGAGGGGATGGCATCGGAGAGCCCGACCTGCTCGAGCACGTCGAGCGCCGCACGATGAATGCGTTCGATGTCGAAATCCGACAGCGGCTTGTAGCGCCCGCCACTCATGCCGGGAAGCACCGCCTTGTCTTCTTCGTTTTTCGGCGCCGCGCGCAGCGCCTGCCGCGCTGCCCGTCCACCCATGCGCCTGCTGCGCGCCTCGCTCATGACCCTCTCCAGCAGGTGAAGTCCTGCTGAGTGTAGTGACAATTGTGACGCGAGTCTGCGCCCGTGAACGAATATCGATGGGGCCATTTGTCGATCTTCCTTACACATCGGCGCGCGCCGGGGAGGCACGCCGACGATCTGAAAACAGCCGGGAATATCCCTGCCCGGCGGGCGCTGCCGGATTCACGCAACGGCAAATCTCTGTTCGGTTGTCGAAAAAACTTACAGCAAGGCAACGAAGGCGGTGGGCAGCGCCCGATAAGCCTCTGAAAACCATTCACATACGCCCACTGGCACGCGAATTGCTCTACCTCAATCGCGGAGCGGCTCGCATCGCGGCGAGCGCAGAGGGAGAGTTGGCGGTGATGCCATTCATCACGCGTGTCGGTGCAGCGGCCGTCCTGTCGCTCGCTGCCTCGGCCATCGCTAGCGTGCCGGCCGCCGAGTCACTCGGCGACCCAGCCTATGGCGCCCGCTTCGCTGCAGCGCCCCACTCGGTTGCAGTCTCCGAGACCCGCCTGCGCGATGCCGGCCGCCCATCACCGGCAACGGGTTTCCCGTATCTGGACGACGCCTACGCC
>JAABYT010000045.1:13503-18929 GCA_011775625.1 Gammaproteobacteria bacterium | reverse complement strand
GACGCTCGCGCTGCTCGGCATCGCGCTGCTGGCTTTGGGCCTCTCGCGCATGAAGCGGCTGCGCTGAGTCCCCGCCGGCGGGGTCCGGCGCGCCGTCGACACACCCGCTCGCCCGCCCGCATCGATCCCGCCCCGGCAATTGGCACGCAAGCGCCGCGTTTCCGCGTAGAATACGGGCTCCGCTCGGGCATGACGCCCGCCGCGATCGCATCGTAACTTCAACGAGGACTGCCACCCATGAGCGCTGACGACGGCCGGCACTTTTTGCAGATACCTGGGCCTACGAACGTGCCCGATCGCATTCTGCGTGCCATCGAAAGACCCACCATTGACCACCGCGGCCCCGAGTTCGGACGCCTGGGACTGGAGGTTCTCGAGGGGATCCGCGAGATATTCAAGACCCTGGGCTCGGTGGTGATCTTTCCGTCCTCGGGCACCGGCGCCTGGGAAGCGGCCCTGGTCAACACGCTCTCACCCGGCGATCGGGTGCTCATGTACGAGACCGGGCACTTCGCCACCCTGTGGTCTCAGATGGCGCAAAAGCTCGGGCTGGAGGTGGAATTTCTCGAAGGCGACTGGCGCACCGGCGCCGATCCGGCCCGCATCGAGGCGCGCCTCGCCGAGGATTCGGCGCACACGATCAAGGCCGTCGCCATCGTTCACAACGAGACCTCCACGGGCGTCGCGAGCCGCATCGGCGAGGTGCGCAGAGCCATCGACAACACCGCTCACCCGGCTCTGTTCATGGTGGACACCATCTCCTCGCTGGCTTCCATCGATTATCGCCACGACGAATGGGGCGTGGACGTCACCGTCGGAGGCTCGCAGAAAGGCCTGATGCTGCCACCGGGGCTCGGCTTCAATGCCGTCAGCGACAAGGCCCGGCGAGCCTCGAAGTCGGCCGGCCTGCCCCGCTCTTACTGGGACTGGGATGCCATGCTGGGCGTCAACGACAGCGGCTATTTTCCCTACACTCCGGCCACGAATCTGCTCTACGGGCTGCGCGAGGCCATCATCATGCTGCTCGAAGCCGGCCTCGATCACGTCTTTGCCCGCCATGCGCGGCACGCGGAAGCCACGCGCCGTGCCGTGCGCGCCTGGGGTTGCGAGGTTCTGGCGACGAATCCGGCCGAGTACTCGAGCTCTCTGACGGCCGTCAAAGTTCCCGACGGCTACGACGCCGACGTGCTGCGATCGATCATCCTCGAGCGCTTCAACATGTCACTCGGTAACGGCCTCGGCATACTCGCCACCAAGGTCTTTCGCATCGGACACCTGGGGGACTTCAACGATCTGATGCTCGCGGGAACCCTGGCGGGCGTCGAGATGGGTCTCAAGGTGGCGGATATTCCGTGCGCGAGCGGGGGCGTCGCGGCAGCCCTCGACTACCTGGTCGAGGAAGCCCGCGGCGAGACTCAGCCCTCGCCGAAGCGTCCGGCCCTGGCCTGAGCCGATTTCCGTGGTATCCGCTTCAAGCATCGCGCGGGGCGATGCGGCGCTGGCTGCCCGCCTTCGTCGCGAGCTCGAAGGGGAGGTCCTGTTCGACGCCTTCAGCCGCGGGCGCTACAGCACCGACGCGTCCATTTACCAGATCGAGCCCATCGGCGTGGTGGTGCCGAAGACCAGCGCCGATATCGAGGCCGCCATCGGCATCGCGCGCGATGCCCGCATTCCGGTCCTGCCGCGCGGCGCCGGGACCTCGCAGTGCGGCCAGACCGTGGGCGAGGCACTGGTGGTCGACGTCAGCAAGCATCTGAACCGGGTGATCGAGCTCGACGCGAACGCCCGGCGGGTTCGCGTGGAGCCGGGTATCGTGCTCGATCGACTGAATGCGCAGCTTGCCCCCCACGGCCTGTTCTTCCCGGTAGACGTCTCGCCCGCCAACCGGGCCACCATCGGCGGCATGACCGGCAACAACTCCTGCGGCGCGCGCTCCATCCGCTACGGCAACATGGTGCACAACGTGCACGCCATCGACGCGCTGCTCGCCGACGGCAGCCGCGCGCGCTTCGCCGACGTGCCGGGCAACCTCGACCCGAGCGCTGCGAGCGATCGCTATGTCGACCTGGTGCAGCGCATGCGCGGACTCGGTGCGCGCCAGGCCGCGGAGATCGAGCGGCGCTTCCCCAAGCTCCTGCGCCGCGTGGGCGGCTACAACATCGACAGCATCGACCCCAAAGGCCACAACATGGCGCACCTGCTGGTGGGATCCGAGGGCACGCTCGGTTTTTTCACCGACATCGAGCTCGACCTGCAGCCGATTCCCGCGCACCGTGTGCTCGGCGTCTGCCACTTTCCGACCTTCTACGAGGCCATGAAGGCCACCCAGCACATCGTCGCCCTGGAGCCGAGCGCCGTAGAGCTCGTCGATCGCACGCTCATGGAGCTCGCCCGCGACATCGCCATGTTCCGACCCACCTTGGAACGCTTCGTCAAAGGCAGTCCGGACGCATTGCTGCTGGTGGAGTTCTCCGGTGAGGACCGGGAAGAGGTCCTGACGCGGCTGGCGCGCCTGGGTGAGCTCTTGGCGGATCTCGGCTTCGCCGATGCCCTCGTCGAGGCCACCGAAACGGAGTTCCAGAAAGCCATCTGGGAGGTGCGCAAGGCCGGTCTCAACATCATGATGTCGATGAAGGGTGAGGGTAAGCCGGTATCCTTCATCGAGGACTGCTCGGTGCGCCTGGAAGACCTTGCCGAGTATACCCGGCGACTGGATGAAATCTTCGCCCGCCACGGCACCAGCGGCACCTGGTATGCGCATGCATCGGTGGGCACCCTGCACGTGCGCCCGATCCTCAATCTCAAAGAAGAGAGTGAAGCGAGAAAGATGCGTGCCATCGCCGAGGAGTGCTTCGCGATGGTGCGCGAGTACAAGGGATCACACTCGGGCGAGCACGGCGACGGACTGGTGCGATCGGAGTTTCACGAGCCCATGTTCGGCAGCGCCCTCGCGCGCGCATTCGAGGAGGTCAAGGACGGCTTCGATCCCGACGGCCTGTTCAACCCGGGGAAGATCGTTCGCCCGCCGAAGATGGACGATCGCACGCTGTTCCGCTACAAGCCCGGCTACGCGGCCTTGCCCCTGGAGACGCAGCTCGACTGGTCCGAGTGGGGCGGTTTCGCCGGCGCCATCGAGATGTGCAACAACAACGGCACCTGTCGAAAATCGAATCCCGGCGTCATGTGTCCCTCCTACCGCGCCACCATGGACGAGCAGCACGTGACGCGCGGACGCGCGAACTCCCTGAGACTGGCGGTGACCGGCCAGCTCGGTCCCGACGCGCTGACCTCGGAGTCCATGTACCAAACCATGGATCTGTGCGTCGGCTGCAAGGGCTGCAAGCGCGAGTGCCCGACCGGTGTCGACATGGCCCGCATGAAGATCGAGTTCCTGCATCACTACCGAAAGCGCCACGGTCTGCGCATGAAGGACCGTCTTATCGCCTATCTGCCGCGCTATGCGCCGCGCATGACCCGAATCGCGCCGCTCGCGAATCTGCGCAACAGGTTGCCGCTGCTCGCAAACCTCGGCGAGAAGCTGCTCGGCTTGAGCGCCAGGCGCACGCTGCCCGAATGGCGCCGGGATCCCTTCGGCAGCCGGCCGGCAGACCGGCCGGCCGGGGGCAGCGGTGCAGAGGTGGTGCTGATGGTCGATACCTTCAACCGCTGGTTCGAGCCCGAGAATGCACGCGCGGCGCTGCGCGTGCTCGAAGCGGCAGGTTACCGCGTCGTGCTCGCCGCCGCGCCCGAGGGCGAACGGCCGCTGTGCTGCGGACGAACCTTCCTCGCCGCCGGACTCGTCGACGAAGCGCGCGCCGAGGCGCGTCGGATGCTCGACGCCCTCGAGCCCCACGTGGCCCGCGGGGCGCCGGTCGTCGGCCTCGAGCCTTCGTGTCTTTACACATTGAAGGACGAGTTTCTCGCCCTCCTTCCCGGCGAGCTCACGCGCACAACGGCCGCGCGCGCAATGCTGCTCGAAGAGTTTCTGATCGCCGAGCACGAGGCCGGGCGGCTCGCCCTGCCGCTCGCGCCGTTAACCGAGAAGCGCGCCCTCCTCCACGGTCACTGCCATCAGAAGGCGTTCGCCGGCATGGCCGCGGTCGAGACCCTGCTCGGACTGGTTCCGGAACTCGAGGTCGATACGGTGCCCGGAACCTGCTGCGGCATGGCGGGCGCATTCGGCTACGAAGCCGAGCACTACGACGTCTCCATGAAAATCGCCGAGCTCGACGTGCTGCCGGCGGTTCGCGGCGTCTGCCGGGATACGCTCATCGTTGCCGACGGCACCAGCTGCCGTCATCAGATCAGCGATGCGACGACGCGAAAACCCGTGCACGTCGCGCGCGTGCTCGCTGCGGCGCTTGCCGACTGACGTCTGCCAGGACGCGAGACGGCACCGCCGGCGCCACGTTGCGGCGCCGCAGCGCAGCGCTCATGCTTTGCGTCGATCGCCGCCGCGTCGGCTGCGTGCGACCCTGCGATCGAACGCCGCGAGAAACGCCTCGTAGCGCGCGAGGGCGTCTCGCAGCGCCGCCTCGAGCGCCTTCACATCGGGCGCCGCGCCGCCCGGCTCCTTCAAGGCGTCGCGCGCTGCCATCAGGCGGGCGGTCACCTCGATGCGGCTCTCGTTGATCAGCGCGATCGCCTCACGCGCCCGATCCGCCGCCGCGTACGCCGACGGTGTGCGCTTCGTGCGCGCCGTGGTGCCCGCGTGCGCGACACGCTCGCGGGCATCGGCGAGCCGCTCCGAGGCCCGCTCGAGGGCTTGCTCGATCTCGCGCACTGCCGCCGAGAGAGGTGAGACCGCCTCGCCGAGGCTTGCATCGGCGACCTGTGCCGCCCGCTTGCCGCGCGCCGGGCGCGTCTTGCCCGCCGGCCCGCTCGTTTTTCGCTTTGCCTTTTTCTTGCTGACCTTTTTAGCAGCCGCCCTGCGCACGGCCGGCGTGTCCGCGGGCGTCGCCTTACCGGCAGCGCGCTTCGCCCCGTCGGTGACGCCGTTCACGGCCGCGCTCTTGTTCGTCCTTTTCGCCATCGCTGTCATCAACCCGGTGCGTGGCTCAACGGCGCCGTCGCGAAGCCCGTCGCGATGCCGCCCGCCCCGCCCCGCCGCTGACGCCCCGAGCCCCCGCGCTCAGCGCGCCGAGTCGCCGTTCCACCGCGTCGAGCGTCGGTGGCTCCCCGCGCGCGTGCGCATCGACGACCGTGCGCATGGCGCGCAGGATCTCCGGCGTCGTGCCACAGCAGCCGCCGACGATGCGCGCGCCCGCATCGATCGCCAGGCGCGCGTAATCGGCCATGAGCTCGGGCGTGCCGCCGTAGCGGATGGTGCCGTCGACGAACGCCGGAATACCGCAGTTGGCCTTTGCCACCAGCACATCATCCACGTGCGCGGCGCCGCGCAGGCGCACAATTCCCGCAACGACCTC